>JBMTAN010000013.1:0-62985 GCA_049428765.1 Roseiflexaceae bacterium
TGAAAAGTGAGTAAGTGAAAAGTGAGTAAGTGAAAAGTGAGTAAGTGAAAAGTGAGTAAGTGAAAAGTGATTAGATTGGGTTTGTTTTTGGGTTGTATAGGGTGAGTTAGTGTTCACGCATATATATTCATGTGTTTTGGGAGATATGTGTGGACCAAAAGCAGTAAGGAAAGCTCCCTACAACTGTGGCCCACACATCAATAGTCGATCGTCATTGCATTATGCAGATAGGCGTTGTGCCAAGATCGGCAGGGCGTGCGTTAATACCTGAATTGACTGCATGAACTCGGCTAAATCAATGTGCTCGTGTGGGGTATGATCGAGCGTTGAGTCGCCTGGCCCATAGGCGATAATTGGGCAGCGCCAGACTGGACCAACCACATTCATATCGGCGGTACCGGTTTTGAGGAGGTAGCCGGGTTGACCGCCATTGGCGCGAATCCCTTGAACAAATGCATTGGCGGCTGCATCGCTTCGTGGTGATTGCCATGCTGGTGAGACGTCACGGAACAGCAGCGTAGTGTGTGCATCGCTGAGCTGGCCGATATCATGGATGATGACAGACGGGTCGTGTTGTGGTGGTAATCTGATCCCGACTACAGCATTGGCCCAGTCATGAAGCCCATCACTCCCCGAGGCGATGTGGCGCAGTGATGGTAAGTACTGGTCGAACAAGCGTGATTTGTCGGCGTTGTAAGTGGCACAATAGTGCTGTATCGCCTGCCAGACGTCCATGCAACGCTCGGGGGCCGATTGCTCGGGGCCGGCGCTGTGGGCACTGCCTTGACGTGTGGTGATGTCGAGGAGTACTCGTCCTTTGTAGCCGAGTGTGACCCGATCCCACCCACTTGGCTCACCGATGATGCAGGCAGCAGGATGATACTGTTGAGCGGCATAATGGGCACCACGCGAGGTGGCATATTCCTCCTCAACGGCGCCAATCAGCGTCAGGCGAAACGGCAAATTATCCTGTTTTGCCAAGGCAGTTGCTGCACAGATGAATGCCACAAACGGGCCTTTGGCATCGACACTGCCACGGCCATACAACTTGCCGTCACGGATTGCGACCGGGACATGACCGGGGGCAGTGTCGATGTGACCGAGCAGGACAATCTCGGGGCCGTGACTGCCGATCTGACCAACGGCGTTGCCAACCCGGTCGACATAACTGTTTATCCCACGTTGATGCATGGCTGTTACCAGATAGTGTGCCACGGCCGACTCGTGTGTTGATGGACTATCAATGCGGACGGCACCTTCGAGCAGGGCGATATCGGGGTGGACGCTCATGCCAGCACCTCTGAGACGATAGTGATGACCTGCTCGATCTCGGCATCGCTGATGACCAGTGGCGGCAACAGGCGCAGTACGTTGGGCCCAGCGGGTAGGGCTAAGACGCCGCGTGCCATCAATGCTACAAGGGTGGGTTGGACGCGCTCTTTGAGCTCGATACCGATCAATAAGCCTCGTCCACGAATCTCGCGGACTTTGCTGAGATTACGGGCGGCGAGTTGCTCCATGATGTAGGCACCCTTGCGGGCTGCCTGCGCCGGCAAGTCGTCGTCTAGTATAGCCTTGAGGGTGGCCCGAGCAGCGGCGCAGGCCAGCGGATTACCTCCGAACGTCGAGCCGTGACTGGCTGGGGTAAATCCTCCGAGCGATTCGTGGATGGCGATAGCCCCCATGGGGATACCACCAGCGATCGATTTGGCGAGAATTAAAACGGCAGGTGTGATGTCGTCTTGCGTGCAGGCAAAGAGTGATCCGGTGCGGCCAAAGCCTGTTTGGACCTCGTCGATAAGGAGTAGTGCCCCATGGCGACAGCAAATCTCCTCGGCGGCCTTGAGGTAGCCGGGGTCGGCTGGGCGGACGCCCCCCTCGCCTTGGACAGGCTCGAGCAACACCGCCGCTGTTTGGTCGTTGACCGCTGCCTCGAGGGCTGCGATTTTGTTAAATGGCACGTGAGTTACGCCGGGGATAAGCGGCGCAAACGGCTCACGGTATTTTGGCTCATAGGTGGCCGAGAGTGCGCCCATTGTGCGCCCATGGAACCCGCGCATGGCTGCCACAATGTTGGAGCGACCGGTGTGCAGCCGGGCGAATTTGATTGCGGCCTCGACTGCCTCGGTGCCTGAATTACACAAAAACAAGCGACCCATGCCAGCTGGTAAGGCGGCGCCGAGCTCGTCAAGATATGCAGCACGCTGGTCGTTGTGGAAGATTTCGGGGCAGTGGAGGAGCGTCGCCGCTTGGGCTTGGATGGCGGCGACCACGGCTGGGTGTCCATGTCCCAAGTTGGCCGATCCTTGGCCGCCGACGCAGTCGATGTACTGTGTACCGTCGGCATCCCATAGCGTGGCACCAGCGCCGCGCACGATGGCCAGACCACGCTTGCTGTAGGTGCCGCTGGTGCGCACATCCTCGTGAGCAATGATGTCGGCGTTGGTGGTGAACGGTGATGCTATACTCATGGTGCCAGCCTCCCTTTTGTGTGTGGCGCATATTGCGCACTGGTAGAAACGAGTATGTCCTATGTCGAATCAAGAATACGCAACGGTGATTCAGCATTTGTGTCAGCATCGCCAGGCTGCGTTGGCCACGGTATCCGCTGATAGCGCGCCGCATGTGGGCATGGTGGCATTTGCAATTGAACCCGATGGCTCGGCCTTGTTGCTCCACCTGAGCACACTTGCTGCACATACACGTCAGCTATTGGCCGAGTCTCGTGTATCGCTGTTAATTACCGAGCCCGATAGCGCCGAGGTGGACGATGTACAGACACTGGCGCGTATCACTATCTATGGTCATGCTCAGCCGGTAGCTGTCGATGATGTGCGCTATGCGACCTGTCGGGCTGCCTATCTCCGGCGCTTTGCGACGGCTGAGATGCGCTTTAGTTTTGCCGACTTTGTCTTGGTGCGGGTCGTCGTCGACCAGGCGCGATTTGTGGGCGGCTTTGCCCAAGCGCGGACCTTGACACAGGTACAGTTGATTGAACTGTTAGCCCAATCAGCTCGTTAGCCGATCATAGTGCCGTTTCCGGCGAGGGCGTTACTGATGGGTTGTGCGATACGGGCATCAGCCATGATAACGCGCCCGACGCCGCCCTCGAGAGCCTCGCCTGCGCCCATGACCTTCTTCTTCATGCGTCCTTGAGCTACGTCCATGTAACTCTGGACCTCGTGGCGTGGGATGGTGCGAATCAGGCTACTCTCGTCGGGGAAGTTCCGCAACAGCCCCGGCACGCTCGACAACAGCATCAACGTGTCTGCCTTGAGCGCCACGGCAATTTGGGCGGCAGCCCGATCGCCATCGACGTTGAGTGCCTCGCCGGCATGACTACAGGCGATGGGGGCGATGACAGGCATGACGCCGGCGCCGATTAACGTCGTGAGCAGTTTGTTATTGACACCATCGATGGTGCCGGTACGGTCGTCGCGCAGGATGAGTTGCTTGCCGTTCTCGACGATGCGCAAAACAGCCTTGCGCTCCGCTCGCAGAATTTGGCCGTCGAGCCCGCTACAGCCGAAGGCGTTGATACCACGCTGTTGCAAATGCTCTACAATGCGCTTGTTGATTTTGCCGGCATAAATCATCATAAACACGTCCATCGCTGCTTGATCGGTGTAGCGACTGACATGCCCTGAGGCTGTTGTGACAAAGCGCGGCGGTGTGCCGAGTGCCTCGGCTACGCGGTTGGTCTCACCTGATCCGCCGTGGACGAGTACAATCTGTTGACCTTGGGCGGTGAGCGCAGCGATATCATCACACAGGGCTGCGTAATCGACATCGAGCCCGCCACCAACTTTGACGACAATCATGTGGTTGCTCCTTGGGTAGATGGGCTACGTTGAATAGTGGCCAAGCCGAGTGCCACAAAAATCAAAACGGCGCCAACATATAATCCTGGGCTTGTGCCCTCTTGGAGAATGAGGAGCCCGATGAGTGAACCGACGACTGGCTGAATGAAGAGTGATATCGCGCCGAGGCTTGATCCGGCACTGCGCAATACCCAAAACCACAGCAAATAACTAACTACCGAGGTGAAGATGGCCACATATGCCACGGCCAACCAAGCATCCCAGCCGACGCTGGGGAAGGTGCCACTGACCACCGTGTAGAGGATGAGCGGTAGCCAAATCACCAGACTGCCGGTGTAGGTCCAGCGCATCACGGTCATTGGGTGGTAACGTTGGGCTAAGCTTGCGCCAATCACTGTGAACAGTGATTCACAAAACAAGGCCGCGAGCACCAGTGTATTGCCGAGCGCACGATTTGGGGCATACTCGCTGTTTGGTGCTCCGCCGAGCGTTAAAATGACGACACCGACAATGCCGATGGCCAACCCTATACTGCGTTGCCAGCCGAGGTGTTCTTTGGCAATGATGACCGCTAGCACCGCCGTAAAAATCACCTCACCGATAATCATCAACGATGAATCGGTTGCGGTGGTCAGCGCCAAACCGCTGTAATCGAGCATTTGGGCAGCGGCCACGGCAATTAATCCGAGGGCGGCAAGTTGGAATCGCTGCATGTTGGGGAGTTGCTCGGCTGGTGCGATGCCGCCGATGCGCAAGCCCCAAAAGATGACGGTGGCGACGACCACGCGTAATCCAGCGAGGAGCAACGGGTCGAACAACTCAGTCGCCACCTTGCCGACGGCGTGGGATGAGCCCCAGATGATATTTGCAATAGCCAGCAGGAGGAGTGCAACAGCACGGCTCATCGTCTATACCTCCGGCACAACGGCTACAACGGCTTGTTTTTGCGGTAGACTCGTAATCACCAAAGCACCGATAATCAGCACGCCTCCGATGATAAATGGCAATGTAACTGGGTCATCGAGGAGCGTAATGCCTAGCAGAGCCCCAACCACTGGTTGAAAGAGCAATGCTACGGCGGCGACGGTCGCGCCGACATGTTGAACGGCATTGAACCACAAAAAGTAGCAGAGCACTGACGGTACTAAGGCAAGATAGAGCGTACTAAGCAATGTGGCATTGTCGAATGCAGGGAACTGTCCACTCATCACGTACCAAATGATGATAGGCACCCAGACAATCATACTGGCACCGTTGACGATGAGCATCATGCTGATCGAATCGTTGCGCTTGAGGAACACACCACCGCGCACGGTATAGTATGACTCACAAGCGAGACATGTGAGAAAGAGCAAATTGCCGAGCAGGCGATTAGGCGCTGACTCGGTATTTGCACCGGCTGTTCCTCCAATTAAAACGATGGCACCCACAGCCCCGACAATGATGCCGATCAAGCGGTTGCGCTCGATGCGCTCATGGAGCAAGAAGTAGGCTAGGACAGCAGTGAAGATAACCTCGCCGATAATCAGCAGCGATGCATCAGACGACAACGTCAAGTTGATGCCGCTATAGCCGAACACAAAGCTAGCTACGACGCCAATCATGCTTAGCCGAGCCATGGGCCAGCGATCGGGTTGCGCGACTGGCTGACGTTTGGTCAGCAAAAAGATGAGGCTCAAGACGGGCACGGTGATGCTGATGCGTAAAGCGCCGAGCAAAAATGGTGGAACCGTGTCGAGGGCAGCCTTGGCGATAGCGTGTGAGCTCCCCCAGAGAATGCAGGCCAAAATCATGCCGGCGATGGCCCAAGTGGTCGACTTCATACAATCCCTTCACAGCAGATGAGGATAGTGCTTACACCGGGTGGAGTCCAATCATATCGAGTGCGGTAGTTTCGGCGTAGCCGCACATCAGGTTGAGGCATTGCACGGCGGTGCCGGCAGCCCCTTTCATCAAATTATCGATGGCACAGATGCTGACGATACGACCTGTCTGCTCGTCAATAGCAAAACCGACATCGGCGAGATTAGTCCCACTGAGTAGTTTGGGCTCGGGCAGACGGTGGAACCCACTACGCTCACGTATGATTCGTACAAACGGCTCACCACGATAACAGGCGCGATAGGCGCGCCACAGGGTTTTTTCATCGACTTTCTGATTCGGTAAGCAATGGACTGTGGCAACAGCACCACGCACCAACTCAACGCTGGTAATACTGAGATGTACGTTGGTTAATCCAGTCGCTTGAATCACCTCAGCGGTATGTCGGTGCCCGGTTGGTGCAAACGAGCGCACAACACCACTACGCTCAGGGTGATGTGATCCGTCGTTGCCTTGGGCGCCACCCTCGGACGAGCCGACTTTGACCTCGCTGATGACGACGTCGTTGGCACTGATGAGTCCAGCTTTGGCTAGCGGCATCAGGGCTAAATTGGTAGCGGTGGCGTTACAACCGACGCCACTGACGTAATTGGCTTGACTGATAGCCTCGCGGTTGAGTTCGGGTAAACCATAGACAAAGCGCTCGAGCCAGGTTGGGTTGGGGTGTTCTTCGTCGTACCAGCGCGTGTACTCGGCTGGATTGCGCAACCGAAAGTCAGCCGAGCAGTCGATGATGCGGGGCGCCAAACTGGCGTAGTGGTCAATCTTTTTGGCGGCAGAGCCGTGGGGTAACGCCAAGATTAGCAGGTCACAGGCCTCGAGTTGACTTTGGCTGGTGTAGGACAAATCAGTGACCCCACGGAGGTGTGGGTGTGAGGTAGTGATCGGTTTGCCGACGAGGCGTTCAGATGTGACTTGGTGGATGGTGACATGCGGGTGTCGTAACAACAAGCGTAACAGCTCGCCGCCGACATAGCCGCTGGCACCGACAATCGAGACACGTATCATGCTGGGTTCCTCCGTGAGGGGAACAGATTGCGTCGGTATGCATCGGCCCATAATACGGCAGTCAACGTCAATCCATCGCGAATCTCGTTGTCGGCGAGCATCTGCCATAGTTCGGCGTGTGTGAACCAACGTGCCGACATAATCTCGTTGGTGTCGCTGATTTCAGCAACTTGGCGCACATTGTGTGCTACATGTACGTAGAACGTCTGGTTGCTACTGCCGTTGGCCGGGTGGTAGCAACCAAGATAGGTGTAGCTGTCGGCCACGGCGCCGCTCTCCTCATAGAGTTCACGGGTGGCGGCGGTGGCGTGATCCTCTCCTTCGTCAACGCGCCCAGCTGGAATCTCCCAGTTGACACGATCGACGATGAAGCGATAGTGCTCAACCAGCAGGATGGCCCCATCAGCGCGGACTGGCACGACTCCCACTGCCGGGCGAGGATAATCGACCACGTGGTGACCTTCGATGATACTACCATCAGGGAGTTGGACGTCGTCTTGATGAAGACTGACCCAGTTACTGTGGTGGATGGTGCGTCGGCCGAGTACGCGCCATGGTCGTTTGTGCGTCATACACCACTCCGCTTACCCTGGGCGACCTCGATGGTGTATTCGACGATGCGGCCAGGGATATTCACGCCAGTTGGAGTAATGCTATTACGGAACTCCATGGTGTAGTTGACTTCGTTGACAAGTAACTGACCATCGCTGTCCTCGAGCAAGTCAATTGCCACCACGCCACCACCGACCGCATGTGCCGCATTGACACAAATTTCGGCTAAATCGGGAGTAATAGGGCAGACACTTGCCTCACCACCGCGAGCGGTATTAGTAATCCAATGAGGGCTGGTGCGGTAGATTGCACCAATGCACTCGTCACCGATGACAAACGCCCGAATGTCGCGCATGTTAGGCTTTTTGACGTACTCTTGGATGTAGAAGATTGAGTGATGGTACGATCCCAAAATCTCTTTGTGTTCGAGGACAGCCTCAGCTGCCTCACGGTCGTTGACCTTAGCGATGAGGCGCCCCCATGAGCCGATGGCTGGTTTGAGCACGACCGGGTAGCCGAGCTCTTCAATCGCCTCGATCGCTGATTCAGGGGTGAAGGCCATGCGCGTGCGTGGCGTGGGCACCTTGTGCTGAATCAGTGCTTGGGTGGTGAGGAATTTGTCGCCACAAATGCGGGCGACGTGGGCTGTATTGACCGTGGGGATGCCCGCATCGTTGAGGGCGTGTAACGCATACAGTGCGCGTGAGTGGTGGATTGAGCGCTCCAAAACCACGTCGTAGGGGTAATGGCCGGCATTGAGGTCAAATATCAACTCGTCGTCGTTGAGACGCACATACTCTATGCCGCGGGCATCCAACTCTGCAAAAATCAACTTCTCTTCAACACGAATGCGTGAACAAAGTACTCCGATGCGCATATGAAAGCATCCTCCTTTAGTTGGCTTTGTGATCTACTCGCCCCAGTCCTCACCGACATCAGGTGCCAACTCAACGGCTGGCGGATTAACCGATGTTACCTCGAGCTCGGCGGCGCAATCTGGGCATACCACAATCTCACCTTCAACCGTATCGGCCTTGAACTGGATATCGGCCTCACACTCTGGGCATACTGCAACGTGTGCCATGTCAATCATCCTTTCTTGTATCTATCTGGTAAGCGCATTGTGTGCGCATGAACCCTTACTGAATTGCACTCAACCCGTGGCGCAGGTCGGTAATCAGATCGTCGACGTGTTCAATACCAATTGAGACGCGCAACAAGTTTTGTGGTGTGGTGCTGGTTGGGCCCTCAATTGAGGCCCGGTGCTCAATCAAACTCTCGATGCCGCCCAAACTGGTGGCGCGCGTAAAGAGCTGTAGATTGGCTGCCACTTGCATTGCCTCGTCGGCACCGCCACGCACATTGAACGACAACATGCCACCAAACCCGCCGCGCATCTGTTGGACTGCCAAGGCGTGGCCAGGATGACTAACCAGACCCGGGTAGAAGACCGTTTCGACTACTGGATGATCTGCCAAAAACTCTGCGACGCGCTGGGCATTGCTGGTCTGCTGCCGCACGCGCAATGGTAATGTGCGGATACCGCGCATAATCAGCCAACAATCAAACGGCGATGGTACGGCTCCTCCGAGTGTTTGCACCATGTTGACGCGGGCCGTGAACTCATCGTCGCGCGCAAAAATCAAGGCACCGCCGAGGGCATCGGTGTGGCCGCTGATGTACTTGGTGGTGGCATGCATTACGATATCGGCGCCGAGAGCCAGTGGTTGTTGCATCAATGGCGAGGCCCAGGTGTTGTCGATTACGGCTAAAGCGCCGGCACGATGGGCAATCTCGCTGACGGCAGCGATGTCGGTAATCGAGAGCAGTGGATTTGAGGGAGTCTCTAGCCAGATGACTTTGGTGTTGGGGGTCACTGCTGCCTGGATTGCGGCCAGATTAGTCATATCGACATAACTCGCATTGATGCCGAGCTGACTGTAAATTTCACGGACTAATTTGGGGGTGCCGAAGTAGGCCTCGTTGGGGACAATCACGTGGTCACCCGCTTTGAGGGACTGGAACACGGCATTGGTAGCGGCTTGGCCTGAGCCAAATGCCATTGCACGAGCGCCACCCTCGAGCGCTGCCAACGACTCTTCTAGTGCTTGGCGGTTGGGGTTTTGGCTGCGGGTGTAGATATAGCCATGTGGGAATGTACCATCACCTTGGCGCTCAAAGGTCGTCGAAAGCACAATGGGGGGGACCACCGCGCCAGTGGCAGGATCAACCTGATTGCCCATATGCACGGCCTGGGTTTCGACATGATGCTGACGAGTCTGCTTGCTCATACAATTGCACTCCATATTGCTGCGACGCCGAATGCGCCGATGAGAATACCCGAGATACGATTAATCCAGCGCATGCCGTTAGGGCTGATATCGCGCCCCAAGTGTGCTGTGATATGAGCTAGCAGTAGCCACCAGATAGTTGAGCCAAGCCCGACGCCGATGACAAGCAGAATGGCAGAAATCGTGTTCAGCGCATTGACCCCACTCAATCCAGCGAACATGCCGAGGAAGACGATAATTGTCATCGGATTGGTGATGGTCAGCGCCAACGTTGAGAGATACATGTTGCTGTGACGCACATTGGCTTGGTGGGTGGGGAGGCTAGTTGCCGTTTGCCAGGCCATGTAAAGCAACAAAAAGCCGCCAAGCATGGCGGCAGGGCGATGGAGTATTGTCAAAAAAGTCAATCCAGCGGCGGCCAAAAAGCCGTACAACGTGTCGGCTGTGGCAGCTCCTAATCCAGAGGCAAAGCCGGCACGCCAGCCGTGCACAAGGGTGCGCCGAATACACAGAAGACCAATTGGGCCGACCGGTACCGCAATCATGAATCCCATTCCAATGCCCCGCCACAACGCTTCCATTGCATCATCCTTGCAACTATACAGAAAGCCCGCTTCACCTGTCTGGTGAAGCGGGCTTGGTCTACTTGACGACAAGCAAGCTTAACCAGACCTGTGGTCCGGCTTCTTTGCGCGCTTAACTTGCTTATTAACAATTACTACCATGGTGTGCGTGTATCCCTGTAAGAACGATGAGGGAATGATAGCGGTTTTGTGAGTGACTGTCAAATTGCCTAGCGTTGGCGGTATAATGTGCTGTACGTGATGCTGTTTTGAAAGGGACATCTATGCAAATCAACCCTGGCATCTTCAAAGCCTATGATATCCGCGGTATTTATCCCACCGAACTCAACGAAGATGGCGCCTACGCCATTGGTCGTGCTTTTGCAACGTATCTGAATGCCTCGCAAGTCATTGTTGGTCATGACATGCGCCTCTCTGGCCCGAGTATCTTTGATGCGGTCACCCGTGGTCTGATGGATCAGGGCGCTGATATTATTGAGATTGGCCTCGTCAGCACCGATCAGTTTTATTTTGCCTGTGCACAACTCGGCTTGCCAGGTATGATGGTGACGGCCTCGCATAACCCCAAGGAATACAACGGCTTCAAGATGGTGCGCAAGATGCCGTATCTGTTGAGTGGTAGCGAGGGTATCAGCGATTTGCGTACCATCGTGCAAAACGATGCCTATGCTACACCCAGTCGCAAGGGCTCACGTCGGAGCATTGATTTGTCGGAGCAGTTCATCGAGCACATGCTTGGTTTGATTGACCTCGACGTGATTGCGTCTGCTGGTCCAATGACGGTTGTAGCCGATACTGGTAACGGCACGGTGGGACCGATTTTGGAGCGTGTGTATAAGAAGCTCCCAGTTAATTTTGTTGGGCTCTATCTCAATCCCGATGGCTCGTTACCGAATCATGGGCTTGATCCGTTGCAACCAGAGAATCGCGCTGAGCTCGAGCAGCGTGTGGTTAGCGAAAAAGCAGCGGCCGGGTTTGCCTTTGATGGTGATGGCGATCGCTTCTTTGCAATTGATGACAAAGGTCGCTTTGTGGCCGGTGACTTTTTTACTGCAATTATGGCGCGCTACCTGCTCAAGCGTACCCCCAATGCCAAGATTGTGTATGACGTGCGCGCATCGTGGGCAGTGCCACAGTTGGTAGCGGCCGCAGGTGGGAAGGCACTCGAGGAACGAGTTGGGCATGCGTTCATCAAGCGGCGTATGGCTGATGAGGATGCCTTGTTTGGTGGCGAGGTGACGGGGCACTACTACTTCAAAGATTTCTTCTTTGCCGACTCAGGGTTGTTGCCGTCGTTGTTGACCGTCGAAATGTTGGCTCGTGAACAGACCACGTTGTCGGCCTTGTTGGCGCCGATCGAGGCCAAGTACTTTATTTCGGGCGAGATTAACTCGCGCGTGGCCGACTCGGCTAAGGTGCTCGAAGCGCTTAAGGCGCGTTTTGGTGATGCAAAGATTGAAACGCGTGACGGCCTCTCGGTTATCTACAGCGACTGGCACTTTAATGTGCGTACCTCGAACACCGAGCCGCTGATTCGTCTCAATCTCGAGGCCATGGATGCGGCCACAATGGCGGCGCGCCGTGACGAGGTGTTGGCGATTATTCGTGGGTAGTTGGTGATGCGTAATGCGTGGATAATGCGTCAATATGGGGTAGCCGATGCGGCGGTCGTGATGGCCGTCGCATTTGCATGCTCGGCAATCTTGGGAATTGTGCGCCAAACCATGTTGGGGGCGACGTTCGGCGATGGTGCCGAGGCCGCCGCGTATTATGCCGCCGCTCGGCTGCCCGAGACGTTTATTACGTTTGTGGCGGGTGGGGCGTTTACGGCGGCACTCGTGCCTCTACTGTTGGCTGAGCGTGAGCCGACAGCGCAACAACAGTTGATGAATGTGGTGCTCACGATTGTGGGTGTCACAGTGGCCGTATTGTCACTCATTGGCATCGTCATAACCGAATGGTTTGTGGTGACGATTTTGTTGCCGGGAATTGATGCTGAGACACAACGGCTGACGATTTATGTGAGTCGGTTATTATTTGTGCAACCGTTGTTGTTAGCAGTCGGCAGCATCTTGAGCTCTGCGTTAACCGCACACAAACGCTTTAGTTTGATTGCAGTCGCCTACGTGATGCATAATCCAACGATTATTGCCGGCATCTGGGTAGCACAGCGCTGGCCAGAGGTGAGTATCTATGGGCCGGCGACGGGATTGGTGTTGGCAGCAGTTGCTAAACTGGTATTTGTTTGGATTGGTGTGCGTCGACTAGACTGGCGGGTTGCCTGGGATTGGCAACCACATTTGCCACAACTGCGCCGAGTGTTGTGGCTGGCGTTACCGACTGCGCTATCGGTGACCGTGAATTATGCAGGGAGCATTATCGATACCTCGTTTGCGGCGCAGGTTGGTGTGACAACGGTAGCGGCCATTTATAGTGGCTGGTTGCTGGCCGATATGCCGGCGCGGTTGATTGGATCAGCAATTGGGCAAGCAGTCTTCCCGCATTTAGCACAGGCGATTGCCCAACAAGATATCAATGCAGCCCGTCGATTGTTTGTACGGACGCTTGTGACCGCTGTGGCGTTAGCTATCCCAGTTGTGATTGTCATGGTGCTTGTAGGGCGTTGGGGGATTGCGCTCGTGCTGGAGCGCGGAGCGTTTGATGCGGCAGCAGGTGATCGCACATTTGCCGTATTGCAGTGGTATATTGTTGGGCTACCGGCATATGTCATGACCGAGTTGTTGTCGCGTATGCTCAATGCCATGCAAAACACGCACACGCCGCTTTTGACTAATATGGTGCAATTGAGCTCAAAATGGGTCTTGCTGCGCTGGTTTGGTAGTGGTTGGGGGTTGTTTGCGGTGCCACTTGCGCATATGCTGACGTGCTATGTTGAGGTGGTAATGTTGATGATGAGCGTGCGGCGTAGGTTATGGCGCCAGTAGATTTCACTAGACGTGTGTGGTACGCTTGATATATTGTCAGACACAAGGTAGGTGTCATGTATGTAGGACGGGCGATTTCGCCGGCACAAATTCTCGTTGTTGGCTTTATTAGCGTTATCATGCTGGGGACACTTTTGTTGATGTTGCCCATCGCAACCCCAGACGGTCAAGGCTTGTCATTTATCGATGCACTGTTCATGGCGACATCGGCGGTGTGTGTGACAGGATTGGTCGTCGTGGATGTCGGTGCTGGTATGACTGAGTTTGGGCATGTGGTCTTGTTAGTGCTGTTGCAAGTCGGCGGGATTGGCTTCATGACAGTGGCGACGATGATGGCCATTTTGCTTGGTAAGCGGATATCGATTAAAGAACGTTTGTTGCTCAAAGAAGCACTCAATCAGAACTCGTTAAATGGCATTGTGCGATTATCAATCGGTATTGTCGTCGTTGCATTGGGCATTGAAGCAGTTGGGGCGGTGCTGTTGGCGATTGAGTTTTTGCCATACATGCCATGGACTGATGCTATCTATTACGGCATTTTTCATTCGATTTCGGCATTTAATAATGGTGGGTTTGACTTGTTTGGCAATAGTCTGATTCATTTTCAGGATCATTATTTGATTCAGCTTACGATTGCACTGCTCTATATTTTGGGGGGATTTGGTTACATTGTCCTGCTCAATTTTGGCCAAACGCGCTTTTCTTTTCATAAATTATCGTTGCATTCCAAATTGGTCGTTGTGACAAGTATTATCTTGCTTGTGTTATCGATGGTGCTGATTGCGCTGATTGAATTTAGTAAATCGGGTATGGCGCATCTCGAGTGGCATACGCGTATCCTCAATAGCTTCTTTTTGGGGGCAACTGCGCGTTCAGGGGGATTTACGACACTTGATTTAACGGTATTGAGTAATGCAACCATTTATTTTGTGATTTTGATGATGTTTATCGGTGGGTCACCGGGATCAACCGCTGGTGGTATCAAGACGACGACGGTGGCAGTCGCAGCACTGCTGGTCTATCACGTGATTCGTGGTCGGAGTGAGGTGACGGTCTTTTATCGTACGATTAGCACTGATTTTGTGATTAAGTCGTTTGTGCTGATAATGCTCGCGGTGACAACTGTCATGTTGAGTACGTTTTTACTAACCCTGACAGAACAAGCCGAGTTCTTGGTGTTGTTATTTGAATCGGTCTCAGCCTTTGCGACGGTCGGCTTGAGTATGGGAATTACTGCAGAGTTGACTGATGCCGGGAAATTTATAGTCTCATTAACGATGTTTGCAGGGCGCGTCGGACCACTTACGTTTTTCTTTGCGTTGTCACAGCGTGCATTGACAAAACCTGGCTTCCGGTATCCTGAAGACCGGATTATGATTGGATAATCATATGTGCAAGTACAAAAGTGTGATCCATGAGTGACATGCATATCGGCAAGGCAATCTCCCCTGCACAGTGGTTAGTGGGTGGATTTGCGGTTTTAACTATAATCGGTGCTGTGTTGTTGATGTTGCCGTATGCCACCACGAATCAGCAAGGACTTGTGTTTCTTGACGCCTTGTTTATGTCGGCGTCAGCAGTATGTGTGACGGGGTTGGCGGTCGTCACGCCACAGACTGACTTGTCGCGCTTTGGGCAGACGGTGTTGTTGGTACTTGTGCAGATTGGCGGCATCGGATTTATGACGATTGCATCGATGATGGCTGTATTACTGGGGCGACGCATCACGATTCGCGATCGCTTGCTCCTCAAAGAGGCTTTAAATCAACACTCGATTGATGGCATCGTGCGACTTGTGATTGCTATTGTGATTGCAACATTAGCGATTGAGCTAGTTGGTGGACTAATCTTGGCAGTCGAATTTATGCCATTCATGGATGGTGGTACGGCACTGTATTTTGGATTTTTTCATGCAGTATCAGCATTCAATAATGCTGGATTTGATTTATTTGGGAATAGCATGGTGGGGTTCCAAGCGAATGGTATCGTGCAAATCACGATTGCACTACTGTTCCTGGTTGGTGGTTTGGGTTATATCGTGATATTGAATATGATTGAGACCCGTGGGCAATTTGTCTCTATGTCGCTCCACACCAAACTCGTGCTCATGACAAGTGGCGTGTTGCTGGTCAGTGCGACGATTATCATCTGGCTCCTCGAACATCAGCGGTTTGCTGCACAGGGTATGCCGTTTGCTATGCAATGGTTGAATAGTTTCTTTCAAGGCGCAACAGTGCGTACTGCTGGTTTCAACAGCGTTGATTTAACCGTGCTCGGCGATGGTACTGTATATCTCATGATGTTCCTGATGTTTGTCGGGGCATCACCGGGATCAACTGGAGGTGGTATCAAAACGACGACCACGGCGGTGGCTGTTCTGCTGGTGTATCAGCTTATTCGTGGCCGAAGCGAGATTATGGTGTTCAAGCGTACAATTACCAGCGATTTTGTGATAAAGTCGTTTGTGTTAATCATGCTTTCGGTAACGATGGTCATTATCAGTACCTTTGTATTAACGTTGACTGAGTCAATAGATTTTTTGCCGTTGTTGTTTGAGTCGGTCTCGGCTTTTGCAACGGTCGGTTTAAGTCTCGGTATTACGAGTGATTTATCGCCGATTGGTAAACTGATGGTTATCATCACCATGTTTGCAGGGCGTGTTGGCCCGCTCACGTTGTTCTTTGCTATGTCGAATCATGCACAGCCGAGTGGATATCGTTACCCAGAGGACAAAATAATGATTGGTTAGGAGTATTGGTTATGCAGTTTAAACAGGCAGTGGTGATCGGTCTTGGCCGATTTGGTTCAAGTGTTGCCGAAACACTCGAACGCCAAGGTCACCAAGTCTTGGGTATTGATATTGATGAGATTCGTGTTACCGCTATGTCGCGGATTTTGACGCAAGCGGTTACAGTCACTGAAGTCAACGAAGAGGTGTTATCCGCACTGGGCGTCAAAGAATGTGATGTTGGTGTGGTAGGCATGGCCGATATTGAGTCGAGCATTATCATCTCACAAATCCTCAAAGACTTTGGTATCAAGATGGTTGTCAGCAAGGCCAAAAGTGAACTACATGGACGTGTGTTGACGCGCATTGGTGTCGACCGCGTCATCTTCCCTGAGCGCGATATGGGAATTCGGCTTGCGAATAGTTTGATTAGCAATACGATTGTCGATTATATCGAACTCTCCAAAGAGTACAACGTGTTTGAAGTGCCGACACCGAGCAAATTTATTGGTAGATCGTTGCTCGAGGCAAACTTGCGTGCTGACTACAAAATCAGCGTGATTGCAGTGAAACGTGGTGAAGATGTTGTGGTGGCGCCGGGTGCGAACTTTCGTATTCAAGCCGATGATAGGTTGGTGGTGATTGGCAAAAACAATGACATCATCCATTTCCATGACTAAGTGATGAACCTGCTACAATGAGAGTCTATGTAGCACTTTCGAATGATACTCGGCTACGGTACGATGGGATGGGTGAGAACAATGATTCATAATCGTGGTGATGCACATATATTGACGCCACATGCCATGGCCCAAGGTGGCGACGCAGTTGCCCGGCTTGATGGCATTGCCTGTTTTGTGAGTGGTGCCTTGCCTGATGAGCAGGTGCGGGTGGTGATTACTGATGTCCAAAAGAGTTTCCTCAAAGCCTCGGTGACGGAGGTTATTCAGCCGTCGCCGTTGCGCGTAGCCGCACGGACACCCGGTGCGCCCCACATGGAGTGGCAACACATCGATCCGGTAGCGCAACTCGAATTTAAGCGGCAGATTTTGTTCGAACAACTGACCCATCTAGGCAAGCTGACCGATGTGCCGACTATCAAGACGGCGATTGGGTCAGCATCGTGGCATTATCGCAACAACGCACGCTTGCATGGCTACGGCCACTATCTTGGCTATCGTGCCGAGGGTAGCGCCCACGTAATCGAGGTAGCTGACGACCCATTGCTCCATCCAACGCTCCAACAAGCGGTGACCACGTTGCGTCAGGTGTTGGCTATCCACCCCCCCGAGCCGCGTACAAATTGGAGTGCATCGGTGCGTGTCAGCGAGACGAGTGGCCAAGTAGTAGCCGCCATCAAAGATTTGCCTAATCGACTCGCCATCACAATCCGCGATGCATGGATTGCTCGAATGCCCCAAATCGTCGGTGTGTTGATGCCGTACGGTGTGGTTGAGGGAGAGGGGACCGTGCGTGAATTGCATTACGGCGTGGCACTCGATCTCGGCGCAACGACATTCTTTCAGGTGTCGCTCGGTGCCGCCCGCGCGTTGTGCGATGCGGTGATGGATGGGCTTGGCGATGTCAGTAGTGCGCATGTGGTTGATGCCTACTGTGGTGCCGGCACGTTTACCTTGCCAGTGGCCCAAATCGCCAATCACGTGACTGCCATCGAGGAATATGCGCCGTCGGTTGAGGCTGGTCAGCAGAACGCCTGGCAGAACGACATTGGCAACATTGATTGGCGTACTGCGCCAGTTGAGAAAGCGTTGCGCAATATTGGCGATGCTGAGGCGGTTGTGCTTGATCCGCCACGGCGCGGAGTGCATCCAGCCGTGATTGGTGAATTAGTGCGGATTGCTCCGATGACGATTGTCTATGTTTCGTGTCATCCTGGTACATTGGCCCGTGACGTAGCGCAGTTGGTTGAGCAAGGGTACCGGATTGATGCGATCACGTGTATCGACTGCTTCCCACAGACGGCCCATGTTGAGAGCGTTACGGTGCTCCGCAAGTAACCATTTATTTTACCTGCTGGTATATGTGCGTGCGGTATGTGCGTATGTGGCCCAGCAGGTTTTTCTTTTTTGCACAAAAAATGAAACGGACGCATGCCATGCGCAACTACACAGGCAATCATCACCGCCGATGCTACAATGAGCATACGGGTCATGATCATACTAAAGAGGTGCGCTAATGCTCCGCCGTGCTACGCATGATGATGTGTCACAGCTGGCCCAGATGAATTGGCAGTTGATTCGTGATGAAGGCTCAGATAACCCGATGACGATTGAGCAACTCGCCGAGCGTATGACGGGGTTGCTTGCGACGACGTACCACGCCTGGATAATTCAGCCCGAGCAACAAGCGATCGGCTATATCTTGGTCGATATAGGACGTACGCCAGTCTACCTGCGCCAAATGTATATCGCGGCGTCGTATCGACGATGTGGGTATGGCCGGGCAGCGTTTGTGGCGTTGTGTGACGAACTCACACATGTGCCACTCGAGGTCGAGTCATTTGCGTGGAACAGCCCGGCAGTTGCCTTCTGGCAGTCGGTCGGATTTACCCCATGTGTGATATAGATGCGACGGCCATGATGAATACCGGGCGAGATGATTTTGTGCGGAGTATTGCGCCGCGTTATGGTTGGGGTGAGACCCTGCGGGTTACGCCGCAAATCGGCGGCTATGTGGCTGAGGTCTTTTTGATTGAGACGGCCACGCAAATCGGTTGGCTCAAGTGCTATGACCGCCAGCGTGCGATTACGCAGCGGGTGCTCGCCGATGCCGACTTTCATTTGCCGGTAACGCACTGGTTGCAACATCATTCGGCGATAACTGGGCGGATTACGGCGCCGTATCAGACGTTTGATGGGCAGTACATGGTGGATTACGGTGGGCGTTACGTAGCTGTGATGTTTGATTATATCGTCGGGCGTACACTACGAGAGAGCCCTTTGACGCCGACACAACGTACTCATCTCGTGACGACGGTGGCGTTGATGCATGGGTTGACGACGCAAGTTCCATTGCCGGCGCATACTGTCATCGAGGACTTTGGTGCGCCGTGGTCACGGCCACTAGCCCAGATGCTCGAGGGTGAGTGGGAGTTGTTTGATGCAGATGTACGTGCGGAATTAACGCCCCATCGACAGATGCTCCAAGCCATGCTGGTGCGCTTTGTGCAGGCTGGTTATCTTCTGCGGCGCCACCCGCCGGAGCTGGTGTTGTGCCATACGGACATTCACGGCTACAACGTAATTGTCAACGGCGATCAGACGTATCTGCTTGATTTTGAGGGACTTAAACTGGCCCCGGTCGAGCATGACTTCATGTTTTGGGTGGATGATGCGGCCTGGCCGGAGATGTTGGCGACGTATCAGCAGATCCGTCCGGGTGTGGTACCAGACCCACATCTCATACGCTTCTATCAAGAGCGTCGCTTGCTCGAGGATGTCTACGATTATCTTGAGCAGCTGCGCTACGAGCAACTCACGCCTGAGCTGCATGCCAAGGTGTGTGACAGTCTGCGACAGTTGTTGGTTGGGACATAACATAATCACCGCCGTCTCAAAAGAGACGGCGGTGATTATATCGCGAAGAATTAGGTGTGTTTATGGCAGCGTAAATCCAAGCACGCGGACGTTACCACGGTCAATCACGTAGACGCGACCCTCGCTGTCGAACGCTACACCACTCGGGTTGTTGAAGGAGGCATTGTCGCTACCGATGCCGCCCCAGCGCAAGATCTCTAGTCCGTCGATACCACTCAGGTTGGCTTGGTTGCGTGTGGGAATCGAGGCAACGATGCGCCCGTTCAAGATGGCTACGTATGGATCATCGTAGGTCTGGGCTTGCCACCCGCGAATGCGGATAGTTTGGATGGGCATAGGATTGACTGATCCGTCATTGTCACCCGAGCTGGCAAATACTTGTACGCGGCCATTCCAAGTGTCGCCGACGACGACGGTTCCATCGACATCGACGGCCACACCGATTGGCTCGTTGAACTGGCCAGGTTGGCTGCCGAACTCACCCCACTGGGTAATGTACGTGCCCTCAAGGTCGGTGACCACGATGCGCTTGTTGCCGGTATCGGCGATATACACAAAGCCATCATTGCTGACTGCCACACCACGTGGACCGAAGAAGCCCATCTGCACGGCCTGATTGCCGGCTAAGGTGCCGTCAGTCACGCTGGCGACTCGACCCTCGCCGAAGTCTTGTGTGCCCGCTCCCCAGCTCTTGATCCATTCACCCTCGGGGCTGAGCTTGACGATACGTGCGTTCCAAGTGTCGGCCACAAAAATCTCGCCGTCAGGGCCAATTGCCACGCCACGTGGCTCGTTGAACTGGTTCTCTCCATTGCCACGTTCGCCGATTATAAGCTTGAGACTGCCGTCTGGGTTGAGCAGACGAATGTTGTGGGCATTTGGATCACTGACGACCATTGATCCGTCACGAGCGATGGCAATACCACGTGGGGCACTCCCGTCGTCGAAGGTGATGGCACGGTCGGCCACAATCTTGTAGCTTGGTACGGCTACAGTGGTCTCACCCGTTGTGCCACCGCCCGCCAAGTCGCGTCGGACCCATACCTGTAACTCACGACCACCAACTGACAAGGAATCAGGGAGTTCGCGGTACATCAAGTAGCGCCAGGTCTCTGACCAGTGGCTCGTGTCGAGTGGCCAGGTGACCGGGGCTAAGAGCGATGGTAGCTGGGTCTCATCCAAGCTTGGGCAGTCAATCAGCGCTTTGCGTGCACTCAAGCTACTGTAGTAGAAGCGCTTATAGCCACTGCCAGTCGGATTACACTTGTCACCTTCAGGGAACCACCAGTTCAGATAGCCGTCATACAACTTGACATAGTTTGCATCAAGGGATGAGCGAGCGTTCTCATTGATATGATTGCCGTAGGCCATAACGACGGGCGCGTATTCCTGCTCACCATTGGTGGTGTTGACCAAGAACGAATCAGGCGTGGAGTTTTCGAAAAAGGTGTTATCACGGTTCTCAAGTCGTTGCATATGGCGGAAGTACCATTGGAATGGCCAGGCTAAACTGCCCTCCCCATCTGGTCCTCCAACGTCCATGATGATAGGCATTGAGTGACCGCCAGTAATATCTGAGCCACCACGATTATTGCGAGTTTGGTTGATTGCTAACTCTTGCACATCCCGGACAATCCGTGGCACATCTGGCGATGTCTGCGTGTACACAATCGGATCGCGGGCGTTATCAGGCGCATCGAAGTTCGCTAACCAGCTGGCTCGTACGCTGTATGCCCCCATCAGTACGACGATGGTCAACAATGACAAGCGTAATGTATCAATTTGTCCAATCTTCGTACTAAGATAGTACACTGCATACAAAAAGCCGATAGCGACAACCAACGGGAATACACCTTGGATGGTGTCGTAGCCACTCAGCTGCACACCTGCCACTGCAATTGACATAATTCCCAATGCTGTCGCACCAGGGATTAACATCGTTTGCTGGGTGATTGGTGTGGTGATGGCGCGGGCAATAGTTATGACTGCCCACACGGTTAATATCGTTGCTGGGAGTGAGATATGCGATGTCAGCCAAGGCATCTTCTCGCCGGCCCATGAGAAGAAGACAAGCGCGCCGACAAACCAATATGCCATGAACAACACATGTATGGGAACCACGGTGCGTGCGGTAGTATCGCCACTACGATCTAATCGATAGTTGGCGATTGCCTTGGTTGCAAGGACAATGGTAACTGCAATGCTGGTGAATAGTGCCAGCGGTTCGTGGAGCCCCATCGTCAGGAGATAGTAGTACCACGGTTGATCGCCACGAGCGAATGTCTGCTGTGATCCAAGCCAGTATGAGAGACCTTGGTAGAGCCCATCAATCATCCCGATTGGGTCAACAAAGAAGTTGCCGTACAGCACCATGAAGATGCCGGTGACGATGCCCAATGAGACATACAAATCACGGCGCTTCTCGCCGATAAAGTCCTGTACAATTGGTGTGATAATCGGCTCATCTGGCCAGAGTTGGAGCAGGATGAGGCTAATCAATGCCATGAACATCAGGACTACAGCAACGCCACCGGCATTGAGCGATGGAGTGATGTTGCCCTCCCAGGTGCCAGTCAAAATCAAGGCCTCGATGACCAGTGACACGGCAATCATGGCGAACTGAACGAGGTAGACAAGCTGCTTCTGCAGGTTCTCAAAGGCCCAGCGTAATGCAATAAACCAGAAGAACAAGAAACCGAGGATGTAGTAGAGCTCGTGAGTGGTAATTGCTAGACCAATGCCGGTTGCCATTAACCACAACCATTTGCGTTCGCGGCTGTCGAGATAGCGCAAAAAGCCGATGACACCCCATACGGTCCACAAGACCATTAGACCATCGTGACGGGCAAACCGTGTGAAGTACAACAAATTGGGGGCCAAGGTTACTGCCAAGGCTAACAAGATGGTGCCACGCGTGCCAAAGTACGGCCGTAACCACCACATTGAGATGGTCATGCCGATGCCGGCAAGTGCTTGTGGCAAGCGTGCTTGCCACTCACCATCGCCAAACAAGAAATAAGAGACAAGGGTAAAGACATACAGCGATGGCCCGTGATAGACCGGGTCATAACAGTAACTTTGAGCCGTACGCCCACTAGCACAGGTGAATGAACCATCACCCGTGAAGTAGCGCCATGATAACCACGCATGAATGGATTCATCGTGGTGCATGGCCATGGTACCAAGATGCGCAATATGCGCCAAAAAGCTAATAAGCACGACTACTGCAAACGCCACGTGTTCCCAACTAATTTGTGCGAACTCGATGGTGCGGTCGAGGCGTGGAGCTCGTTCAGGTGTCGTAGCCTCAGTGCCACGTTCGAGCGATGACGGATGTTCAGACGCGTGCTCGTCTGCTCCATGAGTCAATGATGAAGGATGCTCAGGCATACTTGCTCCCATAATCAGCGCGCACCGAGACCAAGGGTCATGAACGGCGCAATTTCAGGTCGAATGGCTACATAAAAGTCCGATGATCCAAGAGGATACTGCGTGTCACGATAGAGCAAGTAGCGCCATGTCGCAACGGCAGTTGATTCGTCGAATGGAGTACGAATTACACGCATTAGCAATGGTGCATCAAATCCGACAATGTCAGTCATCCAGGTGTCGGGTAATCGGTACATCTGGTCTTCGGGGAACCACCAGCGTAACGGATATTTCTGAATCAAGAATCCGGGCAAGGTACTCTCATCGACAGCCCGCAGGTTTTCGTCAAGCACTACGATTGCCATGATGCGATCATCAGGTGCAGCTGGTTCACCCGGTGGTTGTTCTAGGCCGTTGGTGAAGCGCCGCATGTACCAATCCCAGATGGTCTCGTTGTCGTGCCAAATCGGCATGCTCATATCACCATGGCGTCGCATTGAAGCCTCAGTCAAATCACGGACTACCCGAACGGCATCTGGGGTTGTTTGTGTGTAGACCAACATCTCAACTGGTACTTCGCCAGCGATATAGTTGATACGCCAGGAGCTCCGCATTTCGTGGAGCGCCAGCACGCCGCTTAGTACAAATACGAGCATGCCCAAGCTCCAGATGGTGCCGAGACTTTTGATGTGCGATAACGCCAAAAATGCCACTAACACGATGAACACGACGGGAATCCACGGCGCGAGCCATCCATAGCTGTGTGTTGGACTCAGCGCGAGCGCCATCATAATTGTGGCGATGACTGCAAGTATTGCGCCTAGACCGGCAACGGTCAGGACACTTTTGATGGGGCGGCCGAGTCGCCGATATTCGGCTATCCAGCCATCGATGAGTTGTCCCATCCCCCATGCCGCTAAAAATGTCAGGGGCGTGAGTGGATGAATTGTCAGCCAAGGCATCTTCTCACCAGCCCATGAGAAGATAAAGAACGCTCCTACGGACCACCAGGTAAAGAGCATGCCGGTCGCCAAATTTACACTCGGCATCTCGCTACGCCGTAGCACATCAAACGCACGTTTGAGTACGACGATGGCGCTCGCAATGGCCGCAATTACCACGAGTGGCTGATAAATCGCCAGAATCACGGCGTAGTAGTGATCGGGCTGTCCGCCACGTTTGACGTCGTGTTGGGCCAACCAGTACAACAATGAACCAGTTGTGCCACTGATGATACCGACTGGATTCGAGAAGAAGGAGCTAAAGAATAATGCATAGGGAATGAATGCAAGCCCTAATGCCTTGATGACACGGTAGTCTTTGCCAAGACTGGCAAATGCGCGAATGATGGGTGTAGGGCTCTTCATGGCCAAATCCCATCGGGTGAGCCCATCGATAACTTTTTGCTTCCACACTAGGAACCATAATGTAGCAGCACCGATGATCGAGATAATCATCCCCGCAAAAATCGCAGGATGGCGGAAAAACAGCCATACTTTGAAGAGATAGGCTACCCAGTCGTTATCGGCTTGATGCCGCACACACAGCGCATACGCATTGTCGGCGGTTTCAAGTGGACCCAGTCCAAAAATCGGCCCAGGTTCAGCCGTACGCAACGGATTGTCAATGTAAAGCTCGAGTGGCGAACGTGGGCATTGGAAGTTGCCGTTCTCGCGACCTCCAGTGATGTTCTCTGTGGGGTTCATCGGTGGCATAGGTTTGCCCGGCAAAATAAATGCTGCCGAGACAATTACGGCGCCGATGAGTCCGGCAATGATGATCCCCGGCTTCCAGACCTGCCAAAAGAAAACCACTACGATTACGGGTAAGAAAATCGCGAGATACAAGTAGGCGGTCTCGAGCGTCGTCAACATCAAACTAAATGTGACTGCACCGAGAATCAACCAGCGAGGGTCGCGTCGTCGTGCATAGCGAATCAGCGAGATAAGAACCAGTACCTCGAACAACACCGCATAGATATCATGTCGAAAAAATCGTCCAATATAGAGGAACACCGGCGAGAAGAGCATGACGATGCTCGCAAAGATTGCACCAGTACGGCCTATCTCGTTTCGCAACAAAAAAGGCGTCATACCAAGTGCAATGCTAAACAAAGCGGGTGATAAGCGTGCAGTGGCATCACTATCACCAAACAAAAAATACGAAAACGCACCCATGATGTAC
Source organism: Roseiflexaceae bacterium (assembly GCA_049428765.1). GTDB lineage: Bacteria > Chloroflexota > Chloroflexia > Chloroflexales > Roseiflexaceae > UBA965. The sequence continues at coordinate 24,921 of JBMTAN010000013.1, forward strand.
AAAAACGGACCATGAAGCAATGGGTCATGTACAAAGCCATAACCAGCAAAAAGGGAAAACGAATATTCAGCGTGTAGTGTCTCATCGTGGTGTAATGCGCGCTCGCCGACCGCCCACAGGCGTGTGATGACACTCAGCACCAAGATGATGATGTATACCGCGTGTTCCCAGGTTAGGCTGATTGACTTGACTGCAGGTGTGGTTGAAATTTTTGCTGTCATATCACATCTAGCTCAAAATAATCTACGCACAATTATACACTATCCATGTGATTGATGTGATTCATTCTGGTTGTCTAACGTACCTTTTACCTGATTTTTTGCGTTGTGTGTTCATATTTTTATAAAGTATGTAAATTATGAACGCAAAGCGCTGTCACGACATTGAGACAACGCTCTACGCAGGTTGTTAAACTACATGCATCGCATCGTTGTGTTTAACTAACTGCCATTCTAATCGACCATCATAACTACTCATGCGTTCGTGCCATACCGTCATGGCAGTATTGCGCGCTGGGAACGAGACGCGTCTACGCACGCCTGCATTAAGGTCAAGTGCCCATAAGAATGAACACTCAATGACCCCACCATGACAGACCACCGCAACATGCTTGCCTGTGTTTGCTGTGGCAATGGCGTTTAACACACTAGCGCAGCGTACGGCAAACTCATTCCAACTTTCTCCCCCTGGGGCAACCTTGGTATGTACATCATAAATAGCTCTATCAAATGTCGGGTAGCGCTGCGATACCTCGTGATAACTCATGCCATCGACCTCGCCGACCCGTAATTCATGCAAGTCATCCTCCCACTGAATCGGCAACCCGATTGCCGGTGCCAAAATCTCGGCAGTCATGCGCGCGCGTTTGAGTGTACTCGCATAATAGGCATCAAACTGCATTCCTTCGTTTTGGATGCGCGTGGCCAGTGCGTGGGCTTGTGCGATGCCTTTTTCGGTTAATCCTTGGCAACTATATGATTCAACAATCTGATTAATGTTGGCGTATGATTCGCCGTGTCGAATCAGGGTGATAACTGTATTACTCATGCCACAATCTCCTTGGCTATGCGTCGATACTGAACGAGACGTACAATAACCAACAATGATGCTGTGGCTAGAAAACTTACGACTGCAAAACTGAGCGGAATCTCGCGTTGTAGCCAAATACTGCGAACCACCAACCCAAGACTGCATCCTGCCACATTAAACAGAATGGTGCGCAAGATCCAGCGTGGCAGGGGTTGTGGTGTCAGTACACCACTTGGCCATGCCACAAGGAACCACCCAACGATAAACGGTGTCGCAGTTGCAATGATGGCTTCGATTGGATTTGCTTCATTGTGACTTTGACGACCAATTGCAGCAAACGTAATGAGTGCAATGATGTCGCCGAATACGACCCAGCCATCAACTGGTTTGCGGAGCATCTAATCACCTCCTTGGTGATGCGCTAATGTGATAATTCCCACTTCAGGGATATTGCCGAGGCGTAATTGTCTCCCACTGAGGCCTAACGATACATGGAGCCACACATGCTCGACATGGTATGTTCCATGCGTAAAATGCCGCCCATATCGCGGGCGAGCGAGTGGGCCAATCACAGGTAATCGTAAATGGCCACCGTGTACGTGCCCAGATAATTGTAATACGATATTTGGGTAATCAAGCGCCTCATATACTGTGTCAGGCGAATGTGCTAATAAAAGCGTTGGTAGCTGTGTGGTATTTGAGGTCATGGCTTTATCAAGACGCATTTGCCCGTGCCAAATGTCATCGACCCCAGCTACGTATAACGCATCACCATGCAGGTGTACCACAAATCCTTGATTGCACATTAAGGGTATGCCGGCAAATGTGAGCGCATGGCGGACGTCATTGATGTCTTCGACATAATCATGATTGCCGGGGATGGCATACACGCCATATGGGGCTCGCAACTGACGGAGATAATGGGGGAGTGCGCCGATGGATTCGCGGTCATTGACCATGTCGCCAGTCAAGACAATCATATCAGGCTGGTGGTGTTGCATTTGGGCAATCGCCCACCGTAGATTGTCATGACTATATGGTTGCCCGAGGTGAATATCGCTGATTTGCCCAATGCGAAAACCGTCAAACCCTGGTGGGATACGGCGATCAGCTATGCGAACATGCCGCATTTCCGGCTGACTCGGCTCATGATGATGCGCATACCGCCAAAGTTGGTAACCTACAGCTGCGCCAAGCAACAATCGTCCCCAACGCCGTTGTTGTATCCAACGTAAGCCGATCATCCCGCCTATCGCTACAAGCATACGCCATGCTGTGCTGTAATGAACGTCAGCAGGCGTACGAAGATAGGGCGGTATCTCTTTTTGATGTGGTGTATTGATTCGTACTGTATGATGTCGTGGCATGCCGGTTAGTACCTATGTATTCGTTGGTGTAATGGCAAAATAACACCAACAGTATACTCGGTAGTGTGTTGCCATGTGGGGTAATTCTGCTATGGTATGCTTATATCACATGATTCGATGTGTGTGTTTGGAGGGCATCATGGATGGTAATTCGCGACAACCGCGACTCCGTGATGGAGTAACACCGGGTTCTACTATTATTTTGCCACGAACAAGTCGGATTCGTGTGATGACTGCGCCAACGGGTGGTCGGCCACGTTCATGGCGGTTGGTGTGGATTCTCCTGTTTGTTGTCTTACCCGCATTGTTGGTTGTCTATCAAGTAAATGCCATAGTTCAGTCTATCGGTGTAACCGATGCTCGCCCTGCACATACTACGCCTGATGCTTTTGTACCATATACGATGCTGATTGTGGGCGTTGATGAACGTGCAGACGATGCGCAAGCTGGTGTCCGAAGCGACACATTGATGTTGATTCGCGTTAATCCCCAACTAGGGAGTGTGTCATTGCTTTCGATACCGCGTGATACGCGCGTTGAGATTCGTGGTCGTGGCCCAAGCAAAATCAACGCTGCCTATGCACATGGCTATCAACGCGCCCAAGATTTGTTTGAAGGTGATGTGACGCAACAAGAGTCGGGCATGGCATTGGCTGCCGAGACGGTTGATGTATTTGCCCAACTATCGGTCAACGGCGTCCCTGTCGATTATATTACGCAAGTGAACTTTGCAGGATTTGCAAATTTGATCGATGCACTTGGGGGAATAACCGTTGATGTGCCTAAGCGTATCGTGGATGAAGCATACCCCACTGATGATTATGGCACGATGCGCATCGAATTTGTGCCTGGTCCACAGCGCTTGAATGGAGAACGTGCGCTGATTTATGCACGCACACGCCATGCCGATAATGATTTTGGCCGCAACCTGCGTCAACTCCAGGTTGTGTATGCTGTCTTGTCCGAATTGCAAACACGAGGTGTCATTGGCTGGGGACAATTGTTCTTTGATGCGCCTCAAGTGCTTGGTGGCACCGTCAAAACGACGATACCATTCGCGGATCCGTCGATTTTTGCGACGATGGTCTGGAGTGCCGTACGGCTCGATTTGAATGCAGTTGTTGCATACCAACTCTCGCCACAAACTGTGCCCAATTACCAAACATTGGGTAGTGACTTACTGTGGGATAGCGCTGGTGTCCAACAGGTTGTTACCGCTTGGGTCGATTATTCGGGTGGTGCTGTTAACGTCCAACCGACTATCAGTGAAGATATGTTTAATCAAGTACGTGTGGCTTTCAATCAGACACAACGCAGTGTAATCGACTATGTGCGTACAGTGGCAGGGCTAGAAACACGCGAGCCAACGGCGCGCATTCAGGTGTTTAACGCAGCGCGTGTGGCCGGTATTGCCAGCCGAATCTCTGAAGAATTAACGAGCAATGGATTTTTGGTAGATGCACCCACAGATTTTGTGGGTGAACCACAAGGCGAGACCATAATTTATGATGTGACTGGTCATCCGCAACAAGCCGCCCAAATCGCCCAGCTTGTGCCTGGGCGTGTTGTAATCGGTTTACCACCGACAAGTATTCGCAGTAGTGCGGATATCATTGTGTTGGTTGGTACCGATTCGGCGAAGCCCTAGGGGATTCGTGCAGTAAATCGACTGAAGTACGCATCCGCACCGGTCATATCTGGTACGGCAATCATCCCGAATCGGGCACTCTCAGCCATGGTGGCAATCTCAAGGCCCGTGACAAGGCTGCCGTTCACTGACAATGTGAGTTCGCTTCCAACTACGCGCACATCTATCAGATTGTCGAGTTCACTGCTCGACTGGATCGCAAGGTGGGTGCCGCGTGCCAGTTCTACGAGTGAATCACCTTGACGTTGAACAATGATAAATTCTTGAGAAGCAGGTGCTAATAATACTGCAGTGAAGTCTGTGTCGTCGCGGTAGCGCACGACGATGCCTGCTTTGCCTTGCACAATTTGCACATCTGCAACAATCCGTACATTGGCCTCGGGGAGCGGACGGTAACTCCAGGCTGCATCGCCAAATTGATCTGCACGTATCCGGTAACGCTTGCCTTCGTAACTTGTGCGCCAGGTCTCACCAGTAGCCTCGGCCCAATTTGCCGTGGAGAAGTTATCATCGATGAATACACTTGGATCAGGTGTTGCAGTTGGTAATGCGGGAGTTGGTGTATAGGTTGCGCGTGGTGTACGCGTGATAATCGCTGTTGCGGTGGTTTCGACGATAGACGTTGGTGTCAGAGTTGGCGCCAAATTCGATCCCGTAATTTCAAGTCGTTCACTGAGTAACCACCCAACACCAATCAGTGCAATGACTAATGCCACAATGCTCACTGTCAACCAGCTTGAACGCCGGATACTCTCCATCGGCAATGTCATTTGACGCGCGTTTATGCTGAGTTCGGTACTGGTCAGCAATGTCGCAACATCTTTGTAAAATGGATTGATTTGTTGTAGTCGACGTAATACAGCAACTGCTTGGAGCAGTCGCCCAGCTTCAATATGTTCGACGGCTGTCTTATAAAGCTCAGATTGATGGTCCCGCGGATTCAGTGGGGTGGTGGGGATTGGCTCACCATTTCGACCAGTACGCTGGTATCTGCTAGTAATCCGACCCGGTTGCATCGTATTGTCGTAGTTTTCGCGGAGCTTTGAGTCACGCAAGACACGAAATGCCTCGTTAATTCGCTGACTACGTGCTCGGGCGTAGTCACGCTCTGCCTCGTTGGCGCGTATGTACCTGTCTGGGTGGTAACTAGCGATTTCCTGGCGGAAGGCCTTTTTTATTTCGTTTAATGAGGCCCCTCGCCCCACGTTGAGTATCTGGTAATGATCGAACTGATCGAAATCGTATCCTGCCACGCTTACTGACCTCATGTGTATGGTTCTGACAAAACATTGTACCACACCGAATAGAAGTCAACATTTATGCAAATTTAAGGAAGGGTTACGGAATAATTGCAATTATTCCATGTAGTCGAGTAAGTAACGACTACTGCGTAGCTTGCGCAACGCTTTTACTTCGATTTGACGAATGCGTTCGCGAGTGACATTGAGCTCACGCCCAACCTCTTCGAGTGTCCAGTTGTGTCCATCCTCAAGACCAAAGCGTAACTGCAATACACGACGTTCACGTTCATTGAGTCGTGACAGCACCTCTTGTAATTGCTCACGGAGTAAGTGGTTGGTTGCCACATCAGCAGGGGCTTGAGCCTTCACATCCTCAATGAAATCGCCGAGATGGCTGTCTTCTTCAATTCCTACAGGAGTTTCCAACGAAATCGGCTCGAGTGAGGTTTTGCGAATCACACGAATGCGATCGACCGTCAACCCCATCACTTCGGCTAGCTCCTCGTCATTTGGATCGCGGCCTTTCTCTTGAATGAGTCGCCGTGTTTCGCGCATCAACTTGTTGATGGTTTCGACCATATGCACGGGAATCCGGATGGTACGTGCTTGATCGGCAATTGCACGCGTAATCGCCTGGCGAATCCACCATGTCGCATACGTTGAGAACTTGAATCCACGGCGGTGGTCGAACTTTTCGACTGCACGGATTAATCCCACGTTGCCCTCTTGAATCAAGTCAAGTAACTGTAGTCCGCGACCGATGTAGCGTTTTGCTACCGACACGACTAAGCGTAAGTTTGCCGATGTCAAGTACTCGCGCGCTTGGCGACCGCGCAAGATTTGGGTACGCCAACGCTTTAGGAGCTCCTTGGTCATGCACTCGTCATGTAGATACGCAGGTAGTGCACTTACAAATCCATCGATAAACGATAGTTTTGTGATTTTTTTACAGTCGTCGAGCATTTGTTGTGTGATAAGAATCGCAAATTGTGTTTGTGAAGGTGGGTCGTGGCGTAATACAGTATCTACTAATTCGAATCCGTCATGTTGTGATAGTTGACTGGTATCAGTTAATTTGTGTTCAACCGCTGACATATAGCGACTGAGGTATCGTTCAGCCTCGATTGCCCGTGCATACAGTTGTTCGTGATGTGAGCTAATAAGCTTAATATTACCGATTTCGCGTAAGTAGAGACGGACCGTATCATTAAAATTAATGCTTTGGAGCTCAGGTGAGATGTCGTCGCTCTCTTCATCACTTTCATTTGATTCCGCAAGTGACGTATCATGCATGCGCTCATTATCGAGTGCTGTCTCGTAGACATTTTGGTATTCAGGAGCAGGGATATTACTGGGATCGAGGTCAGGTTGTCGGGTGATGTCAAATTGTTCGCGTATGTCCAGAGGGGTATCAGCATTACTCATAAGCAGTTGTCGTATGGTATCTGGGAGTAACCAACGCAACGTGTCTATGTGTAACACATGTTCTTCGGGTGGATCTTCGAATTGTTGGAGATCATCATCAGCAATGGCATGCATGGCTGTGACAATCTTTGGTGTCAAATCATCTTGGTCTGTGGTATGGATTGCTTTTCCGGTCATACAGTAGGCCCCCCTAGCCCATATGACGTGTGTGGAGGTCGTCATATGTTGAACTGCGTTTGGGTGTGTGCAAATAGTTCAAGTATTGTTGGACATCTGCAAGGATCCCTAGCAGGTGTGCACTCTCATCATCAGTACCATCGTGTAGTTGCTGAGAGAGTCGTTGATTCCAGCGTTTCGCAATATCTCGTTGCACGATTGTAACACATTCTAGCGCTTCGCTTGTTACGAGGTATTCTTTGGGGAGGACCACCGACCGACCAATATGTTCAGCACGCAGGCGTAGCTGATCGTTGAGTGTGCTGAACCACTCGAATAAATCACCTTCGTGGCCAAACTGTACGCGTGTACGCCAGATGCCACGCAACTCGTCATCATCAACAAAGAGCGACTCAATATCGGTATCGATAATCTCGTTGAGTTGGCCAAACTCCATCAAGTCCTGCTGCAATTTATGTGCAACGGCCTCACGGATAGCAGCTGATTGCAACAAGTACATTAACAAATGCTCCGCTGCAGTCCGTGTACGTTGTCCAAGTTGGCTCCGGTTCGATGTGGTTGGCGATGTCGGTGACACCGCGGGCGATGGTGTTGCTCGCTGTGGGGCAACCCGTGGGTTGCGCTGTGTCTGCAACGTGTTTGTGACATGTCGCAACTCGCGGCGTAACAACGTCTCGTCAATCTTGAGCAAATGCGCCAACTGCTGTACATAATGGGTTTGTTCGAGTTGATTGCTCAACTGACTAATCAATGGTGCAAGGCGATCAAGTGCTGTGCGTTTATCGGCTAACTCATCAAGATTCAAGTCACGTGTCAGCACTTGCATATAAAAATCCATGGCCGGCAAGGCATTGGCTACTAACTGTGGCCAGAGTGCCTCATCTTGGGCAAGCAATTCATCGGGATCTTGCCCCTCAGGTAACTCGATGATGCGAATCTGCGCATCGATGTTATGACTCCATGCCAACACGCCGTTCGGCGTAGGCATCGGTACAAGCCGTGCATCAAGATTATCATGGAGTGTCTGCAGTCCTTTGAGGGTGGCGCGGATACCCGCACTGTCTGCGTCAAGAGCTAGGTAGATGTTTTTAGTCAGCTTTTTGATGATTTGTACATGCTCAGCCGTCAATGCCGTGCCTAACGGAGCCACGACGTTGCGATGCCCGTGTTGATGTAACGCAATTACATCAACATAACCCTCTACAATCACAATGGAGTCGTGTTGCCGGATTGCCTCGCGCGCCATATCGAGCCCATACAGCACACTACTTTTGTCGAACAATAAGGTCTGGGGCGAATTCAAGTACTTGGGTTGTGCATCGCCCATGGCTCGCCCACCAAAAGCAATGATTTGACCCTTGATATTTCGAATCGGGAAGATGACGCGCCCGCGGAATCGATCATAATAACTGCCGTCATCGCGTTGAATTGCCAGCCCCGCTGCCACTACCTCGTCTGGCGTAAAATCGAGCTTGAGCGTCAAATATTCGAACAACCGAGTGCGTTCGTCGGGGCTATAGCCCAACTGAAAGCTCTCGAGCGCCCACTCATTAATGAGTCGCTTGGCTACATATTCGCGGGCATCGGCACCACGTGGTGATTTGAGTAGCATATGCTGAAAAAGTCGGGCTGCCGCGGTGTTGACCTCGACGAGGCGCTCGCGTTGATAATCGCGCTCCTCATCTTGTTGTGTCCGCGGTGCAAGTTCAACCCCAGCACGTTGCGCCAAAAACTCGAGCGCCTCGCGGAACTCGAGCCCTTGTGTGCGCATGACAAAATCAAACGCCGTGCCCGATGCTTTACAGCCAAAACAGTGATAACTCTGTGTGTCTGGATAGACCGTAAATGCCGGTGTACGCGTATTGCTATGGAATGGACAGAATCCAACAAACGATCGCCCCGCCTTGCGCAACTGCACAGTGGTACCGATGAGCTCGACAATATCAATCCGCTCTTTGATTGTCTCAATCACGCTGTTGCTAGTCATATATCGTTTCTATAATCCCCATGTGCGTGGCACATAAATATCATGAAAGACTTGCGTCGCAAATCTATCGGTCATGCCTGCCACATAGTCGACGACCGCTTGACTAAGCGGCTCATCAAGCTTGCGATTAATGTCCATGATGTCAGCCGGGATTTGCTCTGGATGTGCCACAAAATGCTTATATAACAAGTCAATAATTAACTCAACCTTGTGATCCTCGGTCTTGGCGGCTGACCCGAGATAGACGTTCTGGTACATGTACTCGCGGAGTGTGTTCGTCGCCTTGAGAACAGAAGGACTCATCTTGAGCTCAAACTCGGCTGGTGTTTCGCCATCACCTGAGGCCCACCAATTTTGGTCGATGAGGTCAGTCACCATTGTGTTAATGCGAGCGGCATGTGAGTCACCAAGCACCTCAATGGCCTCGATAGGCAAATCCTCGGCCCGCAAAATCCCGGCCCGCATGGCATCATCGATGTCATGGTTGATATAGGCTACTGAGTCTGCAACCTTGATAATTTGTCCCTCGAGTGTACTTGCAACACCCCACGCTTTGGCGCTGATGTCACGCCGTCCTTTGGAGTGCATGTAGATGCCCTCGCGCACGACGTAGGTGAGATTTAATCCTGCGCCGTTTTTTTCTAATACCTCTACAATACGGCGGCTTTGCTCGTTGTGGCGGAATGAGTCGCCAATCGCATGCGATAAGGCTGTCTCGCCCGCATGACCAAACGGCGCATGGCCGATATCGTGACCGAGCCCAATCGCCTCGACCAGATCCTCGTTAAGTCGCAGTCCACGTGCTACCGTCCGCGCAATTTGGGTAACCTCGAGCGTGTGCGTCAAGCGCGTGCGATAGTGGTCGCCGAGTGGGGCAATGAATACCTGAGTTTTGTGTTTAAGCCGTCGAAAAGGTTTGGAGTGCAGAATACGATCGCGATCGCGTTGGAAGCTGGTGCGTACCGGTGATTCATCTTCGGTGCGGTCGCGTGTCGCATTGGCGCTTTTGGCAGCGTGTGGTGAAAGATAACTCTGTTCAAACGCTTCAAGTCGTTGTCTGACGTGCTGATGCATCGGATTCTCCTTTGCGACTGATATACCACCAAGTGACTCCAACCCCGATGACATGAAACACAATGAGCCCGGGGTAATAGATAGGATGTCCGAGTTGATCGGCGATAGTGCGCACTTGATTGACATCGGCAAAACAAGGAATTGCTCCGTCAATCGGCAAAAAGCACGATTCGATGCGTGCAGCCAGGAGTGGCGTAACAAAGTATGTTAGTGCAATTCCAAGTGCGACATCTTGCCATACATGGCGCCAACTGATGAGTAATGCAATACCACTAATCAGCGGGATCATAATCAGCAACCAGCGCCGCGACCATAAATCCCCAGGTTGATTCAGGAGCCAGATACTCAGGGCAATAATGAGACTGCTAAATGCCCCGATTACAGTAATTGTGTTTTGTGTAGTGCGTTTCATGTTATTCCATACCGCGAATGAATACAGGTATTGTACTACGGGTAACAGGGTATGGTATGCGTACGTGACAATAACAATATATGTGAGCAAGGGATGGTGCAAGAATGCACACAGCCCGTCACATCTGTGGCGGGCTGTGAATCAGCGCAAATGCGCAGGTGCGATTAGTTTGAGTAGTCGCGGTTGATGGCAATGTACTTGGTCATGTTCTCTGGAACAGCGTCGTCAGCGTAGATGGCCTCAACTGGGCACTCTGGCTCACAGGCGCCACAGTCGATGCACTCGTCCGGGTTGATGTAATACTGCTTGCCGTCTTTTGACTCGTAAATGCAGTCAACCGGGCAAACAGAGACACATGATGCATCTTTGGTGCCGATACATGCCTCGGTAATAACGTATGGCATACTATTATCCTCACTAGCGGTAATGATTCCCTACCATGTCAAATAATATACCATAAATGATTTTGTTTGTGGTCATTTTCACGCAGGACCAACCTCATAACAGACGCGACAACGTGCCTCGTACAAATCAAGCCCACCAACCACAATCACCGGTGCCGAATGTGGCGCTGGTTGTCCATCAAGGAGACGTTGTGAGCGTGTTGCATATGATCCACACTTGACACAAATCGCAAATAACTTGTCGACCTGCTCGGCGACTGCCATCAACTCGGCGACGATGGCAAATGGCCGTGCACGAAAGTCCTGGTCAAGGCCGGCCACAATCACACGCACACCGCGGTCGGCGAGCGCTTGACAGCCAGTGGCAATTGCAATTGGATCACTCTCGAGGAACTGTACCTCGTCAATTGCTACGACCTGTGTCCCGATTGGTGTCTGTGCGACCACTTCATCAATTGTCGAGACGGTGATGGCCTCGATGGTCAAACCATTGTGGCTAGCTAGACTGCCGGTGCGATAGCGCGTATCGCGGCGTGGCGTAAACGCCAATAATGTTTGGCGAGCCAATTGCACATGATTGAGACGACGGATTAGCTCTTCGGTTTTGCCGCTGAACATACAGCCACAAATAACCTCTATCCGTCCGCCGTTTGGGAGACGAGTCATAACATGTCCTCACATAATCCATATCAGTGTCATGATTGGGTAATCCTATCATACTCCCGTCATACCGTGCAAAAGCGCCACGAGATTATCACCCAGCGCATCTATGGCATAGCCACCCTCCTGAATCACAACCACTGGCAATCCTAATGCCATGCACCGTTGTCCAATCAGACGATAGCATTCACGCGTCAACGCAAAGCCGCCCAGCGGATCTCCACCATAGGTGTCAAATCCTGCCGAGATAACTAATGCTGTGACCTGTTGCTGATGAATGTACACTAGGGCTTGGTCGAGTGCATCGAGATATGTGGCGTCATCACTGCCAAATGCCAGAGGGATATTGCAGTTGTGACCGGTGCCAAGCCCAGCTCCTGTTTCGTCGGCAAATCCCAAAAAGTATGGATAACAGACATCTGGGTGCCCGTGAATTGACACAAATGTGACATCATTGCGCTCATAAAAAATCTGCTGTGTACCGTTGCCATGATGAATATCAATGTCGAGGATTGCCACGCGTCCCCGTACTCGCAACGTCTCGGCCGCAATAGCCGCGTTATTGATATAACAATACCCGCCACACATGTCGCTACCGGCATGATGCCCCGGTGGGCGACAGCGAGCATAGGCCAGTGGCGCTCCGTCAATTATTGCTTGGGCAGCGCTATAGGCCATACTGGCTGCATCAAGGCTTGCTGCCCAGGTACCAGCTACAATTGGTGCGCTCAAATCGAACGCATAGTATCCTGGTTCGGCGAGTGGATGTGGTGAGTAGCGGTTCATCCAGCGTACCGCCAGTGTGCTTGGTAATACGGCCTCGACTGCGCCCCCAGCTGAACACCAGCGGGGATAAATAGTGGCGAGATAGTTGAGGTATGCGCGCGTGTGAATGCGCGCCAAGATATCGTCAGGTACTGGTGTGAGTGTCGTCTCGCTGGCAAAACCGGCGGTGTCAAGTGCACGATCGATGATATGGGCGCGCTCGGCCGACTCAAATGGCGGAATCAAGATACCATCGTAGAATTCGTGTACTGGCATGTGATTGATATGCGCATCGCTGCGAAAAACACGCATGGGTATAATCCTTTTGTGTGAGATGTTGGTTCATTATAAAACGTGTGACAATGTGTGTCATGTATCTGTTGTTGGCGCTGTTGCACTTTCTGCCAAACCACGCATAACATCTGGTAAGATAGCCGCAGATTCTCCCCTACCAAATAAAGGACCCATATGGCCAAGATTACATTGATAGGTGCCGGTAGTGTGGTGTTTACCCGCAATTTGTGTAGTGATATCTTGTTGGCGCCAGCTCTACAAGAGAGTCATATTACCTTGATGGATATCGATTCAATCCGCCTTGAGACCGCGCGTCAGTTAGTACAGACGCTCATCGATAAACGTGGTCTCAAGGCAACTGTCAGTGCTACGACGGATCGGCGTGAAGCGGTACGTGGGGCGCGATACGTGATTACTACTTTTCAACAGGGGGGATTAACAGCCTACCAGAGCGATATCGAGATTCCACAACGGTATGGTGTTGAGCAGTGTGTCGGCGATACGCTCGGTCCAGGTGGTGTGTTCCGCGCCTTGCGGACCATCCCTGTTTTGCTTGATTTATGTGATGACATGGCAGCGGTCGGCCATCGTGATGCACTCCTGCTCAACTACGTCAATCCTATGGCTGCCAATTGTTGGGCTGTTGATAAAGCGAAGGGCACTGCCCATGTTGGCTTGTGTCATAGTGTGCAGGGCACGAGTGAGATGCTTGCGCAGTGGGCAAATACGCCGTATGAAGATGTAGTCTATCATTGTGCAGGGATCAATCATCAAGCGTTCTTTTTGCGTTTTGAGGATCGCCAGGGTACCGATTTGTATCCTGCTATTCGAGTGGCCACCCAGCAGGCCGATGTTTATGGTAGTGAGCCGGTACGCATTGATTTGATGCGTCATTTTGGCTATTTTGTGACGGAGTCGAGTGGTCATGCCAGCGAGTACTCGCCTTACTTTCGCAAAAACCCAACCATGATTCATGAGGAACTGGTGCCCAAGTTCACGAGCCCACACGATCACTGGTTTGATTTTGGGCGGACAGGTGGTTATTTACGCCATTGTCTCGAGCGTGAGGTGCATACGGCTACCGAGCGTGCCGAGATGATTGCCGGTGCGCGCGATATCCCAACGGTGCGTTCGCACGAGTATGGTTCGCATATTATTGAGGCGATTGAGGCCAATACGCCGACGCGGATTAATGGCAACGTGCCTAATCGTGGCTTGATTGCTAATTTGCCGTCAGGATGCTGTGTTGAAGTGCCGTGTTTGGTTGATGGGCATGGGATTCAGCCGACCACAATTGCTCACTATCCGACCCAATTAGCAGCCTTAAATCGGACGAACATTAATGTGCAGGAGCTGATTGTTGAGGCGGCGTTAGGTGGCAACCGTGAGGCAGTCTATCATGCAGTGATGCTGGATCCGTTGACAGGGGCAGTGTGTACACTCGATCAGATACGCGCTATGGTGGATGAGTTGTTCGTGGCGCAGGAGCGTTGGTTACCCCAATTTCGTGGCTAGCGTATAACAATCATGGTGCCGTCTGCAGGCTTATTGTGTCGAGAGATGGTATAATCAGCGGTAATGGGACCGTTTGTCCAGTGGAGGTTCAGCATGCGGTGCCCGTATTGTGCGCACGCAGAGAGTGATGTCGTTGATACGCGCAAGCTCGATGATGGGAGTTCGATTCGGCGACGCCGACGTTGTCCGCAATGTGGACGACGTTTTACCACGTACGAGCGCGTTGAGACAGTCAGTATTACCGTTGTCAAAAAGAACGGCGAACGCGAGCCGTATAACCGTGACAAGTTGATGCGTGGTATTTTGACGGCATGTTATCGGCGACCGGTATCAGCACAACGCATTGAGCAACTCGGCAACGACATAGAGTCCGAGTTATTGATGAGTAGTGAACATGAGGTGTCGTCGGCGCATGTTGGTGATGTCACAATGCGCTTGCTACGTGAGGTTGACGAAGTCGCCTATATTCGGTTTGCGTCGGTCTATCTCTCGTTTGCTGATATCGCCCATTTGCGCCGTGCGGTTGATGAGTTGTTGTTGCGCGATCATGCATCTTTGTTGAAACGTAGGGAAACAGATGAGTCAAGATCCTAAATCATCGGGTAGTCGCCTGATGATGCCAGCAGGTGAATATCTGCGCCAAGGCTTTGCGTCGCTCAAGTGGTCAACCATTCTGCTGTATGGCATTGGTGCCGGCCTTTTGATGCCGATTTCGTTGTTGCAATCAAGTGTGTTGGCAGTCGTTGCAGGTATTATTCCAGTCACTGTTGGTTTATTGCTCGCCCGTACTGCACCTGGATTCTATGGCTTGTATGGATTACTGACTGGTTTAGTTGGTGCCATTACGAGCACTGCGTTGTTGTGGGTGCTGATATTTGTCTATAACAGTAACGATATGGTAGCAACGCTCGCACCTGAGTCAACCACAATGATGAGTACCTGGCTGACGGCGAGTGGGTTTATCTCGTTCTCGTTGATTGCCTTTTGCACGTTTGGTGCAACCACCTCAGGGCGTATGGAGGAGCGTAATCGTGAGATGCGCAACCAGACAGCCGAACGGGGTGGCACACTCGAGCGTGCTGGTGCTATCCGCGAGGTCGGTGATATTCGTGGGTTGACGTTGGCACAATTAGGTGGCTTTGTTAATCAGTTATTTAAGAAAAAAGGCTTTGCCTTCAAAGACTACAAGTTTGTTGAGAAGGATAAGTACGTCGATTTGTGGCTCGAACACGAGCAGGAGCAATACCATATTCGCTGTTCGACGGCCGAGCGTGTCTCCGCAGGAGCTGTCGAGAGCTTGCTCCAAGAGATGAAGCGCGAGGGCATTACCAAGGGCATTGTTGTGACCTCTACCGAGTTTACGAGCTCTGCCACCAAAAGTGCCAAAGATAAGCCAGTGGTATTAATCGATGGCATTACACTCTATGATATTTCGCGGTAGTTGTGCGTGATAAAAGTGAGAGGGATTCTGGCATGCAAATTCGTCTTGATGAGCGCGTCGCATTAGTCACTGGTGGGTCGCGCGGGATTGGTCGGGCAATTGCGCAATCATTGGCCACGACTGGAGCTACTGTGGTCATCAATTATCGTGGCAATCAAGCGGCTGCGGACGAGACTATTGCATCAATCGAGGCTGCCGGTGGCAAAGCCGTGGCGATTCAGGCAGATGTGGCCAATGCCGAGGATGTTGATCGCCTCTTCAAAGAGGTAACCGAACGTTTTGGCCGAATTGATATTTTGGTTAACAACGCCGGCATCACCCGTGACACCTTGATGTTGCGCATGAAGGACGACGATTGGGATGCCGTAATGGACACGAATTTGCGCGGTGTGTTTTTGTGTACTCGTGCTGCCTTGCGCCCGATGACACGTGCTCGCTGGGGGCGTATCATCAATATCACCTCGGTAGTGGGCTTGATGGGTAATGCGGGCCAGGCAAATTATGCGGCTGCGAAGGCAGGTATTATCGGCTTCTCCAAGTCGGTTGCCCGCGAGATTGGTTCACGTAGTATCACCGTCAATGCTGTGGCACCTGGATTCATCGATACCGAGTTGACTGCTGGCCTTGGCCCCGAAACGCGCGAAGCGCTGATGAAGCAAATTCCACTCGGTCGTCTTGGTACGCCCGAGGATGTTGCTGCACTGGTATCCTTCTTGGCCTCAGAGCAGGCCTCCTATATCACCGGTCAAACATTCAATACCGATGGTGGTATGGTCATGCAATAAATGCATGATTGAATGCCCCCGTAGCGATGCGGCATGCTGCGTTGCTACGGGGGTTTATGTATGTATCGCTACGGGATGAATGTTTCACCGTTCTCTCATCAATATCAGGTACCGTACTCCTATTAAACGAGTTATCATCATACGAATCTGAGGTACGACTGTGACCAAAATTCCTTCATCTGAGATTACGCCCGAGCATTTGTATCGCCAACGTCGTTCGTTTATGACTCGTATGGCATTGACTCCAGCGGCATTAGCTGCCGTAGCCTGTGCTGCACCTCAAACGACTACCAGTGTGACACCGTCACCCGTGATGCCAGTTGCTGTTAGCAAAACTGACGAACTCGGCGATTCCTTGACTGAGTATGCTGCAGTGACGGGGTATAACAATTTTTATGAATTTACGACAGCCAAAGAGCGCGTTGCTGAGATGGCGGCAAACTTTAATGCAAGCCCGTGGAATGTTGTTGTCGATGGTTTGGTTAACAAACCGACTACCTTTGGCCTCGAAGATTTACTTGCCTTTGAGAGTGAAGAGCGTATCTATCGCTTGCGCTGTGTCGAAGGTTGGTCAATGGTCATCCCTTGGTATGGCTTTGCCCTGAACCGCTTACTGAACCAAGTAGAACCTACCAGCGCCGCCAAGTATGTCCGCTTTGAGACAATCTATGATCCTGAACAGATGCCCGGCCAAAAAGAACCATGGTATACCTGGCCATATGCCGAGGGATTGCGTCTTGATGAGGCAATGCATGATTTGACTCTAATGGTGACTGGTGTGTATGGTAATCCGTTGCCCAACCAAAACGGGGCGCCGTTGCGCTTAGCCGTACCGTGGAAATATGGTTTTAAAAGTATTAAATCGATTGTGCGTATTAGCCTAGTCGAAGAACAACCGACTTCGCTATGGATGGCCGCCGCCCCCGATGAGTATGGTTTTTATGCTAATGTGAATCCTCGCGTGAATCACCCGCGTTGGTCGCAGGCTGATGAGCGCCGTATCGGCGAACTAGGCCGCCGCCAGACGTTGATGTTTAATGGCTATGCAGAGCAAGTAGCGTCGTTATATACCGGTATGGATTTGCGAAAGTTCTACTAATCATGTTTCGCATTTCGTTGCGCCCTCAACCTGGCTTGCTTCGTATACTTGCGCATCTCAGTGCCCTCGTGCCGTTAATCCTTATCTCGTGGCGTATCTGGTACGAGGGATGGCCGTTTGACCCGGTGGCGACTTTTACGACGGTCACAGGTGATGCTGCATTACAGCTGTTGATCGCTAGCCTCGCTGTCACACCGCTTGTGCGATTCGGGTTCCCCAAAGTGTTAATCGCAACCCGCCGTCCTCTTGGCCTCTACGCCTTTAGCTATGCGCTTGCGCATCTGCTCGTCTATATGTGGGTAGATTATAATTGGAATTGGCAATTAATGAGTCAAAATTTATTGACAAAAAGATATTTAATTGTGGGTTTGTCTGCTTTTATTTGTATGCTACCATTAGCACTGACATCAACCAAAAATATGCAAAAACGGCTTGGGATATGGTGGAAAAGAATCCATCGTTTTAACTACGTTATTGCAATATTGGCTGTCATTCATTTTTTGTGGCTGGTTAAAAGTGACATTCGTGAGCCGCTAATATATGCCATAATCCTTATTATCTTGCTAGGCCTACGAATCTATTGGGTCGTTCGTCAGAAAAGTCAATAACTATTTTGAAAATTGTGAATAATTACAAATAACAATGTTCTTTTCTCCTTTACAATATGAATACACGTAAAGGGGGTATGTCATGGCCAAACTTATTGTGAGTACTGTTGGAATGACGTTGTTAAGCCCGTTTGGTTTAAGTAGTGATGAACGACGTATGCTCAAAGCAAACGCTAATGAAATGCAACTTGTACCAGCAGTACGTCATGTGCTTGAGCGTATTCGTCAAAAAATGGTCGAAAACCCCGAGTTAGTCTTTCAGTCAGTCGAGTTCAAAACGTTGTTGCTTTATGCGCAAAAAACTGCACGGTGTCAGCAGTGGGGCGTACCCAGCGTGCGGTATATTTTTTTGACGACTCAAACGCCGCTTGGTCATTTCATGCGTGAAGTTACACAACGGGCCATTCATCGTGTATACCCTCGGCTCAATAGTCAATATGTAAGCGTTGCTGGATTACAAGTTGGGAATGCGGCAGGGCTTGATGATGCCTTGCGTGAGCTCACAGCAATGCTAGATAGTATATGTAGTGCATATCAACGACTTGATGCGGTATTTAATGTGAGTGGTGGATTCAAGTTTATTGCAGGATCAATTCAGTCATATGCGAATTACCATGGATATCCGACGATATATACCTTTGATGGTTCGCAACTGATTATGACGAAGCCTGATGTTCCGGGGCAGTTCCCACCGCGATTAGTATATATCTAGGTAAACGTTGCGCCCCGTATGAATGCATACGGAGCGCGTTCTTGTTAATTGAGCGATTGTAAATAGCTACGGACTGTGTTGGGCAGTTCAAACTCTTCGTCGGGTTTGTAGTCGATGTTTGAGTATTGACCGGTTTGTGAGTTGTAGTACTCAAACTGAATGACTAACTTCTCGAACAGTGGCTTCATGCCGATATAAAAAATCTGCATTGGTTGTTCATCAAACGGCGAATCTTTTTCGTCTGCATCGTTGTCATCTGGTGTGTTCGCATCGTCCGTTACTTTCGCTGGGTCTTTGTCATAGACCAATCGGTTATATATTGTTTCGTACATGGTGTTTTGTCGATCAGCCTCAATGAGCACTTGTTTGAACACCGCGTTGAGGACAAAACTCGTTCCTTCCTTTTCAATGATGCCCATGTTTAGGAGTTGTCGCATTTGATTACGCCCTAACGGGGTGTTTTTGTGGTCACGGCTCAATTCAATTAAATACATTAACACTACGAGCCCATCCTGTGCACCCGACATTTGTTTGATTTGGGTCACACAAAATGCAACGAATGATTTTGGCGCTTTGGTACCGTCCTTAAAACAGACCAAATCGTATTCCATGCACCCTCCTTTACTTGAACGGACAATTATTGTAGCAGATTACAAAACGATGTCAATACGGCATTCCTGTGGTAGGCTACATATGATGATGTACTGTTTTGTGTGATCTACACGCATGTTTTATCGATAAGAAAGAGCGTTGATATGCATCCATTCACCGTCGTATTTGGTGGATTGCTCATCATATACACGATCGTCCGATTTTGGTTGTCTTTGCGCCAATCGCGTCATGTGCAGGCGCACCGTGACCAGGTGCCGGTCGATTTTGTGACGGTGATTAGCCGTGAGAACCACCAAAAGGCAGCTGACTATACTGTTGCCAAAGGGCAGATTGAGCGCATTGCCATCATTTGGTCAGCCGCTACTCTGGTCTGGTGGACATTTGCCGGCGGGCTGACCTGGCTTACTGCGACGGTGAATACCTTTGCTGTCGATCCTGAACTGGCTATTATTATCTTGCTACTTAGTTGGTATCTCATCAGCACGTTGCTGTCACTTCCGCTGAGCATCTACCGTACTTTTAGTATCGATGCACGGTTTGGGTTTAATCGAACTACGCCATTGTTGTTTGCGCGGGATCGCATGATTGGACTACTTGTCGCAGGTGTCGTCGGTGCTCCGATGATTTGGGTGGTGGTCTGGTTGTTTCATATGACCGGCGCAATGTGGTGGATTTGGGCGTGGGCTTTTGTGACTCTCGCGCAGCTCATCGGCATGTGGCTCTATCCGGTGGCCATTGCGCCCCTGTTCAATAGGTTTACACCACTCGTTGAGGGCGATTTTTATCAGGCTGCTCAGGCGCTCTTACACCAGACTGGCTTTGCCCAAAGCAAAGTCTTTGTAATGGATGCCTCGCGGCGTTCGACACTGGCCAACGCCTATTTTACTGGCTTTGGACGTAACAAGCGCGTAGTCTTTTATGATACGTTGCTCGAGAAACTGTCCCCTACACAAGCTGCAGCCGTGCTGGCGCACGAGATTGGTCACTATAAACATCGTGATATCCCCAAAATCATTGTGGCCTCGACAGTGATGACGCTCGTTGGCTTTGCTATTATGGCCTGGATTATCGCTCAGCCGTGGTTTTTACCGGCACTTGGTGTCGGTGCATCTGGTCTTGGCCCAGCGCTCTTGACCTGTGTGTTGATTGCTCCGGTCTTTACCTTTGTGTTTGATCCGGTGCAGTCAGCTTGGTCTCGCTCAATAGAGTTTGCAGCAGATGCATTTGCGGTCCGTCATACCAGTGTCGACGATATGAGCGGCGCCTTAATCGCTATCTATCGCGATAATGCCGGTACGCTTACTCCCGATCCGTTGTATGCAGCTGTCTATTATTCGCACCCGCCAGCATCTGAACGAATTGCTCATATGCGTACGCCGTCGTAGGTGTACGTATAACACAAAACGTGATTTGTACATGTGAATATGTTTCTTAGTACCTGGTGACTTTGTTCGTCATGAGTAGCTAATAATTGCCAAAACTAATTTCTCATCAAATTTTAATGTACAATAGTGATTTTAATCACAATATCGCTTGAAAGGTTAGAAGTGCGGGAGTATCATGAGGGCGAGTTGAGAGACAGAGGCGCAGAGGAGTTACGGATACGCTCATTACAGCCCGTACCGCACTATTGCGGGACGCACTGCATAGAGGATATGTAGGGTAGTTGGTCGCATATCTGATGTCGATGGGAGGCACAGCGATATGACGACCAAGCAGGCAAAGCAAGTTTGTCTGTGCGTGTATGAGATGTCAGCAGACTGGTACCGTTTGTTGACGCCAAACAAATCGCGGCGGCGAGCATATCTCGCCCCACAACTCGCAAGGGGGATGTCATGAGCACGAGTGCAAAGATTACGAGCCCTGCCCAGTTTCATGAGTCGAAGACCGCTCACTTTTTGTTTGCTGATCCACGTGCAAGTGTGTTGTGGTTAGTTGTACGCGTATGATTGGGATGGCAGTGGTTGGATGCGGGTTGGCACAAGGTAACTGACCCTGCATGGGTTGGTGCTGAGGCTGGGGCTGGTATCACGGGTTTCGTGAAGGGTGCCATTGCCAAATCGATTGTCGCAGAGACGAATCCACGGCCATCGGTACAAGGGTGGTATGCGAGTTATCTCGAAACATTCGTGTTGCCATATGCTGAGATTTATAGTTACCTGGTAGCGTTCGGTGAGCTTGCTGTCGGGCTTGGGTTGATCTTGGGTATGCTAACTGGTATTGCTGCCTTCTTCGGAGTGGTGATGAACACCAACTTATTGTTGGCTGGTACAATCAGCACGAACCCAATCTTGGCGATTCCGGCAATCTTTATCATTCTTGCATGGCGCAACGCTGGCTGGCTTGGCCTTGACCGCTTCGTTCTTCCACTGGTGGGTACGCCTTGGCAGCCTGGTAATGTCTTTGACTATACCGAAGCAAAGAAGTAACGCGACACAGCGTTCGCACCCCGCAGACAATGAGGTCTGCGGGGTATTTTGTTTAGGATTGCATCATCTGTACTGCCAACTTGCCAACGACACTGCCACTTTTGGCGAGCGATCCATTGCATCCCACCACTGCTGTGACACGTGGGTGTACACGTGTAATTTGAGGTACTCCTGACGATGTGCGGGTAATCACACACGGCAGACTCGTAAATGATTGCCATTCGATGTTGGCGAATAGCTCTTTCAACAAGGCGATTTGTGCATGATGTGTGGCAGTTCTATCACCAGATCGAATCCACTGAGTGAGTGTTGTATGGTCATCAAAAAACTGGTCGTATATGCTGTTACTACCTAATTTTATATACCATTTGCCGTCGGGATAGTGGATTGGCGGTGTTAAATATGCATCTTCAATGATTGGAGATACGCAGTCCACCATCATACTTGGCATATCTGCGAGGGTCGCGGCTGTTTTTGCGGATACTTCTCCTAGTGTGACGATTTCGCTTTTGACGGTGTGGTCGATTGGTGAGGGTAATAGGCCATATAAACCACTGTAGGCTCCTGCAGCTATGATGACCTGTTGTGCGGCGTATTCGTGACCAGAATGGGTTTTGAGCGCAACATACTCGTGATGTGGTTGTAAGGATGTCACCACATCATTGATATGTGTGGCACCATGATTGGCTGCACAAGCCAGTTGGGCTGCCACATAGCGGCGTGGGTTAATCACTCCGGATGGCGGTCCATCATATAGTCCGTGATATGGGAGGTCATTGCTGAGCATCAGAAAGCGTTGTGACAATTTGCTTGGTGTTAATTCTTCATATTGGAATGCAAGATCGTGCTCGAGTTGATGGCGTTGTTGCGTATAACTAAACCCCTCGCTCGAGGCACTTAACGTCAATGTGCCACACGGGTGATAAAACGCGATTCCGCTTTGGGCCTCAATGGTGCGATATTCGGCAATCGCCTCATTGGCCCAATGGGCGAGTGTCATATTGCGTGCTGAACGGTGGGTAATGCGACCTTGGTCGTAGTGACTACTCCAGACGATATGCGTATCGCGGGGTGCTTCGTGCGGGGCGATGACTGTGACTGAGCGACCCTGCATACTTGCATGGCGGGCCGCGCCACTGCCGATGGGGCCAGCGCCGATAATAATTAGATCATGCATTGATACTGCCTTTTGTCATGAGACCTCAGGTGAGCGTCCATGTGCCCAGTGACTACGGAGCGCAACACGAGTATTTAGGTCGCGGAAGGTGTTAATCGAGGTGCGCAGGTTATGGTATACGTCTCCACCAATCCCATATCCTTGGAGCCCGATTGGTCCAGTATAGCCAATCGCTTTGAGGTGGCAGAGCACCACAAACAGATCAAGCTCACCACGATCGATGAGTTCGATACTTGCTGGTAGTGTGTTTCCTGGAGGTAACATGCGACTCCCGCAGATATTGGCTGATTTGAGCCAAGGTGCGATGAGGTGTAACGTAGCGACAAGATCACGTTGTCCGCTGGCATACCAATGAAACGCAGTAAATGCGATGCCGAGACGCGGGTGTGGGTATTTGGTGCAAATACGGACGGCATCTGCGGCAGTCTCAAGCCAAAATTGCACATGCGGGTAGAGTGCGAGTTGGTGATTATGTTGTTCTGCAATTTGACATAATTGTGGTAAATAATTCAACAAAAGTGCATCAAATTGCGCATCTTGTTGGTGTTGGTTAGGTTGTCCTACAAAGACGGCAAGTTCAATTGTTGTCGCAACAGGTACTTGGGCGATTAATGCCAGCGTATGGCGCATAGCGTGTTCGTCGGCAATATTCAGCATAAAGTAGACACCATGTACTGCAAGTTTATGCATAGCTGGTACGGTGTCAAGCAAGGCAATGTCGCGTTCTGCCTGTGGACTCCATACTGTCAAATAGGTTCCATCATAGCCAAGTTCACTCAGCATTTGGCAACGTGCGGTTACATCATAGCTACCTAATGACGTATAGAAAAACGTATCCATTGCATAGATTGCCGGCATGAGGTCTCCTTTACTGAACTGGTATGATGCATTGATTATAGTAGGTATGTGCCGTGCTGTTATGTGGATTGTGATGAATCGAGCAGAGTGTATGGTATTACAACGATGGTGCTACGACGATATAGTTTGATAGATATTCATCATAGTCATCAAATATTCATATATTTCATTAACAGAACAACACACATCTGAACGCAACATTCGTATGCTTTATGCTACAATACACAGAAGCATGTGATGCTGGCGCATGTACCTTGGGTATGGCAGCGATACGATAAACGTAGTATGTTTATCGCTCAGGAGCGGCTATGTTGGCAGAGATGACCGAACGACGCCGGCAAATACTCAAACTCGTCATTCAAGCCTATATCGAGACATCTGCGCCGGTTGCGTCAGATCATCTGGTGCGACGCTACGGCCTGAATGTATCGTCGGCGACCATTCGCAATGAGTTGTCCGCTCTCGAAGATCTTGGCTTTCTGACACATCTGCATACATCAGCTGGTCGTGTGCCAACTGATGCGGGTTATCGCTTTTTTGTCGAAAACCTGATGGATCGTCCTTCACTTACTGCCGTAGAGCAACGCGCGATTCGCCACGAGTTTTATCGGGCACACACCGCGCTTGATCAGTGGCTTGATTTAGCAGGGATGGTGATGGCGCGTACGGCTAATAACGTATCAGTCATCTTGCCACCACGAGGTGCGGCAGCGCGTTTGCGTAGTGTACATCTCATTTCGATTCATGACATGTTGGCATTAGCAGTGGTGGTGTTTCATGACGGCATGGTGCGACAGCAAACCATCACGTTTGAGTCAAGCCAGACCCAAGATGATTTGATGCGCCTTGCGACGTTTGTCAACGAGTTATGCCATGACGCGTCAGTTGTACAGATTCGCGAGCGTCTTGATCATGCATCTGATCGCGTTGATGCGGTGACTCGCCAATTAGTGGATGTAGTATGTACTACAATGCGACAGTATGAAGATGCGCTTGATAGCGATATTCGCGCTGATGGACTTATGCAGTTGCTTGAGCAACCTGAATTCGCTCAGACTGACCGAGTCAAACAGATGTTGGAGTTGGTGCAGAGTGGTCAAGCCATTGCGCCGCTCATTCCACGAGTCACACAAAGTGATGGGGTTCAGGTAATAATCGGTACCGAGCACGAACGGCATGATATGCGGGACATGAGTATTGTATTGGCACGGTACGGGGTCGATGATGAGATTGTTGGTGTATTGGGTGTGGTAGGGCCGACCCGTATGCCATATGCACGGGCAATTGCTACCGTACGGTATATTGCATCAGTCATGAGTGATTTAGTCAGTGAGTTGCATGGTGAGCCACGCAATGATGCTGAGGGTCAAATACAAGATTAAGCTATGTTCTTTTGTGTGAATGGGAGGATCTCATGAGTGATCAGCAAGTCAATCCAGAGAATCAAACTGAGCAGACTCAGGCACCTGAGATGAATGATATAGCTACGCTCCAAGAACGGATTGAGGCCCTCGAGAAAGAAGTTGCAGAGCACAAGGACGCCCATTTGCGTGCTGCGGCTGACTACAAAAACTTAAAGCGTCGATATGAGGCTGAGCGGATTGAATTGATAACGCGCGCGAGTGCTGGGTTATTGCTCAAAATTTTGCCAGTGGTCGACGATTTAGCGCGTGCTTCAAGTAGCGCCACTCCCGAAATTGTGAATTCACCGTGGTTTGGTGGCTTTAAGCTGATTCCAAATAAGCTCCAGCAGCTGCTTGAGAGTGAGGGTGTTACTGTAATGGATGCATTAAGTCAACAATTTGACCCCAATCTGCACGAAGCAGTTGCGTATGAAACAGGATTGTCAGACAGTGACGGCAAAGTTGTAGCCGTACTCCAAAAGGGATACATGCTCCACGACAAAGTCCTACGTCCTGCCATGGTTAAGGTTGGCCAGGCGTAGGGGTATGCTGTGCAGTGATTTGATGGTATAAAGCAGACAGAGTCGTTTGAGCTAGTGCTAGTCACACAATAGAGGATTGCATGGGTAAAGTAATCGGTATTGATCTCGGCACCACCAATTCAGTGATGGCAGTCATGGAGGGTGGCGAACCCACGATTATTCCGAACGCCGAAGGTCAGCGGCTGACGCCGTCAGTAGTGGCGTTTAGCAAATCTGGGGAGCGCCTTGTAGGCCAAATCGCCAAGCGCCAAGCTGTAGTCAATCCCGAACAAACTGTCTTCTCAGCGAAACGATTCATGGGTCGTAAATTGATAGATAAGACGGTGCAACGAGATACAGCGCTCGTGCCGTATCGACTTTCGTCGGCTGATAATGGTGATGTCAATGTTACACTCGGCGATCGGAACTATGCAATCCCCGAAGTTTCAGCGATGGTGCTCCAAAAACTCAAAATGGATGCTGAGACGTATCTTGGTGAGCCAATCACTCAAGCGGTAATCACCGTCCCTGCGTACTTTAATGATGCGCAACGGCAGGCCACCAAAGATGCTGGTCGTATTGCTGGGCTTGATGTATTGCGGATTATCAACGAACCAACTGCATCTGCGTTAGCCTATGGTCTTGATAATCAGGTCAATAATCAGACTATTGTCGTATATGACATGGGTGGTGGTACCTTTGACGTGTCGATTCTTGAGCTGAATGATAATGTGTTTCAGGTTTTGTCTACGAATGGTGACACACACCTAGGTGGCGATGATTTCGATGAGCGCATTATTCAATATATGCTCGAGGTCTTCCAAAAAGAGACAGGGCACGATTTGCGCACCGATCGTACTGCGCTCCAGCGTATGCGTGAAGCGGCCGAGAAGAGCAAAATGGAGCTCTCGACTATTCTCAATACCGAGATTAGCCTGCCGTTTATCTCAGCTGATGCAAGTGGTCCCCTGCATCTTAATCTAGAGTTGAGCCGCGCTCGTCTCGAGACGTTAACTGCTGATCTTGTTGATCGCTCACTCCTGCCGGTAAAACAAGCGTTAGTAGATGCCAATCTAAAACCTGCCGATATCGATGCTATTGTTCTGGTGGGTGGTCAAACGCGCATGCCATCGATTCAGACTGCAGTGCGCAATTTCTTTGGCAAAGACCCACACAAAGGAATTAATCCGGACGAGGTAGTGGCCATTGGTGCGGCGGTGCAGGCTGGCGTATTGGCTGGTGATATCCAGGATGTGTTGTTACTTGATGTGACGCCACTTACGCTTGGTATTGAGACAACCGGTGGTGTGATGACCCCATTAATCCCACGGAATACGACAGTGCCCACGCTCAAGAGTCAAGTCTTTTCGACGGCACAGGATAACCAAGAAGCCGTTGAAATCCATGTGCTACAAGGGGAGCGTGTTGAGTCTCAATACAACAAGTCGCTGGGTGTATTTGTGCTTGACGGTATTGCACCGGAGCCACGTGGTGTCCCTCAAATCGAAGTGACATTCGATATTGATGCTGATGGCATTATTAAGGTACGTGCTCGTGACAAACGAACAGACCGTGAAGTGCATATTACTATTGCGGCATCCTCAGGCTTAAGTGCTGACGAAATTGAGCGCTTGGTTCAAGATGCTGCTTCCTACGCTGATGAAGACCGGCGGAAACGTGATGTATTGCGCCTACAAAATCAGGTTGACACACTCGTGTATAGCGCACAGCGTGCATTACGCAACGACCCAACAATTAGCGATGAGCGTCGCCAAAACGCAGAACGCAGTATTCACGATGTGCAGACAGCCATGGAGCAAGCCAATGTGCGTGAGATCCATGAAGCCATGATTGATTTAACGATGGTCGTACACGATTTGACGAATAAGTACCATCCTCAACCTGAGGATGATGCTGCATTTAGTAATGACTCTAGCAAAACAGCGCCACACGATGATATGGCCCAAAAGGTTCTCTCGCGCTTGCGTGATGTCCAAATGCCCGAAATCAAGGTTCCCGACATCAAAGTGCCTGAGATTAAACTCGGTGAAACGCCACTTGCAGAGAAGTTACGTGACATCCAAATCCCGGAACTGAGCACGATTCGTGATGGCATTCGTGGTTTGCTACGCCGCGCTCGTCCTAGTGTCGATGCTGATACCGATGAGGGTGATACAGATCAATCCAAAAAGGATTAGCCAATTGACACAATATCAAGGTGAGAAACGCTCATGACCAATAAACGTGATTATTATGAAGTACTCGGTGTGTCACGCGATGCCACGCCTGATGACATTCGCAAAGCATACCGCACTCTCGCGCGTAAGCTACATCCCGATGTCAACAAAGAACCTGATGCTGAGGCACGCTTTAAAGAAATCAATGAAGCCAATGCCGTCCTCTCTGACCCCGAAAAGCGCGCAGTTTATGATCGATTTGGCCATAACGGACCTTCGATGGGTGGCGGATATGGTGGTGACCCGTTTGGCGGTGAAGATCCGTTCTCAACCATTTTTGAGTCGTTCTTTGGTGGTGGTCGCCAACAACGTGGTCCACAACGTGGTGCTGACCTGAAGTATACATTGCGTCTGACGTTTGAAGAGGCTGTGTTTGGTGTCGAGAAAGAAATCGAATATCGTCGCCTCGAATCATGTGAACCATGTAGCGGTACAGGGGCACAAGCTGGTACTGAACCGGTCAAATGTCATCGTTGTGGTGGTAGTGGTGAGGTCCGCCAGCGCTCGGCTATCTTTAATATGATGACAGTCACGACCTGTGATGTGTGTCGTGGTGAGGGAACAGTGATTGCTATTCCTTGCCGTGACTGTCGCGGCGAAGGGCGCATACGCAAGCTCCACAAATTAACTGTGACTGTACCTGCTGGTATTGATAGTCAAGCGCAATTGCGCTTGACCGGTGAGGGTGAGTCGGGCCCACGTGGTGGGACCTATGGGAATCTGTATGTGGCGTTTGATATCCAACCGCATCAGTTCTTTCGCCGTCAAGATACCGATATTATCCTCGAGCTCCCCATCAATGTGGCGCAAGCTGCGTTGGGTGCCGAATTGCAGGTTCCTACTCTTGAAGGTGTTGAGACGTTGCGGGTCAATGCTGGTATTCAGAATGGCACAACATTCCGCCTGCGTGGCAAAGGGGTACCCATGTTGCGCGCAAGTGGTCGTGGTGACCAAGTTGTGATTGCCAAGGTGGTTATCCCCGATTCACTGACCGAGGAGCAACGAATTTTGTTTGAGGCGCTTGCCCGGACGTTTAATCCACGTGGGAGCGCAAACGGAGATGGTACTGATGCGTCAGGCTATGATCCGCATGACGAAGGGTTTTTCGATCGCATCAAGAATGCTTTGGGGTTATAACGAATGACAGAACTGATTTATGGGCGCAATGCCGTCCGTGAGACGTTGCGGGCGCAACGTCGAACCGTCAGACGCCTGATGGTGGCTGCTGGTGCCCAAGCTGTTGGTGCGTTGGCTGAGAGTCTGGCCATCGCGACCGAACAGCAAATTCCTGTTGACCATGTTGACAAAAAGATTCTTGAGCAGAAGTTGCATGGATTGAACCATCAAGGTGTCGCGCTTGAGTGTAGTGAGTACCCTTATAGTGATGTCGATGAGATGCTTGCATATGCCAAATCGAAGAACGAAATGCCGTTCTTGTTGATGCTGGATCACCTGCAAGACCCCCAGAATCTTGGTACCCTCCTGCGTACTGCCGAGATTGTGGGTATACATGGAGTGATTATTCCTGGGCGTCGCGCTGCCGAAATTACCCCAGCGGTCGTTAATGCGTCGTCTGGTGCAGTGGAGCACCTCAATATCGCCGTCGTGACTAACTTGGCCCAAAGTATCGAGCGTCTGCAAAAGCAAGGCGTATGGGTCGCTGGTGTAGAAGATGACACATCAGCCCAGATGTACGACGAAAGTGATCTTGATATGCCGTTGGCTCTCGTACTTGGCTCAGAGGGGAGTGGAATGGCGCGTTTGACCCGCGAGCGCTGTGACTTCTTGATTAAGTTGCCGATGCTTGGCCAAATCAACTCGTTGAATGTCGCCGTAGCGGGCTCGGTCGTGCTTTACCATGCCTTGCATGCCCGACGTCGCGCTGCCAAGTAAATCAGGCTGGTTGTTGTATCGCAGGTGAGGCTTTGGCCTCACCTGTTCTGTATCAGACGAAAGAGAACTGCATCATGGATTTAGTTGCACAATCCCAAACGATTTTGGCCGAATGGGTCACCTCTGATGTCTTGCGCAAACACTGTGGCGCTGTGGCTGCCTCGATGGCGCACTTGGCCGAACACTATCACGGCGATGTTGCCGTCTGGGAGGCTACAGGTTGGCTCCATGACATGGATTACGAACGCCATCCTGATTTGACTGCGGCTGAGAATGCACATCCCTATGTCGGTGTGCGCTACCTACGCGAGCACGGTTGGAGCGAGGAGATTTGTCGTGCCATCATGTCGCATGCCGATTATACTGGTGTGAGCCGTGACAGTGTAATGGAAAAATCACTCGCTGCAGTTGACGAACTGTCGAGTTTTGTAGTGGCTGTGGCGCTCGTCCGTCCCAGCAAAAACATCGCAGATGTGGATGTGGCTGCCGTCAAAAAGAAGTTCAAGGACAAAGGCTTTGCCCGTGCAGTCAACCGCGAAGAAATCATGCACAACGCGGAGGCCCTCGGCATGCCAATTGATGACCTTATTCCCATGGTTATTGCTGCACTGAGCAAACGGGCCGCCAGCCTTGGAATTGCCGGCGTACCCGCCTAATACACAACTAAATGAGTCGCTCGCCACTATCAACTGCATCAGTGCGGTAGTGGCAGCCTCGACTCTGTCGATTGTGTCGCGCCGCTTGTGCAATAATTAACCCGTTCTCGACCGCATTACGCAACCCAATCAGCCCATCGCTGAGCTTTGTTTTGCGATAAAATGTCTCGATCTCATTCTGCAGATGGCGTAACTCACGAATCGCGCGTGACAGACGATCCCCCGAACGAATCAACCCGACATAATGCCACATGATGTTTTGAATCGTCTGCATATCACCTTGAATGAGCGCTGGGTCGGATTCATGCGTCAACCCTGACTCATCCCATGGTGGGATGCTGTGCGGATCAGGGTATGAGGCATCTGCGATGCGCGTCAAAATGTGCTCAGCCGATCGTTCCCCAAATACGAGTCCCTCGAGCAGTGATGTGCTTGCCAAACGATTTGCGCCGTGTAACCCGGTACAGGCGACCTCACCGACAGCGTACAAATTTGCAATGGTACTCTCGCCCCATTCATTGACGGCTACACCACCACACGAATAATGTACTGCAGGTACTACTGGAATCGGTTCGTGCGTGATGTCGATGCCCATACGCAAACACTCAGCATGAATGGTTGGGAATCGACTGCGAATACGCTCGGGTGTCATGTGATTAGCGATGTCGAGCAGGACGTACGGGTAGCCGTTACTTTCCATCTCGTGATGAATGGCCCGTGATACCACGTCGCGTGGCGCTAATTCGGCCCATTGTGGGTCGTATTTTTGCATGAAGCGCTTGCCGTCCGGTGTAAGCAATACACCGCCTTCGCCACGTACTGCCTCGCTAATCAAAAATCCTTGTGCGCCTGGTGACGCCAACGTGGTTGGATGGAACTGAATATACTCGGCATTGATAATTCGTGCGCCGGCACGGTGTGCCATAGCCAAACCATCACCACGTGCTCCCACGGGATTGGTTGTATTTCGGTAAATTCGCCCCAATCCGCCAGTGGCAAGAATCGTCATTTTGGCTACGGTGCGATGCACCATCTGGCCGTCACGATCGAACACATATGCCCCATAGCAGCGCACAGGTCCATACGCATCCAGTGGATTCCGCGAGTGATGCGGATAGGTAATCAGGTCGACCGCTGTGACATTGGTGAGCACCTCAATATTGGGGTGTTGACGCACGGCGGTGTGCAAGGCAGTGATGATGCTCCGACCCGTACTATCGCCGACATGCAATATGCGCCTGCGCGAATGGGCAGCCTCTTGACCGAACTCTAGGTTGCCTTGTGCATCGCGCTCAAAATCCACCACTGCCTGTTCCAGCAAAAGCCGCTCCACGCGCGGTGGACCCTCAGTCGCCAATAGATGGGCAATCGCTGGGTCAGTAGCCCCTGCACCAGCTGCAATGATGTCTTGTGCCAACAATGTTGCATCATCATCAATCCCTCGGTGGATGATGCCACCCTGCGCCCAGCGTGTGTTGGACTCGATTGGGTCGGGTTCACGTGTGACTAAGATAATGCGACAATCGGATTGTTGAGCGAGGCGGAGTGCTGCTGCCGCCCCGGCAATCCCTGATCCGATAATCAATACGTCGGTTGTTTTCATGGTAGGTGTATCCGCAGAGAGGCGGTGATTATCCAATCTGAATCATGCGCTCAACGGCAGTGTATGCGCGCACACGGATGTCCTCAGGTACGTCGATGACGGTGCGAGTATAGAGCAATGAGTCGCGCACATTCTCCATGGTAATCATGTTCATATGTGGACAGTGCACCATACACAAGCGCAATAAATCCTTTTCGGGATTAGCGGCGGCAATGTTGTCACCCATCGAACACTCAGTTAACACCAAATAATGTGGCGCTTTGCTATCCTGCACAAACTTAATCATGGCGTTGGTAGAACCCGCAAAATCCGAGGCAGCCACTACCTCGGGTGAGCACTCGGGGTGTGATACGACAACGACATCGGGGAACTGTTCGCGCACGGCCTTGATATCCTCGACCGAGAACTTCTCGTGTACCTCACACTTGCCGTGCCAGCCTATCATTTGTACATCGAGCAAATTTGTATCAGCTTGGCCAGTCAATGATGGGAATATGATATGCTTGCCGGTCATCTGCGCCACATTGGCTGCTAAGTATTGATCTGGCAAGAAAATGACTGTGTCGCTCTTGAGTGATTCAACGACGGCTACCGCATTGCCTGAGGTGCAACAAATGTCGCTTTCAGCTTTGACATCGGCATAGGTGTTAACGTAGGTGACAACTGGTACACCTGGGTATTTGCGCTTAAGGGCCCGTACATCTGCTGCCGTAATCGACTCTGCTAGTGAACAACCCGCTCGCTCAGCTGGCATTAACACGGTCTTGCTTGGGTTCAAAATTTTGGCTGTTTCGGCCATGAACTTGACCCCACAAAAGATGATAATATCTTTGTCGGTGGTGGCAGCCTTGCGGCTCAAATCGAGTGAGTCACCGCGGAAGTCAGGTATGGTGTGGAACAACACTGGTTCCATATAGTTGTGTCCGAGCACCACCGCATTACGCTCTTTTTTGAGTTGATTAATCTCAATGGCGATCTCTGATTTGTAATACAACTCAAAGTCTGGCACCATCTTGCCAAGACTGATTTTCATCTCTTCGTAGAGGGCCTGTGCCGCTGCATTCATGATTGCTCCTCGTTGATATGGTTCTTTACGATTAACGGGCAAACTTCAAACTTAGGTCAAACACGGGAGCTGAATGTGTCAGTGCTCCCGACGAGATATAATCAACACCGGTCTCGGCGATGCTTCGCACAGTCTCGAGCGTGACATTACCACTTGCCTCGAGTTTAGCGCGACCTGCATTAAGCACTACTGCCTGGCGCATCGTCTCGAGCGTCATATTATCGAGCAAAATGCGCTCAACGTTGAGAGCTAATGCCTCGACTACATCATCAAGTGTGCGTGCTTCAACTTCGATCTCGAGTCCACGATGTGCATTGCGTGCGCGTATCACTGCCTCAGTAATTGATCCAGCAAAGTCGATATGGTTATCTTTGATGAGAATCATATCGTAAAGACCGATGCGGTGATTCTGGCCACCGCCTCGAGAGACGGCGAGTTTGTCGAGCATCCGTAGGCCAGGGGCGGTTTTGCGTGTATCAAGAATAACTGCACGTGTACCAGCAACCGCTTGCACAAATTGATAGGTCAACGTTGCCACG
This sequence comes from Roseiflexaceae bacterium, assembly GCA_049428765.1. GTDB lineage: Bacteria > Chloroflexota > Chloroflexia > Chloroflexales > Roseiflexaceae > UBA965. The sequence goes on from JBMTAN010000013.1 coordinate 58,558, forward strand.
CCACTCATGCGCCCCATGAAATTGAGGATGGTGCGCTCTGCGGTCAATAAACTGCGAGCTGGCCCTGCAAATGTGGCTACGAGTGTACCGGGCGTGACCATACTGCCTTCGGCGATAACCGGTGTACAGATGATTGCAGAATCTACTTGATTGCAGACGGCGATGGCTACATCAAGTCCTGCAATGACGCCATGTTGCTTGGCGATAATGTTGCCATTCATGACGGCAGCTTCTGGGATGATGCTTTCGCTGGTGGCATCGCCACTGCCGACGTCTTCGTTGAGTGCGCGGGTAATGGCTTCGAGAATCAATGGGTGAAGATTGTTCAACGCTGAACCCTTGTGCGTGTGGTGCAAAGGTCTGCACCGTAGAGTAATGTTAACAGGGATTATAGAGGGTATTTAGATATTGTCAAATGTACGCAAACTAGGCAAGCAGAAAGATTCTGGCGATGTGATGATACTCAATTATGCAACGCTCCCACCATCAACGGGGAGTACGGCACCAGTGACAAAACTCGCTCCAGCACTTGCCAAAAAGCACACCGCAGTAGCTATTTCGTTGGGCTCTGCATATCGCCCAAGTGGTGTGCCGGCGGTCAGCCGTTGGCGCACAAGTGCTGGATCGGTATGCATGCGTTCAAGCTGAAATACCATTTCAGTTGCTGTTGGTGCAGGGCATACTGCATTCACCCGGATATTGTCGGTTGCAAGCCCTTTGGCTGCAGACTTGGTGAGACCAATAACTGCGTGTTTGCTTGCGCTATAGCCAATGATTGCAGGACTCCCAGTTAACCCGGTATTTGATGAGATGTTGATGATACATCCACCATTGCCGTAACGCTTCATGGCGTTGCTTACATATTTGATGCCATAAAACACCCCTGTACAATTGATTTCCATGACACGTGCAAATGCCGCATCAGGATATTCGGTAAGTGGGCAAATTGGCCCACTAATACCGGCATTGTTAACAAGAATATCAATGCGTCCGAATGTTTGATCGACATTATTAATGAGTGTTTGCCATGCATCAGGGCTTGTCACATCGCTTACATATTGAACAATTCCCGGTTGTTCGTGTGGGAACTCAAGGTCGGTGGCAACGACGTGTGCGCCTTCGAACTGTAGTTGTAACGCAATGGCCGCTCCGATTCCCCGACCTGCCCCGGTTACAATTGCCACCTGATTATGCAATAACGGCATCGCAATCTCCTCTGTCAAGATTGTTGTGAGCGCGGGCGCCAGTGCGCGGCGTTTTCGGTGAGTAATGAGGGATGTAACAATGGACTATGTGTCATTATCAAGGGATGATTAGCTGAATAAATGTCGAAATAATTCATGTCGCAGTCAGTGACTTGCGCATGTGTTGTGGATGTACTGATGAGTGTACCGCCGAGATGAATACACCGATGTATATCACTTTCGATATCATCACTTACAAATCCAACTGACTGATAGCCCGCCATTGCTGTAGTCGACTGTATCCGTGCAGGACTCACTGGATGCACAAATTGCCAGAGCTCGATAGTAAGGTTGAGTCGTTTGACCCACACGGGATGCAGCCGAGTCTGACTGAACCCCACCACACGATCATATGCCGCATTTGGTCCTATCGGGCCAGGATCAACGATATCACCACCAATGAAATCGACATAAAAACGTTTCAGCTGTGCTACATCATGACTAACACAGGCAATATGGCCTAGCCAACATGGATAGTGATAGGGTGTGTATGGTACCTCTTCTATTTCGATGAGGGTTGCATCAGGATTGCGTCCATAGATATACAAGTGTCCGGTTCGCAAGTCTACCGGAGATGACAGCATCGTCACGGCATGATTCTCACAAATGCCAAGTGCACGATTCATATCCGGGACTTGTATGCACAAATGGCGCCATCCTAATGCATGTACATCGGTTTGAGATGGAACAGCTTGTGGTACATGGCGTAAAAGAATACCAGCGTTGGGCGTCATGACAAATGCATATGCTGGAGACAACGGAATTACTGGCAGGCCGAGGGCGAGATAAAAGCGGACTGCGTACGCAATATCTTTGACTTGTATACTGACATGGTGGATGCTTGTAATCATTATCGTTCTCTACAAAAGCCCCCTGCAAACATGCCGTCTGCAGGGGGCTTCATGTCGTTGTGATTAGAACCCTTTGTTATCCATGCCCATTGGTAATGGCGCAGGACGCTCTGGGCCACTCGTCAACGTGATGTGCTGACCGGCGCGCGATGCATCGTGAATGGCGTGCATAATGTCGAGCACATGATAGGTCAACTCGCCTGATGCACGGTGTGGCCGGTTCTCTTTGATTGCCATTGCCATATCAAGCACACCTAAGCCACGACTGTTCTGGGCAAAGCTATGACTGAGCGGCATGACACGCCAGTGCTCCTCACCCGCACGGCGCACTTTAACTTCGCCATCGAAGTTGTTGGGGTCTGGCACGAGCATCGTACCGGCGCTCCCATAAATCTCGATCCACGGTAACGTGCTATGCCATACATCAAAGCTAGTGATAATTGTACCGACTGCGCCTGCGGCAAAGTCAAGTACACCGACCACATGTGTTGGCGTATTGACGGGGATTTTCTCGCCATATTGAATGTTGTTGGTAATTGTGCGCTCAGCAAACGAAATTTGTGCCGAGCCACTCACACGATTCACTGGGCCAAGTAAGGTCGCTAGCGCAGTCAAATAATATGGACCCATGTCAAACATCGGGCCGGCCCCTGGTTGATAAAAGAAGTGAGGATTGGGGTGCCAGCCCTCAGGGCCACGTCCCATCATGAAAGCAGTGGCACCAATTGGGCGCCCAATCCAACCGTCATCAATCAACTTGCGGGCGGTCTGTAATCCTGCACCCAAGAACGTATCAGGAGCACCGCCGACGCGCACGCCCTTGGCGGCCGCATTGGCGAGCATCTCTTGAGCCTCGGCACGAGTGACAGCAAGTGGCTTTTCGTTGTAGACTGATTTGCCGGCTGCGATTGCTTTAAGTGCCACTTCACCATGCGCAGCAGGAATAGTCAAATTGATGACAATTTCAATCTCGGGGTCTGCCAACAATTGCTCAACAGTATAGGCCTTCGCTACACCATATTCAGCGGCACGTGCTTGTGCCCGACTGATATCAATGTCAGCGACTGCGGCGACATGAATCCCTCGGAAGCGCTGGTGACAGTTCTCTAAATAAATGCTACTAATGTTGCCACACCCGATAATGCCCACTGCGGTACTTGTCATGGCGACTCCTATGTGTGTTGTGTGTCTTCAACAAATTCATTCTACTACGAATTCTATACACCAAGTCTGAAGTCTACTTTGGTGAATCATCGTTCCAGAAATCTCCCCACGACATGCGGCGTGCCCGAGCGTGCGTGGCTTTGTGGCGCTTGAGGATGGATCGTGTATGGAGTCCAGTGTGGTCGCAGACTGGTAACGCAACAAACCCCTTGTGGTGGATGGGATCGTGGATGATTCGTTGCCCTGATATGGCTACTGGGCGTTTGGAGACTGCCACAAAACTGACTTTTGCCTCCTCCCAGCCTACTTGCACGGCGCGTGCCTGCCGTTGAAAGTCAGGCCGGGCGATTTTTTGCCCAAAGTGACACCAATCATCACCGCTCATGGGACACATCATGTCATGTGTACACGGTGCAACAACATGTGCTCCTTGGTCAATCAGTTGTCGTCGAATATCACGAATCATGCCAAAAAACGCTGAAGTTCCAGGTTCAACAATCACGAGGAGTTCATTTGTTGCTGCCCACGCTGCTTCGATTACGCGCGTGCGTTGTGTTGCAGATAATTCATTCAACACGTGGCCAATAATGACGACGTCGTGTGTTGGCCATGTGGGATTATGTGTGATGTCTTGTTGTACGAACGTGGTGTGACCAACAAGGGGTTTACAGAGCTGCTGTGCGAGTGCAACAAAGTGCGGATCACGCTCGATAGCGGTGCGAACGGTTATATGAGGCATGAGTGTATGTAATGCCCACAGAGCGGTGCCCGGTCCACTGCCAATATCGAGGACACTCTGCCAGCCACTATTGTCAAGGTGTGGCGGCCACATGCCAATGGCACGCACAAGTTGTGCGTAGGTTGCTGGCATTAGCATGGCAGTATAGGCCAGCGCATCAATCTCGCTGGTTACGAGCGGAGACCCATCTCGCACTGATCGATACCGTTCACTAAGTCGTCGTGCTGCATCACTCCACTGGTGACTCGAGTAGGGATGCAAAGACTGTCGAATGGCATGTTGTAATGCTACAGGTAACTCAATCACGGTGTCGGTGTATCCGTGGCTGGTACAGCAGTGCTGGTCGGTGGAATAGGTGAGGTAGTTGGTGGCACTGGTGTATCCGTGGCTGGTACAGCAGTGCTGGTCGGTGGAATAGGTGAGGTAGTTG
>JBMTAN010000014.1:0-61982 GCA_049428765.1 Roseiflexaceae bacterium
ATACCGATACCGGTGATGTCGATACCGATACCGGTGATGTCGATACCGATACCGGTGATGATTCAGTTGACACTCAAGCACCTCCTAGCCTGCCAGATAATCCTGACGAACAATCAGCATCAGGATTCATGTCAAATGTTGATATCGACGAACGTTTCATGTTCGACGTGGACCGCATCATTGTACTCACCGAAGAGGTCAATCGTAATCTACCCTCAGGGGTGATGTCTCAAAGTGAGTATGACGAATTTGTTTCATCAGCATCAACCGAAGTCATCCAGCTTATTGATGCACTGTCACAAATTATTGTGGATAACCGTGATAACACAAACATTAACGAAAAAAGCCGTCGTTGGTTCTCTTCATTCACCGATACCAAAGACGATTGTCTCACAATCTACGTGACTATCAGGCAGGCAGTCCAAACACAACAACCGATTCCCGACCTCACATCTAGTTTTGCAGGATGTTACGTGCTTCTCGACAACTTCGAGTAAGGCCAGTTCCCCTAGTAATGAATTACTAGGGGAACTGGCTTTTTTATGACGAAATCGTTCTGTCATGTCATCGTCAGGGTGGTGTAATCTGTGCTCGTTCTATTACATTTTGTAGTGATGATACACTGCAGTACATGAATCGAACACTGTTGGCAGAGAACACTATGGCAATGACCTTACCGAACGTATCTGTAGCCTCGCTTGAACTGCGAAACATTCGTCCAGCTGCAGCACACATCATTCAAACATGGCGTTATCAAGGCATCATGGCACGATATACAGTTGCTGCAGGTGAAGCCATGCATCAACGCATGTGTCAACATGACAGTGGCTACTGGCAAGCACGTGACGAACAAGGATCGCTTTATGGCTATGTAATCCTGGGCAATCAGGCTCAAGTAGCAGGCGGTACATACCTTAATCACGCTATTGATTTACAAATCGGGTTGCGACCCGACCTTGTAGGTCAATTACGTGGAAATGCGTTATGTAGTGTTGCTGTTGCGCACGCGTTAGCGCAGCATCCTGACAAAACCCTGCGGGTAAGCATACCCACCCAACACACATCTGCGCTTGCTGTATGGCAACGCGCACGATTTTACCCAGAGTATGCCTTTATGAGTCAGGATAACGTGCCATTTGTCGTTCTGACATATTATCAATAACCACATCATGTCACTTGACCGGTCATGGGCTACCATGACCGGTTATTTTTATGCTATACATGAGAGAGACATGCATTCCATACACAAAAGGATACATTACTATGCCTAAGCAAGTCGTACATGTTACCAATGGACCACAGCCCGGTGGAGCCTACTCGCCGATATTACGTGTTGGAGATTTCATCTTTGTCTCAGGACAAGCACCAATTGACCCAGTCACGAATGAAATTGTCGGTACTACCATTGAGGAGCAAACCGCACGGACACTCGAGAACATTAAGCTGCTACTCACTGCAGCTGGAGCCGAGATGAGCGATGTTGTCAAAGCAACCGTCCACCTCTCAGATATGGCGTTGTTTGACCGTTACAATACGGTTTATGCTACCTACTTTCCTGATCCCAAGCCCGTCCGCACCACCGTTGGCAGCCAGCTCGATGGGTTCATGGTTGAGATTGATGTCATCGCCTATCTAGGAGCCTAAGGCATGTACGATACCATCATTCATGGCGGACATCTCATCGATCCTGCCAACCAGCGTAATGGGCGATTCGATGTGGCCATCAAACGCGATCGGATTGTTGCGGTTGCCCCAACACTTGATGGCACACAGGCACGACACCTGATTGACGCTACCGACAAAATCGTCACCCCTGGTCTCATCGATTTACATACTCATGTTTACCACGGTGTCACCTATTGGGGCATCAATCCTGACGCATTGGCCGCGCGCAGTGGTGTCACCACGTGGGTCGATGTCGGATCTGCGGGCGCTTACAACTTCGGTGGCCTACGTGAGTTCATCATGCGCCAAAGTGACGTACGCATCGTCACATTCCTCAATATCTCGGGTGTCGGTTTGACAGCTCCGTTCGGCGAACATCTGAATCTTGATAACTGCGATATCGACCTGTTCTGTCAAATTGTCGATCAGCACCGCGATATCATCATCGGCGTCAAAGCGCGCATCGAGGAAAAAACCGTCGGTCCTAATGGCCTCGAACCACTGCGTCGCGCCCGCATCGCCGCCGACCGCTGTGGATTGCCCATGATGGTTCACATCGGTTCAGGGCCGCCCGATCTCGATGCCGTGCTCGAATACCTCAAGCCCGGCGACATCTTGACGCATTGCTTTACCGGAGGCACAATGCGCGTCACTGCAGGTGATGGACTCCCCCACACCAGCATCCAAAAGGCTATCGCCCGTGGCGTCATCCTTGATGTTGGTCATGGGGCTGGGTCGTTTGACTTTGCCGTGGCCGAGGGCATGCTCAAGGCAGGCATCTTGCCTGACGCTATCTCAACCGATATGCACCAAATCAGCGTCCACGGTCCGATGTTTGATTTGCCGACCTGCATGAGCAAGTTCTTGGCAATCGGCGTCTCACTCGAGCACGTGATTGCAGCGACCACCGCACAACCTGCCAAAATTCTCAATTTGCCGGATGTTGGATCACTGCATATCGGAGCCAAAGCCGATGTGGCGATTTTACGCAACTATCATGGTACCTTCCACTTTTATGATATTGCCATGGCGACTCGCCAAGGAACACAGCTCTTGGCGTGTGATACCACCATCCTCAATGGACGTGTCATGCCCAAAAGCGAGCTTCCCACACCTGCCCCATGGAGTACCCTCCGCGACTATCAACAAGCTATTATCGATCGTGGTCATACTCCACAACAAATGATTCATGGGTGCTGTGAGTGAGTTGGATCGACTTACAACAAACAAGCGGTCAGATTGTTCGGCTTACACCATTTGATCGCATGCGCCATCACGCTGGTCTGCAACAGGCTGGCGCACACCCCTCAATCTGGCAGTACATCTTGTTTGCCCCAGCTGACACTCCAGCCGGCATGGAGGCACATCTCGACGAAATTGAGCAACGCCGCACTACGTATCGTGAAGTCCCATACACTATCTGGAGTCAACGCACCAATCAAATCATCGGCATGATTCGCTATCTCGACATCCACCCCCAACACCGTGCCCTCGAAATTGGTACTTGGATTACGCCTGCACATCACGGCGATGGTAGTAATGTCGAAGCCAAGTTCCTACTCATGGAATACGCCTTTGAATCATTGACATGCATCCGCGTTCAATTCAAAACTGATGCCACCAACCTCGCTTCCCAAAAGTCGCTGCTTGGAATTGGAGCGACGTTTGAGGCGTGTCTACGCAACCATTTGATTACGCATAGTGGGCGCATACGCAGTTCTCACATCTATGCCGTCTATGCCCATGATTGGCCTCATGTCAAAGAGCGCATGCGCACCCGCATCGCCCATAAACAACGGTGATTACCTATGCATCCTTGGATTACAGCAACGCATTTTGATGGTCAGATTGTCAAGCTCGAATCACTCGATCCTACGCAGCACCGTGACAGCCTCATTGCCGCAGGGTCTGATGCATCAATTTGGACTTACCTGCGCTTCCCACCCGGTGATACGCCAGTCGGCATGGATGCGCATATTGTCGAACTATTACGCCGCCGCGATGCCCTCGAAGAGGTGCCGTACGTCATGATTCGACGAGCAACAAACACCATTGTCGGCATCACACGCTTTATTGATATTCGTCAAGCACATCGAGGCGTTGAATTTGGTACGTGGATTCATCCACAAGCGCAAGGTGATGGGACAAATATTGAAACCAAATTGTTGATGCTGACCTATGCCTTTGAACAGCTCAGTTGTATCCGCGTCCAAATCAAAACTGATGCGCTAAACACCGCCGCCCAACGCTCACTAGTTGCTCTTGGCGCAACATTTGAGGGTTGTTTGCGTAATCATCTCATTCGCTATGACGGACGCATCCGCGATTCCTATATCTATTCGATTCTCAATCATGAGTGGCCAGACATCAAAGCCCATTTACTTCAGCGACGCAACCAACGGATATCGGCCTCAACGCAAACCGATAACGCCACTGGTGCGTAATAGGGGTAGTAGCATCATTACATGGAAAGGGTCTGTATGACGGCGTTTTTGTCACGCGTCTTATCGTCAAGTCGCTACCTCATCATGATTGCCGTAATTGGCGCATTGATTGGTATGGCCACCCTACTCGTCTTCGGCATGTGGGAGATTTATGCCGTCGTTGACAAGGTGCTCAATACTGAAACCCCCGAGAAAATCGGTAAGACGGTTGCGCTGTATATCATCGAGGCCATCGACATCTTCTTACTTGCGACGGTCTGTTACATTACTGCTCTCGGATTATTTGAATTGTTCATCAGTGACAACGTCCAGATCCCCGAATGGCTGGCGATTAATACACTCGATGATCTCAAAAACAAGTTGACCAGCGTCATCATTGTTGTCATGGGCGTCATCTTTTTGGGGCAAGTAGTTGGTTGGGATGGACAACGCGATCTTATTCCACTCGGAGCGCCCATTGCACTCATAATTGTCGCACTTACTTGGTTTTTGAGTAAGAGCACAAAAAAATCATAACCTGAGTGCCTTTTATGGTCGCCCAAACGGTAGTGAGCATAGAACAGCTCTCTCACTACCGAAAGCGAGCATACCCATGGAACCTCTCTCATGTTGGCGTCTCACACTTGCGTTTACCCCTGACATGCCATCACAACGCCTCGACAGCGTATACATGCGCATGATTCGCGAATGTTGGCGTCAAATTCCACAACTTCATCCTCACATAACCTGTTCACCACTCCACATCCACCAAGATGGCATACGCGGATGGTTATATGGGCACGATGTGGTTGAGGTAAGCAATGCCATCGACACATTTCGGAACCGGAGCACCGATCTTATTCGTCGTCTCCGTGGCAAGCACGATGCTGTTATTTGGGAGTATATAAGTCTCAATGATGAATCCCCCCACCATCACATGGATAACCGCTGATGATACACTATTCACTCATGTTATCAACCTAGTGCACCAAGCGACACTCCAACCCTCGTCGCGTTGTCTACAAAGCGCCAACGCCGATGACACTTATGAGACAATCTACACGGCGTGGCACGCAGAACTCAACGATGGTCAATTACTCATTGGCACCACCGGCGAATCAGCAGTAGGAGCTGAGTTCCATCTTGAGCACGCCTGGGTGCGTGGGCCATTCGGCAATCGGGCCCACGCTCACCATCTGTGGAAGGCATTGGTACAGCAACTGTCCGTGCATGTGACGACCTTCGATGCGTTTCCACATCTTGATGCCCATGAGCTCATCATTTTCTGGCAAGCCCAAGGATTTCAGATTATGCGCACCGTGCATGTGATGTACCATACTGATCCAGTTGTTGACGCAATGACCGATGGTGTATATCGGGCAACGTCAGTACATCGCCCTGCAATTGCCGCCCTCCATCATCGCCACTTTGCGAATACCCAGACAATGATTGATGATATATTTGCCGAGGATGATCAGCATTTATTGAGTGTGATAACCGCCGAAAACGACGTCGTCAAGGGATATGCATGGTGGGGTGTCGACACGCTTGATCAGAGCGCAACGCTCGAATATCTCGCCGTCGCTGACGCATACCAACGTCAAGGCGTAGCCAGTAATTTGGTCTATCATGGTCTTGCATGGGCGTACAGTCAACAGCTCAACAGTGTCAAGCTCACCGTTGATGATGATCATGCTGGTGCTCAAGCGCTCTATCAACGCTGTGGCTTTCGGATTGCATCATCTGGAGTTCATCTCCGTTGGCAAAAGCAGAATGAGGCATATCATGTTTAAATCCGTGATCCCAGGCTTGTTTCGGCTTGCACTCGGTATGGTGAATGCCTACCTGCTCTATACCCCACGCGGTATCTGGCTGATTGACACAGGAGACATACGCAGTGGACAAGCCGTGATGCGTGCCCTACAACAGATTAACCTCACACCAGCCCAGCTCCGTGGTATCATCATCACCCATCTGCACTACGACCACAGTGGAGGACTAGCATATCTGCAACAATACGGTGCACCAGCTGCCATTATGCATCCAAATGATGCAGACGAGGTGCGGCACGGCATACTTTTACGACGACCGTTTTATTTGACTCCACCACTGCATGTGGTACAAGGGCTACTCGACGCACGACCACCCATCCAACCAATGGGGCAACCTGCAACGGTTGATGCAACAGCGATACATGATACATTGATTGATGACGTTATCCAGATTATCGAAACACCTGGACATAGTTCCGGCCATATCTCGCTTTTGTGGCAAATGCATGGTGGGGTGTTAATTGGGGGCGATGTATGTACACATGTATTTGGACTTCGCCATGCAGTCGGGCACGAAGATGCACATCAAGCTGCGATGAGTCGACAACGTATCGGTACCTATCAGTACGATACTCTCGTGGTTGGTCACGGCACGCCACTCATCGGCAAGGCAAGTGAACGCATCCGCCACACATTTGGCCCATAAGCCAATACAATGCACTATGATGATTTCAGTGCGTTGTTATAGAGAGAACGAAGTCAATGACGAATTTATTTCATGGGAATCTCGTACGACTCGCCGCCACTACACCCGATGATGTTCCGATTGTAGCGAGTTGGAGCAATGATGCTGAGTTCCTCCGTCGCTTACAACTGGCGCCTGCACGACCACTGAATTATAGTGAAGTGACTGAATCATATTTAGGTGGCGGTCATGGTCATAATCACACACACTTTAGACTCAGAACTCTGGCCGATGACCGCCTCGTTGGGTACGTTGTCCTCCACGATATATATTGGAACCTCCAGACTGCCAACGTTGGTATCGCCATCGGCAATCCTACTGATCGTGGCAAAGGCTATGGTCGTGACGGAATGCAACTCATCCTACGCTATGCATTCAACGAGCTAAATCTCCATCGGGTTGGTTTGACCGTACTTGAGCGCAATCATGTAGCCCGACACATGTATGCATCCGTCGGATTCGTGGTCGAGGGTATCCTGCGTGACAACGATTTTCGCGATGGTATACGTGGCAATGACATCCAAATGAGTATTCTTGCCCATGAGTGGCAGGCACGCAACTCTCACTAGACAAAGAAAGGCATTTACATGACTCGTCTCCGTGATTTGGGGATTGCCATAGGCACATTGCCAACTGGAGCGCACAACGCCATCACCGATGTCCCGGGAGTCTTAGTCGGTTATGACACAGTCATCAGCGATAGCCCGCACATTGCCCGCACTGGCGTCACCATGGTTTTGCCGCGTGGCCACCAAAGCTGGCACACTCCGGTCTTTGCGGGGGCGCACTCATTCAACGGGTGTGGCGAGGTAACCGGCCTTGCTTGGCTCAAAGAATCAGGACTGTTGTACAACCCAATTGCCATCACTGGTACTCCGTGGGTTGGTGCCGTATGGGATGCCATGTCGTGGTACGCTGTCAGTCAAGGATTCAACGACAGTTTTTTGCTCCCAGTCGTCGCCGAGACCTACGATGGTTGGTTGAGCGATCGTGTCGGCGATCTCGTCGGTCGCCAAAACGTTATCAACGCACTAAACGATGCCCACAGTGGTCCAATTGCTGAAGGCTGCGTCGGTGGCGGCACTGGCATGATTTGCCACGAGTTCAAAGGTGGCACTGGAACCTCATCACGCATCATATCTGCAGCTGGGCACTCCTATACGGTCGGTGTCTTGGTACAAGCAAATTACGGCACCCGCGCTGATTTGCGGATTGATGGCGTACCGGTTGGTCGGGCGATGCCTACAAGCGAAATCCCGAGCGGGTGGAGCGAACCTAGCTACACACCCGGTGACGGCTCAATTATTGTTATTATCGCCACCGATGCGCCACTTACATCTACAGGATGTGACCGACTTGCACAACGAGCCACGGTTGGACTTGCCCGCACCGGCGGCTATGGCCATAACGGCAGTGGTGACCTGTTTGTGGCCTTCAGTACCGGCAATGATTTGCACGATAATCGCAATCAACTCGAGCAGATCTGTGTGGTGCCACCGAGTGCCATGGATCAACTATTTCATGGTGTGGCAGATGCAGTCGAGGAGGCCATTGCTAATGCCTTGTGTACTGCCACAACCACCACCGGCTTCAACGGGCGCACTGCCTATGCGTTGCCCACAGAACGCATGCAGACGCTTGTACGGGCGGCTGGATTTAGTCAGTCACCACAATCAACCCAACCGCTTACAGATACACGCCTGCCATAACACGGTATAATGCACGGAATATTTTGTCATATCGAAGGTATATGCCGTGCCTCTTGCAATTGTAGGGCTGATTACGCTCTCAGCTTGTATTCATGTCGGCTGGAATTTGTTGCTCAAACAATCTCCCCACCGCCAACTCAGCTCGTGGTTGGCGGTCGTTGTCTCGGGATTTGGCACGCTCCCATTCGCATGGGGACAAGCTACCAGCGATTTGTGGCTTGTTGCTAGCATCAGCGCCCTTTTTCAAGGGCTCTATTATATTTTGCTGGCCTATGGGTACGAACACTATGATTTGGGTGTACTCTACCCTATTGCGCGTGGCGTGGCCCCTCTTTTGTCAGCTATTTGGTCTGTTTTGTGGTTAGGTGATCAATTTCAGCTCGGTGGAATCGTTGCGATTGTCTTGATAACCGGTGGCACGATATGGATTGGGATTCGACAATCTGCACAACAGCCCAAGCGGCATATCCCATGGTTACCGCTCATCGTTGCACTCGTTATCTCTGGGTACACAATTGTTGATGCTTTTGGTACACGTCAAAGCGATCCATTTACGTATTATTCAATCTGTATGAGCTGTACCGCCGTTGTCATGGCGCCGTATGTGATTTGGCAACACCGATCACAACGCTTTAACTGGAGCAAGTTGCCGAGTGAACTACCACGCGCCATCATGATTGGCACCTTGTCGTTCGTGTCGTATATTATTGTGCTCTACAGCTACACTCAAGCGCCGGTCAGCTATGTCGCTGCTGCGCGCGAGATGAGTATTATCATCGCGGGATTCGTTGGCTGGCTCTGGCTCAAAGAATCACTCGGATCAAGTCGGATTGTGGGAGCCACATTTGTGAGCATTGGTGTGGGAGTGCTCGTGTTGTTTGGGTAATGGCTTAACACTATCGGTATATAATGGCTGTGTCGAGCGATGATTATTGTGCGGGGAACATTATGACAATACGTGATAGCATCATTCGCGTCGTGGGGCGCCACAATCTCAGCGAAGGCGAAGCCGCCGAGGCCATGAACGAGATCATGAGTGGTGTGGCCACCCCTGCCCAAATTGCAGCCTTCCTCACTGCACTGCACTTCAAAGGTGAGACTTCAGCCGAGATTGCCGGGATGGCGCGCGTAATGCGTGAGCATGCACTCTACGTCGATATCGCCCCTGGAGCCGTAGATACATGTGGCACTGGAGGCGATGGTGCAGGCACGTTTAATATATCGACAATTGCTGCGTTCGTCGCTGCTGGAGCTGGAGTCACCATTGCCAAACACGGCAACCGTGCGATGTCGAGTCGTTGTGGATCTGCCGATGTACTCGAGGGCCTTGGGGTAAATATCGAGCTTGAGCCCGAGGCAGTTGCACGTCATATCAACACCAATAAATTTGGCTTCATGTTTGCGCCGCGCTTTCATCCAGCGATGCGCTTTGCAGGGCCAGTACGCCGTGAGATAGGCATCCGCACTGTCTTTAATTTACTTGGACCACTGACAAATCCTGCCCGTGTCACCCGGCAAGTCATCGGGACTGCGAACGAAGCATTAGCCGAGAAGTTAGCCAACGCCCTATCATTACTCAACATGGAACACGTCATCGTCTATACTGGGTACGGTAATATTGACGAGCTCTCACTCGCTGGCACTAATATCTACTACGTGGTACGGGGTAATTTGCCGCCCCGACGATTCGAGATTGATGCTGTTGCAGTCGGTTTACAACGCGCGGAAAACAGTGCCTTGACTGGTGGAGATCTCGCTGAAAACGTCCAGATTGCCCGCAATATTTTGGCTGGTAACGGGCTCTCTGCCCAACATGATGTTGTCCTGCTTAACGCCGCAGCAGCGATTATTGTTGCCGAAAAAGCTGACGACTGGCAGAGTGCTATTGAGCTAGGGCGGCAATCAATTGCGAGTGGGGCAGCAATTGCTCGTCTTGAACAAGCTATTCTATAATAAAATACCGCCGCCTACGTTAACGCAGGCGACGGTGTTTTGTACCACTTACGCATAGCTATACTTCCGCCATACATCGTGGCGTTCCAGCTCAATTAACAGGGCAAACGCGACGTAGTGTGGTTGCCGGGGTATGGTAAGGAGTGGCATACGAGCCTCGTCGGGGGTACGACCGCCTTTACGGTGATTACAATCCCGACAGGCAGCCACGACGTTATCCCAATCAGTGGTACCCCCATAGGTACGCGGTACAACATGATCAATTGTCAAAAAATTACGGCCTGGTTGTACACCACAATATTGACATGTTTCACGGTCACGAATAATAACGCCCCGCCGAGAGCAGGGCAGACGCAAATTGCGTGGGATACGAATATAGCGAGTCAGACGGATGACAAGCGGTAGCTGAAAGCGTCTAGAGATACCACTCATGAATCGTTGAGCAGCCTCAACCACTTCGGCTTTTTCTTGGAGGAGCAAGACAATGGCACGCCGAACCGGCACAAGTTGGAGTGGTTCATAACTCGCATTCAGTACCAACACCCGTTGCATAGGTACGCCTCCTTGCAATATCGTTGTCCAAACGATTCCGCAGCGCCATCAACGATTGGTTACCCACCTACCTAGTATATCGACTTCGTGTTATGGTTCTGTCAAATCTTTGAGAGTATATTTACTATATTTAGTATAGCATACACCTCCAACATCACTACAGCTAGCTATATTACTGCAACAACATCCCTTTTGACATGCGCAAACAGACAGTGATATACTCTTAAAAGGCGAGTATATCGCCACAATCATGCTATA
Organism: Roseiflexaceae bacterium; assembly: GCA_049428765.1. Classification (GTDB taxonomy): domain Bacteria; phylum Chloroflexota; class Chloroflexia; order Chloroflexales; family Roseiflexaceae; genus UBA965. The sequence continues at coordinate 11,078 of JBMTAN010000014.1, forward strand.
CACCTTTTCAAGGAGGATTCCATGCCATTGACACTTCCGGCACTGGCATATGATGTGGCCGCACTCGAGCCACACATTGATGCAACCACAATGACCATTCATCATGGCAAGCACCATGCGGCATATGTTACCAATGCCAATAACGCCATGGCTGATCACAGTGCGTTGCAAGCGCTATCAGCGGTTGAACTCCTCCAAAAGATCAACGAGACGCCAGATAGCATTCGTCAGGCCTTAATCAACAACGTTGGTGGTCACGCCAACCACACGTTGTTTTGGGAGATCATGACCCCAGGTGGCGCCAATGCACCAGCTGGAGCGTTAGCTGCTGCCATCAATAGCACCTTTGGTGGTGTTGACCAGCTTAAGGCACAGGTGAATGATGCTGCCATGAAGCGCTTCGGCAGTGGTTGGGGGTGGTTGGTTGCTGATGCTAGTGGCGCCATCAAGGTCATCAGCACGGCTAACCAAGACAGCCCAATCATGCAAGGATTGACGCCATTATTGGGTGTTGATGTGTGGGAGCATGCCTACTACCTCAACTACCAAAACCGCCGCGCCGATTATCTCGCCGCTTGGTGGAACGTCGTCAACTGGGATGTAGTTGCCGCGAACTACGGTCGCTAAATACTGCCCGATTGGATGACCAAACAGGGCGGCAATGCCGCCCTGTTTGTGTCTCTGTAACTACGCCCAAATAACCAATTGTGGTACAATATTGCAAATTGGAGTGCGGATTCCGCACAGATTGAAGGAGTCATCTTCATGGCCATGGAAAAGTCCACTTGGACGACCAAAGCGGGTTTAGCCCAGATGCTCAAGGGTGGCGTTATTATGGACGTCATCGATGTCGAGCAAGCCAAAATCGCTGAAGAGGCTGGTGCTGTTGCTGTTATGGCGCTTGAGCGCGTTCCTGCAGATATACGCAAGCAAGGTGGTGTAGCACGGATGAGTGATCCCGAGCTCATCATCCGCATCAAAGAATCAGTCACTATTCCGGTCATGGCCAAGGCGCGTATCGGTCACTTCGTTGAGGCTCAAGTCCTTGAGGCTCTTGGTATCGACTATATCGACGAGAGCGAAGTATTGACCCCAGCCGATGAGGAATACCACATCGACAAGCACCGCTTCAAGATTCCATTCGTCAACGGCTGTAAGAACATCGGAGAGGCCCTTCGCCGTGTCGCCGAGGGTGCAGCCATGTTGCGCACCAAGGGTGAAGCAGGTACCGGCAACGTCGTTGAGGCCGTCCGTCACGCCCGCACCGTCTTCGGTGAGGTTCGTCGCTTGCAGTCAATGAGCGAGGACGAGCTCTTCAGCGCCGCTAAGAATTTGCAAGCCCCATATGACTTGGTCAAGTGGGTTGCACAAAACGGCCGCTTGCCCGTCGTAAACTTTGCTGCCGGTGGCATTGCCACACCAGCTGATGCTGCATTGATGATGCAACTCGGCGTTGATGGCGTCTTCGTCGGTTCGGGCATCTTCAAGTCAGGCGATCCAATGCGCCGTGCCAAGGCCATTGTGCAGGCCACCACGCACTACCAAGACCCTGTCATCATTGCTGAAGTCAGCAAGAATCTTGGCGAGGCCATGGTCGGCATCGAAATCAGTAAGTTGCCCCAAGATCAACTCTTGGCTAATCGTGGGTGGTAATTGACTCGATTGCCTGGTCATTCCGTGTATGTATACGGGATGACCAGGCATTATCAATACAATGGGAGTCGCTATGACTGTTGGAGTTCTCGCACTCCAAGGTGCATTTCGTGAGCACGAACAGATGCTACATCGCATGGGCGTAGCCACTCGCCAGGTGCGTCTCCCTCGGGATCTTGCCGAGGTTGATCGCATCATATTGCCCGGTGGCGAAAGCACCACCATCGGCAAACTCCTCGTAATGTATGAGTTGCTCAGTCCACTCCGTGACCGCATCCTTGCTGGCATGCCAGTCTGGGGGACATGTGCCGGTGCCATCTTGATGTCACGTCGCATCGTCGACGGTCGCCCAGATCAACCTGCTCTCCAAGTCATGGATATTGAGGCTCGACGCAATGCGTTTGGGAGTCAACTCGATAGTTTTGAGGCAGATGTAGACATCAAAGGACTAGACCGCCCGTTCCATACAATTTTTATCCGTGCGCCGATCCTTGAAAAGCCCGGCGAACAATGTCAGGTTCTAGCGTCACTCCCTGATGGCCGGATAGTGGCAGCCCGCCAACAACATATGCTTGCCACATCGTTTCACCCCGAATTAACTAATGATAGTCGCATTCACGAGCTTTTCTTGACGTTCTAAGCGAGGGCGCATGAGCCGATTGCTCACTCCAATTGATTTGATTGGCCTGCGCCGCAAAGCGCGCTCGTTGGTAGTACTCGACGGAGATGTATCACTCCTACGACGTCACCGTGTGCTGCTTTTGGCCGTGCGCTCCATCCTCGAAAACCACACCACTCATAGCACCACGGTTGTACGCCACGGTGATATTAGCGCTATGCTCCAAGCACTCACACGTCACTCACGTCCTGAGCGTGAACTAATAGCACTAGCTTCGTATGGGCTAGATCAACGCTACCCAAGCGATCATGATATGTGGTTCAATTTACTTGAATCACATGTTGTCCAGAGTGCACGTGACCGCATTCAACGCCTCTATGCCACACTCGATAATCATCATGCAGACGTCGCTGAGATTTTTCGCCAGAGTGGCTATGTGCCATTTAGCCGCCAGCTCTTGCTTCGACTCGATGGTCCAGATTGGGATCAAGGTACACGCCTTGCAACCATGGCACCACAAACACGCCACGATGTCTGGGGCATTCATCAGCTCTATGGCCAAATAACCCCACGACCTGTCCAACTCGCCGAAGCCAAGGCAGCACGTGATTGGATGCTCCCGCTGTCTACTCCGTGGGAACGAGTTAAACAAAAAGCGTGGGTGCAACGTCATAATGAGCAGATTATGGCTTCGCTTCGTATCCAAAGTGGTCGAGAGGCACATGTTATGCGATTACTTGTCCAGCCAAGTGCGCGTGATGAAGTGCCTGATATGCTCCGCTTCGGCATGAGTCAAATCGCTGATACCCTACCAATTTGGTTAGTACTGCGTGATTATCAAGAGGATTTGCTGTGGTCGGCACAGGATTTAGGATTTCAGCCGTTCAGCGAACAAAGCCTACTCGTACGGCATAATGTTGCGTTGATTCGTCGCCCCGCTTTTGCGCGTGTGCTTAAACCCAATCATGAACAAGGGTCTCCCATCCCAACTATCGTGCCAGCTGCCAATAAACAAGCGAGGTTCTATGCCCCCCAAAAACGACATCACTAGTAACATTGACCTGCTCTTGGCGGCCATTCCTCAGCATATCCGTGATTTACTTGACACATCCGGTCATTCTCAAGACGACCTGCTCGAAATCGTCATGGATTTGGGGCGACTCCCCGAGGCACGCTATCGCACGACATCGATATTATTAGGCGACCATGAAATCACCGCCGATGATATCAATGCTGTAACAAATGCAATTAGTAACTTCGGCGAGGATAATCGCGCCGGCATTCCTCGTACGTTGCACCGTATCTCCGCTATCCGCAATCGCGCCGGTACGGTGATTGGGCTCACTTGTCGCGTCGGTCGTGCAGTGCATGGCACGATTAGCATTATCCGCGATTTGATTGAATCAGGACGAAGCGTATTGTTGCTCGGCCGCCCCGGTGTTGGCAAAACCACCATGCTCCGCGAAACAGCACGTGTCCTCGCAGACGATGTCCGCAAACGTGTCATAATCGTTGATACATCCAACGAAATCGCTGGTGACGGCGATATCCCTCATGCCGGCATTGGTCGAGCTCGTCGCATGCAAGTCCAACGCCCCAGTGCACAACATGCTGTCATGATTGAGGCCGTCGAGAATCATATGCCCGAGGTCATCGTCATTGATGAAATCGGCACTGAGCTCGAGGCTCAAGCATCGCGCACTATCGCCGAACGAGGTGTACAACTTATTGGCACAGCCCATGGACAGCTCCTTGAGAATTTGATGGTCAATCCGACTTTGTCAGACCTAATTGGTGGCATCCAAGCCGTTACCCTTGGTGATGACGAAGCACGGCGGCGTGGCACCCAAAAAACCGTCCTCGAACGAAAACAACCTCCTACATTCGATATCTTGGTCGAGATTCGCAGTTGGGAGAATGTCCTCGTCTACAGTAATGTGGGCGAAGCCGTCGACGCAATCCTACGTGGAGAATCACCCCTTGCCGAACAGCGTACGCGTAATGAACAAGGTGAAATCACCATCGAGATGGTTACCCCTGAACCACCCGAAGGTCTCGCTGGGCAACAAGCCTGGGGCATCCGCAAAACACACGCACCAGGGCAAGACCGTGAACCATACGGGAATCGCAGTGGTCGCGCTGCACGGCATGATCGGGCAGATTATCGCACCGAACGCATACAGCCGTCTCCACGACCAGTGATTATTGCCGGTACATCACCAATCACTCCCATGGATATTGTGCCAGCAGCTGTGTCTGCCGCATCTAGTACACCTGCTCAACGCATTTATCCCTTTGGATTGAGTCGTGACAAAGTCGAGAAAGCCATCGCACATCTGCGGGTGCCTGCGACAGTCGTACGTGACCTCGATGAGGCAACGATGATTATGACAATCAAAAACTACTACCGCCAAGGATCCACACGCTTGCGCAACGCTGAAGAGCGCAATCTACCCATCTACGTGCTACGGTCTTCAACTGCCATTCAAATTGAGCGTCAGCTTCTTGATATTTTTGGTATCGATCAGACAGCACACAACGATAACCGCCCCGGCAAGAGCGACCCCGAGATTAATGAGGCAATCCTTGAGGCCGAGACAGCCATACATCAACTTCTTACGGGTGAACGCAATACCGTCGAACTCACCCCTCAAGGAAGCATCATTCGCAAGTTGCAACACCAGATGGCCGAGCGGTATAATGTGCAATCTGAGAGTCGTGGTCGTGAGCCGTTCCGCCGCGTGAAGATTTCTCGCTAGCAATCAGACCAAAAAAAGGGTATTATGGGATTGTTCATCACATTTGAAGGGAGCGAGGGGAGCGGAAAAAGCACCCAGACTCGTGCCTTATATGAGCGGCTACACGCCGAAAACTACCCAGTCATCCTTGTTCGTGAGCCTGGTGGTACGCGCATTGGTGATATGATTCGCCGTATCGTACTCGACCTGCAACACACGGAAATGGACGCCACAACCGAGACATTTCTCTTTTCGGCAGCTCGTGCGCAACTCGTCAACGAGGTAATTCGTCCGTATCTGGCCCAAGGTGGTATTGTCATTTGTGACCGCTATGCCGATTCGACCTACGCCTATCAAGGATATGGCCTTGGGCGCGACCTCAATGAACTCAAGACACTTACCGCAATCGCAACCGGTGGGCTCCGTCCTGATGTAAGTGTCTATCTTGACATCAGTGCTGATGCTGGGCTTGAGCGTAAGCAACGGCGCAAAAACGGCGCATTGCCACAAGGTGTAGAATGGAATAGACTCGATGCACGTGAGGTTGCCTATCACCGACGCGTCGCTGATGGCTACCGTGCTTTGATTGATGAAGACCGAGCACGTTGGTTTGTCTGTGATGCGGCCCAAAGCATCGATGCTATTGCAGAATCGATTTACACCCATATTGGCACACATGTCGCGCGCATCCACAAACTCGACGCCTCTGGCAGATGAAAGGAATATCCATATGAAGCTCATGATTGTCGTAGTCCAACGCCAAGATGCCGGCGATTTGGTTGATGCACTGACCGCACGTAGTCATCGCGTGACCCGCATCAGTAGCGAAGGCGGTTTCTTGCGTGAGGGTAATGTCACCCTCTTGATTGCCGTTGAGGATGAGCACATTGAAGCCGTCATGAACCTAATCCACACACACTGCCACATGCGCATTCGCTATATCTCACCATTACCACCCGTGGCAGAATCTGGTGAGTTCTACCCACCAACGCCTGTCGAGGTACAAGTAGGTGGTGCTACTGTGTTTGTACTTGATGCTGAGTCAGTTACTCGTGTCATGTCGTAATTGCGTCGTACCGCTGCTGGTGTAGAGGAGATTGTATTGTGGATATAGGTAGTGCAATTAGCTTCCTTACTTCGCTTTTTAATATTCTAAAATGGGTGCTTGGTGGATACTTCGTACTTCTCTGGATGGCTAGTGTCATCTGGACCTACCGCGATATCCATGCCCGCACCGAAGAGACTTTGCTCCAGGCACTGGCAGTGTCGTTATCGCTCTTGATTCCGTTTGCAGGTCTTGGCGTATACACCCTCTTGCGACCACGTCAAACCATTGCAGAACGCTATGAGCAGTCACTCGAGGAGGAATACTTGCGCCACGACATTGAAGAGCAATTTGTCTGCCCACAATGTCAACGCGGTATTGATCATGAATTTATCTTGTGCCCACACTGCCATACGGCCCTACGTCGGCGCTGTATCAGCTGCGATCGAGTCATTGATTTGACGTGGGCAATCTGTCCCTATTGCGGTGATGATGGAAGTGGGCTGGTGGGTCGTACCACAACCAATGTGCGTCGTGATACACCAACAAGGATCGAACGATGAACTGGCGAACTTCACTTATTGCCACATTTGTCTTCGTGAGCATCACAGGGTGTAGTCTGACACCAACATCACAGGCAATCCCTGTTGATGCGCCGCTCTTGAGTAACCAGACACCTAATCCGCGCGGTCTCGGTGATCCAAACGCACCGGTCAAGATTAGTGAGTACACTGATTATCAATGACCGTACTGCGAACGCTTCGTCCGTGAGACGCTACCCCAAATCATGACTGAATATGTCGACACAGGCAAAGTCTACCTCGAGGTATATGACTATCCATTAATGAGCATCCATTCTGGTGCACTGATGGCAGCGCAAGCGGCAAATTGTGCGGCTGAGCGCGGTCAATTCCATGATATGCGGTTACGCCTATTTAATGGGATGAGCAAAAACGAATGGCGCGATGGTTCTATTCAGTCACTTGATCTATTTACTAGCTATGGTACTGATCTTGGTTTTGATCGTGAGGAGTATGCACAGTGCATATCCAGTAATCGGTATCTTGATCAGGTGCGCGCTGACATGCAACAAGCCGAGCAGCTCGGCATCCGTAGCACACCATCATTTATCATCAATGGGCGGTTGCTCCTTGGCGCACAACCGTTTAGCGAGTTCAAACGGGTCATTGACTATATGATTAGCCCACCATAGTCTAATACTAATAATCCCTCGACACGATACAGGTCGAGGGATTATTAGTTGCGCTGTTGATTAAGATAATCCTGCAAAATAATTGAGGCAGCTACCTCATCAATCTTGGCTTTGCGTTGCTCTGGGCGCAATCCCGCTTCAATCATCATACGCTGAGCCTCGGCCGTAGTATAGCGCTCATCACATGTCTGAATAGGGATCGATACATATGCCAAGAGTGCCTCGATAAATTGGCGAATGCGCTGAGCCTGCGGTCCTTCTTGGCCATTCAACGAAATAGGCAAGCCGATAACCAACTCGACGACTTCTTCTTGGACAATCAACTGTTGTATTTTTTGAAATAGCACAACCTGCGGATGTGCCTGTAACGTTGTATATGGTGACGCTAATGTTTGCGACAAGTCACTCATTGCCACCCCAACCCGACGTTCACCGACATCAAGTGACATCACCCGACCACGCAAATGCGTCACGGTATACTCCCACCCACACGTATCGTGATGAGCTGCGCAAGAGGAGGCATCTCAGCACGTGCAGGTAATTGATAATCGCTGATGACACCTGAGGATTTCAACTGCTCAAGCAACTGCTGCGCCTGATTGGCTTGGAGGCCCTGGAGATTACGCGGCAATGCAGCAACAACTGTTTCATCAACCGGCATTTGCGGAGCACATTGAACCTCTCCATTAATCAAAACACTACTCTTCGTTGCCTGCCAATCTGAGATACGAAACTTGGGTAGCTCGCCTACTTTGCATACGGGTGAACGACCCGACTGAAAGCGCAAGGGCACCACACGTTGGAGCTGGTTTTGTACGGTGTTATCTGCTTTAACGGCAAACGCACTAAACGTCATCTGGACGGTTAAACGCACCTCGGCGTTACGTGGATCAAGCACCGTCCCAACCGCAGGCTCAAGTCGTGGCTCTCCATAGATTACCGGACTCCCTAACATGGTCGAAGCCGGCAAAATCGTCGCATCATCAATCATAAGCATACGCTGTTGCGCTTGTGCCTGCAAATCTTTGAGACCCTGCACATAACTTTTGGCAAGCGCAGCACCAAGCAAGCGCGCCATATCGCCCTCCGACACAATGCGCCGCATGGTCTCACTGCCACCACCAATCAAGCCGTTACGCAAAATAATTTGCCCTTGATCGGTTACCAATGCGCCTTGCCCAGGCAATAACAGCGTCGTCACACGATTCTCGCCCACATTCGAGGCACTACCGGCGGATCGAGCAGTCACTGAGACCTCTACTTGGCCATAACGAGTCGTACTTCCCGTCAGCGATGACTCGGTCACCGCTGCGGGGACGGTTGTAGGATTATCAAGCATCAAGCGCACTTCGTTGCTCGCCCCACGTGCAATAAACTCAGTACCCGCCGGAAGATTAATCGGTTGGTCGAGCGTATTAATCACCTGAATTGTCCCACGTGCACGTCCTTCAGGCATAGGAACCTCGGTTAGCGCCTCGCTGACCTCACTCACGGTGATTGTTGTCTCAAGACGCGCGGCCTCAATCTGTGTAGTGGACGCCTCACCAACAGGCAACACATCGAACTCCACCTCATTCAGTGGAATAGTTCGCGTCTCACCGAGCGGTGGTACGAGTGTCACCGTAACATGCACCGTAAATGCCCATAACGCTACACCCAACACACTACCAATGATGACCATCAGTACCCACTGCCAAACCATACTCCGCCGTGGTCGCTTGCGCGGCTTCGTTGGTCGATCATCAAAATCATCATAATCACGTGGGGTGATAACCCGCGTCGTGCGTCGACGCGGGGGAGTGCTCATGGCTAACTTGTGTGGGTGTGGAGCGGTCACGATGTACACCATTTTCTACAATTGCAACAATACACGCGCCTCATTCAGCGCTGCATCAATGTTGGCGATATCACGCCCACCTGCTTGGGCCATATCAGGGCGGCCACCACCACTACCGCCGACAATCGGTGCCAGCGCTTTGACCAAATTCCCGGCGTGATGGTGCGTCACCTGTTTACTGATCATCACCAATAACTGAGCACGGTCATCTTTGGCACTTGCCAACACGACTACGCCGCTACTGAGATGATCGCGAATTTTATCACCGAGCTCACGCATCTGTGGCACCTCAAGATTGTCAACACGTGCAATCACATAGGTGACTCCATCACGCACTGTCGCAGCCTGAATCAGGTCATCAACCTGTGAGCCAGTCGCCTGTGATTTGAGGGCCTCAAGCTCACGCTGGCGCTGCTTGTAATCGGCCATCAAGGTATCAACGCGTTCAACCAACTGTGGCGCCGGCACACTCAATCGACCAGCAGCGTCACGCAACAACTGCAACTGGCTCTCGACCCATTGTTCTGCTCCGAGGCCAGTGACTGCCTCAATACGACGTACACCACCAGCAACGCTACTCTCGGCAACAATACGGAACTGACCGATCTCGCCGGTCATCGTTACATGCGTGCCACCGCACAACTCGCGTGAATCACGACTAGTATAGGGGGCATCACCGGGTATCGAATCTGCCGCTGCATGCACCAAACGCACCCGATCGCCGTACTTTTCACCAAACAGGGCAATCGCTCCATTATCGAGCGCCTCTTGATACGCCATTTCTTGCCAAACCACAGGTTGATTTGCCCGTACCCACGCATTGACACGCTGTTCAATCTCACGCTGCTGTTCGAGTGTTACAGCCCGATGATGCGTAAAGTCAAAGCGCAAGCGCTCAGGTGCAACCAATGACCCGGCCTGCGCAGCATGCTCGCCGACCACATCGCGCAATGCACGTTGCAATAAATGTGTGGCCGTGTGATTGCGCATCACATGAGTACGCCGGACCTGGTCAATCTCGGCGCGCACAACCTCGCCACGACCAATCATGCCGCTCTCGACCACACCAAAATGTACGGTTACACCAGGAATTGGTCGCTGCGTATCACTAATCTGGACGCGTCCACGTGGTCCAATCAACCAACCGGCATCACCAACTTGACCACCGCTCTCAGCATAAAACGGCGTCTTGTTCAAGACAATTTGCACCTCAGTGCCCGCTGATGCCTCGTGTTTGACATCGTCGGCGCTGACAATAGCCATAATTTGCCCGTCAGCGACGGCATCGGTATAGCCCACAAAGCTGGTTGGCACCAAGTTCAATTCAGTCCAGACCTCAGTATCAGCACCTTTTTTGAATTGCGCTACAGCGCGTGAACGCGACCGCTGCTCATTCATGGCTACGCCGTATCCAACAGTATCAACGGTCATGCCCTGCTCGGCAGCAATCTTCTCAGTCAAGTCCAAAGGGAAGCCATCAGTGTCTTTGAGTTTGAAGGCCTCAACACCTGGAATCACTGCACCACCACTCTGCTTGACCTGATCAATTACCACACCTAACTTGGTCAAACCACCCGAGAGCGTACGCAAGAACTGCTGCTCTTCGGTATCCACAGTCTCCAAAATAAAGTCACGTCGCGCTTTGAGCTCGGGATAGGCATCACCCATCAAATCGACGACACGATCAACCACACCCGTAAAAAATGGCTTATCAAAACCTACAGTCCGCCCTTGATAGACAGCTCGCCGCAAAATACGACGCAATACATATGAACGACCTGTATTACCAGGCAATACACCATCTGCAATCAAAAACGCCACAGAGCGGCTATGATCAGCTACTGCGCGGTACGGCGCATACCGAGCACGATAGTCTTTCTCGTCACTGCCACGCAACTCCTTAACACGGTTAATCAAGTCAACAAACAAATCCGTATCGTAGTTGTTTTTGACGCCTTGCAAGACCATCGCCATGCGTTCAAGTCCCATACCGGTATCGACCGATGGGCGTGGCAATGGTTGCATGGTGCTCCGCTCAAACTGCATGAACACGTTGTTCCAAATCTCAACATAATCTGGGTCATCACTGTTCACACCGGCAGCTGACATTTTGCTCAGATCATCGCCAAGATACACGGTAATCTCCGAACACGGACCACAAGGACCGGTATCGGCCATCACCCAGAAATTGTCTTTTTCGCCGAAGCGCAAGATACGACTCGGGTCAACACCTGCCTTAATCCACATTGACGCCGCATCTTCGTCAGCAGGCACCCGCTCGTTTCCCTCGAACACGGTGAACCACAAACGCTCAACCGGTAACTCGAAGACTTTGGTGAGCAAATCCCACGCCATTGGGATGGCATCAGCTTTGAAATAGTCGCCGAAAGAGAAGTTACCCAACATCTCAAAAAACGTATGGTGACGTGGCGATGGACCCACTTCTTCGAGATCATTATGTTTACCCGAAACGCGTAAACATTTTTGGGCAGTAGTAGCACGTGTATATGGCCGCTGCTCAAGACCCAAAAACGTGTCTTTGAATTGCACCATACCTGAATTGGCGAAAAGCAGAGTCGGGTCGTTGCCCGGGATCAACGATGAACTAGGCACGACGGTGTGGCCACGCTCGGCAAAAAACGAGAGATAGGCTTGACGAATTTGGTTGCTGGTCAGCTTTTTCATGGTGGCTCCGCTTGTGACCCAGTCGGGTACACTGTGCATGCATACAAAAATATTATCTTATATTGTAGCCGACCCATCAAAGTGCCGCAACATACCCCAAAAATTAGCAATATGACATACAAATGTATGAAGTATACCTATTTATACTCTATTTTTTTGGATTAAACCGGTATACAATATAAGTAGATACGTTCATTATTCTATTTTTCGTGATTGCATTCACCAGTTTTAACAATCATGCTTATCACCAGGAGCAATAATGACAGCACTCTATCGCGATCAACGTCAATGCGCAATCTGCACAACATACACAACATTTACTTGTATTAATAGCAAATTCGTCTTTGATGATCTTGATATGGATGGTCGCCCCTACGATATGAGCTTGATTGTTCTGCCGTATTGGGTTCAACACTGTAGCAAATGCCACGTCTGTAGTAGTGATATTCGTATTGCAAGTGAACAAGCGCATGACATTATCAAAACGCATGCGTATCTTGGTATCATCGCCGATCAATCTTTTCCCTACTTAACGCGTGAATACAACGCAGCAAGTTATCTATGTCGATTTGCACATGATTATGCCAATGCCGGCTGGCATGCACTGCGTGCCACATGGAAGTGTGAGGATACCCATCACCCGCTTCGTGGCGTAGTCCGCCAACAGGCAATTGATAATTTCTTGCAGGCAATTGAGAAACAACAGGCATTTGCGTCAACACCAAGCGAACAACATCTCATCATTGCTGATCTCTATCGACGGCATGGTGAATTCATCCTCGCACACCAATATAATCAACGCGCCGCCCAGTTGCATCCTAACGATGCAATCAGCGCGGCGCTCAAAATCCAATTACTTGCAATAGGGGAGAGCAATCTACAGCGGTTAGCTCGCCCATCAAACTAACTTACCAACTCACCACAACTGTGCCCTCTGATGCATTCAGCTGAATAACAGCAACCTGTCCCTCATGTGTATCAATAATCTGCACTGGTCCATTCGGCGACTGAATACTGCCACTACACCCGACCACATCACGTGGGATAGGGAGTTCAATTTGGTATGACTGCGCTCCAGTCACCTCAATCGATGCCCAACAGGCATCTTGATGCCAGCGATATGCGACATAGTTATTGGTCATTGCATAGCGTACAGTCGCATAGGCATCACGCAATCCTACATGTGACCATTGTGGCGCAACTTTGACAAAGCGCAGATTATCTTGTTGGTCAACAACGCCTACAGCTCCTTCAATGAATGCCATCAACATACTTGATGTTCCCCATCCATCGGTGCTAATCGTCTCAGTCGTGCCGATTCCTGCACCACCATCCGGGCTGTACCACAAATAACTTTCACCCTTACTCAACATACCCAACCAAAAGTAATCAAGCTGGGCAAAACCATATGATGGACGACCAATCTGGAATGCACCTGCGGCCAATTCACCACCGACCATCGGCATAATTCCACCATTAACATACTCACCTGGGCGCTCACCATTACGTCCACCCATGCCAAATGTACCAGCTGGGAATGCTGGATCAATGCTGAACCATTCGACAAATGCATCTGGTCGACGCCGACTAATGTAGCTCTGAATAATAGCTTCTTTTTGGGCGGGGGTTACTACGCCACGATTCAACGCATACGCATTCGAAAGACTCAACTGTTGCGTTACATCCACACCTGGAATGGTTTGTGGCTGGTCAAATATAAAGTGCGTATAAAAATTTCCATTCCAACTCAACGCATTGAGACGCTCAATAATACCATCGGCAACGGCCCGCCACACCCCGGCTAACGCTGGATCGCCCACCCGCTCCTCGAGCGTTGCTAACATGCGTAAGGACTGCGCCATCCCCGTGTTGTCACCATGGAATATGCCCCAGCGCGTCTCTGGTGAGATTTCGTGATGTGGTCCGCCTCCCGGCAAAATCTCAAAATCCCATGTATCGATGGTATACGGTCGACGAATCAACCCACGTGCTGCATCCCAACGCCATGGATCTTGTAAGCTATAGGTGACCGCACGACGCATACCATCCAAGTGCCGCCGAGCAAACTCATCTCCTGCACCTGCTTGCCACGCTTGATACACCCCTTGAATAAACAAAAACTCCACATCTGATTCGACCGGCGTACGATATGGCGTTGTTGTCCACGGTGCCCGTGGCAAATAATCGGGAAAGCTACCATTTGCCGCTTGCAACTGTGCAAATGCATCAAGCGTTGATGTCAATTCACCATCAAAATAACGCGCACCACGCATCTGGTAGACATGGTCGCGTAACCAAATCATCGGGCTATCGGGAGAGCGATATCCTCGCACTGTTCCTTCACCAAAGGGAATCTCTAGCCATGCTCCGCCCATCACCTGCTCAGCTTTGGGGAAAAATTGGTCATATCGTTCTACACCTGTACTGACTGTTGTTCGTGGTGCCAACGTATACACACCCTCGACGCGCGCCAATAATTGCCCACTACTAGCAGACCAGACATCCGCACGATATTGACCACCACGCCCGCGTGGCACAATTGTTGTCTCGCCACTCCCACTAGTCAGCGTCAATGTGCTCGTACCAACAACATTACCTGACACATCATTGACCACCAAATGCACGTCTTCACTCGGGCCATTCGGTATTGAGACACGCATCAACAATGGCACGAGAGGCTGTGCCTGCCCAATGGCAATCACGGGAGCAACCAATATAGGTTCAGCAGTTGTCTGCTGTTCAGCGCGTACAGGGGCGCTCGTCCACAATCCAAGCCCAAAAATCACGATACTTAGCCAACGATATATACGCATCCGTACTCCCATAGGTCTTTTCTTAATTCTTTATATAGTATTACATGGAACCAAACTCCATGCTGATAGAGATATGACGACGTCGTGATGGGGGTGCGTACATTCCTGTCTCATCTGCATACGAGACACAATTCAGCGATGTATTCACCCGATAACATCATATTTCATCTATAATGCAATGCAGTGATTAATGACGGAGGATGGGCATGAGTGCGGGGACACCTCAATCAACGCTACACGAACGCATTGCCACGCGCCGAGCGCGCATTGGTATTATAGGTGTTGGTTATGTGGGTCTGCCTTTGGCAGTCGTGTTTGCCGAAGCAGGCTTTCGCGTCACTGGCTTTGACCTGAGCGCTGATCGCGCTGCCACCATTAACAACGGCATCAGCTACATCGAGGATATCCCGAGTAGCACCCTGGCTAACTTGGTTAACAAAGGACTGATTGATGCCACTACTGACATGAGTCGGCTCACAGACATGGATGCCATCAGCGTCTGTGTGCCTACACCACTCAGCAAAACTCGTGACCCAGATATGTCGGCAGTCCTGCAGGCTGCCTCTGATATTGCCAATAATCTCCGTCCAGGCCAGCTCATTGTACTCGAAAGTACGACATACCCCGGCACTACGCGTGAGATTTTTCTGCCACGCATCCAAGAACGCGGCTTCCAAATCGGCCACGATGTATTCCTGACGTTCTCACCCGAACGTGTCGATCCCGGCCGCACCGATTGGACCACCCAAAATACCCCCAAAATCATGGGTGGAATCACTCCGGCCTGTCTCGATATTGGGCGTGCGTTGTACGAATCCGCCATCAAGCGTGTTGTTCCAGTGAGTAGCCCTGAGGCTGCTGAGATGGCCAAATTACTCGAGAATACCTTCCGCGCCGTCAACATCGGCCTCGTCAATGAGGTACAGTTGATGTGCGACCGCCTCGGGCTCAACGCATGGGAGGTCATCGAAGCCGCCGCCACCAAACCATTCGGCTTCATGAAGTTCACCCCCGGTCCTGGGCTGGGTGGGCACTGTATCCCCATTGATCCACTCTATTTATCGTGGAAGCTCAAGACGCTCGATTATACCGCCCGCTTCATTGAGCTCGCCAGCGAGGTCAATACCTCGATGCCCCGTTACTGGGTCCAAAAAGTCGCCGATGCCCTCAATGACCAGAGCAAGGCGATTCGCGGCAGTACTGTGCTGGTTCTCGGCGTCGCCTACAAAAAAGACGTCTCGGATGTCCGTGAGTCACCCGCCCTCGATATCATTCATCTTTTGCGTGAAAAGGGCGCCCACGTCACATTCCATGACCCACATGTTGCGAGCATCCGCATCGACGGTGAACGCCTGTATGGTGCTACTGATTTGACCGATGCCCTGCACACCAGCGACTGTGTCATCATTGCTACCGACCATAGTAGTTATGACTGGGCACACGTCAAGACACATGCGCCGCTCGTGATTGATACACGCAACGCACTCAAAGCCTAGGATTCGCCCAACTCTCACATCATCGTAACGATAGGTGGTGTGCAAGTTGGGCAGATTGCTTCCACCTACGCAGTATTCAGCTTCATTCCACATTCAAACGCTCAAAAGGAATGTGCTAGAATAGCGTGATTCGCTTACTTGTGAGTCAACATGCCAATTGCGCGTCGAGAACTATGCCTATTACTTTACTCGCATTGGACTCGGGACGACGCTCGTCGTCTGTATGTGCAATAAATCTGCTAGTCACAACGTCCGCCTGAAGATTATTTTTGACGATGCGCGCATTGCTTCTTTATTCAGACTTGCGATTACTAGAATTACACACATCCCAGGTTTACACGACAAAAACAAAACGACGCCCTATATCCAAAACATCTGCGTGGCCGAATGCTTTCAAGGACAAGGAATCGGCTCACAACTCATCACCAACACCACCCACGATACACACACGCATAGACACCAATTGATTGTACTTGATGTATCATTAGACAATCCTCGGGCACAAAAACTCTACGAGTAGCTCGGTTTTGTGATTGCACGCATGGCCGTGGGGTATTGGATTCCACCGCATGCACAAGTTGCTTATGTAGCACATCAATCAGCAAGGACATCACGATGCGCGTACCAACGAAGTTACCCATTGTCCATCACTACGACCAACATCACCTGCGCAATATCGCCCTACCACTCGGTGGCATCGGCACTGGCGTCGTCTCGCTCGGTGGGCGTGGCGACCTCCGCGACTGGGAAATCGGCAATCGCCCGGCCAAAAAGTTCCGCCCCGATACCGCATTCACTATGATGCGTGTCAGTGGCGATAATCGTCCCCCCCTCGTACTTGCGTTAGAGGGCCCACTCAGCATCGACGAATACCAAGGAGCATTTGGTTCACCTGCGGCCCACCATGGCTTGCCGCGCTTCCGCGAGTGTAGTTTTGATGCTACCTATCCGTTTGGCGTCGTTCATCTACGCGATCAAGATGTTCCAGTCCATGTTGACATTGAGGGATTTAATCCCTTTACACCACCTGATGCCAGCGACAGCGGCTTACCTGTTGCCATCTTGACCTACCATTTTTACAATCAAAGCACTGAGGCGTTGACCATTGACGTAGCCACATCTCTGCAAAACTTCCTCGGCACTATCTACACTGCTGGCAACTACGGCGCTAGCATCGTCAATGACTTTTTTCAACGTGACGAGGCATCACTCGCGCAGCATCGCAACCAGATTGCCTACCGCACCCGCGCCGGAATCAATGCATTAGTCTACACAACAGCGCCGGTGCATCACGGCACCGAACAAGATGGCACGCTAGTGCTGGCATTTATCGACGCCCAAGATGTAACGCACCGCACCGGCTGGGCCGATTACACCTGGGGCGACTCATTACTCGATTTCTGGGATGATTTCAGCGTCGACGGGCAGCTCGAGCCACGTCAAAGTGCTGCACTCAAGCCGATTGGATCGTTGGCACAACGTCTACAACTTGCGCCACATGGCCACGCCTCAGCAACGATCATGCTCAGCTGGCACTTCCCTCATCGCGTGGCCTGGCGCTCCGAGGAGTACGGCGCCATGCACTTCGGCGAATATACCGATACCATCGTCGGGAATGAATACACCCACCGCTTTCGTGATGCCTGGGATGTCGTCCTCCAAACCGCGCCACGCCTAACCGATCTCACCGACCGCACCCTCGAGTTTGTTGAGGCGGTGACATCAGCTGACATCCCCGCTGTCATCAAAGAGGCATCGCTGTTCAACCTGAGCACGCTCCGTAGTCAAACTGTGTTCCGTACGGCAGACGGGCGCATGTTCGGCTGGGAGGGAACCGACGACTTCCGTGGATCGTGCTTTGGCAGTTGTACCCATGTCTGGAACTACGAGCAAGCCACTGCGTTTTTGTTTGGCAATTTGGCCAAGGGCATGCGTGAGAATGAGTTTTTGTATGCCACAAACAGCGCCGGTCAAATGAGCTTCCGCATCGGCTTACCGCTCACCATCGCGCAAGCATGGCCGACAGCCGCAGCTGATGGTCAGATGGGCTGTATCGTCAAACTCTATCGCGATTGGCGCTTGAGTGGCGACACCCAGTGGCTTCAGCAACTGTATCCTGCCGCCAAATCCGCACTCAGCTTTGCTTGGATTCCCAATGGCTGGGACGGCGACCGCGACGGTGTGATGGAGGGGTGTCAACACAACACCATGGATGTCGAGTACTTTGGCCCTAATCCACAAATGCAGTTTTGGTACTTGGCCGCCTTGCGTGCCGGCGCCGAGATGGCCAAAGCCTGCTACGACGAGGAGTTTGCCGTCGAGTGTACGCGCCTGTTTACGCAGGGAGCGCAATGGACACAGGCCAATCTGTTTAACGGCGAATACTTCTTTCACGAGATTCGCCCACCGATGCACGCCGATAATATTGCCCCTGGTATCCGCCATATGGTGATGGGCGCCAGTAATCTGGTCGACCCCGAGCTCCAGCTTGGCGACGGTTGTCTGGTTGACCAACTCGTCGGCCAATACCTCGCGCACATCAGCGGGCTTGGTGATTTGGTCGATGCCACTCAGCTCAAAACCACAGTCGCGAGCATTTATACCTATAACCGATCGGCCAGCCTACACCATCACTTCAACCATATGCGCAGCTTTGCGCTAGGCAATGAAGCAGCCCTGCTGATGGCCTCGTATCCACGTGGCAACCGCCCAGCCCGGCCATTCCCCTACTTCAACGAAGTGATGACCGGCTTCGAGTATGCAGCTGCCGCCAGTATGATTTATGCCGGTCTGCGCGACGAGGCGGTGCAGGTCGTCAGCGACATCCGCGCCCGTTACGACGGCGCCAAGCGTAGTCCATTCGACGAAGCCGAGTGCGGACACCACTACGCTCGCGCCATGGCCAGCTTTGGTTTAATTATGGCCTGGACAGGCCAGCAGTACAATGCCGTCACCGGCGCCCTCACGTTTAGCGCACTCACCGACCATACCAGTCAGTTCTGGGCAACTGGACACGCTTGGGGAACCATCAGTCGGCGCGGTGACATCTACACACTCACCATTCATGCCGGAACGCTTCAACTCTCATCTATCACCATTGCCGATGAGCTCCTCGTCGAATACGGCGTCATTCAATCAATCGAGCGCAGTGCCCTGCAATTTGTCAGCTAAACACCAAGCCCCCGCGCATTGTGAATGCGCGGGGGTGCTGCCATCTCACGACACCGATTCGGGGCGCTCGTGCATCCAATCATCGAGTCGTGCCACGCGCTCCGGGTATCGCTGTGACCGCGCCAAAAATCCCGCCCCGTACTGCGGCATCGGATCCTGATCGGTCGGCTGATAGCGTAGATCCACACTCCAACGCACATGGTCTGAGTTGTTCGGCGTACTCATGTGAATACAACGGTCATTAAATAGAATTGCCGTTCCGGCTTTGACTGGCAAAGACACCGCTGATCGCTTGGCTTTTGTCAGCATTTTTCCGGATATTTCATAGTAACCGGTGCCCGAGTATTGCTCCTGATGAAAGTCATACACCTGTGTTTTGTGGGTGCGTGGCCACACATGCAAGCAACCGTTCTCCTCAGTGGCATCAACGAGTGGAATCCACACGGTAATCACCGGATTGGCGTTTGCATCCGGCCAATAGCTCTTATCCTGATGCCACGGCACCGCTCCAGCTGCGACTTTGGGTACTTTGGGACGCACATTGTAGACCGGATTAGCGAAGATCTCGGGACCAATCAGCGACTCCACCGCATTCAATATTTTGGGATTGGTCATAAGCACAAAATAGCCTGGTATCCGATCACGCCAACTACGACCATAGCGCAAAAAGTCGGCATCAGTCAGATTGGCAAATAACAACGCCAATCGCCGTTCGAACGGCTGTTCTGCATAGTCATCAACAATCCGACCATCACGTCTAAGCTCTGTCGCAATCTCATCAACTTTGGTCCGCATCGCCTGACGCGCCGGCTCAAGCTCGGCATCGCTCAATAATTCCGAGAGAATTAAGTACCCCTCGTGGTCATACAACGCTTTTTGTGACTCGTCTAGTATGCCATCTGTTGTCCTCCGGTGAAACTCCTTCGGTTCACGGTAGTCCATAGGGTATGTCCTTTCAGTTACTTAGGCAATCCGACCAAAATTCGCCAGTATCAGCATCCGTTCCACCGTCATTTTACCAGTCCACCACTGGTGTGCTATCTGCCACGATTCGTCATACTGTCCCCACTGCCATGTTGGTGTCCACAAGCCAACTGTCTGCACATGCTGACACCATTGTGCTAATTGGATGTCCACCAGATCAGCTATTTCGACAAAAAACGGGCTCGCTGGCGTGTGTACATAGTCTAATGGAGTTGGCACGTATGCGCTATGCCATTCGGCCGGCACTGGATGAATTGTCGGGCGCAAAAGACGCACCACATGTGGGTACAGCACTGACTGTACCGACGGCGGCACCCAGTCATATGCTCGCACATAACACGCCAACGCATGCGACTCCATCGTGTCAGCTTGTGCAATATACTCCACCAACATAGCATATAAGGGCGCCACATCAACATTGGCACCTTGGTAGGCACTAAGGTAACCGATAATCTCGACGGTTGGGTTGGGCCAATCGCGGTCAAGTGCATTCTGGCCAGTCTGCACATCGGCATGCCACCACGGCGCATGTGGATACGCATTGACACCAGTAGCCATCGGATGCCACTTGCCTGCGACTCCGTCATATACCCCTGTCAAATAATGCAACGACCGTTGCACCAAAGCATGCTGCGGTGGCAGTCCGATCCGGTGCGCATATTGAACGCCAATCGTGGTTGCTAAGGGTGACGAGGCCGGGTGCCACACATCTGGCTCAATGCCGTGCCCAAAGCCGCCATCGGCATTTTGAAATTCAGCTAGTTGTGCGACAACTTCATCTTGTGTCATTTGCCCACGCCATGCCTGCCATACGGCCCAATCGAGCGGACGGGCAATGGATACGAGTTGTTGCGCAATCAATGGTAGCTCATCAGCAGAGATTTGATTCATCTGCACCCTCACGGCGACGATAGTGGAGCACAACCACGCCATCATCAACATAGGTCTGATAAAGTGTCAGGTGCGCTATCCTAGTTTGTTGGCCAAACAGTGGGATACCATCACCGAGTATCAATGGCACAATCCCCACGTAGTAGTCATCAATTGCGTCTGCATCCACAAAGTGCGCAATCACCCTACTCCCGCCAAACAGATAGACATACGGGCGGCCTTGGCGCGCTTGTTCGTGCACATACGCCAACACTTGCGCCGGCTCAACGAACACCACATTATCGTGGGCCGGTTGCACTGTAGTGGTCATCACCACCACCTGCTTGTCGGCATACTCCGCATGAAAACCCTGTTCATACGAGTTCCGTCCCATCACCACGATGTCAACTTTGGCCAAAAACGCCGCAAAATCCCAGCGCTGTGGTGTATCAGCATGATGCGCACCGTCACCCACAATCCAATCATACGATCCATCACGACGGGCAATATAGCCATCGATACTCATTGCCAATGTCATCGTGATATGAGGTGTGGTCATGTGCAGTTGCTCCCAATCAATATGGCATCATTATAGATGACAACGCAACAAAGCAATCCCCCAACAGGCAATACCTGTTGGGGGTGATTGGCGGGGAGGGAGAGATTCGAACTCTCGAAGGAATTGCTTCCTTAGCGGTTTAGCAAACCGCCGCACTAGGCCAACTATGCGACCTCCCCGTGCGTTACCGGTGTGAGAGTGGAGGAGAGAGAGGGATTCGAACCCTCGGAACGTTAGTTCTCTCGTTTTCAAGACGAGCGCGATCGACCACTCCGCCATCTCTCCAAATTGTAAGTGGTGATGTGTTGGCAGGCGGGACAGGAATCGAACCTGCAACCTGCGGATTTGGAGGCCGCTGCTCTGCCTAATTGAGCTACCCGCCTTCACATCGAAAGTAAGTATACAAGATTCATAGGCGCTTTGCAAATAGAAGAGCATGGACATGCGAAATCTACTCATATCGCACCGATAACACAAATTATCCCTGCATATTACCCCTCCAATTTCCGTGTACAAACGTTTGCATAGAGTGATAAGCGCGTTTATCATATGGGCAATCGCATACAACAAAGGAGTTGTAGAGTTATGTCGCCGTTCTGCATTGCCAACGCCCCTTGTTCATGGGGCACACTCGAGTTCGAAGGTCTTAGTAGTGAACGTATCGAATACACCCAAATGCTCGACGAGCTGGTTGCCACTGGCTATACCGGCACCGAACTCGGTGACTGGGGATTTATGCCAACAACGCCGACCGCGTTAGCAGCCGAGCTCCAGCAACGGCAACTGACGCTCATCGGTGCCTATGTGCCCGTCCCACTGGCAGGCACCGAGGCGACTAGTTCGTCGGCTATCTGCAATGCCCAACGCACCGCTGAGTTATTAGCGCATACCGCCCAAATCCTTAGACAGTCACACCAGCCGCTACTAATCTTGGCTGACGAGAACGGCAGTGATGCATATCGCACCGCCAATGCCGGACGTATTACCACACCGACTAGTACTACAGTTATGCACCAAGCAGCGAAAATGGCGAATCACGTGGCGCGCGTAGTACATACAAGTAGTGGATTACAGACGGCATTCCATCACCACTGCGCTGGTCTGATTGAAACTAGTGATGAGGTGCGACGGTTCATGCAGGACACAGATCCAGCGGTTCTCGGACTTGTGTTTGATACCGGGCACTACTTATTTGGATCAGGCCACAATACAATCAACTTAGTTGATGCCATAACCGAGCTCGCTTCACGAATACGCCTTGTCCATTTCAAGGATTGTAGTGCACAAGTAGCTGACCAGACACGCCGTGACAATCTTGATTACTTTGCCGCTCTCAAATCAGGTATTTTTTGTGAGTTAGGCAAAGGTACAGTGCCATTTGCGGATGTCTTAGCTACATTAAAAGCGTTGGGCTACGACGGCTGGATAGTGGTTGAGCAAGATGTCTTACCAGGCATGGGTGCACCGCGTGAGAGCGCAACGCGCAACCGTGAATTCTTACGTTCGTTAGGAGTATAGATCGATGGAACTCACCATTTGTAGCGCCAATCTACGCAACGCCAATGCCGACGACGGCAACGACTCATGGCCGTATCGGAATCAATTACTTGCATCAGTGCTCAACGAACTCAATGCTGATGTCATTGGCGTTCAAGAGGCGATGCAGATCCAAGTTGATTGGTTAGGGCAATCGTTCCCCTATCACACGATTACACCCGGATTGCCCTACGGTAATCATGCACCGCACGAATATGCTGCCATCGCTTGGCGGAGCAATGTATTTACCGTACATCAACACGGTGGATTCCATCTTAGTGAGACACCCGACCGTCCGTCGCGTTCGTGGGACACCTCGTGGATGCGTGTTGCCACCTGGATGCATGTCACCCACACCCCTAGTCAGATGCAGCTCTGTTTGTGCAACACACACCTCGATCATCGTGGCGAGGAATCGCGCCGACAAGCTATCCACGTGATTGCCCGCCAACTACAGCAGTTTGCTCACTTACCCACATTTATCACAGGTGACTTTAATATTGCCCCCAATAGCGACGTCCATGCCGCATTGTGTAGCTACGGCTTTATCGACAGTTGGACAGGTGCCGGATATGCGGATGGTCCTGGCGTAATGTCATTCCACGGCTTCAAAGGAGTCGAGTGGCCGGCGTTTTCAGGCGAGCGCGATGACAATCGCATCGACTGGATAGTCTTACGTGATCCCACGCAACGCATTCATGTCCAACACGCCGCCATCATCACGAATCACGGCGACGATGGCCGGTTCCCGAGCGATCATTACCCAGTAGTGGCAACCTATCACATCGGTGAATAACACAAAAACCCCCCCGTTGTGTGACTGCACAACGGGGGGTGTATTATGTCATCTTAGCGTTGTTTGGCAACATCCAGCATATCGGCGACGCGTGTCAACTTGACGCGTGGGCGCTCTTGGGGTGCGCCCATGGCAATCTCGTGGGCATCAATCGCCTGCCAACTGGCGTAATCGACCACCTGTGCTATCCGACTGGCGATTAGCGCTGCCACAGTAGATCCGTCGCGATGGACAGCGGCGAGATCAGACAATCCCTCCCAATCGGCCTTCATGCTGTTGACCGTTGCTACTGAGTCAGGTTTATTGGTGCCAATAATACCTGACGGACCACGCTTTGCCCAACCAACCACATAGGTCCGGGGCAACACCGTGCCGCCAGGGCCATCGGTCAAGCGCCCATCAACGTTGGGGAACAATCCACGGCGCTCGTCGAACGGCACACCAGCCAAGGCCACACTGCGATAGCCGACCGATCGCAACACCATACCACAGGCAATGGTTTGTCGATCTCCGATGCCCTCAGCGCGCACACTGCCATTGCCGTCATCCACCAAGCGATTGCGTTCAATCACTACACCTGTAACGCGGCCGTTTTCGCCCAGAATCTGGACAGGTGACCACATAAAGCGCATATGAATCGAGCGATCGAGCCCCTCGGGCGTACGCTCGAGGTACTGGCGCATCACGTCCATGTTACGGGTAGCCACCTTGTCGTTGGCCAACTGTGCCTCGCTCGCCGGGTCAAGCACGAAGTCCTCGGCATCGAGATAGACGTCAACACCGTGCAAATCACCAAACTCTTTGAGCTCAGGCGTCGTAAATGCTGCCTGCACAGGACCACGACGTCCAAGCATCACTACTTGTTTGACCTGCGATTGGCGGAGTGAATCGATGGCATGGTCAGCCATATCAGTCGTTGCGAGCTCGGCAATAGGTGCCATCAAAATACGTGTCACATCCATGGCCACGTTACCGTTGCCAATAACTACCACGCGCTCGTGCTCAAGGTTAAACTGTGCATCACGATAATCGGGATGACCGTTGTACCAGCCCACAAACGACGTAGCCGGGGCACTGCCCACCAATTCCTCGCCAGGGATGCCCATTTTGCGATCGGATTGAGCACCAACGGCATAGATGATTTGGTCGTAATGGGCTAACAGCTCATCATGGGTAATATCGGATCCTACCGTCACATTACCAAAGAAACGCACGCGTGGATCGGCCATCAGTTTGTCATAGATACGGGTCACACCTTTGATTGACTGGTGATCAGGCGCAACGCCGGAGCGCACCAAACCAAATGGGGTAGGTAGACGCTCGATGATATCAACACGAACATGGGCGTCACCTTTGAGCAAGGATTCAATCGCATAAAACCCTGCCGGACCAGCACCAACAACTGCCACCCATAGTGGGCGTTGTTCACTTGCAATCGTCATAGACAATGCCTCCACTCCTCACAAAAACGATGAATCCTTAGACAGGTGGCCAAGGATAATTTCGCTCAGAGGTTGGCTCCGGATACTTACCCTTTGACAGTAACCGGTCAATGCGTCGCTGCAAGGCCTTTGTTTCCTCTGGACTAAGCAATGTATCAATCAACTTGAGGGCGCCATCACGGCCATGTAGCCGCACACGCAAGTGCTCCAAGTCGGTCGCAATATCAGCCGGTAGTGGCTCGCCAGCAAAATCCCACAGTACAGTGCGTAACTTGGGCTCATCATGAAATGCGATACCGTGGTCAATTGCCCACAATCGACCATCACTCCCCTTCAAGCAATGACCACTTTTACGGTCGGCGTTGTTGATAATAACATCGAATGCAGCGAGGCGAGGCAGATATGACTCGTAGCCGCCTTCTTTTTGCATGGTAAAGAGATGAGACTCTTCATCATTATCGATATACAGCTGCACCGAACCAAGTCCATATGGGCCATCACGGAGCACCGTGGGAGGCACTAGGTTCCACTCAAGGTCATGACTCACCACAAATGCAGCAGTCTCACGTTTACACAGGGTTCCCCGCGGAAAGTCCCATAATGGGCGTTCACCGCGTTGTGGTTTGTAGATCACGAGTGCCTGCTGTGACTCATGGGCAGCAATACACAAGATGGTGGCATTACTACTCCACGGCATCGATGTTTGCGGAGTCAGCTCCGCATACGTCAACAAGGCGAGCATCTGATTAATCGTCAATGCTGGTCGTTCGTCGCTCATTGGCACCCTTTGGTGTTCATGGTGTTAGTTCATCTGTGGGCAGAAGTGGCCTTCGGGATCCATGGGGCGCCCGCAGTTCCCACATACGCGCCGGCCACCAGACACAATCTTGAGGATATGTTGGCTTAAGGCACGCATATTGGCACGTGGGATGCAGATACGGGCATTGGGCGCTTGATCTTCATCATCGTCATCCATACCCTGCAGAATCATCACACAGTAATCACGATCTGCGTCGTAGCCGAGCCCCATCTGCACCACTCTGAAGGCGGGTTCAATCGGTTCGATGAGTGACATATCACGAATCAGCACCTCGTCCTCGTTGCTCGAGAGCAACGGGTTATTCGCGAGGATTTCTTCGCCGAGTCGGTCAAGTGCTTGTGCAAGCGCACGCGCCTGTTCCTTTTCAGCTAGCAGGGTCAAAATCGTCCGTCCTTCACGCGCCTGGATATAGAATGTGCGCTGGCCGGGCTTTCCGACAGTCCCCACGGTAAAGTGGGATGCCGGATCAAAATCATAGGTGTACTTCATACCTGTGGTGCCTCTTGAGCCGGTGGTTCGGGCGGTTTGGGTTTGAGATGCGTAAGTGAGCCAAGGTCGTTATAGGCAACCAATCGGGGGCCGAGCTTGGTAAAGCGGAACGCAGTCACCGAGCACGTGCCTATTTCGAGTCGCTGAAAAAGATCCATATGCATGCCCATATAATGGGCGCATGCGAGTTTGATTAGGTCAGCATGCGATACAACCGCAATCACATCGTGTTCACCATGTTGTGCACACAATCCATCCAGCGCACGTACCATACGCATCTGGGCATCGGCTAATGACTCACCACCTGGGAACCGCATGCCACTCGGGTAGTGTTGTACAACTGGCCATAAATCGTGTTTGTACAACTCTTTGAGTTCAGCGCCTTGCCACTCGCCATAGTCAACTTCACGGACATCAGGGACTTGGGTAATGGTCATGTCACGCCCGGTCACGATAGCCTGAGCTGTCTCCATGGTGCGATCTAATGGGCTGGCATAGACGGCCGTCAACGGGATATCAGCAAGGCGTTGCGCCACAGCTTGAGCTTGCTGGCGACCCTCTTCGTTGAGATGAATGCCGGGAATGCGGCCGGCTAATCGACCATGGACCCAATCATTGGCACCATGACGAATCAACAACAAAGTCGTCATGCAACTACTCCTCTCAACTGTTTCTCTTATTATCATACCAAAACCACTTGGATACGGGGCACTCAAATGCATCAATGACCGCTCTTATTTCACAAGAATACGGCATGGAGCGCGATTCACACTAATTTGCAGTATATGCAATTGTTGTATTCAATGATTTTTGATTGACAGATAGTCGTGCAAGCAACCCCATCACTACAAAGTTCATCAATACCGCTGAACCACCATACGACACGAACGGCATGGTAATCCCTGTGAGCGGAATTAAACGCAAATTCCCACCAATGATGATAAACGACTGAATGACTAGAATTGTTGTGAAGCCGACCACCAGTAGTTGCTCAAATGTCGAATATTCGCCACTCAGACGCATGGCAATGCTATACCCGCGTACAGCAAACAATAGGTAGACCAACAACAAACTCACCGCACCCAACAGTCCCAACTCCTCGCCGATACTGGTAAATATGTAGTCAGTATGCGCTGCCGGCACAATAGCCGGCATACCACGACCAATCCCACTCCCCAAAATCCCACCTGAGGCAAGTGCGTACATGCCTTGAATGGACTGATACCCACGCTCCTGCAACCATGGATCAAGCCAGATAGTAACGCGCAACTGCACAATCGGCAAAAAATGATGGAGCGTATATGCGCCGATTAAGAACGCAAGCAAGCCGCCACCTGCATACAGACCACGTCCAGTTGCCACATAAATCATCGCCAAGAAGACACTAAACAACATCAAGGCGGCACCAAGATCGCGCTGGATAACAATCAGTACCATTGCGATACCCCACATCAACAGCAATGGCAACATGGCAGTCAATGACGGTAGCTTAACTCCAAACCACTCCGTGCCACTCACCAATTGATGCCGGTGTTCATCAAGATATGACGCCAAAAAAATCACCAAAACAATTTTAAGGAGCTCAGACGGCTGAAACGTTATTGGGCCAATTGTCAACCATGCGCGCACACCACTTTGATTGGGATCAGTCCCCAAAAACAGTGTTGCGATAATCAACATCATACCAATCGACAACCACGCATAACGATAGTGTGCCATATGATCAATCAAGGACATGCGCGTCCGTTTGCGCAAAATCGTATCCCACGGCACGATCACGATGATGCCAAATACGATTAATCCGAGCGTAATCCACATCGCTTGACGTGAATCAATGTCCGGATATGTACCTGGATACAACACCGCTAAGCTCGGCGCTAAACGTGAGGTAAATAGTAATCCCATCCCGCTCAGAAAAGCTGTCAATGGCAACAACAACTGATCTGTTTGGGGTTGAAATCGATGCAACAAAATCGACATCACAATAAAACATAATAACGGTACCGAAGACGGCCAAAGAATTTGCAGGATATCACGCGCAGTCGGCATCAAGCCAGTACTATCTGTGCTAAGCACCAGCTGTACATAGCCCACTGCAAACAGGATAAATACCAAAAGGAGGAGCAAGACCTCATCAAGGCGAATAAATCTGCGAATATATCGAATCATACATCCCTCGCAAGCATCATTCAATCATGCCCTTATGTGGTAGTGTAGCACGCAAAAGCCCCGTAGGCGGTAAACCACCTACGGGGCAATCACACTGCGAGAAAGCAGTATTAGACATTAAACAAGAAGTGACAGATGTCGCCGTCTTTGACGATGTACTGCTTACCCTCAAGACGTACAGTGCCGGCCTTCTTGGCTTCGACTAGGCCTCCTGCTTTGACCAAATCAGCAAACGCCACGACCTCGGCACGGATAAAACCACGCTGAATATCGGAGTGAATCGCCCCGGCAGCCTCAACCGCTGGGGTATTACGCCGAATGGTCCACGCACGGACCTCATCCTCACCAGCCGTCAAGAAGCTCATCAATCCCAGCAACTCATACGAGACTTGAATAACACGGTTGCGCGCTGGCTCAGTGATACCAAGATCATCCATGAACATAGTGGCGTCTTCATCACTCATCTGCGCAAGCTCAGCTTCAATCTTGCCCGCAATCACAGCAACACCACTCATGCGGTGATTATAGTCAATCGTGATTTGCTGATTGACGGCATCATCACCAACGTTAATGACTTGCAGAATCGGCTTTGCCGTCAAGAACTGATAGCCACGCAACAGACGAGATTCCTCTTCATCAAGGTCGATATCGCGCACATGCTGACCAGCCTCAAGGGTGGCTTGCAAACGCACCAATGCATCGCGCTCGATGGTGCGGAGCTCACGCTCACGCCCTGCCATCTTGCCGATTTCACCGTTGAGGCGCAAAAGACGCTTCTCGATAATTGCCAAGTCCGAGAAGATGAGCTCAAGATCAACTGATTCAATATCGCGACGGAAATCAACACCGCCATCAGGGTGTGGCACCGAGTTATCTTCGAACGCACGCACTACATGCAACAGTGCATCTGCACCACTGATGTAATTTAACACCGCAGGCGGCAAGCCACTGCGATTACCTCCACCACTCATGCCAGCTACGTCAACGTACTGTACGTCAGTGGCAGTTATTTTACGTGGGTTAAAGATGCGCGCTAATTCATCGAGCCGTGCATCAGGCACCTTGACGGTCGCAATATTTGGCTCGAGTTGCCCCGAACTATAGGCAGCAGTCTCAGCTGTACCCCGCGTTAACGCGTTAAATACAGTCGTCTTACCGCTATTGGCCAAACCAATAATCGCAATTTTCATGCACGCTTACTCGTATATCCAGCGATCAACGCTGCGCTCCATCGTCACCAGCTCGTTGCTAGCAAAGAAGATCGCTGTCTCTCGCTCGCCGCTCTCAGGTGAGTCTGAGGCGTGAATCAAATTGCGGCCAATCTCGAGGCCAAAGTCGCCACGAATGGTGCCAGGAGCCGACTTAACTGGGTTGGTAGCGCCAACCATGGTGCGCACAGTCTCGATGACATTCTTGCCTGTTACCACAATCACCACAACTGGACCAGAGGTGATGTACTCAATCAAACCAGCAAAAAACGGCTTACCCTCGTGCTCACCATAGTGCTTGCGTGCCAACTCTTCAGTCACATGCATCATCTTGAGCCCAGCAAAGCGCAGTCCGCGCTGCTCAAGTCGACCCAAAATAGTGCTGACCAATCCACGTTGTACAGCATCCGGCTTAAGAATGATTAATGAACGCTCCACGAACAAACTCCTTTAGCATATATGCTATTGCAATACCACTACGTATCATACCATTCATTCCGCATTCTGTGATAAGCAAAGTACCATTTCACACCAGAAACGGGGAGCATTTTGCTCCCCGTCTCATCCTCAGTTATATCATCCATCTACCTAAATCACTGGTGGTGCTCCACTACTTTTGGTCATACGAAATGCTGCAACCGCCTCAGCCATTTTGCCTTGACGTGAATACGCAGTACCCAGAATACGATGACATTCACGACGCAAATATGACTCATCAAGCGTATGCAATAAATCACGCAAATCAACGATGACATCATCAAGTAACGCATTGTTATGCACGAGTGCACGATATTGCGACATAGCCGTATCAAACATGTTGCACTGTACTGCCACACGCGCCACGGACAAGCGCAATACCACATTTTCAGGATCAGCCTTGAGCGCTCGCAAATAACTGTCAATCGCCTCGTTCCCTGAAGGCTGAATTTCGCGCACATTCCGAGGTGGAGTCTGTACGTCAGCAGGGCGCACCGGCTCGCTCACCGTAATTGACTTGGCCGGCACATTCGGCGCATTACGAGCAATCTGCGAAGGTGGCAATGGACCGGTATTAATCACTGCCTGATTGACCTGTGCACTCGAAATCTCGCCGGTCGTCAAACCGATTTCACGAAGCATATCGGTTACGTCGACAGCCGTATCTGCTAGCTGATCACCAAAATCATGCAGACGCATGCCACGGCTCACCGCTATCCCATCAAATACACCCGCAGCCGATTTGACGTTCATCACTTCTTCGGGATGTTCCAATAGGGATAACAATGTTTCGTCGTCACTCGTTGTTTCCGTAATTGCATCTGACGTTGTATCAGTCAACACTTCATCCAATGAATCATCATTAGACGAATGATCCACACGGGGCAGTGCGGCTGACAAACCGCGCATCCCCTCAGTAAGACCACTATGCGGTTGTGACAACAAATTAGCTAACAATGCCTCACTCCGGGCACTTTCTTCACGTGGTACCGCAACTGGAGTGGGGGATTTTGGCTCCGTCGTGACGCTGACAACTGCCGGGGTAGACGGATTAGGGATCACCAAATCACGTGGTGGTAATATACGTGGTCGCTCAATCAGCCCACCACCAAGCGTTCGTGCTATCACCTCACGCAAATCCTCGGTCGGTGACGGTTGATGAGCAATCTCGAGTCGAGCCAGCATACCGTACAAATCATCACTTGAATTAATGATACGGATTTGGTCAGTGTGGATGCGCAATCGGCCATTATGGAAGCGGTCAATTGGTGCAGCATGTGATACGACACTCTCGGCATCTGCCTGTTGCTTCTGGAGTACCGTCATCAAGAAACGATCATCATCCGTCACTTCGTCAGGAATCGTAAACGGGATATTATCAAATACCGGTTCAGATGGGCTCATCGATACCGGCTCGGTCACTACTTCATCCTGATCAGGAACCACTGGTGTTGTATCACGATTGTCATCCTCAGTAGTTGTACCATTCATGCCCGCAATAAATGTTGCCGCTGTTACTACCGGAGATAGTTCGGTAACCTGCGCTGACATCGCATCCGCTGGTACACTTAATGTCCGCGTATCATCGGTTTGCATCGATGCATGCCGCTCAAGCGTCCGTTGTACTAGCATCCCCGTACTATCATGGCTAACCTCGTGCACATCAAGACACGCACAGTCCTCTGCGTGGTCATGTGCTGGCTCATACCCCATTTGCCCCATTTGTTCCAATACAGTCTGCACATCGCTATCGCGAATTGTTGGGACAACCTCAGTACTGATGTATTTGACTTGTGCCTGATTAAATGACTTCACAAACGCATCCTGTTGCCATGACTGCGTATCCCATTCTGGTAATACCCAACCTGAAGCCGATGGTAATGCGTCATCTCCAAATAACTCTTTGGCGGTCTCAAGCATCGGATCATACAGTTGCGCTTGTTGCCAATAATGTGCACTCTGTGTGGCATCACGATGGGTTTGGTACCGTCCAATAATGAAGTTAGCCTTGAGTAATTGCGGCGCGTGCTCGATTGCTTGTACACATACATCGTATGCTGCATGCTCATCCCCATTGCGCCACAATGACTCTGCAAGTGCCACAATAATGTCAAGCCGATCAGGGTGAATTGCTCGCAACTTCTGGAATTCGTCAATTGCCTGCTCAAACATCCGCCCACGCACAAACAACCGACCTAATCCAACTCGCGTCATCTGCAAATATTGGTCGTCTTTGGCAGTACGTTGATACATACTCGCTAATCGTGTGCGAATATCACTCATATCCGGACGCATCTCAATCGCCCGCTCCAAATAATAAATCGCATCACTCAATTGATCTGTTTGCTCGGCAATAGCACTTAATCCAACTAATGCCACAAAGTTCTCAGGGTCACTCTCACATACCGACAAAAATGTCGTGCGAGCCTCGCTGTGTAATCCAGCAGCGACAAGTGCCTCGCCTAAGTACAGTTTGGCCTTGATGTTGTGCGGAAAATACTGCAGCACGTGACGCGCAATACTCGCTACCTTGACCTGCTCTCCCTCGCGTACTGCATGACGCATCAACTCGTATGCTGCACTTAGACTCATCTCACCCATCGCTGGCTCCTTATTCCACTCAGCCCTTGATTGAGATTACTGCATTATGTAGTAAATTACATTTTGATTACATCTACGTGAGATGGTAACACAATTTGTCATTTATTGCAATAGTATTTACTACAATTTGTAATTTTCCAGTAAAAAGAGCTGATATGTAGCTGATATCACACAAAAAAGCCCTTCGACAGGATCCTGTCGAAGGGCTCGTAGTGACGCGCATTACGGAACAGCGCGGAGCTTCATCATCACTTCAAGAATACGTTGGCCATACGTCGTACCTGGCACCGCCCATTTACCGTTCATCCCAACAATTGTGGGGGCCACGCCACGTAGATGTGAGGGTAGCGGTCGAAATGATAACGCTTTGTCGATCAGCGCTTTTTGGGCTGGATTTGCCTGTTGATCAGTCATCGCATAGGCAAGCATACGGCCGATGTGTGCAGGAATCGCTTCATCCTCCCACGAGGCAAAGCTCAAGCCCTTCTCCCACTGATTACGTTGCGTATTAAACGCCCAGCCTGTCACATTCGGATTCGTGCTCGACCGGCTCCCATCAACACCCAACCCGGCGGGATTCCGCTGCGGTCGTGCCGACCAGAAGCTGGTCATGTAGCCTGTTTCGTGAGCCATTTGTGCAATCGCCAGAAACCAGTCTACGCCGACACTATTACCGATACGCTCATAGGCCTGCACAATACTGACCACATCTTCGTAGGTATATCCATTGGTGGCTGCTTTAGGAGCGAGTACACGTACAGCCTCAGCAACAGTGCCACTCGGTGTACCAAGAATCGGCGCATCATTCGGTGCTTTTGCTGGCACAAAATCGCGCACCTCATTACCTAACAAGCCAAATAAAACATCGTAAGGAGCGCTGTTTTGGGGGTGATACTCAAAGCGTGCACGCTCAAACCACTGCACCTGATATTCATTACCATCGCTCAAGCGCTCAGTGATAACACCAGACAACGGCAGTCCAAACAACGCTAAGCTCTCACTCTCACTGATACCTGATTGTCCATCAATCTCAAGACCATAGGTACGCCACACCTGCCAGAACCGGCCACACACGGCGTGCCCAGTCTCACTAAATGTTCGGCACCCTTCGGCACCAGCAGATTTGGGAAAGGCGAACCAATCCCGCCCGCTCTGGATAATCCGATCCGCTCCTAGTCGCCCGAGCAACACATCATATGGACGAGTATTCTGCGGATGCAGTTCAAGACGATTGCGCTCAAAGTTCTGTAGGGTCAAACTCTTACCCTCAATCACCGATTGTGTCTGTGGTCCAATTGGGTAACCAAACACGCGCAAGCCACCTTGTGCCTCCCAATATTCGCGGATGCGCCCGCTAATGCAATACCCCGTCTCGGGGAAGCATAGTTCTCCCGTACTCTGCGCACGCGCCACAGGCACGCCCCCAAATATGAATCCAATCAACATAGCAATTACTACAAATTGTCGTACCATAACACCTCGCATTCTCATCCGATACAAAAAAACGCCGACATGAGTCGACGGCATTGCTCGAGGTGAGCAGTTGTCTGGTCGGGGCGAGAGGATTTGAACCTCCGACCTCATGAACCCCATTCATGTGCGCTACCAGGCTGCGCTACGCCCCGAGATTGACAACGCCCTAATCATACGCTACTGCAATACCTGCTGTCAAATAGAGAAATTGTTGCAAGATATGCGCATGCACACCAATATCCGCCTAAAAAGGCTCAATACCAACATCGGCCAAATCATCAGCAAAGCGTTCAAAATCACGCTGTGAGCGCAATTGACTGATTTTTTGGAGCAATAGATTACGATTTTGTCCAGGCAACAGCAATGCTCGAGTCACATATTGCGTCAGATACGTCTGCATGGCACTGCGTTGCGTCGGTGTGGGGGTAACTCCTTGAAAATAACTTTCAATCGCATCCGCCAATTTACCAGTTTGCTCAGTCATCCAAAAGTGTGGCGCAATCTCCACTTGAAAAGGATAGGGGTATGCCGGGTCGCGAACAAACTCAAGATCGCCGATTTTTTCGTGATTCAATTCTGTCATGTCCATGCCTACACATTCATGAGTATCGTCGCAACAAAAGCTACACTGCAACTATACTACCACTGAGACAATACCGACGATTATTTCATCAAGCAACGTTAATTTATCCCTGTTCGGATTCAGTGTTATTCCCTGTTTTTTGTAAATGATTAATGCATAGATAATCACACGAAATGCATGCATTCACGATAAACAACGGATTTGTAGCAATGAGTTCACTAGCTTGTGGAGGTACAAAGACGGCGTAAACAAAAATTACGTCATACGCAACACAACCTAAAGGAATACGTACTGTAACGTACAATGATACGCAATATCTAATGTTACAACTTGAAAACTTGTGATACTATAAAATTAGCAGTTGCAATATGATACATTTTACATTATATTATTCACTATTGTATTCACGTAAATTACGCAGTACATGTTTCAATTATGCAGATTATTGCTATGTAAGTCATTTGACTCGCACACCACATCTGCGCCTATCATTTGATAACGGTAAATGCTAACGTTATATTCGCAAAACTCAAAATCTGAACAATCGGAGTACCTATGAACATGTCGGCTAGTGCTGTTCCTGTCGGGACCGCCACCGTGCGGATTGATCCACACGTGCGGTATGAGGTCACCAGCGGGAGTAACCACATCGAGCTCCTACGCGCTATCACGCAAGCATCACTTGATATGGTCGTATTGACAGGAATCGGCAACATTAAAAGTTATGATGCAATTCAACGAGATTATGACAAACTCGTGTTACTCGAAAAAGCAGGAATCCTTAACGCTGAAGATCAACAACGCCTCGCACTCCATCATGACTTACGAACTCGTACAACTATTCTTCCTGGGTTTGAAGTAATCAGTGCAGATGGTGTATCCATAAACGCCATTTTTGCTGCAGATGCCGCCATAAGCAACATTGAAACCATTGTTCATCACCTTGATGCGAATCTTGATGGTAATACAAACAGCCCAGCGAATGCCATTTGTGCGCTCATCCATGCAGCCAATGGCATTGCTATTGCATATGCTGAACATGCTGCCGGGATCGAACAAATCAAACAGTTAGTCGCGAGCAATCAACTTCATGCCCTATCTCAACCGCTTGACGATATTACCGACGTGTGTATTCTTGGTGGCTCTGGTGCAACAGCACTCGAAGAAATTGGTGCAGGATTCAGCGAAATCAAATTACACACGCCGACATTTGATGCATTACGGTCAGTCATTATGCATCGCCAAATAGATGCCACGAGCTTTATTAACACACCTGCGCGGCGATGGGCGGTTCATCAATTGCTCCAGGCAACCAACGACAATCATATTATCCAAATCGCTGATGGCAAAAGTGCTGACTTTAGCATGCACATCGGGGCACTCGCCAATATGGGTGGCGGTGTATTGTTGATTGGTAGCGATAATGGTATCGTGGTCGGTATCAAACAAAAAGACAAACTCTTAGCTACGGTCAATAAAGCCGGTGAGCAGATTACCCCTGTACCGCATATCCAAGGTGAGATCGTCACCATTGATGGCGAACACATTGCGCGAATCGAAGTGCGTGGCGATAATCCGCCATACATGCAACCAGATGGACGCGTCATGCTCCGTAGTGATGCACAGACTGTTATGGCAACTCCTGATGATTTACGACGATTGTGTCGCCCCAGCCAAAATAACGGCGCAGATCTCGATCTCCCTCGGAGTGGCGTATCCATCGTCTCCGCACAGCGGCGAGGTGGTGTATGGCACTACGAAGTTCGTGACCTGCGCACCACTGCCGGTGTCACCCGTGACCGCGCACAAGGTTTATGGGATTATGCCATCGAACGCCACGAAGACTTGCGTGACGGTAATGCCAATCTCGAAGATATCAAATGGCAGGGCCAATTAGGTTTGTGGCGGGCCTATGTCCAAGGTGGTCGCCCCAAGTATGATCTCGTCCATCGCGATAGCCATGGTGTTATCGACCACATATTTTATGGCGTTTCAGACTGGGGATTAGGAGTGCAGTGGCAACAACTCATCAACACATATGCCCCACAATTAGCAGTTGACACCGTGACATTTGATGATGAGCAACAAGCAACAGCGACACACACACCTGCGACACCTCATACAGGTGTAAGCAGTGGCACTACTATTGCGCCAGTACAACCGACATTCCCCAATTTCCAAGGCGAACGTCGCCCACGTTGGCGTGGACGTGGGGCCATTACTCGTATTTGGCGCGATGAAGAGCACAAACCACGCTTCGATTTGTTGCTCAAAAACAAACGCGACGGTGCTGATGATGATGTATTCGAAATTCAAGAGTATCATGGCGTGACACGTGACCAGCTCAATCAAGCATGGCTTGACCTTGTACAAGTCAAAAAGCCACGTACGGGGATAGAGGTTGTCGAGACTGTACTAGATGACCAAAGCGATAAGCGCTTCATCTTCCGCAATTTGCGTAATGACGAAGTCAGCCCGCACCCATGGCGTATGAACGATATCGAAGAGGGCAGCATTCGCCAATATGCCGCTCGTATGCACCTTGCTGATCAAACCATCAACGAAGACCATATTCGCTGGTGGGGCAATATTGGGTATCTTCGACCGATGCGTCGCCAAGTAGACTTGGTATACCGTGACGAAGAAGGTGTCGATCACATCTTCTACGCGGCCCGCCGAGATGAACTCATCGGCGAATGGCATGATCTCCTAGCCGAATATGATGATTTAATCGATTAGGCGTCACATCGAGGCAGTAGAACAGGGCCAATTACCGAGGTAATTGGCCCTGCGTTATTATTCCTTCCACACACAGAATGACTAAAACGGCAAATCCTCGGCATCATCATCTATCTGCGGTGGCGGGCTCTTTGGGCGTGCGTTGCTGGCCGGTCGTGAAGGACGTGCTGCTGGCGGTGGTTCGTCAAAGTCATCATCGCTAATGGGCTGTGGCGCATTGTTCCTTGGTGCACGGCTCGGTGCAGGCGCTGCTGCACGCGATGGAGTTACGCCCGTGTCGTCGAATGATGCACCTGAATAACTACCTGCGTCGTCTTCACGACGACTGCTCAAAATAATCATGTCAGTCGCAATCACCTCAGTGGACTGTCGATTAATGCCTTCGCGATCTTGATACTTGCGCGTCTGCAGTCGCCCCTCGACATAGACACGTGCACCTTTAGTGAGATATTGATTGCAAATCTCAGCCAATTTGTCCCATGCCACGATGCGGAACCACTCGGTGTCGTCATGCTGCGTCCCATCGGCGGAGCGCCATGTACGGCCACTTGCGACATTAAATGTCGTCACTGGGCTCCCTTGTGGCGTAAATCGCATCTCAGGGTCAGCACCCAAACGGCCAGTGATCATAACTTTGTTCAAATCTTTGGACATGGTCAGCTCCTCTCGTGCTTGTGCGTTATTCCTCGTATTTGCGGTGATGTGACCATCACAGTATGAATTATTGTAGCATATTTGTTCTAGTTGTCAATACACTAGTCATCAGTATTCGTATCGTCAGCATCGGAGAGAATTTTGACCAAACTCAACGACGGATCAATCTTGAGTTCACCATAATTGGGAAAGTCAACGCGAATGAACTCACGACCATCCACAAAAAAACTTTCAACGATTTCACCATCACCATACGGCAAGCAAAAAATTCGCTGTCCCGGCGTAAATCGATGAATTTCGTCTTGCGATCGTGTCGTGGCAGATTGCGTCGGGATTTGCGTACCACTAGTCGGTAGTTTTTGTTGAATCTGCTTGCGCAAATTCGCCATGATACGATTAACATTTGGCACTCCACTATCACCACCCACCGGTTCGTGCGGGGAGCGCTCTGATGATGTATCACGCGATACACGAGATCCTGACACACGCGATTGTGACGATGGGGCTTTCGTTGCCGGTGGCGTCTCACGTGACACAGGAGTCTGGGGAGTCGGATTTGTCTGATTAGTTATCAGGGGCTGTGCTGGCTTTACTGTCGGTGTATTCACTCGTGATGACACACTTGGTCTTGGCATAACCGGAGTCGGCACCTCAGGAATAAGTGGACGCTCACGCCGTCCCCGCGGTTGTACAATGCGCCGTTCAATTGCAGAACTACTACTCGATGGCGGAACAACCGGTTGTGGTACCGTCACATCCGTATGGCTGGCCGGGGATAGCCCAGGGATAACCACTGGGTACGTGGGAGAGACCTCATCTGCCGTGGTAGCATCATCACCTTCGGTTGGATCATCATCCGGTATAGGTTGAACAATAGGCTGCGATGCTGTCTGTCGCACAGGAGCAGGTGTAATAAGCTCAAGCCATGCCACATCATTTGTGGCACTCTGTGTATACATCACATCATGTTGCATGACTTTGGCGATACTGAGTGCAGTCTGTAACAGCGCATCAACATGTCGGAACATCCATTCACTCGCACCATTCCCACCAGGTTGTGCATCCACAAAGTACAATCGACCAAACTGTAAATCTGCACATGGCACTGCTGCTGACGTCGTAAACAAGCTGAGTACCGGCAACGCCAAAATTACACTCCACCCGATTGTCTGTGCGTCAGTATGCACATACGTGGGGATGTCAATCCACCACGCATGCGCACTCCATCGACTCTCAAGCGCATGCGTCAGCGTGTGGTCTTTGACCACACCATCGCGAATTTCACGTACACCCTCAACAGATTCGGTGACGAGCACACGACCATATGTCGCCAAGATACCCCGTGCTAGCATGACAGTCTCTTTGCTATCGCGAATCGCCACAGTGCTACTGCGCAATGGCATCGTGCGGCGTTCTTGCACATCTGGCTGGAGAGTCACAATCGCATCGTCATCATTCCGTTGAATAACCCGTAACCCTCCATACCACGGAGGCGCCGAAGATCCCTTGGCCAACCATCGTTCAAAGCCGGTTGGGTCAAACGGTGTGTCAATCGTCATATCGCCTAGTTGCATCAATACGGGCAGCCCAATGGCAGAGAGCATATGAAAGTCATCATAGACATTATCGTCACCGGCCACGCTCCAACGTAAGTCAGGGAGTTCCATAAGTTGACCACGTTCAACCAGACGATCACGTAGCTCGCTAGCATACCAAAGGCGAAATTCGTCATCGGTAAACGGGATTTCACACGCAGCCGCACGCACGTGTTGTGTCAGTACATAGGCATTCAGTGCAGCTGCTGGCCATGCCAATGGTGTTAAATCAAGCAACTGCGCAGGATGCTGGGCGTACCATTGATCAAGAGGATGAACCCCGAGCACAAGCACAATCATGGTGTATCCAGATTGCAACGCCTCAGCAATGCGCCACCGGTCGTCAGCCACTCCCACCATGATTAGCACTTGTGCGCTCCAAAAGCGCGATGCACCGGTCACATTACTGTGCATATCAATAGGATCCAGCAATGGTTGGAGCGTATCACGTGCCCAAATATGAGCAGCATACCCCTGCGCACTTAGCTCATGCGCTAGCGCTTGTGCAACTTGTATTGCGTTATCAGGTCGTTGCCATATCTCAACGGTGGTTGATTCATAGGCATAATCGTTAGCATAAACGACCTTCCAACTCCCAATTGCCAAATCATCGAGTGCACTATCAATAGCAGTTGCGGGCACAAGCGTGGTCATATATTGCAGATGCAATGTATCACTATATTGATGCACAACACGCTGAATCCGCTTCAGCAATGCCCCAAGATGGTACATACCGATACCAGCAATCGTATGCAAATCAATAATCCCGCAAATTGCGAGGGATTGCCACACCGATCGCCATGCCCGGTCGTGATGACCAAGCAATCGACGATGGAGTGCGTCATATGTCACAATGAGCAAGCGCTCTGAGACCATTGCACCCGTTGTATCAGTGACTATCACTGGCATGATTGCTGTATCGTGCGAAAACTTCTCAACAAATGCAACAATTTCACGGTAAAGCGCCATTGCAGCCACTTCATCATGCACCACGAGCAATGCACGTTGCGTCGGTGACTCAAGCAATACGTTAATAGTCATACAAATCAAACTCAATGTACGACGTGGATTAGCTGAGACAATCGCCACATGCTCCTGACGTCGCATAGCCATCAATGCTGCTGCATGATGTGGCCGGAACGGCTCACCTGTCAGATTGATCCACGCATGCGATAACACTGGGTCAACTGCTAAATGCGTGATGCGTTGCCCTGCTGATGCTGGATGATTATGCGCATGGACAAGCATCGCGGGGTCGTAGGTCTCACGAAAACTCGCCACTGCGTCACTGATATGTGCGGTCATGGACATACAGCCTTACTCAAACAATCATCTATGACTACTATTATACTTCGTAATAATAGTAATGTAGCCAAACATCCATGGTATCTATCTGTTATGGTGTCTGACAATTACATCTACACATTCTTGAAAAATTCATTTGCATCCCTCAAAATTGTGTGGTATTATTCAATTCGTTGTCGAGGCGCCTAGCGCGACGGCAAAAGCGGTGAGGAATGGCCCCATCGTCTAGCGGCCTAGGACGTCACCCTCTCAAGGTGAAGATCGAGGGTTCGAATCCCTCTGGGGTCACCAGATTACTCACCGGATTGACAACCACATGGGGATGTGGTGTAGAGGCCTAACATGCGACCCTGTCAAGGTCGAGACCGCGGGTTCGAATCCCGTCATCCCCGCCAATAACACAAAACCTCGTACAGTATGTGCGAGGTTTTGTGTTATATTCATGCGCTGTATCACACAGGGAGCACATTAGATTATGGTAATCCAGCGAATCCTACGCATCGCAGCCATTGTACTAGGACTATTATTTATACCATTCATCAGTATGATACTGAGTAGTGACATGAATTGGAGCTTGGCAGATTTTGTAATTGCAGGCATCATATTATTTGGGGCAGGTACGCTGTATGAGGGTATTCACACGATAATCAAAAGCAGGCACATCCGCATAATTGCGGGAGTCGGCATCATCGTGGGAGTAAGTATTATTTGGGTTGAGCTGGCAGTTGGGATATTCGGCACCCCATTTGCTGGTAGCTAAGCTACCATGTTTTGTGCTGCATGATGTCTTGCTTGGCAACAATCGTACGATCATCCAAAATTAGCGCATTAAAATCCGATTTGACGCACTTCGCTCGACACGCTACAATACCTAAACGGATTTATTCCGCCGGGTATTAGTGTGCCCGCACAGGAGTTACGATGTTCGAGAGCCTTTCGGATCGTTTACAAGCAGTATTTCAAAAGCTCGGCGGCAAAGGCCGTTTGAGTGAAGAAGATGTGCGTGAAGCGATGAAGCAGGTGCGACTTGCCCTGCTCGAGGCCGACGTCAATCTCCAAGTTGTCCGCGAGTTTGTTGCCAAAGTCACGGAGCGCGCGATTGGTGAGGAAGTCTCACGTAGCCTCACCCCGTCACAGCAGGTCATTAAGATTGTACGTGATGAGCTGATTGCACTCCTTGGCGATACCGAGGTCCCACTAGCCGAGGCCACACTCCCACCGACCGTCATCATGCTGGTAGGTTTGCAGGGTGCAGGTAAAACAACGCACGCGGCAAAGTTGGCATTGCAACTCCGCAAAAAAGGCAAGCGCCCACTAATGATTGCAGCCGACGTCTATCGTCCGGCAGCTATTACACAGTTGGAGTCACTCGGTAAGCAAATCAACATTCCCGTATACAGCGAGGGAACAGCGGCGAAGCCAACTGACATCGTGCGGAACGGACTACAACACGCCCGTCAAGAGCACTGCAATGTGGTCATCATCGACACTGCTGGTCGTCTACAAATCGACGAGTTGCTGATGAACGAGTTGAGTCAAATCGTCGAGGTTGCTAAGCCCGATGAGCGATTATTGGTCGTTGATGCCATGATCGGCCAAGAGGCAGTACGTGTTGCTGACGAGTTCAACAAGCGTGTAGCACTAAGTGGCATCATTTTCACTAAGGTTGACGGTGATGCACGTGGTGGAGCGGCATTATCGGTGCGTTCGGTCACGGGTGTGCCAATCAAATTCTTAGGTACCGGTGAAAAAATCGAAACCGGCACGCTCGAGGTATTCCACCCTGAGCGCTTGGTGTCACGCATTTTGGGCATGGGTGACGTTCTTTCGTTGATTGAGCGCGCTGAGCAATCAATCGACAAGGATGAAGCCGCCCGCATGCAAAAGAAGCTCGCTAAAGGGGCATTTGACCTCGAGGACTTTTTGTCATCGATGAAGCAAATGCGCAAGCTTGGGCCACTCAACCAGATTCTCGGCATGTTACCGGGCATGGGACAGATGGCCAAAGCCGGTGAGCTCGTCAACGAGAAGGAATTACGTCGCGTCGAGGCCATCATCCTAGCGATGACCCCCAGCGAACGGCGCAATCCGGATATAATCAAAGGGA
The DNA here is from genome assembly GCA_049428765.1 of Roseiflexaceae bacterium. Taxonomy (GTDB): domain Bacteria; phylum Chloroflexota; class Chloroflexia; order Chloroflexales; family Roseiflexaceae; genus UBA965. Next base: position 54,755 of record JBMTAN010000014.1, read on the forward strand.
GTCGCCGCGAGCGCATCGCCAAAGGAAGTGGAACGTCGGTCCAACAGGTATCGGCACTCCTCAAAAACTTTACACAGATGCAACGGGTGATGAAACAGTTTGGTGGTAATGGCAAAGGACGGATGCCAGATCCGCGTGATATCATGCGTCGGCTCCGTTAACCCACAATTCGTATACGTGTAGGAGGAAGTTCGGAACATGGTCACTATTCGTTTGCGCCGCACCGGCAAGAAGAAGCAACCCAGCTATCGCGTTGTTGTCGCCGATTCACGCTCACCACGCGATGGTAAGTTCATCGAAATCGTTGGCTTCTATAACCCAGTGCGCCAACCCCAAGAGCTCGAGATCAAGGCAGACCGCGTCCGTCATTGGATGAGCGTCGGTGCCCAACCTTCAGACACCGTGGTGCGTTTGCTTAAGCGCGTCAACGTCCTTGACGAGAATGGCAAACCAACGCCTGTCGCTAGCTAATCGAGAGGCTCATGCGTACATTACTCGAGTACATGGTGCGTAATTTGGTTGATCATCCTGAGGCAGTCCAGATTCGCGAACGATCAACACCCTATGCGGTGACCTATCGTTTGAGTGTGGGCTCACAGGAGGCCGGCAAAATCATCGGTCGTAATGGTCGCGTGGCCAAGTCGATTCGTGATTTAATGGCAGTGGCAGCCGCCCGTCAAGGCAAACGCGTCCATATCGATATTGAGTAAGCCAAGGACTCCCTCCTTTGCCAAATACCATGCGTGATGCGCACAATTGTCGCGTGTCACGCATGGCTGTGTCTGTTTATTTGCCAGCGATACCATGTTTTGCGTGCTATCGCTCAGTATAATGGTGACATCCATGAGTGATATGCAGTCAGTTCGCCCCGATGAATTGTTATTGGTCGGCGAAGTAATCAATGTAGTCGGCTTACGTGGCGATGTTCGTCTGCGACTTATTTCTACCCAGCCACAGTTTTTGGCTGAGACAAATCCAATGCTATACAGTGTAGATGGCAAGCGGTCGTTTCGCTTACGTCGCCTCGTCCACTACAAAAACGATATCTATACCGTAACGCTCGGTGGTATTGCCACTCGGGATCTCGCAGAAGCGATGCGTGGCACCGAGCTCTATATGCGCCAAGCTGATATCGCACCACTTGAAGCAGATGAATACTTTTTGCATGACCTCATCGATATGACCGTCCTTGATACCCAACAGAACTTGATTGGAACCGTACGTGAGGTGATTAATACTGGGGCGAGCGATGTGCTTGTTATCAGCCGCATTGGTAAATCTGATGCCCTCGTGCCTATGGTAAAAGCGTTTGTCAGTCAACTCGATGTGACCAACAAACGCATTGTTGTAACGCCAATCCCAGGGTTAATTGAAGACCCAACTGCAGAATAGCTACTACTATTCTGCAGTTGAATCAGGTACAGTCAGAGCGGGCGTCAGATATGTCGCCCGCCATTGGTTCCGCTCTGCCAATAATTGTGGCCGGCGATATAATGCCCACCAACCAACAGGGTATCCAAGCATCTTGGCCACATCACCAGTAATGCGAATCCCGGGCACTAAGACAGCGGCAAGCAATACCTGCCACCCATTAACACCTTCTTTGTGGCGCAACCTCAAACGATGCCATGGCTGGATACAGTATGCAACCGCACCACTTGCTAAAATAAACCAACCAAATCCACCAACGATGAGTAACAGTAAGGCAAATACATACACGGCATAGCGCAACACATGCCGCTTAAGCCATAGACCTCCCACGGCATCTCCACGCGCATATAAAAAATACTGCCGATAAAATTGCTTTATAGTGCTCCGCGGCCGAAAATGCACAATAGCTCCAGGCACAAAAGCAAACCGCGCATCAATGTTTTTTAATGCTAAATCAAACAATAAATCTTCGCAGTGACTAGCCCACTCAGGGTAACCATCAACCTGTTCCCAAACTTCTTTTCGAAATGCAATAGATTTCCCAAATGGCATAAACTGCTCAGGGACAATCTCGTTGGCCTCGCGGTAATTTGTACTACCAAGTGCAAGCTCAAAGATGCTTCGGGGTAGTGGACGAAAAAAGCCAGCAGCGACATCAGCGTCATCGGTAAGCAGTGGTGCAACTAGGCGCTTCAACCAATGCCGATCAAGAATTAACCCAGCATCAGTACAGGCAACGATCTCACTTGTTGCATGAAAAATCGCATTATTACGCCCTGAAGGAATATTATGTCCACCCACAACCAATCGAATAGGAAATCCCATGTCAATGTACTGTTGCACAATTGCAGTGGTGGCATCTTGACTATTGCAGTCATTGATGACGACCTCGTCAGGTGCAAGACTTTGACCAATCATCGATTCAATTAATTGCGCGATGTTATCTTCTTCATCACGAACCGTACATACAAGTGAAACCCGTTTTGGATTCGTCATCGCATTACTCCCAATCCCTAACACATGTATCACGCATGCATTGTATACTGCACAACATATACACCACATACTGTAGTATACTAGCAAATGAGGATTTACATTATGGAATATAGTAATGAAGCAACACCTACGCAAATATATCATGTGGATCGGCTGTTTCTTGCTACTGAACAGTGCATGCACACAAACCACAAATACAACAAACACCGTACTCCCGTCAGCAACACCCATGCAACCGACCGTTGTGGCAGTGATTGAAACAACCGCTCCGATTGCAACATTGACACCAAGCGTTGTGCCAACAGTAGTTCCTTCTGTCATTGCTAATGATACGATTGACGCACTGGCAAGCCAAACTGAAGAGGGCTATTATCAGCTTGGTAGCCTAAATGCACCAATAACAATGGTCGACTATTCAGACTTTTTCTGAAGTATTTGTGCCTTCCACGTGTTGGAAGTAGAACCTCAATTGATAGATACATATGTACGAACCGGCGATTTGCGCATTATCTCACGCCCATTATTGCAATCCGGGCAGAACAGTTTGCGCGCAGCCCATGCAACAGCTTGTGCTGGTGACCAACAACAATACTTTGCGATGCGTACATTGATTTATGCCAATATTGGGATGCTGTACAAAGCCCCAGATATCGATGTTGCCCTCACTGATTTAGCAAATCAACTCCCCCTTGACCAAATGGAATTTAATGGCTGTATGACAAGCAATAAGCACGAACAGATACTCTACGAAGGGTTTGCCCGCGCCAAAAACGATGGAATTCAGACTCGCCCAGTCTTTGATATTAACGACATACGTATCATTGGTGGACGTGGTTATGCAGATTTTGTCACTATTATTGCGTCATTACAGCCTTAAATCAGCCATAACAGGTCAGATATCAGTCTACCCTCATCATCTTACAAGCAAGCGATACATACACTCGTGGTACGATGATGAGTATATGTAGATGATGCAATCGTAACTAGGTGTGGTAACGGGATACTTGTATGCAAATTCGGCACATTCCACCAATTATTATTATGATGATCAGTGGGATGATCGGCATTCGATTGGCGTTGTCGCCAGTCGCGGTAACAAGTACCACCTGTACCGAAGATCACCCATATTACTTATCAAATTGTGATGAACCAGACTGGACGGCTACACCAGTGACAGTCTATCCGACAGCATCCGAAAATGACATGCCAGATACGGACCCACCCATCCAGATACCTACACAAAATGCCACGCAGATTGCCGAACTCACGACCACTGCCGTACCAACAACGCAACTACTCAGTACGCAATTAACAGTCCCTCAATCCGCAAACACGCCATCATTTGACACAACACCAACAAGCACGCCAACTGCAACTCGTATGTCAATTGCAACTCGCACACGCACTCGTGTTAGTACACCAATCATGGCCGAACAAGTTGTTGATGACGATGACACGACACTCCTCTGCCAGAGACAAATGAGACTCATCATTAGGGGCACTACGGATCCATATAGCTTGTTGCTCCTGACATTTGCTGACCGCGTCGTTGGTGGAGGTATCAGCTACGCCTCTGGTGGATATGCGATACCATTAGTAGTTGGTGATGAAGCAAGCGGCATATATCAAATCGAGGTACGCCAACGAAATACCAACCAAGTCATCACTCAGTTACTCTGTACCGTGCCATAACTCGTATAGGCGTTGTATGACATCATATTGGAATTCAATCATTCAACAAATTAGTCAGCATAACCAAGGAATCACCCTCGATGACTTGCCAATTGTGCGACACATTGATGGACGGCCGGCTCGTGTCAATCATCCTGCGGCAGGGGTTACACCACGACTCGCAGCGGTACTGATTGTTTTGACTCCATATGCACAAGATATACAAGTACTACTCACACGCCGTGGTGGTGGGCTGCGTGAACATAGCGGTGAAATAGCTTTCCCCGGTGGACGACAAGAGCCAGGCGAGACCAGCATCACTACCGCACTACGTGAAGCCTACGAAGAGCTTGCGATACCTGAATCAGCAGTGACGGTTATGGGCGCACTCCATACAATTTATGTTCCACGCAGTAATCATCTCGTCACACCAGTGGTTGCGTGGTGTGATGAATTACCCCAACTAACTCCTAATGATGTTGAGGTTGCCGAATACTTTACGGCAGATTTTCCACCACTTCTTCAACCTGATGCAATGCAATATGAGACACGCCATATGCTTGGTGATACATTTGTGGTACCGTACTATCCAATCAATCAACATCGTGTATGGGGAGCCACTGCATTAATGTTATCAGACTTAATTTTGCGTACAAGACGATTGCTCATGCATCAATCATCGACACAAGGAGCTTCAAATGAGCAGTAAACGCAACTTAGGAATTCTCGGTGCAATCGTTGGCACCATCGGCGTTGCCGCCGTCGCAACACTACGCAAGTCGTTACCTCAAACGCGTGGAACATTAGCATTGAATATCCTTCATCAACCAGTCGAGGTCTTACGTGATCGCTGGGGCGTCCCACATATTTACGCCCAGAACTCACATGATTTATTTATTGCACAAGGCTTTGTGCATGCCCAAGATCGACTGTGGCAGATGGAGAGCCAACGTCGATTAGGATTTGGGCGATTGGCTGAGTTGGTTGGAAAACGCGCCATTGATACGGATCGCTACATGCGTATCCTCGGTCTTGGGCGCGCTGCACAACAAGATGTTGCACATTTGAGTGATGATGCACGATCTACAATCGAAGCCTATGTCAGCGGCATCAACGCATTTATTACACAACATCGCACCAAACTCCCACCCGAATTCATTGCACTACGCCACACACCCGAACCATGGCAAGTAGTCGATGTACTTGTCTGGGGCAAAGTAATGGCCCTGATCCTATCAGGAAACTGGTCACAAGAAGTCCTGCGCGCACAAATGGTATCCCAGGTAGGAACTGCCAGTGCTGCACAGTATCAGATTGTAGGGCGTACAGATTTGCCATTTATCGTACCATCCGATGTCACCTATACACCCGATATCGGCCAAAGTGCGCTTAATTTGGCTGAAAGTGCTCAACCGTGGCTCAATGAGAGCAATGATCGTGGGAGCAATAACTGGGTCGTAAGCGGCGCCCGCACTAAAAGTGGAAAACCACTTTTGGCTAATGATCCACATCTCGGCTTAACAGTACCATCTATTTGGTACGAGATTCACCTACATGCCCCCGAATACCACGTCGCCGGTGCAAGCTTCGCTGGTGTCCCTGGTGTCGTTATCGGTCATAACAATCAGATTGCATGGGGCGTCACCAACAGTATGACTGACCTGCAAGATCTCTACATGGAACGTTTTGACTTGAGTGATGCAGCTGGACTACGCTACGAATACGATGGGCAATGGCATCATGCTGAACTCATCTATGAAACCATCAATGTCAAAGGTGGGGCACCAATCATTGAACCAGTGCGTATTACTCGCCACGGCCCAATTATCACCCCATTGACCAAGTCAGATGGCAGTCGCGAGAACAATCCGTTAGCGCTACGGTGGACAGCACTCAATACCAGCACACTCGTTGATTCAATCTTGGCGCTGAATCGCGCAACAGATTGGACATCCTTCCGTGATGCCTTGCGTCAATGGGATGTACCTCCTCAAAACTTTGTATACGCCGATGTCGCAGGGAATATTGGCTATCAACTCGCAGGGAGCATTCCTATCAGATCCAACGGTGATGGTAAATTACCTGTACCTGGATGGAATACTGATTATGAATGGCAAGGATTTATTCCATTTGACAAATTGCCTATGCAATATAACCCACCCGAAGGGTTTGTGGTTACTGCAAATAATCAAATCGTCGCCGATGACTTTGTCCCACCAGTGCGCGGCGAATGGTCAAATGGGTGGCGTGCAGCCCGCATCCGTCAGCTGATTCAGCAATATCCATTGCACGACAATACCTCATTTGCGCGCATCCATGCCGATCAACGAAGCTTATCAGGACTCGAGCTTATTAGTATCGCTGGTCGATTGCCAGATGGCGATGCGTTGGCAAATCAAGCACGAGCGATTTTGTCGGGCTGGGATGGAGAGCTCCACGTTGATAGTATCGGCGCAACCATTGCCGTACAACTCCTCGATGAGATTAAACTCGCCGTATTTGCCCCAATAAGCCAAACGATACAGCTCACCGTCGGGTTTGGGGCATTTGCCAGCCGACCTGGTCAAGAGTATATGGCGCGATTTTTGCCGCAAATCATGGCAGCACTTACCGCAAACAATAATGACTGGTTTGATGATGGACGAACGTGGGATCAAATTCTGGCACTTGCATGGCCTTCAGCACTCACCACCATCCGCAAACGCCTCGGCGATGACCCCATCAAGTGGCGCTACGGTAATTGGCACACGCTTACGTTCACCCATCCACTTGGTTCAATACCCATAATCGGCAAATTGTTTAGTCGCGGGCCATATCCTTTTGGTGGCAATGGAGATACCGTAAACGTATGCGGCATTACCACGTCTCCAGGTGGTATCACAACATACTCTACTGCATCATTACGTATTATTTGCGATCCGTCAGATTGGGAACAATGTCGTAGCATTCATCCAGTCGGACAATCTGGTCATTTCTTGAGCCCTCACTATGCAGACTTCATTAAACCGTGGCTACACACTGAGTACCATCCAATGCCATGGGATCGACGGCGTGTCGAGGAGATGAGTCAAGATAAATTGACGTTGACTCCATAAACAGTCGGGGGGGGGGGGGGGGGGGGGGGGGGGGG
>JBMTAN010000015.1:0-59267 GCA_049428765.1 Roseiflexaceae bacterium
TCACTTTTCACTTTTCACTTTTCACTTTTCACTTTTCACTTTTCACTTTTCACTTTTCACTTCCTTCAATATCCCGCACCAACGGCCACAACAACACCAACGGCACCGTCACCAACGACATTACGCCCGCCGCCAGATACCACGACTGCAAGCCAAATCGATCCGAAATCGGGCCCGCCATGAGCAACCCTATCGGCGATACGGCTCCAGCCATACTCCCCATAAAACCCATTACGCGCCCTTGCATCTCAGGAGCAACCCGTGCCTGAATAATCGCAAAAATCGGCCCATTGGCCAATGGCTGCACCAGACCAAACACCGCCATACAGGCAATCGCCACATACAACCCACTCGATCCAATCTGCCCCAGCACAACTGCAGCAATACCCATACCCAACACACCAAGCGCCATCGTGTAGATGCGACGTTTAAACCCACCCCATACCGCTAATAACACAGAGCCGACAATCATACCCACGCCTAGCGCCATTTCGAGCCACGCAAGTTGGATTGCCTCACCCTGTAAGACATTTTTGACTAGTAACGGCATCAACGAAAATGCTGGATTGAACAACAAGTTCAACACCATTGCAATACTCATCAATGCCAATAAACTCGGCCACCCAAGTACATAGCGGAACCCAGCACGTAAGTCGGCTAGCACACTGACCTGCTCCTCAACAGGCTTCGCCGGCGGATTGGGCACCATAATACCCAACATAATCAACGCAGCCACCAAACTCATCCCCACCTCAAGCATCAAAATGCCTTCAAGATAGATAACCTCGAGCAAAAGCGCACCAACCGGTGGCGCAATAATCGCAACCGCACCCTCACGCAACTGCGATAACCCTGACACGCGCTGCAGATGCTCGCTCGGCACCAACATCGGTGTCGCCGCCATAATTGCCATATATTGGAACTGCCCAGTCAGCGAGTTGAGAAACATTACCGTGTACAAATGCCATATCTCAAGCATCTGATAATACGCCAATACAAACAACGCTCCCGCACATGCTGCTTGTATCACTTCACTCAAAATAATAAAGAACTTGCGATTGTTCCGATCAACAATCGTACCAATCAAAGGCCCTAGCAAGATGCCTGGCAACATGCTAATCATGACACCGGTCGCCAACGACGTCGCCGTGCCGTATGTCTGTGCCACCCACCACACCAAAGCAAACCCCGAGAATGCCCCACCAAACCGAGAAATCGTCTGGCTTCCCCAAAAAAGCGCAAACCGCCCTACCCATCCACGCATCACACCCTCGTGCTCTCCAGGCTATTCACGCCGTATTGAAATGTCACCCGACAATGACTGAATCTGTAGTTCAACCTGAACTGGCTCATCACCACCAGCGCCCGCTGCAAAATCAATATTACTCTCGATATCACCCGAAAGCGTCGATGCATTGACGTCTGTCAGTAATCCGCGCCGGATATCGATCTCTACATCTCCACTCACCGAGTTCACCTCAATTTTACTTGGACGCGCCACCAACAAATCTACGTCACCTGATACGACATTCACCATAGTCGTTATGCCAGCATTGCCGTGGATATCGCCCGATGCGACACTCACCTCAAATTGCTCCATCACACAGTCATCAACCTTGATATCGCCTGAGGCGCTGTTAACGCTGACGCTACCATATGTTCCCTCAAGTTCGATATCACCACTAGCGGTCGACACCTGAATGTCCGATCCAAGCGGTATCACCAACGCAATATCCACATCATGGCGCTGAATCAAGATACCGCCCATTAATCTAGGTTTAGTGTCGACGTGCAATTCACCTGTCTCCGCTGTATATGACACGCGTACGCCGCTCAAGGTCTGCTCATCACCCGTCGTCTCTAACTCCACAATGGCGTGCTCCACAGACTCAGTCCGCACCTCAATATCACCACTCAATCCTTTGATGTGCACACGGAGTGGCATCATTGCTGGGTATTCTTCACGCCGATGATGCTTCGTTTTATTCCAAAACGGCATGGTTTTGCTCCTATTTAACTCCGGCCACGACCACGCAACTTACTCCCAATACCCATCCGACCCATCTCAATTGGTGGCGTATGTGTCGCCCCACGCTGTTGCTGCTGAATCTCCTGACTCAACACACGCACCATCCACGAATTCGCCGAGATGCCCTCCTGCGCTGCCCGCTGGTCAATCCGCTCCTTCAAATCGGCCGGTAAGCGCAACGCAAAACGTGCATCTAACTCCCCAATCGGCTCTGGAGCTGCCTGCACCACTCCCCGATCAACCAATACAATCTCATCTGGGGTCAACTGCAACGCCAACGCATCTCGACCCTGCTGCCGGTTGTACTCCGATACCAACATGGTCACCTGCTCGATTAATCGTTGCTGCATGGCTGGTGCCATTGCGTCACCAATTATCTCACCCTTCTCAATGAACTCTGGCCCACCAAGCCGGATGATGCGCATCAGGTCGGCTTTGATGGTAGTAAGGAAGTTTGATATATTCATGATATCATTTTAATATCATTTTGATTATTGTCAATAGGAGATTTGCCAATTGTTTTTTCGCAGTGATCTGCCGGATACATCGGCATGCATGGGTGTGGTGGAGTGGGTTGCACGAGTGTGGCCCTCATGCATATCAGGCAATTCATGCACCACGTTCGGCGGGTATTTTTACAAAAAAGTCGTACTGCGCACACCAAATGAGCAGTGAATCAATCCCTGTGTCCGCACGTGTGGCACGCCAACGGCATCGGCGGCATCGGCGTATGTATGTGATATGCCAGGCGGATGTTTTTACAAAAAACGCCGCACACGCATGCAAAAAATGCATAGAAGTGCAGACAAAACGTGCAAGTGTTACGCGTTACTCCACACTATGGTGCATCTTCGAGGGTCATTACGTCGCTCCGGAGTACCCATGCCAAGAGTGTCACGATGCACGCGATGACACCAATGGCCCAGATTTGATGGCCAATGCGCTCGACAACTGCGCCAGATACCACTAGTCCGACCGGGGCCGCAATATTCATTGAGGCATTGAGCAAGGCCATAGCGCGTCCATGCATCGAAGCAGCAATCGTACGTTGCACCATGGTGAGCAGTGGACCATGCGCCCACGCTGCCGCCCAGCCAATCAACAAGACTGAGCCCAAGATCCACAGCGGCGCTGTAGCTGGCACGAGTGACAACCACAACAGCGCGGTTATCAACAATGCGACAGCGGCCAGCATGGTGTGTACGGCGCGCTTGAATCCGCCCCACACGGCAAGAAGTACGGCGCCAAGGACCAAGCCGATGCCACCACTAATCTCGAGCCAAGCCAATAGCCAGGCACCAGTATCAAAGTAGACCGAGACAAGGTACGGCAACAAACTAAAGACGGGCAACACACACATATTCAGCACGACAGCTGCGAGGAGCAACTGCCATAAGCCACGACGTTGCCCATAGATGTGGCGCATGTCGCGCACATCATCTTGCCAACGCGTCACAATCGTACCGTTTGGTTGCGGCAATTCGAGGAGCGCAAGAATGACGAGGCTCATTAGTAACACGATGGCGGTGGTTGTAACCGCCCACGGCAAGCCGTACTCCTCGACAATTAATGCGCCAAGGACCGGGGTCAACAATGACGAAATCCCCATCACCATCTGTTGCATGCCGCTCAAACGTTGGTAGTGTTGCGCCGGGATAAGTTGGGGTAAGGTAGCCTGAAACGCCGTCTGATAAAAGACCGACGCCGTCGCACGCCACACGAGTACCGCATAGAGGAGCCACATGTTTGCAATGCGTTCGACACCCCACAAGCCGACCAGCGACAGCAGCGCCAACCCCTCGGCAATCATCAAGACGCGCCGACGCGATAACCGATCGCTCAGCACGCCGGCGAACGGGGCAATAATCACGCTCGGCACCAAGGTCAATGCGGCCGCCCACAAGACGCTCTGGGCCGAATTAGTCAACCCGGCGAGTTGCCAAATCAAGGCAAAGTTCAGCGCATTGCCACTAATCAGTACAATAATTTGGGTGCTCCACAAAAGCACAGTTGTCAGCCACCAACGGGTGGGTACATAACGTATCATGAGATGAACTGTACCATACACAACCAAATAAATGCCTGTATGATTAGATGGTGGAGAGTGAAGGTAATCATATGCCTAGGCATCCGTATTTTGCGCTGGATTTACTTGACGATGATCAGCTCAAACCGTATGTGTCATCACCGATAATCACCCGCCAAACCATCCATGAATGGCCATTGTCGTGCGTGCAACGCGTTGACTGCGCTGACGGCACACAATACATCTACAAAAGCCAAGTGCAGCCGAGTGTCGAGGCAGCCGTCTATCGTACCGTTCGAGCGCCACATTTATTACCAGCCACGGTCATCAATGACCAACATATCATCTTGCCGTATATCGCATCATTAGACCAGATTAATAACCACGTTGATATTGCACAAGGGGTGCTTGCACATATCGCCACCATGCCACCATACACACCGGTATATCGTACCCTTGATACGATACATGCATGGAGTACGCTGATGGATGCAACAGTTGCAACCTTGTGGCAGCTCGTCAATAGTGCTACATTCACGCACCTGACACGTGCTGATGTTACCCGGATTGTGGATTGGGCAGAGCATCGTGACGTGTATGCATTGTGGCGAGGACCAATTGGGGTGGTGCATGGTGATTTGTCAGCATCAAACATCCTACACACCACAGATCAAGCATATGTCATCGATTGGCAACGGCCACTCTATGCACCAACAGTCATTGATCGATGGATGATTGAACAAGCATTTCAGCTACCATCAAGCACACCACCAATGACTGATACGCTGTGTGTCTTGCTTGAAATTGTATGGCTGACCGAGGCGGCATCGCTGTGGTTCCCAGCAGGCGCATCACATTATGACAGGCAAATAACGGCACTCACGCAAATGCGGTAATTTCCCCATCAATCGCTCATGATGCACTTCAGTGGGTGTGCTATAATTTTTGTCGATGCGATGCATCAGGTTTATTTACGCATCGCAAGGAGGAGTGCCCGTGTTCGATTTCATCAAAAACCTGTTCGGTGATGGCTCCGAAAAAGAGCTTAAACGAATTGCGCCGATTGTCAATAAAATTAACGCGCTTGAACAGACCATGGAGCAATGCACCATGGAGCAACTTGCCGCATATACACCGACATTTAAAGAGCGCCTCGAAAATGGAGAAACACTTGACGACTTATTGCCAGAGGCCTTTGCAGTCGTTCGAGAGACCTCAAAGCGACTGATTGGCCAACGCCATTACGATGTACAGCTCATCGGTGGTATCACACTCCATAGCGGTCGTATTGCCGAGATGAAAACCGGTGAAGGTAAAACTCTCGTAGCAACATTGCCGCTGTATCTCAATGCACTCAGCGGTAAAGGTGTCCATCTTGTCACTGTCAATGATTACTTGGTACGTGTAGGTGCTGGTTGGATGGCGCCCATTTTCCACACCCTCGGATTACAAGTGGCCGTTATTGCCCACAGCTTCTCGGCAATCTTTGACCCAGACTATATCGACCCCAATGCAGCGACCGATGATCGGCGCTTGATTCACTGGCGCCCAGTTACGCGGCAGCAAGCCTATGCCGCTGACATCACCTACGCAACCAACAGTGAGGTGGGGTTCGATTATCTACGCGACAACATGGTGTTCGAGCAAAATCAACTAGCCCAGCGCCCACTCAACTATGCGATTGTCGACGAAATCGACAACATCTTGATTGACGAGGCCCGTACGCCGTTGATTATCTCAGGGCCAGCCCAAGAGAGCAGCCAAGAGTACAAGCGCTTTGCCACATTGGTGCGCAACCTCAAACCGAGTCCCTATACGCCCGACCAGGTCAAGAAAGAAAACATCGAAGACCCTGAAGGCGACTTTATGATTGAGCCTCGCTCAAAGAGCGTCCAGATGACCGAGGAAGGCATCCTCAAAGTCGAGCGTCTGTTGCGCATCCCCGATGATGAGAACCTCTACGATCCCAAATACTATGCACTGACCCACTACCTTGAGAATGCATTGCGCGCCCAGTTCATCTACCAACGCGACCGCGACTATATCGTCGAGGCCGATGGCGAAGTCGTGATTGTCGATGAGTTTACCGGCCGCAAGATGTCGGGGCGACGCTGGAGCGATGGCTTGCATCAAGCAGTCGAGGCCAAAGAAGGCGTACGCACGCGACAAGAGAACGTCACGTTAGCGACCATCACCTACCAAAACTTCTTCCGCATGTACAAGAAGTTAGGCGGTATGACAGGTACAGCCGACACCGAGCGCGAAGAATTCGCCAAGATTTACAACCTCGAAGTAACCATCATCCCAACGCATCGCCCGATGGTGCGTCAGGATATGAGCGACTTGATTTATCGCACTGAAGCAGCCAAGTTCAATGCTGTCATTGCCGATATCCATGAAAAGCATGATACCGGTCGCCCTGTATTGATTGGTACCACATCAGTCGAAACCTCGGAGCGGCTCAGTCTTTTGCTCAAAAAAGCTGGCATTCCCCATCAAGTACTCAATGCCAAACAACACGAGCGTGAGGCCACTATTATTGCCCAAGCAGGACGCATCGGTAGAGTCACCATCGCCACGAATATGGCCGGCCGTGGTACTGATATTTTGCTGGGCGGCAACCCAGACGGCTTGGTCGAGCTCATCCTTGAAGAGCAAAAGATTAAACCATTAGAGGCCACGCCTGACCAAGTAGCGTCAGCACTTGCAGAGGCCAAAGAACGCACCGCAACCGAACGAGAAACCGTTGTAGCACTCGGTGGATTACATGTCATCGGTACCGAGCGCCACGAAGCACGCCGCATCGACAACCAGCTTCGTGGCCGTGCGGGCCGTCAGGGTGACCCAGGTTCATCACGCTTTTATCTATCACTCGAGGATGACTTGATGCGACGCTTCGGCCCAATGGAACGCGTCAAAGGCTTGATGGAACGTCTCGGTGTCGATGACGATGTGCCAATCGAAGCCGGTTTGATTAATAAGTCAATCGAAAATGCCCAAACTCGCGTCGAGGGCTATAACTTCGATGTGCGTAAGCATACCGTCGAGTTCGATGATGTCATGAATAAGCAACGTACAGTCATTTACGCCGATCGTCGTGCAATTCTTGATGGCGAAGAGCTCAAGTCTCGTGTGGTTGCCATGATTCAAGCTGAGATTGATAGCCTTATCGAAGAACATCTCGGCGAAGACCCTGAGGAATGGGATCTTGCCCCACTTATGCGCCCGATTCGCACCGTTAACCCATTGCTCCCTGAAGGAATCGAAGAAGACCTGATTGACCTGTCGCGCGACGAAATCTGTGACGAATTACATGCACAACTCGAAGTTGCCTATGAGACACGTGAACAAGCCGTTGGTAGTCAGAACATGCGCTACATCGAGCGACGCATGCTCCTCGGCGTGATTGATCGACACTGGGTCGAGTACCTGACCGGTATGGAGGATTTACGCCAGGAGATTGGCTTGCAAGCCATCGCCCAACGTGACCCGCTTATCGAGTATCAGCGCAACGCCTACACGCTGTTCGAGGAGCTCAAGCATAACATTGAGCGCGATGTGGTCTACCAAATAATCCACGTCTCGTTCCAATACGAGCAGACGATGCGTCAAATCGAGGCTGAACAACTCAAGCGTATGGTGGCAGCCCAGCAAGCACAAGTTACCGATAGTGGCACCGAATCCAAGAGCAAACAACCCGTTCGCGCTGATAACCGACTCCCTGGACGTAACGACCCATGTCCATGTGGCAGCGGTCGTAAGTTCAAAGTCTGTCATCTTGGACGTGAGCAGGAGTTACTCATTCTGCTTCAACAAAAGGGCGGCGTCGCCCAACCCGTAGCTCCGGCCCAACCAACGGTCGCTCGCGGCAAGCAACGCCGCTAGGATAGATACATCATCATGCAACGACGCTCTTCCGTGATGGTAGGGCGTCGTCTGTTATCAGGAGAGTCACATTTATGGCTGATGCTCGACCACGTCCGGTCCTCTTGGCAATTCTTGATGGGCTCGGGGAACGCAACGAAATTGTAGGGAATGCGGTCAAACAAGCACACACACCGAATCTAGATCGGTGGCGTGTCACATGCCCCACCACACTGATCTATGCCGCCGAAAAACACGTTGGTCTGCCCACCGGCCAAATGGGAAACTCCGAGGTCGGACACCTTAACCTCGGCGCAGGCTTTGTAGTGATGCAAGACATCACCCGCATTGACAGTAGCATCGAAGACGGGAGTTTTTATCATAACGACGCATTCCTCAATGCAGTCGCCCATACGCGCAAGTACAATAGTAACCTCCATATTGTTGGGTTACTCGGCAATGGTGGCGTGCATAGTCACATCGCCCATCAAATAGCTCTACTCAAATTTGCCAAGCGGGCTGGCATACAACAGGTGTTCTTGCATATCTTCACCGACGGCCGTGATGCACTTCCGCGTAGCGGTGCTGGCTTTTTGCAAGAGCTCGAAACAGCTATCGCCGAAATCGGCATCGGCACTATTGCAACCGTCAGTGGTCGCTACTACGCTATGGACCGCGATAAGCGTTGGGAGCGTACCAAGTTAGCCTATGATGCCATGGTCAATGGCTTCGGTGAGCCAGTAACAAGTGCCTCAGATGCCATCCAAAAGGCCTACGCTGCCGATATAACTGATGAATTCATCAAACCTGCAGTGGTCATGGCCGATGGTGCACCAGTGGCGACCATCCAGTCAAATGATGCCATCATCGGCTTCAACTTCCGTGCCGATCGAATGCGTCAAATCACGCGCGCATTTGTCACGCCAGATTTTGCTGGATTTGAACGCACCATGCTAAAAAATCTGCATTATGTCTGCATGACCGAGTATGAGAAAGACCTCCCCGTCACTATTGCCTTTGCGAATGATGACGTTGAGAACCCGCTCGCCAAGGTTATCTCTGACGCAGGGCTGACACAACTGCATGCGGCCGAGACCGAAAAGTACCCGCATGTGACGTTTTATTTCAACGGCGGCCGTGAGATTCCGTTCCCTGGCGAGGAGCGATTGATGGTTGCCTCTCCCAAAGTTGCCACCTACGATCTCCAACCCGAGATGAGCGCTGCCGGCATCCGTGACGGTATTTTGCAGGCAATTACCGACGACAAGTTCGACGTCATCATCGTCAACTTCGCCAATCCCGACATGGTTGGCCACACCGGTGTCTTATCAGCGGTTATTACTGCGGTCGAGACCGTTGATCAGTGTATTGGTGCACTCGTTGATGCAGTTACGGCCAAGGGGGGCGTGGCACTCGTTACCGCCGATCACGGTAACGCAGAGTATATGATTGACGGTGACACCGGTGGCCCGTTCACTGCCCACACAATCAATCAAGTACCAGTAATACTCGTTGCCCCTGATGGCTCGCCGTATCAGCATGTGTCGTTACGCACGGGCGGACGGCTGAGTGATATTGCACCAACCGTACTCGACCTACTCAAACTCACGCCGGCACCGCAAATGACCGGCACGAGCCTCATCAATCACTAACACGCATGACACTGCGCCACAGGAATCCTGTGGCGCAGTGTCCATGAGCCAAAGGAGCCAATGATGTCTTCGTTATGGTATCGTCAGCCTGCCCGAGAGTGGGTCGAGGCCTTGCCGATTGGCAATGGGCACATTGGTGCCATGGTGTTTGGAGATCCCCATCATGAGCGCATTGCGCTCAATCACGACACCTTCTGGTCCGGTCAACCGCGCACAGGCCAGCACCCCGACCGCAGCCCAGCCGTGCAGACCATACGCACCATGCTGGACAACGGTGATATGCGGACAGCCGAACAATATGCCGAGAAGCATTTGACTGGCAGCTGGACGCAGTCGTATCTGCCTGTGGCAGATTTGTTGTTGACCTACCACTCATCAGCCGCCATCAGTGACTATACCCGCACCCTTGATCTCGACACTGCTACAATCGATGTCCGTTATCGCCGTGGTGATGCCGATTACCGCCAACAAGCCTTTGCGTCATATCCCGATAATGTTATCGTTTTAAGCATTCAAAGCGATGAACCGACTATTAATCTAGATGTCACACTCCGTAGTCACTACACGCAGTCATGTGTGGCGGCAAATCGCGATGTCGTCTTGCATGCGGTTGCGCCATTGCATGTTGAACCAAATTATGTCAATTCAAATGAGTCTATTCAGGGTATTGGCCAAGGTATGCGCGCAACCACACTCGTACGCATCATTGAGTCAAATGGTGCCCTCGATCCAAAGAATGACACGCTCCATATTCGCAACGCTAGTCATATCACCTTGTTGATTGGCATCGCCACCAGCTTTGTAGCATTTGATCAACCATCGACTGCAGACGCCAATGCCAAGGTGCGTGCGATCATTGATGCAGCCGAGTCACGACATGCACAGTTATGGCAAACCCATCTGCACGATTATCAACCGCTCTTTGCGCGCATGCAACTCCAACTGACGCCGAGTCGTGATGATTTGCCCACTGATGAACGACTACTACGACTCGCAAGCGATGCACCAAGTAGTCATGAACATGCCATTCGGTATCAGGCCACTGACCGTCAAAAACATCCGATGATCATCCTTGAAGATGATATTGGTTTGGTTGGTCTACTCCTCGACATGGGGCGCTACTTGCTCATCAGTTCGTCGAGACCTAGCAGTCAAGCCGCGAATTTACAAGGCATCTGGAACGATAACCCGCGACCACCCTGGAGCAGTAACTATACCATCAACATCAACACCCAGATGAATTATTGGGCTGCGCTGACCACTAATCTTGTCGAGTGTCAACAACCACTGACACAGCTCATTCGCAATCTCCAGGTCGATGGACAACGCGTGGCACAGAGCTACGGCGCACGGGGGTGGACCGCACACCACAACACTGATATTTGGGCGCCTGCAAATGCTGTCAAAGGCAAAGCCGTCTGGTTCTTGTGGCCATTTGCCGCATCATGGCTGAGCCTGCATCTCTACGAGGAGGTGTTGTTCACACAGAACGACGATTTTGCTCGTCATACGGCACTGCCAATAATGCGTGATGCAGCCGAATTCATCATCGACTGGCTCCAACCACAACCCGACGGCACACTCCAGAGTTCACCATCAACATCACCCGAGAATTTGTTTGTGGCACCTGATGGACTCCCATGTGCAATAAGCATCGGTAGCGAATCCGACATCAGTATGGCTCGTGCACTATTTGTTGCTACACTGGATCTCGCAGCACAAATCGGTATCAGTGGCGAATCATGGTGTGATGATATTCGGCAGACGTTGGCCAAGCTCCCTGCACCGCTTATTGATCGATCAGGACGGCTCAAAGAGTGGCGTCATGATTTAACCGAGGCCGAGCGTGGTCATCGGCATATCTCTCATTTGTATGGCGTGTACCCAGCCGAACAAATTACGCCATGGCAGACACCAGCACTCGCCGATGCGGTCCGACAAAGCCTCACCCAACGTCTTGCTCATGGTAGTGGCCATACTGGCTGGAGCGCCGCCTGGTTTGCCTGCTGTTTTGCCCGACTCCACGATGGGCAAATGGCACTTGAGATTCTCTATCGCCTGTTACGTGATTCAACCTACCCCAACATGCTCGGCGCTCACCCCCCATTCCAAATCGATGGCAGCCTTGGTGCGCCAGCTGCAATCACTGAGATGCTCCTCCAAAGTCATGGCAATCGCCTATCGATCTTACCGGCGTTACCACAGCAATGGCCAAATGGGCACGTCAAGGGGTTATGTGCACGCGGAGGACTCACTGTCGACATCACTTGGCATGCAGGTCGTGTCGTCACATGTACCATCCATGCCATTCGTGAAACCACCATCACGTTGCATCTCCCACATATGATGCGGCAGGGTACAATAGCACACACAGAGATAAGTCAATTACATCTATTACCCAATTCAACAATCATATTACAAGGTTGAATCACGTAGTATGATCGTGATAGATTACATCCATGCCAACATCTTTAATTAGCGATACAGGGAACAACGTATTAACAGCACCAATCCTCTATTTCGGCATGGTTGGAGAGTAGTCGTATAGCAATGCATCTACCATCGATACCATCCTGTCATGATGACCAAATGTGATAGCCACCCTAGGATCAATGAGACAGGGCGCAACAATTCGCCCAATGCATACTCATCTGAGGTAAGGTGGATATCAACCGCTATGTCGAGTAGTACAGCGTTCGTACCAGGTTGAGCAGCGACACACGCTGGTCCCCTAAAGATGATTCGCGTGCAGATTTTCGTACTAACAAGTACCCTGCTATCAGTCAGTCAAAAGCACCTACATCCAATAATTGTCCATGACACAATATCATTAGCTCACCGTTGAGACAAAAAACACCCTGTGATGACTAGCATCACAGGGTGTTTAACTAATACGCTACTACTGTAGCAAGTTCTCAAAGTTTGGCTGATCAGCTTGGCGTTGCATGCTATGCCGAATCGAACGAATGGTCTCGTCACCAATCCAATATGTCAACAACGAACCGAGTATCAAGCCTACTGCACTACCAATTGCAGCGCCTAGACTAAACGCCATGATCCGTGAACGTCCTGAATCCATGATTCACCTCACTGTACTACCACAAGCGGTGTAGCCTCGTGCCACAAGCGCTCGAGTGCATAAAAACTACGCATTTCTTTTGAGAAAATATGCACCACAACATCACCATAATCAAGCAATACCCACCCTGATAATGTTTGTCCCTCAGGTTTGGCATCTAGGCCAAATTCAACATCAACACCATCATCAATAGCTTCAAGTAATGCCTTGAGTTGGCGATCGCTTTCTCCATTGCAGATAACAAAAAAGTCAGCAAATGTCCGCAATGAACGCAAATCTAACAGCACAATGTCGGATGCTTGTTTATCTTCGGCAATCTCAACAATACGCCGTGCCAATGCCTGTGTATCCATGCCACTCCATTCATTTTATGGGGTTCCCCCACACACCACCATAGTAGCAAATGCGCTATGGTTTGTAAACACGTTACCGGAAAATCACCATACGAACTGCACTCTGTAGTGGCTCAGGGATAACCGGTAATACCATTCCACCAAATAAATAGACGATTAAATTTACTGCTGTGGATGCACGCAATGAATCAATCCACAATTGATTTGGGAATGCCGCTAAAATTAATAAAAGTCCCACCAGCGTAATCACCGCCTGCACAAAGCCCAAAATCCCCCCGATTATATGATCGAGTGTTCCAAGTGCAATTAATCCATAGTGTTGTTGAATCAGTGACGCTAATATACTTGCACCACCATTCACTGCCAACATTATCATCATCACCGATAAAGCCATTGCAATCGAGTTATCAACGACATATACCTGGATGAGCTCTGCAAATTGGATTCCAACACGCCCAGCAATTACTAAGCTTGCAATCAACCCAGTAATTGCAATAAGTTGTCGAATTGCACCCCAATAGAAACCAAGCACTGCAAACATCGTCATGATGAATACAATTGCAAGATCAACCAATGTCATTCTATAACCCCATAATGGTAACGTTTGTATGCAAAGTATACACCAAATATACTGGGTTTTAACATAACAAATCGACGTCTAGGGATTACCAGACCTAGTACACATGTAGTTCATGAACGAAATAACACGGCATCACAGATTGTGATGCCGTGTTGTTTATCACTATGTAAGACTTAATCTACCGTGTACTCACCGTCGACAACATCACCATTGTCTGCTTTTTTGGGGTCTTTCTCACCAGCGGCGCTGGCTTGTTGAGTAGCTTGCCCCATGAGTTGTGACAACGCTTCACTGTGTGTCTGCATGGCTTCAGTGTTCTCTTCACCAACGGCCTGGCGCAAATCAGCGATTGCTTTACGGATTTGTTCGACCAGGCTGGCATCCAAGGAATCTACCATTTCATTTACAGCGCGCTCGCTATCATATGCCAAGCTGTCTGAGCGGTTTTTGAGTTCGATCATCTCACGCTTACGCATATCTTCTTCAGCATGTACTGCAGCATCATTGACCATGCGATCAACTTCATCTTTGCTGAGATTGGTGCTAGCAGTGATAGTGATACGTTGCTCCTTGTTCGTGGCTTGATCTTTGGCTGACACATTCAAAATACCATTGGCATCAATATCGAACGTGACCTCAATCTTGGGCATCCCCCGCTGTGCAGGTGGAATACCCTCCAAGCGGAACCGACCAAGTGACATATTATCGCTGGCCAAATCACGCTCACCTTGCAAGATATGGATGTCAACGGCAGTCTGATTATCTGCTGCTGTCGAGAAAATCTCGCTCTTACGCGTTGGGATGGTTGTATTGCGCTCAATTAAGCGCGTCATCACACCACCTAAGGTCTCAAGACCAAGCGACAATGGTGTTACGTCAAGCAATACCACATCCTTGATTTCGCCGCCCAACACACCAGCTTGAATCGCAGCACCAATAGCTACCACTTCATCTGGATTTACGCTCTTATTTGGCTCTTTACCGGTCAACTTACGGACCAACTCCTGTACCACTGGCATACGAGTTGAACCACCAACCAATACAATCTCATTAAGTTGGTGAGCTTGCATGCTGGCATCCTTGAGAGCGCGCTCAACTGGGCCACGCAAACGCTCGGTCAAACTGGCGGTCAACTGCTCAAACTTGGCACGGCTCAGACGCATCTGCAAATGTTTTGGACCGCTCGCATCGGCAGTGATGAATGGCAAGTTCAGCTCAGTCTCTGACATACTTGACAATTCGATTTTGGCCTTCTCGGCTGCCTCTTTGAGGCGTTGCAATGCCTGCTGATCTTTACCGAGGTCAATACCTTGATCCTTACGGAATTCGTCGATCATCCAGCGAACAATTTGTTGGTCATAGTCGTCGCCGCCGAGGTGTGTATCACCGTTGGTTGACTTCACCTCGACAACCCCATCACCAACCTCGAGTACTGAGACGTCGAAGGTTCCACCGCCCAAGTCAAACACGAGAATAGTCTCGTCCTTCTTCTTGTCAAGTCCATATGCCAATGCAGCTGCAGTTGGCTCATTAATAATGCGCATAACCTCAAGGCCTGCAATTTTGCCGGCATCTTTGGTAGCTTGGCGTTGGCTATCATTGAAGTAGGCTGGCACAGTAATTACAGCCTGACGAACCGGCTCGCCCAAATAAGCCTCTGCATCAGCTTTCAGCTTTTGCAAGACCATAGCGGAGATTTCTTGGGGCGCATACTCATTAAAGCTATGGCTCGAGAATAAGCGAACATCGTTACGTGAGCCACGGGCAACCTTGTACGGCACCATCTCACGCTCCGACTCAATCTCGCCGTAGGTGCGACCAATAAAGCGCTTAATTGAATAAAACGTGTTCTCAGGATTCACAGTGGCTTGGCGCTTGGCAGTTTGACCAACCAATCGCTCTCCACTCTTAGTGAACGCGACAATCGAAGGGGTCGTGCGATTACCCTCAGAACTTGGCACGACCACCGCGTCGCCACCCTCCATGACGGCAACACACGAATTAGTGGTACCAAGGTCAATTCCAATGATTCTACTCATGTTAATATCTAGCCCTTTCTCATGATTACACAGATTTTAGTCGCATTGCGTCGTCAGTATTCACAACTACCACGGCGACGATGTAATCATCATTCAAGTTATTTTTATTGTAATTGTTTGGTTAGCAACTTCAAGAGTATTATCGTTAGAAATGTGTATGAGTAATTAATAGTGATCCATTCGCAATTCATACTTAAATCTGCTATAATCCTGTCTTGTGCCGGGAATGTCCCATAGCAGCACATGCGAAGGTACTGACACGAGGAGTTGTATTATGGCAATCGACATCAAATTGCAGTTGCGCACAATCACGGGTAAGAAGGTCAAGTCATTGCGCAACGAGGGTATTCTGCCAGCCACCGTATATGGCAAGGGCATGGAGCCAATCAACGTGCAAATCAATGCACGCGAATTCGCCCCACAATTCAAAGCCGCTGGTCGTAGCACTGACGTGACGTTGCACATCGACGGCCACAAGCCAATGACTGCCAACATCCACTCATTCCAGCGCCACCCAGTCACCCGCGTGGTCATCCACGTTGACTTTGTTGTGAAGAGCTAACAAAACATCCTACTAAAAGATACGTAAACCGTCGCGACATGTTGTCGCGACGGTTTTTTGTGATAATTACGCACGAAAAAACTACAGCCACAGGAGCTAATCCTGTGGCTGTGGAGGATCGGGTACTACCGAACGGTGACTATCGGGCCACCACTACGGCAGCACCCATGCGCTTGTGACTAAAACCCATGAGCACCACCTCCTTTATGCCTAGACGGCAAGAATGCAAAAAGAATCCTAATAAGAATATACCGACATATGAAAATCTTGTCAAGTAGCAAATCACACATAGACGACAGACGGTATAATAAACAGAGAAAACACTAAAGCATAGAGCAGGAGCATGCACCATGCGCCGTTTCGTACTCGCAATTGACCAAGGCACTACTAGCACACGTTGCATGATTTTTGATCAAAACAGCCAGGTATTAGGTGTTGCGCAACATGAACATGCACAGATTTATCCGCAACCGGGGTGGGTCGAACATAATCCAGACGAAATCTGGCAACGCACTCAACAAGTCATTGTGGGGGCACTCGCTGCTGCGAAACTAAGCCACGATGATATTGCAGCCATTGGGATCACTAATCAACGCGAAACAACTGTTGTATGGAACAAACGCACCGGACAACCGTATGCCAATGCCATTGTCTGGCAAGACATGCGTACTGATGCAATTTGTCGTGAACTCGGTGAGACCACTGGCGCTGATCGTTTTCGCCAACAAACAGGGCTGCCACTAGCGACCTATTTTGCTGGGCCCAAACTAGTCTGGCTGTTGCGTCATATCCCTGGACTCCGAGAGGATGCCGAGGCTGGCGACGCATTGTTCGGCACAATTGACACATTTTTGATTTGGCAGTTGACTGGTGGCGTTCATGGAGGCATTCATATTACGGATGTGACCAACGCAGGTCGGACCCTGATGATGAACTTGGCGACGCTCGACTGGGATAACGAGATTGTGTCGATAATGGGGATTCCCCGCGCTATGTTGCCTACCATTCGGTCATCAAGCGAGGTATATGGGATTGCCACAGGGTTGTTAGCAGGAGTGCCAGTTGCAGGAGCACTCGGCGATCAACATGCTGCCATGGTTGGGCAAGCATGTATCGCTCCTGGCGACGTCAAAAACACTTATGGCACAGGATGCTTTATGTTACTCAATACGGGTACCACCATTGTGCCATCGCACCACGGATTATTAACGACGATGGCGTATAAGTTCGGGGATCAACCGGCCGTATATGCGCTGGAGGGGTCAATTGCAATTGCGGGGGCCTTGATTCAGTGGCTCCGCGATAACTTGGGGATTATTGCCAAAAGTAGCGATGTTGAGGCGTTGGCAGCAAGTGTACCGGATAACGGCGGAACGGTTATTGTCCCGGCATTTTCGGGGTTATTTGCTCCACATTGGCGCAGTGATGCACGCGGTGTGATTACCGGGCTAACTCGGTATATTACTAAGGCACATATTGCACGAGCAGCACTTGAGGCTGTCGCATGGCAAACACGCGAAGTGCTCGATGCCATGGAGCAAGATAGTGGTGTTACACTCAATCAACTTAAAGTCGATGGCGGTATGACGGTCAATAATTTGCTCATGCAGTTCCAAAGTGATGTGGTGGGCGTGCCAGTAATTCGCCCAGTCATCAACGAGACGACCGCACTTGGGGCAGCCTATGCAGCCGGAATTGCCGTTGGTGTGTGGAATGACTTTAGTGATGTCACTGCCAACTGGCGCGAAGATCAACGATGGTTACCCACAATGGACGAGACCACGCGTGCGACACAGTATGCTGCTTGGAAAAAGGCAGTGACCCGTACATTGAATTGGATAGAGGAATAGCGCATGAAACTGCGGAATTTATTTGAAGGTGGCAATCCTGAGCGAATCGCCACAGGCTTCATCTTCACTGAAGGACCGGTGTGGTGCGACGGAGTATTGCGATTCTCAGATATTCCGGGGAACTGCATCTACGAGTGGATGCCGACTGGTGAGGTGCGCCGATGGCGTGACCCGAGTGGCAACTCAAATGGACTGACCCGCGATCGTCAAGGCAATCTTGTGGCATGTGAACACGGCAATCGGCGCGTCAGTCGAACTGATAGTACGGGCCAGCCTCATACACTTGTCGACCGTTATAACGGCAAGCGCCTCAATAGTCCCAACGACGTCGTCATACGTTCAGACGGGATGGTCTTTTTTACCGACCCACCATATGGCATTGATGAATCACAACGCGAGCAATCGGTGAATGGTGTGTATGCGGTCAGTCCCGATGGTACGATTCGATTGATTGGTGATGATTTTGACCGGCCGAATGGATTGGCATTTTCACCAGATGAACAAACGTTGTATATCGGTGACTCGCGCCGACGACATGTGCGTGCGTTTTCTGTCGCATCAGATGGTCAGTTGCATAATAGTCGGGTGTTGTGTGACATGGATCACCCTCAACCGGGCTCACCTGATGGTATGAAGGTCGACGAAGCAGGGCATTTGTATGTTACGGGCGCAACCGGTATTTGGGTATTCGAACCAGACGGCACCTGTTTAGGCGTCATTGCCATACCCGAACTACCAAGTAATTGTGCGTGGGGTGATGATGATCGCAAAACGCTGTACATCACTGCACGCACCTCGGTATATCGTATTCGGACGACTACTAGCGGCGTTGCCGTTGTGTAATTGATTTTGTGAATGGTGAGAGGGTGCTTGGGTGACTAATTACGCAGTGCCACAACGAATTGGCAATTATCAACTCGAACGCAGAATAGGCAGCGGCGCCGTGTCACGAGTGTGGCTCGGGCGTCACCGCACCTTGGCGCATCGTCTGTGTGCAATTAAATTGACCCAGAGTACGCATCTCCATGAACTTGAGCTGTTCAACCAAGAAGCGGCTATTTTGAGTAAACTTGATCACCCAGGCATCCCACGGATCTACGATCATGGGTATGCTGCACCGTTCCATTACATGGTACTTGAGTACATCAACGGATCGACAGTGCGGCAGTTGTTACAACTAAAGCGTACGCTGGGGTTTGAGCAGAGCTATCATGTAGGGCAGTCGCTCGCAGATATTCTAGAGTATTTGCACAAACAAAGTATCATCCACCGCGATATTAACCCGAACAATATCATCCTAGAACGTGACACTAATCGGGTACTCTTACTTGATTTTGGCACGGCGTATGACAAGTTCGGTACGGGAACACGCCAACAACTCGTCAGTCTTGGCACCCCTGGCTATATTGCGCCTGAACAGATTGCAAATCCCGCAAATGCAACCTACCAGTCAGACATATTCAGCGTGGGTTGTGTACTATTCGAAATGCTAGCTGGTGATACGCCTTGGGATAACGAAAGTGAGATGTTGCGCGTACCGACGCTCGCCGAACGTGGTGGCGACAACCTACCAGTCGAATGGGACGATGTCTTTCAACGTATGTTGGCACATGACGCATCACAACGACCCAGCAGCGCAAGTGAGAGTATCAAAGAATTTCATCGCTTGATTGAACGCCACACAGCGATTACGGTGACAAGTGTGGCCGAACCAGACGAGAGCGAATCAGTAAACTCCACGACACTACACCCCGTTGAACAGACATTAGCGATTGATCTCGACCAACCACAACTTGCTATCTGTCAGGGCCACATGCAACATCAATCGCAACATGAAACAATCGCGCAAGTGCTTAATGCATGGGGGGCAGTCAGTCTCTGGCGCCAACCATTGCTCGGTCGATTGGCTCACATACAATCAACCACAAGTCGCAATATGTATATGTACGCACTGACGGTCATTCAAGAGACACGAGCCACACCCCAAACGATACTTGTCTCGAATCTTGATGAGCAATTCGAAGCAGATCCTCCATTGAGTGCCCCTGTTGATCGTTGGAGCATCGAACTACCTCCAATCCAAACGATGTCGCAACAGGTCATTAATGGACAAGTCGTTGTACCGGGCAGTCGTAGCATCGTAAATTGTAGTCGTTGCACGAAGGGCAAACGCACCTGCTCAATTTGTCAGGGAAGCACGACGATTGAATCAAATGGTACGACATCCTCATGCGGTGCCTGTAATGGAACCGGTCAGATTACTTGTGATGAATGCAATGGGAGTGGGACAGTGCGCCAACAACAAGTCATCTACTGGCGACGTCAACGCATCTTCTATCATAATCATGATGATACGCATGGTATTAACCCACGTTGGATAAACCAAGAATGCACTCCTGTTGAAGTTTATCGCGCACAAGAAATCATGGGTATGCGACCAGAATGGAAGATGATTCCACAACTTGCACACCTTATTGACGAGGCACGTTCACAACACTTAGGCGATAGTCGTGTCGTCCAAAGTGAAGTTGTCATTAGTGCCATTCCCATAACAGATTTCACATTCGAAGTAGGTGAAGCACACCGATGGAAAGCCCCATTTATCACGCACACTCCTAGTGAAACGATGGTACATCGGTGGTCCTTGATCGGATTTGAGAACAAGCTCCCGCCCAACCGACGTTGGTTGGATTGGCGCATGATTACGCTTATTAGTGTGTCAGGATTGTGTTTTATACTAGTTGTCGCACATCTATTGCGGTGATGTGTGATGGGACACAGTGTGCATCTACCCGCAATTATCGTGCGTATGCACAGTATGTACTTGTCGTTCACGGTGTCATCGGAGTCAATCTCATGCGTGTAGCAATGTTAAGTGTGCATACGAGCCCATTAGCGGGATTAGGCGGCAAAGAAGCAGGCGGTATGAATGTCTATGTTCGCGAGCTCAGCCGTGAACTCGGTCGTCGTGGCGTATTTGTGGACATTTTCACACGTAGTCAATCGCCTGACAGCCCGCTGGTCACGCTCGTTGAACGCAATGTAACCTTGATTACGCTCCCTGCCGGCCCTCAGGCACCATACGACAAGAATCGAATTCTCGATTACGCCGATGAATTTATTGCTGGTGTCGTCGCATATGCGACGGTCAATGGATATACTTACGATATCATTCACAGTCATTACTTTGTCTCAGGCATAATTGGCTTGAAGCTACGTGATCAGCTGAATGCACCGATGATTCAGATGTTCCACACGCTCGGTGCCATGAAAAATGTCGTTGCACGCAGTGACGAAGAGCGCGAAACCGGCCAACGTATTGCTCTCGAAGGTGAATTGATGCGCAAAGCAGATGCGATTGTAGCAGCGACGACTCTTGATATGAGTCAAATGGTCTGGCATTACGAAGCAAATCCTGAACGAATTAGGATTGTGCCATGTGGCGTGGACTTACAACGATTCCAACCACATGATATGGCTGAGGCACGCTCGCTTCTTGGGTTGCCAGCGCAACCGACGCCATTAGTCTTGTTAATTGGACGCATCGAGCCGCTCAAAGGCATCGATGCTTTGATTCGTGCAGTTGCACTTACTCGGCAACAACATCCTCAACTCGCAGATCTCGAGGCAGTTATTGTCGGTGGGGTCAGCGATCAGCAGCCAGACCAATGGAATGCGGAGCAGACACGTCTTGACAAAATTCGACATGAGCTCGGTATTGCACATGCGATTAAATTCGTAGGTGCACGACCGCAAAGTCAGTTATCGCTCTATCATGCAGCGGCAGATCTAGTCACCATGCCTTCGCACTACGAATCATTTGGCATGGCAGCGCTTGAGGCCATGGCTAGCGGTCGTCCAGTAATTGCGAGCAATGCTGGTGGCCCGGCTACGATTATCACACACGGTGTGAATGGATTGTTAACCCCACCTGATAATGCGACAGAGCTTGCTGACAATATAGCGCTCGTGCTCAGTGATTCGCATAAAGCCTACCAACTAGGAACAGCAGCCCGTCAACGAGCTGAACGCTATGGGTGGAGCAATATCGGCTGTGATGTACTCGATATTTACCGTACCGCACTTCGCCATCAAAGAGAAACCTCGCACGCATGCGCTTAGGGATAATGATAATTTGTGTGGCGCTCTTGTTGAGTGCCTGTGGGAGTCGTGATCTCGTATTGTACTCGGGAGGCGACCCAAACAACATCCCTGTATTACCAACGGTCACACCGGATGGTAATGAGCTGACTGCGTTCTTTCGCCCACAAGTAACACCGACACCAGTAGCCTTTCAGGTATTGCCCAATGACGAACAGTTGGTACTTGACCCCGTTGAAGTAGGCTCTGTTGGCGAGAATAATGTGCTTGGTCAGCACATGCAAAGCCTGAGCGCAGCTGGGCTCTTTAGTGGGAGCGTGTTGGTTGCACGTCGAGGTGAAATTTTGTTGCGCCATGGCTACGGCATGTCGACTGATAGCATTGTGGCAACGTCTACTACCCGGTATCGAATTGCCTCGGTCAGCAAGCAATTCACTGCAGCATTGGTTTTGCGACTCTACGAACAACAACGAGTCGATCTTGAGGCAAGTATTTGCAATTACCTCGACAATTGTCCAACCGCATGGGCAACTGTGAGCGTACGTCATTTGTTGGCGCACAACTCGGGCATTCCTGATTACACGGACTTTCGTGATTTTGATCCACGACAAGCAACACCAACCAATCGCGCCGAGTTGATTAGCCGGTTTCGTAATCAGCCGTTAATTTTTACGCCGGGGAGTAGTTATCGCTACTCCAACTCAGGGTATGTATTACTTGGGCAAATCATTGAGAATGTAACTGGGCAACCATACGATGTGGTGTTATTTAATGAAATTACTGGCCCACTCGGGCTTAACGACACTGGCTATGACAAAAGCGTCAATGGCAGTGATCCTAGTCTGGCCAAGGGATATCATAGTCAAGGACGCAATACCGATGCTATTGATTCGTCTACACTTGATGCAGCGGGTGGCTTGTACTCGACTATTGATGACTTATTCCGTTGGGATCGTGCATTAATCGATGGGCGTATGCTCCGCCCTGAAACGCTTGCGCTGATGCGCACACCACAACTCAAAAACTACGGCTTGGGCGTGATGCTGAACCCGTTGGCCGGGATGAGTTCGATACATCACGATGGCATGGCAAGTGGTATTCGCACCTATTTAGGGAATTTTACGAACAACGACATCTGCGTCATCATCCTCAGTAATTACGAGGCCGCAGATGTCGTAAACCTTGCGATCTATTTGGCTCAACTTGCGACGGGGATACCTTAACGCGTTGCAAGACGATCGAGTGCACCAATCGCAGTCTTGATGGCACGATCTACACCCTCGGCTTTTTGTTCGAGGACAATTGTCTCGGCTGTCGTACGTTGTGCGACTGCGGCACAGACACAGCCTGCCGCAAAACCGTATACGAGCCCCATTTTGAACAGCGTGCCGGCTTCCATCTCATAATTAAGAATCCCTAGATTTTGGTACTCGGCAGTAACACCCACGTGTTGACGCATCAGATGAGGGTTCGCCGAGGCCTTGCGCTCTTGGCCCTCATAGAATGTATCAACAGATGCGGTAACTCCCATATGCGCCGGTATGGTTTGGGCCTTGGCTGAGTCCATCAAGGCCATGGTCACATAGGGATCAGCCGAAGCAGGGAACTCGACCGGGGCAATATCGTGTGCAGCACCTTGGCGACACAACGCCGCTTGCGACACCACCACATGCCCAGGCATGACATGTTGTTGAATCGATCCACACGTACCCACACGGATAATCGTCGTAATACCAACCTGAATAAGTTCGTTGACTACGATACTCAGTGATGGAGCACCCATACCGCTTGTCGCAGAGATAACCGGCGTACCATCGGCGAGGAACGCCAGCGAGCTATGCAAGCCACGATGATCAGACAACGTACGGGCGCCATGAAGGTGGGCATGAGCAATCGTAGCAGCCCGCTCTGGGTCGCCCGAAATCAAGGCCATACGCGGCTGCTGACCAGCAAAGTCATCAATTCCATAGCCAATATGATAAAAGCGTTGGTTCGTCATAATCGGAGCTCCTTCAATTATTTGACGTCGCGCGACAGTACGATGCGCACCACCACAGACGCTACAAACAGGCCAGCGAGCACTTGAACTGCTAGATTATTAAAGCCACCAACTGATAATGCATTAATCGCTGTTAGTACAGCAAATAATCCGATAATAAAATTACATCCGCGTCGAACACGTTGTTCAGGTGAGCCACTTTGGGCTGATTGTTCAGTTGATTGTTCGGGCGTTGGGGTTTCACTTGTCATACCACGCTCTTACTTTCTTGATCCAAATTGATGGCGTCTACGGATGAGGCAGACCATTGATGCTAGTATAGTTGAATTTGTGCATAGTAATACATACTCTGCTAGGATAGGGATGAAAATATGCCGTTTAGGAGAAACATATGACACCGCCAGATACACTCAACAGCATTGGGATTCTCACGCGTCGCGAAATTGAAGCGCGCATGTTGGCGCCGATTATCGAGGCCCTCAGTCAAAAGTTCGATCGTGCTGAAGTCATTGAGACCGTACGCGATACGATTATTACGATTGCCCAACAACAAGGGGCACTACTTGCGGATGAATTTGGTGGTTGTAGTTTGGCGCATTTTGAGGATACGTTGCAATACTGGACCAAAGATGATGCGCTCCGCATTGATGTGGTTAGTCGTAGTGAGTCCGAGTTTGGGTTTAATGTGACGCGGTGTCGCTATGCAGAGCTTTATCGTAGTTTGGGCATCCCTGAGTTAGGGGCTGTACTGTCGTGTAATCGCGATTATGCGTTGATTGAGGGATTCAACCCGGATGTAACATTGACACGAACGCAGACCATTATGCAAGGGGCAACACATTGTGACTTTCGTTATCAGATGCGCCCACAATCAGAGAACTCACATACCGAATAACAGCGAGATATGCTATACTAACTGTCGGTGTTCAAATACACACATCCCTTGACATGGCTCTCTCCTGCGCCAATGGCGTCAGAGTCACGGATGATGGGGATGGCGGATTCGCAAACCAAGGATTGTAAGGAGTAGTCAGATGACTGACACAAACAGCCGCGTAGCATCATTGCGTGCGTTGCTCGAAGCAGGTGCCCACTTCGGACACCAGACGCGCCGTTGGAACCCCAAGATGAAGTCATACATCTTCGGTGCCCGCAACGGCATTCATGTATTGGATTTGCAGCAGACCGTCGACGGCTTGGATGCCGCCTACAACTTTGTGGTTGAAACGGTTGCTGCCGGCCAGAAAGTGCTCTTCGTAGGTACGAAGAAGCAAGCACAAGAGACGATTGCCCAAGAGGCTGTGCGTGCTGGTCAATACTCGATTACGCAACGCTGGTTGGGTGGTACGTTGACCAACTTCTCAACGATGCGTCGTCGTTTGCGTTACTTGGCCGATCTCGAGGGCCAGCGTGACCGCGGTGAGTTCAGCCGTTTGACCAAGGCTGAGGCGCAGAAGCGCAACGAAGAAATCGAAAAGTTGGTTAAGGTATTTGGTGGTATCAAGAACATGGATCGCGTGCCTGGTGCTATTTTCATCGTGGACCCACACAAGGAGTCATTGGCCTTGGCCGAGGCGATGAAGGTAGGTATTCCGGTTGTGGCCATGGTTGACACCAACTGTGATCCAGACAACATCGATTATGTTATCCCGTGTAATGATGATGCCATTCGTAGCATTCGTTTGGTAACCTCACGCATGGCTGATGCCGCCATCGAGGGTCAGAATCGCCGCGAATCAAATCGTGGTGACAGCGGTGCTTCACAGGCTGCCATGATGGATGCCGGTGCTGACGCCGACGCTGCGAAGGAATAATTTCGTTTGCCGTGACGTAGCGGGAGCGCCGTGGCCAACCACGTCACTCCCGCAATTTATGTATAGTACCTACATGACACAAGGAGTAATACTGTGACTGAGATTTCAGCCCAAATGGTCAAAGAGTTGCGTGAGCGCACTGGTGCCGGTATCAAAGAGTGCCGTGATATTTTGGCACAGACCAGCGGTAACATGGACAAGGCCATTGAGATTTTGCGCGAGCGCGGTCTCAAGGTCAGCGATAAGGTCAAGGACCGTGAGGCACACGAGGGTCGCATCGAGATTTACGTGCACAACGGTTCACGCATGGCAGCTATGGTTGAGTTGAACTGTGAGACGGACTTTGTGGCTCGCACGCCTGAGTTTATCCAACTCTCGAAGGATATCGCCATGCACGTAGCAGCGGTCAATCCCAAGTATGTCACGCCAGACCAAGTCCCAGCTGAGGAAGTGGCTGCGAGCGGAATGAGCGCTGAAAAGTACTACGAAGAGGTTGTCTTGCTTAAGCAGGCCTATGTGCGAAACCCATCACAGACCATCGAAGAGATGGTACAGGCTGCGGTGGCCAAGATTCGCGAGAACGTCATCATCCGTCGCTTCGTACGCTACGAAATCGGCAACTAAATACTCAGCAGACAGCGGAGGCATCAATGCCTCCGCTGTCATGTAGATGAGCAGATCATGACCAAAGCAAAATACAAGCGAATCCTGCTGAAATTGAGTGGTGAGGCATTAGCCGGCAACCACGACCAAACCATCGATCAGAGCGTGCTTGAGTTCTTCGCCAAAGAGATTCTCTCGATTCATGAGTTGGGGGTTCAGGTTGCTGTCGTTGTCGGTGGCGGTAATATTTGGCGTGGTGGACAAAAAGCTATAGCACTTGGCATGGATCCTGCACAGTCACACTACATGGGCATGCTCGCAACGATTATCAATGCGCTCGCATTGCAAGATGCGCTTGAGCGTCATGGCATGCATACGCGTACGATGACTGCTATTAAAATGGATGAGGTCACCGAGCCGTATTTACGGCGCCGAGCCACCCGGCACCTCGAGAAGCAACGGGTGATTATTTTGGCAGCAGGCACTGGCAATCCATACTTCAGCACCGATTCAGCCTCTGCCCTGCGTGCCGCTGAAGTGCATGCTGAGGTCATCTTGATGGCCAAAAACGGTGTCGACGGCGTCTATACCGCTGACCCACGTCACCATGCAGATGCCACGCGCTATGACCATTTGACATACATGGATGCCTTGAATCAAGGTTTGGCCGTCATGGATAGCACTGCATTGACGTTTTGTATGGACAATCATATTCCTATTGTCGTGTTTAACCCAAATCAGTCGGGGACTATCCGCCGGATCGTTCTGGGAGAGCACGTTGGCACATTGGTAAGTAACGAGAGGGACGCACATGGTTAATGATGTTTTGCGTGATGCTGAAGGCCGCATGAAAAAGACCGCCGAAGCGCTTCGCCACCACCTCAGTAGCGTTCGCACTGGTCGTGCTTCGCCGGCATTGGTCGAAGACTTGCAAGTCGAGGCCTATGGTGACATGTTGCCACTCAACCAACTTGCCACTATCTCGACTCCAGATCCGCGCATGATTACGATTCAGCCGTTTGATAACGGCATGATTCGTGCAATCGAGAAGGCTATTCAAATTTCAGATTTGGGAATGAACCCCAATAATGATGGCCGCGTGATTCGCCTTAATTTACCTCAACTCACCGAAGAGCGCCGTAAGGACTTGGTAAAGCAGGTACGTAGCCGGGTTGAGGAGAGCAAGATTGCATTGCGCAATGTGCGCCGCGAAGCGCTCGATGATCTCAAGCAACTCGAAAGCGAAAAGATGATCTCCGAAGATGATCAGCGTCGAGGTGGCGATAAATTGCAAGAGCTTGTTGACAAGGCAACCAAAGAGCTCGAGCAAATTGGCGCACACAAAGAAGCTGAGGTAATGGAGATTTAGTCTCACATGAACGACGTGACGGCATCGCCGAAACTACCACGCCACATCGGCATCATCATGGATGGCAACGGACGCTGGGCCAAAAGCCGTGGCGCATCTCGTCATGAAGGTCATCGTGCTGGTGTAGAAAATATTCGTCCAATCATTCGTGCTACAGCTGATATCGGCGTGCCGTACCTATCGTTGTATGCTTTTTCGACTGAAAACTGGCGCCGTCCGTCACTCGAAGTGCAAGGTCTCATGACGCTGCTTGGAGAATTTTTGGACAGAGAGGTGGATAACCTCATCAAAGAGAATGTCCGAATTCGGCACCTAGGGAGCTTCGATGGCATTTCTGGTCACCTTGCACACAAAATCAGCCAAGCCGTAGCGCGTACGCAACATTGTACGCGCATCACACTAGGCGTAGCGTTCAATTATGGCGGCCGTCAAGACATTGTCAGTGCCGTACGGCAAATTGTCGCAAATGGAACCCCGGCAAACCAAATTACCGAGGAACTCATCGCGCAACACTTATCGAGTCACGATATCCCCGATCCCGACTTCATCATTCGCACAAGTGGGGAGTGGCGACTCTCAAATTTCTTGATTTGGGAAGCCGCCTATAGTGAGTATTGGACCACACCAGTCTTCTGGCCAGACTTCACACCGCAACATTTACAACAGGCGATTGATGACTATGGCAAACGTGACAGACGCTACGGCGGCCTCAGCAAATCAACCTAATACAGTTTGGCAACGCATTCTTACCGTGGTACCGCTCCTGCCCATCTTGGTGGGTTCGTTGTGGTTGGATGTAATTACGGTCACACTAGTTGTTGCTGGCGCGAGTTTCCTCGGGTTGTATGAACTCTATCGTGGTCTTCAACAAAGCGGGTATGATCCATATCAGCGCTACAGCTATGTCTTCGGCCTGGCCATCGTCCTTGCAGCATATTTACAGGCGATATATGGATTCCAATTATTCAGCGCAGTAGTTGCACTTGGGCTCATTGGCTCACTGATAGTAGCTGTTTTTACGGCAAACGAGAATGATCGCGCGCTACCGTCATGGGCGCTGAGCATTGCTGGTGTCTTGTATGTTCCATTTTTGTTATCACACTTAATACTATTACGCGCAGTGACCACCCCACTCACCGACGGTCTAGTGACGCCATGGGTCACTCCGGGATTCGCCTGGATTGTCTTTGCCTTGGCAACCACCTGGCTCGGCGACACATTCGCCTATTTTGTTGGGCGGAGTATGGGACGAACACCATTGGCTCCGCATATTAGCCCCAAGAAAACGTGGGAGGGCAGCATTGGTGGACTCATCGGTGCTGCACTAACTGGAATCGGATGTGTGTATTTGTTGGGATTACCGATTAATCCGCTAATCGGAGCACTACTTGGAAGCATCGCAGGGGTTATTGGGCCACTCGGTGACTTGGCAGAATCACAAATCAAACGACAAATCGGGGTCAAAGATGTAGGTAGTTTGTTACCTGGACATGGTGGCATTCTCGATCGCATTGATAGTATTTTGTTCATGGTGCCAATCATCTACTATGGTGTTTTGTGGCTCTACTAGCAAGACAAAGTCTAACGAAATCCTCACACAGTGAAGCCCACATCCGATTACAATGATGTCAGAGAATTATTACGTGTTGACCCCATAAAATTATGGTCTCCCCGTTGTCATACAAGAGGATTTTATGAGTGGAATTATCGCTATTGGTGGATTCTTGCTCCTGCTCGGCATTCTGGTGATTGCACACGAGTTAGGGCATTTTTGGGCAGCACGATTTTTTCGTATCAAAGTCGAGGAATTCGGTATTGGATTCCCACCGCGTGCCATCACATTTGCTGAGCGGGATGGAGTACGCTACACATTAAATTGGATTCCACTTGGAGGATTTGTACGCTTCGCCAGCCCCCAAGGTGATGAACCCGCCCACGGTATTGGGAATTTGCGCGACGCCCCAATCTACCAACGCATTATTGTGTTAATAGCCGGTCCACTGATGAATGTCGTAGTGGCATTAGTGCTTTACACAATCATCGCATCAAGCATAGGGATTACGATTTACCAAGACGGATTACGGGTTGGTGAGGTGTATGCGAATACTCCTGCAGCGACTGCAGGACTACGCACTGACGATATCGTCTTGTCTGTAGCTGATAGTGGCATTATTACACCGGAGAGCGACATTGGTCCGGTTGCACAACGATTCTTGGGACAAGAAATCGAAATGAAGATTGTGCGTGATGGACAAGCATTAACATTAACTATCGTACCGGGTCCATGGAGTATTGACGGCAGAACCAGCCCTGCTGGATTCGGATTCTCATATTCGCAAAATGCCATCAATGAGCCAGCAAATGTATTGAGTGCCATTCAATATGGCTTTGAGACAACGGCACGCGTGACTGGATTGATGGTCAATGGGTTACTCACTTGGTTTGGGAGTTTGATTGGTACTGCGCCTGCCATGGAAGGCGCTGGAGTCACCGGCATTGTCGGGATGGCACGTAGTACGGGCGAGATCATCGAAACGCAAGGCTGGATTGGGTATCTCAACTGGATGGCCATCATCAGCCTTAACTTGGCAATTTTTAACCTGTTACCAATTCCAGCACTTGATGGCAGTCACATCATGTTTGCTTTAATTGAGGGTATCCGCCGTAAACGTATTCCACTAGAGTACGAATCACGCGTACATTTTGCTGGATTTGCCCTACTTATGGCCTTAATGGTCGTGGTAACCATCAGCGATATTCAAGGGTGGATCTATGGATCGTCAATCTTCGGATCATGATGATATCACGTCGTTCGGCACGCACTACGTGCGTGCCAGCGATATTGGTTCATTTATGTATTGCCGCCGTTCATGGTGGCTTACGCGCATCGTTGGCCTAGAGCCGGATGCGCTTTTACGTCGTCAACGCGGCACACAGGCCCACCAACACCATGCTTGGTTCGTCTGGTTTATGCAGATACTGCGTATCATCAGTCTTGGGCTCATCCTTCTGGCAGGAATTGCCGGTATTGGTATGTGGATGGGGTGGTGGTGATGATCCTCAATCCGACGATTATTTTGGCGTTGCTGTTTTTGGCTGGCACCACGCTAATGGTAGCACGGCGGATTCAACAACGTGTCGGTATCCCGTGGAGTCACGATATCCGTGCTGACGCTGATGGTGCACTCCCGCATGTCCCACTCTTGGTAGATGACGAGCTTCAGTTAGTGGGCAAACCCGATTATATTGTCAGGCGTGGCGCAGACCTCATCCCGGTCGAGGTTAAACCGCTCCGGCGTGCCAAACGCCCGTATGAATCTGATATCTATCAACTGTTGGCTTATTGTCTCCTGATTGAGCGCACCTACGGTAACCGTCCCCCCTACGGATTGCTCCGTTATGCGACGCAGACCTTTCGGATTGATTATGATGATGATATGGCAGCCAGTGTAATTGACATTGTGATGCAGATGCATCACTTGCATGATACACAAGATGTACCGCGAAACCACAACTCTGTGATGCGGTGTCGTGGCTGTGGTTTTTGGCAAAAATGTGATCAATCGTTAGTTTTACAAGAGGAATAAGTGGATGCTACCTTCTATTCATGTGAGTCAACTTGACGAGAAAAAGCTACGTGCCACGGTCGCTATCGCCATTAACACACACCTCCATGGGGCTGCAACAATCGAAGAGCTGGCGAATTGGGCGCTCAAATTCTTTCATGCGATGAATCAGCAAGTCGATGATACAGATGACGACCTTGAGCCAAAAATTATCGATGCTGATTTGGTGACAATTCTCGATGAGTTAATGTTTGCTGACCATCCCAACTTAGCACCAGCACCTGAAACAATGCGTCAATGGGCTACGCAGTTGATGCGCTGATACATCAACACAATAAGGGGTGGGTGCATATGCACCCACCCCTTATTGTCCCCGCACTGGATTACTCTGGATTAATGACGCGTCGACTAAACGGTCCAGCAAATTCATCACTCCACTTAGTAGCCAAAGACTCACCCTCTACAACAACTTGTACCCGTTTAATTGACGAAATTGTAGTGATTGACTCAACGATTGTCCGCAACGCACCAGCACGATCAGGGGCATCAGCAAACGGAGCACTGAGATTGACAACTGCCAAATCGCCATCAAGTGTGATGCCACGGAGTTGTGTCCCTTCGGGGATTGAGCGCTTGAGTGCATCAGCATACGGGCCAGGCCCATCAATCAATCCTTGCATGTGTGCAGTAGCGATATCGTTTGTCTTGGGAATAATTTTACTCACAGGAATGTCATGACTGCCATTCGTTGACACAAAATACAGCGTAAGCACTGTAGAATCAGCGATAACCAAATTATCCTGATTCCATACATTAATCAGCGGACGCTCGCTGGGCAAACCCGGCTCAGCAACAATTTCACCACCATTAATTAAAAAC
Organism: Roseiflexaceae bacterium; assembly: GCA_049428765.1. GTDB lineage: Bacteria > Chloroflexota > Chloroflexia > Chloroflexales > Roseiflexaceae > UBA965. The sequence goes on from JBMTAN010000015.1 coordinate 32,366, forward strand.
TTCACACCTTTGATGGTGTCAAATTGCGTGAGTGTCAATGCTATGGCGTTAAAGCCACGGACATCACCGACTGCCGTTGGTCGCCGATCAAGATCAATGAGTGCAATACCATCTTGAATGGCCAATGAGTTGACCTTGAGATCCGGGAGGAGCACACGCGTCAGCCCATTACGTGGACCTTCAATTAATGCGTTTAGTGATGCACCAGCTACTCGCTTTGACACAACGGTGACATTGCGTTGTACAGGGACCAACAAACGCCCAGTACTATCGGCAAAGTAGAGCAGTAGCGGCATTTCTTTGCTATCTGGGGTGGCAGTCTCAGCTGGAGATTCAGGAGTTACCGTAGCCGCCACAACCGCAGGAGTTTCTGTCGCCACTACTATCTCTACAGTCGCGGTCGGGGGCAGTGGCTCGGCAGTTGGTTCAGACGTAGCGGTCGCCACAACAATTGCAGGCACATCGGTAGGCACAGTTGACGGTAATGGCTCAAACGTAGGGGCGATTGTTGGCACTTGCAATGTTGGATCGTTTGAAGGACCTGACAGCTGATTTCCCGCATAAACATAGACGACCACAGCAACAAGCAATATCCCCAGAAAAAGTCCATATACGGTAGCGGGGATGCGTTGCGGTGTCGTGGTTTGTCGGCGACGCGACGGGGTCAAACGTTGGTCATCTCGTGGATTCTGGCGCATTTCTTTACTCCGGCGCGACGATGATGACGAGGGAATTACTGTGGCTCGTTCGTCGTCATCTTTTGGCGCATTGACACTTCCCATGTATAATGGACATTGAGTATGAAACTGTGAGAGACAGTAGCTTGCTTGGTCAACTGGAATCTGCATGGCGTCGCTACTCACGTGACAACGGTGTTCTGCAGAAGGGGTCGAAAAGCAAACCGCGCGATTCTGCCGTAGCCCAACATACGGGCAATGAGGTTTACGCTCTGGCATACTGTTGTTCCCTTGACCATCTACTTGGTTTCATACGAGTAATATACTATATATTGTAGTTTTCTTGCAATAGTGATATGCATGTGATGAAAGAAGCGTCATGCGGGTATTGATAGTATCAGACATTCATTCAAATCTGGTTGCACTCGAGGCAGTCTTACGCGAGACTGCGGGCGAGTATGATGCTGTCTGGAATCTAGGCGACACAATTGGGTACGGGCCACGGCCAAACGAATGCATGTCGGTAATGCAATCACTACCGACGACGAGCATTGCGGGCAATCATGATTTGGCCTGTATTGGTAGCAGTACGGTCAACATCGCTGAGTTCAACAATGATGCACGTGTTGCAAATATTTGGAATGGTCGGCAACTCAAATCCACATACAAGCAATTCTTGAATCAACTCCCCTTAGCACGGGCAATGGACGATCAGTTTTATGTTGTGCATGGCAGTCCCAAAGATCCGGTGTGGGAGTATCTTTTGCGCCCATATCAAGCCGAGGACAACTGGGAGGCAATTCCTCACCAGACATGTTTTATTGGGCATTCGCATGTACAAATTTACATTCGACGCAACATTGACGGGAGTGTCTCAGGGCCAATTATGCCGACAGCAGGCGAGGTCATGTTGCTTGACGGTGACGAACGCTACTTCATCAATCCGGGGAGCGTAGGTCAGCCACGTGATGGAGACCCGCGTGCAGCCTATGCAATTCTTGATACGAGTGCACAACAAATCACCTTTGGGCGGGTTGCGTATGATATCGCAAGCACACAGCAACAAATGCTCGAACACAACCTCCCACTCATGTTAATTCGCCGCTTACAATTTGGACGATAATTATGCGGGTTATTACTGGCACGGCCAAGGGGCATCACCTCAAGGCGCCTAAGGGATCAGGAACGCGCCCGATGCTTGATAGTGTCAAGGGGTCATTGTTTGCGATTCTTGAGGGATATGGGGTTATGCATGGTCGTATTTTGGATTTATATGCCGGAACAGGCTCGATTGGCATCGAGGCCTTATCGCGCGGGGTTGAGTGGGCAGACTTTGTCGAGCAAAAGGCAAATGTCTGTACCATCATCAAAGAAAACCTGACACACACCAAATTTATGACTCGCGCCAAAGTGTATCAGCAGCCAGTACAACGCTTTGTTCAGCAGCACCAAGGTGGTGAGCCCTACACATTGATAATGATGGACCCACCGTATGCAGACCCCAAAATCCATGAAACGTTGGAGTTGGTCGCAAATGCCAACTTATTAGTCCCTGGGGGAATACTGATTGTGGGTCATTCAGTTCATGTGGAGTTTATCGAGACATACGGACCACTCGTGCGCTGCGAGTTCCGCCGATTTGGTGGATCATGCTATACACTTTTTGAGATGCCCGAAGTGTCGGATGGAGACAATACATGAGAATTGCAGTATATCCTGGGAGTTTTGATCCAGTCACGAACGGGCATCTCGATATTGCCGAGCGAGCAGCGCGGGTATTTGATACGATCATCATGGCAGTGTTTGACCGACCCAACAAGAATCTCCTCTTCTCGACGGCAGATCGGGTGGCATTTTTGCGCGAAGCAACTGCCTCAATGCCCAAAATCAAGGTCGAGACATATAGTTCATTGACAGTTGAATTTGCGCGTAGTGTTGGTGCCCAAGTAATTGTGCGAGGATTACGAGCTGCTGACGACTTTGAAACCGAATTTCAGATGGCGCAAATTAATCAGCGTCTTGCACCAAACATTGATTTGGTATACTTTATGGCAAGTCACCAATATACGTACTTTAGTTCGACCCGCGTACGTGAGCTCGCATCATTGGGTGCAGATGTGTCGTGGTTAGTACCACCAAACGTTGCAATTGCACTCCAACGCGTATACGCTGACCGGCGCCATGGAGGATAATGGCCATGAAGTTAGATGATTTGATTAATGAGCTCGAAGAGATTATCAACGAGTCGCAGCACATCCCATTAACACAACTTGTGGTCCTTGAGGAGCGACAGCTCTTTGACATCATTGATCGGATGCGTTCCGCGTTGCATACGGTCAAACCACAGCGCAGTGAAAACACGGGCATGACGCAGCAAATGCGCGAGCAAGGGCTTCTGACTGCGGCTGATCTAGAGCGCAGTCGAATTATAGAGGTTGCGAATCTTGAGGCTGACGAGATCCGCGCAGGGGCGGATGATTATGCGCGCGAGGTGCTTGAGGATTTGTACACACGCCTTGACCGCACCATGTTAAGTGTCCGTAGCGGATTATTAGAGCTCGAGCGCTTGCAGAATACCCGCCAGGCTGACCCTGAAGAGCCTGCAAGTTGACATCACCTGTCAACTGCACTATAATATTACTTCGGGATGCGTCGCATTAGGTGATTACGATGGCGAAACACAAACACTCTCCCCTCACCTTTAATGTGGCTCAACTTCTCCGCGAAGAAGTTGGTTCGCGTCGCCAGCATGAGTTCACTGAGGATCATTTGCAACTTCACGAACGTGAGTCGTTGCAGAATATCGTCGGTACTGCGCGATTTACGCGTACTCCTGCGGGTGTATATGTCGAGTCGACTGTATCTGGAGTCATTCATTGTGACTGTATGCGCTGTCTGCAACCAGCCCGCGTGGCAATCACAGTGACCTTTACTGAGGAATATGTTGCGTCTGTTGATGTAACAACGGGAGCAAATCTAGTCAAGCGTATTGATACAGAAGACGATGATGACGATCGATTCTTTATTAATGAGCAACACTTGCTAGACCTCGGGGAAGCATTGCGTGAATATGCATTGCTTGAGTTACCGATGCGTCCGCTCTGCAAGAGTGATTGTCGCGGGTTATGTGCCGGATGTGGTGTCGACCTCAATGTCGAGACCTGTCGTTGTCATCAAGAGCCTGTTGATGAACGGTTTGCTGCGCTCAAAGCGTTGCTCGATTCATCAAAGTCACAGTAAGCCAACAAGAATGGAGTTTTGTCGTGGGAGCAGCACCAAAAACCAAAGTTTCACGTCACCGCCGTGGCAACCGCCGCCAGCACCAGCGCTTGACTGCCCCAACATTGGTGCAGTGCAGCACATGTGGCCAGCTGATGCGTGCCCATCATGTCTGTAAGTCGTGTGGTTACTATCGCCAACGCCAAGTTGTGGTAAAGAACATCGGCGCTGAGGCCTAGTTATCGTTGTGTGTGATTCAATTAACCGGTGTTCGTGGCATATCTGTGACCACGAGCACCGGTTCGGATTTAGAAGGCGAATGGTGTCATGAGTGTCTATGCAGCAATTACCGGCTGGGGCATGGGAGTCCCCGTCAAGGTTGTCACAAACGACGATATCGCCAAACTTGTCGATACCTCCGATGAATGGATTCAAACACGCACCGGGATACGTGAACGGCGTATTATCAGCGACGGTGAGTCAACCTCAACATTAGCTGCCGCAGCTGGCCGCGATGCAATGGCAATGGCTGGTGTAACTGCCACCGATATCGATATGGTAATTGTTGCCACATTCACCCCAGATCGCCCATTACCAGCGACTGCATGTCAAGTACAAGCAGCTCTTGGGCTTAACCGAGCTGCCGCATTTGATTTGGTCGCAGCATGTAGTGGGTTTGTGTATGGGATCACCGTAGCCACAAGCTTAATTCAGACCGGAATGGCCAAGCGCATCTTATTGTGTGCTGTTGATGTACTGAGTCATGTGATTAACTGGCAAGATCGCAATACATGTGTCTTATTTGGCGATGGCGCTGGTGCCGTTGTGCTTGAGGCTACCGATCAACCCTATGGACTCTTATCATCTGTCCTTGGCGCCGACGGGAACCGTGAAGATTTATTGATGATCGAGGCGGGCGGAACGTGTATGCCACTGCGCGACGACCCACACGATACACGGCGCTATCTGACAATGAATGGCCGCGAGGTATTCAAGTTAGCAGTACGTGGCATGGAAGAATCGTCGCTCTCAGCGCTTACCAAAGCCAATATGACGCTTGACCAAATCAATTTAGTTGTGCCACATCAAGCGAATCGCCGTATTATCGAGGCGATTGCTGAACGGTTGAACGTACCCATCGAGCGATTCTTCATTAATCTTGACCGCTATGGCAATACCTCTGCTGGCACCATCCCTATTGCCCTCACCGAAGCTGCATCAACTGGGGTGCTCAAGCAGGGTGACTACGTATTGTTGACGGCTTTTGGTGGTGGACTCACATGGGGATCTGCGGTCATTCGTTGGGGCAAACCAACAAATGAATACAAGGAGTCGCAGTCATGACACGTGCGTTTGTTTTTCCAGGGCAAGGAGCGCAGTTCATTGGCATGGGGCAAGACTTAGCAACCCACAATAGTGCGGCACGTGAGCTTTTTGATATTGCAGATGCAGCACTCGGCTGGTCAATCAGCGATGTCTGCTTCAATGGCCCTGAAGAGATGCTTACTGCCACCGAAAACACGCAACCAGCGCTAGTGGCTACATCGTTAGCAGTGCTTGCCGCACTAGCAGGCGGCGTCGAAAACATCGTACGCTTTAGTTGTCAAAACGCTGTGGCCGTTGCAGGTCACAGTCTCGGCGAATACAGCGCACTGGCAGCAGCTGGGAGTTTATCGCCATCAGATGCAATCAGCTTGGTACGACGGCGTGGAGAGCTGATGGCTGCGGCACGCAGTGGTGGCATGGCGGCAGTGATTGGGCTGGATGATACGACCATCGATGCCATTTGTGATCAAGTCAGCACACCGGATGCTGCCGTTGTGGTTGCCAATTACAACTCACCAGGACAAACCGTAATTAGCGGCGCAGTAAGTGCGATTGAGCTAGCGAGTACCGCACTTAAAGAGGCCGGTGCTAAGCGCGTAATTCCACTTAAAGTCAGCGCAGCGTTCCATTCACCATTGATGCGCGATGCGGCACAAGCTCTCACGACACACATGGAGCTATATAGCATTCATACACCACAAATCCCAGTGATATCAAACATTACCGCGCGGCCATTACTTGATGCCGCCGCAATTCGCGCGGAGCTCCCCGCCCAGGTCAACTCGGCAGTTCGTTGGGTCACCACCATCGAATACTTGCACTCCAGCGGTGTAGATCACTTTGTCGAGATCGGTGCGGGTACTGTTTTGGCTGGGCTGATTAAGCGCATTGCACCAGATGCCACGGTGACATCCATTGGAGATGTGGCATCACTTGCACAATTCGCCTAAATCGGTAACATTCTGCGAATTAACGGCCACGCCACGTTGTTGGTGTGGCCGTTAGACTTTCGAGCAAAATCCCCACAGCACGATCGCTGGTCTGATAGAGTGTATCAACCGCAAACCAATACTCAACCGCCGGGTTGGTTGTTTGTGCCAAAAAGCGGTACGTGCGCACCATATTCGGTTCATCAATTGCGATCTGCAACGCCTGTGATTGCGTCACGCCATCAAACTTCACCCGCATCGGCGCAGGTACGGCCATGCGCGCAGTAATAACAGTGGCGACGGTAGTATCGGGGGTTTGATAGATCCAAAAGGTACTCGCTTGATCGCCCCATTGCCACCAACGTCCGGCTTGGTCATGTTCCTTGGGATACCACCCATAATTAAGCACGACCCACGGTGCCGGTGTAGCGTCGTTAGGGCGGCGATATAACTCGAGGAGATCATCTACAGCAATAAGCTCAAGGGAAGCTAAGACCTCGCGATTGACCGGCACCCCAAAGCGTTTATCGTAGATGACATACTCTATATCTAGGGTGCGCATCATGTTAGGCAAAGCCTGCACTGGGTCTTGATGCAGTACCGAGGTGGTAGTAAGTGGTGCCGTAAACTGCATCACACCATCGGTCTGTTGCAACAAGCCGATATTTGCCAACTCAGGATTCAGTCGGGGCAGATAGCCGGAGAGTACAGGCCGGTCGTAGAACCATTGACCATACATCGTGTTGCCATCATCAAGGTCAAATGGAATCGTCAACACAGCACCCGGTTGATCGCGCGCAATCAGACTGTAGGCATCGCTCTGGGTGGGTCGAAAAGGCTGGAGTGGCATCGGCCATAACTCAATCAAAGCCACCAATGTCACAATGCTCATACCAACTTTCGGGTATGGCAAGCGCGCGACCCCCTCACGAATAGCCACAGCAGTCAACAACGCCAGATGTGCCATTGCCAGCAACAGAAAGTGATTTGGACGTTGTCCTAGTTTGACTAGCGGAATACTATTGAGCAAATCATACGGTAATGGGATACCCATGTCACGCGTCAACCATACCACCCGTGGTCCCATACTAAACAGCAACACGACAACAGTCATCACCAACCACCAGCGTGGCAGTGATGTGTTACGCCAGACATACACACCCCAGATTGCCATGACAACGAGCACAAAGCCGATTGAGATAGGCCAATGAGTTGCCGAATACTGGCGATACCAAGCCACCACCGCATCGCCCCAAAGTGGATGGACAATACTCGGCGTCACAAAGGTCATTAACGATGCCGAAAAATCGACCTGCCGCGATAAGTAGTCGTCAAGTAACACTGCACCAGTTTGACTAGGAGGGAGCTTGCCGGGCAAGAGTATCTGTGCAGCAAATGGTAATACGGGCGTAGCTACCAGAGCCCCCATTACGACCACTCGTCGCCATAACCGTACAAGCTGGTCACGTTCATGACGAGACTGCCACGTCATGACAATGCTCCAAACCACAACATAGGTTATCGAGAATAACCCGTAATACAGACTCGAGAAGAACGACGCCAACACGGCTACCGCTGCCAAAATCGCAGGCCACCAACGCGGTGATTGACTCATTTTCCACAATGCAAATAGCAAAATGGGAAAATATTGAATCGACAGACGCTCCACAAAACCCGAATATGATAACCACACATGAAACGGTGCAAACGTGTAAAGCGCACCAGCTAACCATGCTCCAAACCGGTGATTTACCATCGCATCAGCGAGCAAAGCCATGCTCCATGCGGCAGCCACAAATGTCAGAAACGTCAATGTATTAAATGCGACGATTGGTCCAAATATCAATGTGATTGGAGTCATCGCAATCCCATTGGCGAGCATCAACGTCTGCCAAAACAAATCAACACCGCCAGGATAAAACATCTCCTGCGTGAACCCTGGCCAGCGACCATGACGAAGTGAATCGGCAACCCACCACAACGACCACACATTTTGCCAGCCGGTATCACAACGTTCAACGCACCGTGTCGCTAACGCACTACCCCATTCACGGAGTGTTGAGCCAAAGAACGGCACAAGCAATAATGTATAGCTCAATGGCAGCCATAGCCAGCGCCAGAGTCGTGGGTGATGCCACCACGCAACAAGACGATGTATCATGGTATCCGGTAGACCTCCAATAATGTGACCCCTTGACGAGTAATGGTATACACCGGCTGGTTATTGCCAGCAACCAACGCCTGAATTACAGGAGTCCACCCTGCAAATCGATAGGTAACGACGACATAATCAGCATCAATGGGTGAAAATTGCCCGACGCGCATGCCCCAAATTGACCCACCCGTATCACTGCCAAATTGCAAGTCTGAGCGTGTCATCTGTGCACGTTGATAGGTATGTGGCACATCAAGACTCCACGGCTCAACCCAGACGCGTGCACGTGGTGGTGCGTGTTCATCAAGATAGTACAGCGCGGACTGGTAGCTCTCATTCCAATAGGTGTGATCCATTTGGAGTTGCGCAGCCCCCTGGAGCCCACCAATGCTTTCACTATAATACGATAACAGATGCGGCCATAGCATGCGCACTTGTACAACCGCTGGGGTAACACTCAAGGCCAGCACCACAAGCCACATAAAGCGTTGCCGTCGCGGATCACCACGGCTCAACCATGTTGCTACCTGCATGACACCATGTGTTGCTAATATGGCCCACGCCACAAAAAACGGCATGGCTAAGCGATCATTATCGTAGACCACACTGCTACTCATCAAGGCCACAATTGGCATGACAGCAGCAATCACCATCAATGTGACATACGAACGTTCATCGTGGCTGCGCCAACGAATCCCCAATGTGCCGAGGATGAGCAGTGCAAGGGGGGTCACCATCAACACTATCACTACTCCGAAGTACCACGGTGGCGGCAGCAGACGTTCACCTAAGAACCATTGCGGAATCTGCCAATGGTCGACCGTTAACCAACGCAGATAGGCTAGCATGCGCTCACTAGTATCGACCCACAACCACGGCCAAACTGCAACAAACACCAACGGCGCAATCATTGTCATTAATGCTAGTCGGCCAAATAGGTGGAGTTGCCGACTACAACAAAGCCACCAAATCCCAAGGACAGGCAACGCAAATGCGGCATTTACCTTGGTGGCCAACGCCAAGCCCCAGATAATCCCAAACAACACACCAATCCACCACGAGCGCCTATTACGCATATGCCAAAATAACAACACTGGCAGGATATAGGCGAGTGCACCGGGGATATCAAGGGCGGCTACATGTGCATGAAAGAACAATCGTGGCATACTCAACAGCAACGCCACACTGACTAATCCGGCAGGCACACCCCATTGCGCCATTACACTCGTGGCAACGACCGCAATCAATAGCGCCGATAACGCCACTGCAGCCATCCGAAATGCAACAATTTCACCCAATTGTGGAATCAATGGCACAGCAACGAAGGCATACCATACCTTGACCAATGGCGGATGTTCATGGTTGTACTCCCAATATGCACTCAACACGGCTGGTTGGAGCGCCACCCAATCACCCTGCCATATACGGTCCAACCACTCGCGATACGCTAATGCAGCCCGCATATAGGCGGGCTCGTCCCATGTAAGGCCCAAAGATACTATCTGCCAGTTGAAGATGGTATAAATCAAAAACCATGTCAAGCCAAACATGAGTACATAGGATAACCAATGATGTGTACGATTCATTCGTGTGCTCCATCCACCGTATAATAGATGTGTATCCCGTAATACTACAGAATGAGGTTTGTATGTCACCGCAACCAATGATTATCGATACCGATGCAGGTGTCGATGACGCGCTTGCAATCTTAATGGCCCTGGCTCACCCAGATTTCGATGTCGTTGGCATTACTACACTAAACGGCAATGTATCGTTACCAAATGTTGAACGCAATGTCGGCACGATTCTCAATGCATTTGGCGCTGGACACATCCCAATCTATCGTGGTGCTGCACGCCCGCTCTTGGTCAATGCACCTGACGCAAGTGACATCCATGGCGTCGATGGACTCGGCGATGCCGGCTTGCGCGCCCCACGACCACTCGAGCCACTCCATGGTGCCCTAGCAATCATCGAGCTCGCAAAAAAGCACCCAGGCTGTACCTTAGTCACACTTGGTCCGTTGACAAATCTTGCTATCGCCTTGTCGATTGAGCCAAATCTCTCTGACTATATCAGCAAAACCTACATCATGGGAGGAGCTCCCAAAGCAACCGGAAATATCACTGCTACAGCTGAGTTCAATATTTATGTCGACCCGGAAGCCGCTGATTTGGTGCTACGCCGTGGGAATCTGCAGTCCACCTGGATTACATGGGAGAATACCATCGAACATCCGATTTTGTGGGACCGCTGGGACGAAATCCTCGATGCCGGTGACATGGGCAATCGCTTTGTCCGCCCCATGTGTAACAACCTGACAAATCTTGTCAAAGGGTGGGGCCGTCCAGGCATGTCAATGGCAGATCCCAAAGCTATGGCCGTCGCGCTTGACCCAAGCTGCGCAACCGTCCAACATGTCTACATGGAGATTGACATTGGCCAAGGCATTGGTCGAGGGATGACTGCTATCGACCCACGGGGATTTAGTAAACAGCCAGCCAACTGTTATGTCGCGACCCATCTCGACATTAATCGCGCCATTGAACTCATGAAGCTAGCCACACAACAACAGTGCCATTTATAGGGATTCATGACAACACAAGGCTTGCGTGACGCCACATTGATATCTCGACCTTAACGCACACGGAGCAACAAAAAGGCTAAGTCATCAGCGTGTAATGGTGTTTCAATCCGCAAAAACCCACCACGATGATCGATTGTCGCAGCTTGTTGCGTCGTACAGGCAGCCGGGTACATCCACTCAAGTGCATACCGCCCCGCAGGAATTCCGACCATGATACTCTGTGCGGGGCGGTTTTGGGGTATATATGCAATATATCGTTCACCTAAAGCACCCATTATTTGGAGGTCCGCATCGCCACTATACCACGCACCGACCTCATTACATGGTTGCATATCCCATACTGCAATCCGCTCAAGTGTGGCACGTAAGAATGCAAGCTGTCGGCGTAGATCACTCCCACCATACCCAGGTGTGCGTGGATCGAGTGGGGCATCGCCCTCAGGGTGCATCACGGTATATCCATAATCAAGATGGCTAAAGGTGCCACCTCCAGCCAACATAAAATTCCATGCTTCGTGACGATATGGGGCAGCTGAATGCCCACGAAATCCTGTCTCGTCATCACCAACCACCACTCCCAAATGCCAATTCTCACGGGCGGCTGACGCTAATGCATAATGGAAATTCACGAGTGCCACGTGCTCAGGGAGTACACTCACGCGCTGCGTCCGATTGGCCACATTTATTGCAATCGGCACCTCTGGTGCAACAGCGTGAATCGCCTGGATCATCTGCACATGCCACGGCAGATCCATTGTGTGATCATGTCGACTATATGGCTCATTGCAAATCTCAAGGATGACGTTGTCATAGCTACGCAACTCGGTTGCGACAACCTGCACAAGTCGCTTCATGAATGGCAATAACGGACTATCTGGCTCATATACCCGCGTGGACTCATATGGACCAATTCCTTGACGACTCAGAGTAGGATGCATCGGTGAGCTCTCCCATGAAGATTGCTCATACCAAAAACTAAACATCGTGATTTCCACACAGATATCAAGTTGGCTCGCAAGTGAAACAAAAGACGTCAATCGTTGGATCCATATAGGATTAATCCGAGATAAATCATATCGTCCTTGTTCATCACGGACCCAAGGCGCCAAGAACTGGTCTCGGCGAGGTGCAAGTGTGTTCTCGATGATCCCAAAAGCTCCTGGATGCTCGACATAGCTACCGGTGAACACACGCACATAATTGAGACCACTTCGCGCCACTGCCGCCAAATATCGTTGCATATCAAATTCGAGATTAATCACTGCACCATAATGCTCGCCGGCACCGATTAAAACTACAGGGTGCCCACGACGCATAAAATAGTGTGTATTTGTTGGATAACAACGCATTATGCCTCCCAATCTGTGGCAGCAATTATCACATGTGGATTGCATGTCACTGCAGTGTATTATACAAGGCATTTATATTCTATTCCTCTATGCAACAAACCACTTGAGCTATAGCACTTCATACCCTACACCACATAGTTCATATCTCAAAATTAAATAAATTTTTATATTATTTTTCACAAATGACAGTACATTTAATTTTTTACAATGTATTAATAATAAATTTTTTATGTGATTGTGATAGCTTAAATTTTAAAATTTTCACAATAACAATGATTTTATTATTACGCTATTTTCATGATAAATTCAACACCAGAAAGAAAATTTTATATTTATCCCATATTGCAAAATAGTGTAAAATAAGGCAGAGCTTGGGAGATCGTACTTACTTGACGTGGAGCGTATTTGATGAAGAAGATTGTGTTCATAGGAGCGGGGAGTCATATTTTCACACGCCGATTAGCACGTGATATTCTTAGTTTTCCGCTATTGCAGGGTGTCACAATCGTTTTGCATGATATCAATCAAGAGCGACTCGACACGGCCTACTACGGAGTCCAACGCATCATTGATGCAGGCAAATATCCTGCAACCCTCATCAAAACTTCCAACTTGACTGAGGCACTCATGGATGCCAATGCGGTTATTTGCACAATTGCAGATGATTTTGCACGATGGCGACATGATATCGAAATTCCGGCACGGTATGGAGTTGATTTGAATATCGGTGATACCCGTGGTCCTGGTGGTATTTTTCGTTTTTTGCGTATTTATCCTGCAATGTATGAGATTGTCCGTACGATGGAGCAAGTTGCGCCCAATGCGGTGCTCTTGAATTATACAAATCCGATGGGAATGATATGTGGCGCATTAAGTCGCGTATCAAAAATCAAAGTCATCGGGCTTTGTCATAGTGTACAGGGGACGGCCGAAATGATAGCCCGCTGGATTGGGGCTGATATGAATGAGATCACGTATACCTGTGCGGGTATCAATCATATGGCCTGGTACTTATCATTTCGATGGAACGGCATTGATGTGTATCCAATACTCCGCCGCATGATGCAAAACAGTGAGATCTACAACCAAGAGATTGTGCGCAACGAGCTTTTTTTGGCACTTGGATATTACCCAACGGAGTCTAGTGGTCATCACTCAGAGTACAACTGGTGGTTCCGTAAGCGCCCCGAACTCATTGAGCAGTATTGTACTCCTGGCACAGGATGGAATCCCGGTGCATCACAAGCAGCTCTTACGTGGTACAGGGAGAACATGCACAAGTGGCGCGATGATGCGCAAAAAGAACGCGAACACCCCGAACCTATTGATTTACATCCAAGCAATGAATATGCTGCATATATTATTAATGCATTGGCTGGGGGTAATGCGTTCAAGTTTAATGGGAATGTTCCGAACAATCGCCATATAGACAATTTGCCTATCGGCGCATGCGTCGAAGTACCAATACTTGTAGACAACACAGGATTCAGCCCATTTAATGTGGGCGAATTACCGGCATCCGTGAATATGTTGACAAACCTCAGCTGTCAAATCGAAGAGCTTGCCATTCAAGGGTGCATCGATAGTGATATGACTGCCATTTATCAGGCGTGTTATCACGATCCGCTTACCGCTGCCTGTTTATCGCTCCAGGAGATTCGGAGCATGGTCACAGAGATGTTTATCACATCAAAAGATGCACTACCCCAATTTAACGTGAGTATCATCGAATAAATATGTTCTTAGGACATAGACACATGCGCGAGTGGAATACATCGTGCATGTGTCATTTAATCGAGCACATATGTGACCACTCATTTCAGTAAAATAAAGCTATATTTATATTACTTACATTAGAAACACAATCATGAGTCAATTTCGTATGCGCAATAATCGAGATGTCAGCGGATGTTGCATTATCGGCATGTTTCTCGCAGTCTTTTATGGCATTTGGAGGCTCATTCGTTTTTTTGCCGTGGGCCTATGGCGTGTGAGTATCTACTTCTTTAAGGCGCTCTATTACCTATATGCATGGCCACTCTTAGCCGTCGAATATCTGTGGAAACGCGGTGGTGTATATCGTATTCTCGGGATAGGATTAACTATCATCATTATCGTTGTTTTAGCCACTGCACTCATCAGTAACAACGCCCCCAATACACCAGTATCACCCCAGCCAGCAGAGGCAGCGCGCAAACGAACCGCAACTCCAACAATCACGCCTAAACGTCAAATCATCAACACGCGCACACGTTCACGGACAGTTACACCAAAACGACCACGTATCACCCGAACAGCGACTAAGAGAGCCAGATATACGACAACACGCACACCCAGCCCAATCTCAAGTGTCGGCACAAAGCCAGTAGATGCGCAAATTGCCCAAGTCATCAAAGTAATTGACGGCGATACTGTGGATGTGCGGCTAAACAATCAGACGATACGACTACGACTCATTGGTATAGACACCCCAGAAAGTGTTGACCCACGCAAACCAGTACAGTGTTTTGGCATTGAGGCAAGTAACTATACAAAGAATGTGTTGCTCAATCAGACCGTATATCTCGAACGTGATCCTTCACAAGGTGAATACGACATTTACAATCGTCTCCTTGTCTATATTTGGTTAGACAACACAACACTGTTTAATCAGAAAATCATAGCTGAAGGATATGCATTCGAATATACATATCGGTTGCCATATCGCTACCAAAGTCAATTGCAGACCGCTCAACAAACCGCCAGAGGGCGCAAGATAGGGTTATGGTCACCATCAACATGTAATGGCGATGTCAACACAGGGATAACGACAACCGCTGTAGCAAAATCCCCGACGCGCACAACCCTGCCTACCATCACACGCACAGATGCTGAACGTGCGTTCCCGTGTCAAATTGGCCAAATCAAAGGGAATCCAGATTCGTCGATTTATCATTTGCCAAATGGTCGATGGTATGCACAAACACGAAACAGTCGGGTCGTATGTTTCGATACTGAGCAAGAAGCTATCCTCGCTGGTTATCGCAAGTCAAGCAGTTAGGAGGTTTCAGACACGCACATCCTCTTCCTATGACGTTTTACGGTATAATCATGCTAATTAGACGACCGGGAGGAGACAGCGATGCAAATAGACCTCATTCGCAGTCTGTGGGGCGTAGATGCGCCGTGGGAGATTGTGTTTCCTACATATGCAGAGCAGGGATACCGTGGTATCGAATGGGGAGTATCGCTTGATCCAAACGAACAACATCGACTAACCACGCTATTGGCACAATACAACCTTGATTTTGTCGCGCAAGTATTTACGAATGGGCCAGATTTGGCTAGTCACATCGCAAGTGGCATTCAACAAATTGATGCAGCTATCGCCTGCGGTGCCCGTCAAATAACATTGCATGGGTGGCGCGATGGCTCAAGCTTTGATGATGGATGTGGCTTCATCGAAGCAATGTTGACGGTTGCACAACACCACAACATCCCCATCGCTCACGAGACACATCGCAGTCGGTTATTTTTTAATCCGTGGAATACGATTGCCTATTTAAATCGCTACCCAGAGGTTCAGCTCTGTGCTGACTATAGTCACTGGGTTGTCGTTGCCGAGCGATTGCTCCCTGATGCCGAGGCATTGATGCAGTTTTGTGCCCCACATGTCTATCACCTGCACGCACGTGTCGGCCATGCCCAAGGACCGCAGGTTAGCGACCCACGCCTGCCCCGTTTTGCCCAAGAGGTCGACGCTCACGAACTCTGGTGGCGCATGGTTCACCAAGCCAAACTACAACAAGGGGCCACAGCATTCACAGTCACCCCTGAATATGGTCCCCCTCCCTACCAAGCAACAGATCCAGTCAGTAATTTGCCGTTTGTACCACTCACTGACTTAGTCGAATGGCAGGCACAACGCATTCAACAGCTCTTTAGTGCCACAACATAACGATACGACGGTGTATAGCATCATATGTGTTATACACCGTTCGCTTAGCCGATATACGACCACAGACTCCAGGCACTCAAACAGCTAATCAACAGGCCCACTGCCACCATAAGCACTTTGCGTGGCAGACGTCCGGCAACCCACGCAGCAACTGGGGCCATCAACATGCCACCCAAAATAAGCCCAGCGACTGACTCCCATGCCTGTACACTGACCACTAGTGCAAGCGTAACACCACTGACGAGCGTGACAAAAAACTCAGCCGTATTGACTGTGCCAACTACATAACGAGCCTCTCGACCAGTACCTAACATGCTTGTCGTCACGACGGGTCCCCATCCACCACCACCAATGGCATCAACAAATGCACCCACAAATCCGACCAACGAGATAGTACCTGGCTTGCCGCGCACAACTGACTGCACCTGCCAGAAGGCCTTGATGATAATCCAAATCCCCATGAACAACAGATAGCCATTGACGTATGGTTTGAGCCACGTACCATCAGCAGTTGTCAATACATAGACACCTACGAGCGCTCCTACAATACCGGGAATGACCAAACGCCATAACAATGAACGCTCAATGTTCCCCATTCGCCAATGACTAAGAGCCGATGCCCCCGATGTAAACAACTTGGCCACATGTACTGATGCCGATGCAACAGCGGGCGTAAATCCAATCGCCAAAAAGAACGAGGCGGCGGTTACCCCATAGGCCATACCTAACGCACCATCAACAAATTGTGCTAACAAACCGACAAGCGTTGCCCACCCTAATGCAGTCGTATCAAGCACATATCCAGCAGCCTGCCAGCGCGCATAATTGACTCCAACTGCTACGATGATTAATACAGTCCCTAATGACCATACATAGCGTCGGCGTGGTATTGCTGCGTATTGACTCATATACTACTCACTATAATCCGATAAAACCTACTGGATTAGTATACTTTTATTTACACGAAATTGCAACTAGCTAGTATCTGCCAGATTGCAGATGCAAATCATTTAGCGCTTCATTTGGGTCACAAGTTGTGCTGCATGCTTACCTGAGAGGAGTGCGAGAGGCACACCACCACCAGGATGCGTACCACCACCACAGTAAAAGAGACCCGAAATAGCCGAATCTTGTTGGGTTGGCCGCACAAACGCACTGGTAATAGTATTGGAGGCTAGACCATAGATTGCGCCACCGGGGGCGCCATACATACGCTCAAGATCAATGGGAGTAATGATTTTTTGGGTAACGATATGTTGACGCAAATCGGTTAAACCATATTGTTCTAGTTGTTGGGCTATATGTTTTGCATACGATTCAGCCACCTGGGACCACTCAATCGACGAGTTACGTGCCGGCGGTACATTCACCAACACGAAGATATTTTGGCCCCCCGGAGGCGCATGATTGGCATCATATTGCACCGTATGATTAACATAGATTGTCGGCGTAGGATGTAATCTACCTGCATCAGTATCAGCAAATTCAGCACGATAATCAGGTGAAAAAAAGATAGTATGGTGGTCAAGCAAATCGTATCGTGTATCAATTCCCCACAATATTACAAAACCGCTACACGATAATTCACGGTGTTTAAGAGCACGTGCTCGTTTTACGCCACCATCTACGAGATGTTCCAGTGTAACTTGCGGATCAACATTACTAATCACTGCATCTGCCGGCACTACATCACCTGATACGGTGTGCACACCAACTACACGGCCCTTACGATGCTCGATACGCGCCACCGGTGTATCAAGCCGGATATCCACACCAATACGCACGGCAGCAGCATGCAGGACCTCAGCAATCCGATACATACCACCACGTGGATAATAGGCCCCTAGACCAAATTCGGCCCAGGCAATTAGATTAAACGTAGCAGGGGTACGGTAAGGAGATGAGCCATTATACGTGGCGAAGCGGTTCATCACTTGTTGGAGTTTAGGACTCACAAAAAACGTCTCGACTGCACGATGCATGGTGCGCATGCCATCTAGTTGCCATGCATCACGCAAAAGCCGCCAATCAAGCATACTGCGCCAGCCGCGGAACACCGAGTACAAAAACGTATCTGCAGTCAGACTCCACATGCGCTCAGCATAGGTCATAAAGCGCAGAAAGTTGCCAACATCGCGGGGTTCAATGCGCTCAATGCTCTTCAGGATAGCCGGGAAGCTGGTCCACGCGTCAAATTGGGTGCCATCCGGCCACACATACCGACAAGCAGATGCAAGCGGTACTACATCAAGTTCAGCAGACAGCGAGCTCCCTGTCTGCATAAGCAAATCATCAATCACCCAAGGCATAGTCAACAACGAGGGGCCGATATCCCAGACAAACCCTTGGTCCCGAATGATATTGAGTTTGCCACCGACTTGATCACGCGCTTCAATCAACGTTGTCGGATGACCAGCAGCGGCACAACGAATGGCCGCAGCAAGACCACCCAACCCAGCTCCAATCACTACAACTCGTTGTTTTGGCATGCAACTCCTCTGCCCTATGTGACGCTTCTACTGCAATTATAACGAACTCGCCAATATATCGACAAGCGAATCCGCCTACATGGGACATGCACCATGTAGGCGGATTCGCTTCCAATCATAGATACCCCTATGACGGTATTCGTATGTTTAGAATTTCAGCGGTTGACTGGTGACATGCCAGCCTCCACAATCATGACAGCGGTAGGTTCTGTTTTCGAGTCTATTGGTCATAAATCCTTCACGTTCAGCGCGCAATTTGACTCGACGGGCACGAATCACTACACGTTTGGCCTCTTTACGATCGCGAAAGCGTTTTTTGCCACTGCTTTTGCATCGTGCGGTGCTAGTTGCGGTAAATACATTCATCATAGTCGGCTACCTCCATATATGAAAACCTCAGACAGCATAATTCCACTGTCTAACTCCATTATAAAAAAACCCTTTTACCATGTCAATATTACGAAATATTGTTATTCAACACACTAATTACAGTACTTTTATGTAATTCTCATAAGAAAATGATATAGTTGTAATGTTTATTTGTACACAAGGATGACGCATGGGCAGTGAAATTATCATTATTTTGTTGTTACTCGTGGCGAATGGAATCTTTTCAGGGACAGAGCTCGCCATGGTCTCAGCTCGACGCGGTCGATTACAACAAAAAGCTGATGATGGTGATGAAGGAGCCAAGACAGCCCTCGAACTCCAAGATGACCCCAATCGACTCTTATCAACGGTACAAGTAGGCATTACGTTAATTGGCACATTAACCGGTGTATTTGGTGGTGCCAGCATTGCAGATCGTCTCGCTCCCCACATTGCTGATTGGCCATATATTGGCCCTTATGCCGAGACCGTTGCACTTGCATCGGTCGTTGTTATGTTGACATACTTGTCACTCGTAATTGGTGAACTCGTACCAAAGCGATTGGCATTACAACATGCTGAGTGGATTGCCATGCGTCTCGCCAAGACCATGAGTATCATTTCACGTATTACTCGACCACTGGTGTGGTTATTAACGCGATCGACCGAACTCATCTTGCGGCTGGCAGGTCAACGTGAGTCCGCCAACAGCTCTGTCACTGAAGAAGATATACGCCAGCTCGTTCGCGAAGGTGCACAAGATGGAGCCCTTGAGCCCCACGAGCGTGAAATCTTTGAGAATGTCTTTAGTTTGGGCGATATGAGCGTACGTCAAGTCATGACACCGCGTACCGATGTCTATGCACTTGATGCAAATGCGCGGTTAGGCGATGTAGTTGATGCCTTACTCGAGAGCGGATTCTCACGGGCACCAGTCTACGAGGGGAATCTGGATCGGGTAGTTGGGGTAGTCCACGGACGCGATATTTTGCGACTAGTACGAATCGGCGACCTAAACGTACCCGTACGGGTAGCCATGCGCGAGCCATTATTTGTTCCAGAGCAAAGTCGTGCCGCCGATACGCTAGCGCTTTTCAAAAAGAAACAACAACACCTTGCAGTGGTGGTCGGCGAGTTGGGCACAGTTGAAGGTGTCATTACTCTTGAGGATGTCATCGAAGAGATTGTCGGCGATATAGCCGACGAATACGACGATGCCGAATCACCTCACATTGTACGGCGCGAGGATGGTTCATATCTAGTTGATGGAATAACGCCCATTGATGATGTTGTTAGTCGCACAAGTTTGACCATTCAACTCAAAGAAAATGCGCAGTTTGATACGATAGCAGGATATCTCCTGAGCATGATTGGGCGTATTCCACATGCAGGTGAATACGTTGTGGTTCAGGATTGGCGACTCGAGGTCATTGACATGGATGGATTGCGCATCGACAAGATCCTGATTAGCAAAGTGCAATCCGTCCTTGACGCAACACATCCTGTGGCATAGTACAGGCGTAATCTACATAGAGAGATTTATGGCACCTCATCGCCATTAGATAGAGTCAGAGGAATTACCATGCGTGCAATCATTGCAGGTGCCGGGCCGGCTGGATTCGCCACCGCTAAATGGCTTAATGATCGTGGGTATCATGTCACCCTTCTCGAAAAGCGCGACGTACCGGGTGGCAAAGTATCAGCATGGCAAGATGCCGATGGTGACTGGGTTGAGAGCGGCTTACATGTCTTCTTTGGCGCGTACCACAATTTACTCAACTTCTTGACTGAAGTTGGCTTGCAAGATAGCTTCGACTGGAAGCCAGCCGAGATGGTATTTGCCTTGCCAGGCGGTAAATACGGCTCTATCGAGTTCGTTCAGGGCTTACCAGCGCCGTTCAACGGTCTACTCGGCGTCGCCAAAAGCGAGTTGATGACTTGGGGTGAGAAATTAGCTATGGGGCGGGGACTGATGAAGCCCATTTTCGGGTCACAGGATTATATCGACCAACAAGCTGATCTGACCTATAGCGACTGGCACTTGTCACACGGCATGGGGCAGAGCACCATTGACAAGGTCATGGATGCGATGGCGCTGGCGCTCAACTTCCAGAAAGCAGATAAAGTCTCAGCCAAGCTGGTACTTACCGCGCTGTTGCACTTCGCCAAAGAAACAGATGCCCCCAAAATGGGGTTAGTCAAAGGTTCCCCGCATGAGCGTTTATGGGTACCACTGATGAAGTTATTGAATGAACGCGGGGTGGATATCCGCTTTAACAGCAAAGTCAGCGAGATACTGCATGATAAGGAGCACAACCGCGTCACCGGGGTACGCCTCGAGGATGGGAGCGTGTTGGAGGCTGACATTTGTATCTCGGCAATGCCGGTGCATAGTTTGCGCAAAGTTATGAGCGACTCGATGCGCGAGTTTCCTGAACTTGATAATCTCAAGCATCTCAAGGGACAACCGGTCATCACCGTACAGTTGTACTTTGATAATATGGTGACAGACGTCGACAATTTGATTTTCAGCGCTGGCACACATATCAGCGTTTACGCTGATTTGGCACGTGTAGCCCCTGACTATCATACAGGCGGCGGTTCGATCATTGAACTGGTCGTTGCTCCTGCTGAAGATTTAATTCGGCGTTCAGATCAAGAAATAATCGCAGCAGTGATGCAAGAGTTCACCATGTTGCATCCCGCTGCGACAATGAGTAATTTGCGTAAATCACATGTGATACGTATTCCTAATTCGGTCTATGCTGCCCGACCGGGAATTGAGCAGTATCGTCCAGATCAGGCAACTCCTATACCGAATTTCTTTTTGGCAGGCGATTATACCCAACAAGAATTCATGGCATCCATTGAAGGTTCGATTCGTAGCGCACGCCGGACTGTAGCACGGATTGACAGTGCACGACAGAACGGAACAATCTAATGGCAGGCTGGTGCGCAGCACTGTCAATGAAATCAAACGAGGTACAAGATGTCGCTTCCTGAGCGCGTCATCCACGGTCGTTACCGTGTGATTTATGCAGTAAACGAACAGGCTAACGTGGTTGTTTCGCATTGTCGAGACGACCAAAGTGGTGGATTAGTGTATGTGGCTGAATGGTCACACGCATCTGAGGATGTGATTGGTGTACTCACCCGAATGCAAAGTATTCAGCACCCAGCACTCCTCGAAATGACCCAACACGGGCCAAGCGATAGTGGTGGATACTATGCGGTATGTCAGGCACCTAGTGGTCGTGATCTCATACAAACAATTCAAATGCGGGGTGGTGCACTCAGCCAAGCCGAAATCTACACGCAACTGGCACGTCTCCTTGATTTGCTGAGTCGGTTGCATACGCAAACGCCACCACTGTATGTTGGAGCACCTACGCCTGAAGATATCATAATCACCGACGACGGTCGTTGGATGTTGATGCCGTTTAGTGTGGGGAGAGCGGTACCAGACCATGCAACAGCCTACATGGCAGGTGAATTAAGCCAGGGGCGACATCCCAGTGCAGCCAGCGATGTTTATGCGCTCGCTGCCATTACGTATGTGGCAGCTACAGGTGTTCCGCCGGTGAGTGCAGCCCAACAGGCTGCTGGCGCCCAATTTGTCGCACCACGACGCCATAATCCACAACTCAGCGATATGTTTGAGATGATCTTGATTCGTGCCCTCCAAGAGAAAGTCGTCAACCGCTATCAAGGTGTTGCTGAAATGCGCGTATCACTTGATACGATGGACATCTTGGGCAATCGCGAAGTCGGGCTCCCCGATGCAGCTAGCCCCATCACTCAACCTACACCAGCCACAGTTGACGGTACAGAAGGCATATTACCGGGTAATTATACAGCTGATACGACATCCACTCAGACACAGACCTCAAAAAGTTCATTATCGCTTGGATGCTTGGCGGCTGTTGCCATTGTGCTGACAATCATTGCAATCGCATTGTGTGTCATCTTGTTGTTAGTATATCCGGGCAGTCCATTCCGATCATTGTGGAGTGGCGTATTCCCGTCTTTTAATGCGGCTGCTACGACAACACCTGAGCCGAGCGCAAATAACGCTATCGTAGCAGCCACCCCAACGGCAATTCCGATACTACCCAAAAGCAACATTCCAATTAGCGACGCTAATGTGTTCGAGCTACAAGCAAGTAGTGTGATTACGAACGCATCGTTTGGCCCAGTTGCATGGTCTCCAGATGGGCAGTTAATTGCCATCTCAGCAGGCGATGTGATTACTATTCATGAACACGAAAGCTTCAATGAACTGGCACGTTTACGTGGTCACCTTGGAAATGTCACATCGTTGTCATGGTCGCCTGACAGTCGCTATCTTGCGAGTGGAGCGAGTAACGATACCATCATTCATGTCTGGGATGTCAACACCGGTATTGAGGCGTATGCACTACGCGGACATGATGGTTGGATTCGAAACGTTGCATTTAGTCCAGATGGTGTGACATTGGCAAGTGGCGCAACTGACCTCGAGATTCGTATATGGAATCTCACTAGCCAACGCACTATTCACACGATTACAGGCCATACCGATTTAATTGGTGGCCTCGCATGGTCACCCGATAGCTCACAACTTGCCAGTGCCTCACGCGATGGCAGCGTCCGCAAATGGCTCGTTGCCGACGGCAGTGCTGTGACAGATTTCACCTTCGAGACGCCAATAAATCCTAACCTGCCAGGTGAAGAACGCTACTGGGCAACTGGTTTAATTTGGACACCAGACGGCGAGCAGATCATCGTCGGCGCTACCGATGGCAATATTACGGTTATTCGTGCAACTAACGGAGATATTGTACGGACTCTGAGTGGACACAGTAGCTGGGTGACTATCCGTGGCTTACAGCTTTCTGCAGATGGTAAAACTCTGTATAGCTCAGGGCTTGATGGGCGCATTAATGTGTGGGATATGGCGAATGGTGCCAATCAAGCACAATACACCCAACACCAACTCGGCATTTTTGGTATAAGTCTTGATCCCCTGCAAAACAGGTTGATTAGTACAAGTGACCAAGAAGGCAAATTATTAGTGTGGGATTTAAATGCACAGCAAGTGAGCACGCTCCGTGCTGGACTTGGCGTGCCCGTGCATGTCTGCTACACCGAGGATGGTACCGTACAAGCAATTACTGGATACAACGGACTCATTCGGCTAACGCAAGACGATGACGATGGCAGTTTGTATGTCAATAGTGTCGAAGGGGTGATGCAGGGGGTTGCTTTTCTGGGACTCAATCGCTTTGCCTTGATAGCGACACAAGATACGGTCAATCTCTACACGCCTGAATCGCAAACACCACGCCCACTCGCCGGATTACAAGGTCGACCTCAAGCGATTGCAACGACACGTGACGGCAGTTACTTGATTGTCGGTACGAGTACCAATTTACAGGTTTGGCGAGGTGATAATCCGACCGATCCAATCAACTTTGCGACCACATTACAGAACATCGTATCAATTGATGTCAGCAACGATGGCGCACGCATGGTTGTTCATAGTATCGGCGAAAATGCCGGGTACGAAGTGTGGGATCTAGGCACACGCTCACGAATCTTTGCCAATGCCGAGACTCTTGTGTCAGCACATCTGTTGGCTAACGGCACCCAAGTCGCCGTGTTATTGCCCGATGCCACCATTCAAATTCGTGAACTAGCAAGCAGTAACCCAACACAAACCATCTCGATGGGCGATACCGGCAACGGCTACATCGAGCTTGACACCATGCCAAATACCGATTTATTGGTAACTGCTGATCTGAATGGGATGGTATCGTTCATTGACTCCGATGGACGGACAGTGCATCAGGTTGACGCAAATGACGGAGTCACATCGATCGCAGTCAACAATCAAGGGAGTGAGATTGCCGTAGGTCGTCGTGATGGCTCCGTCATGCGATTTGCCTTACCGTAATCGTACACAGATACATTCGTACCGTCTGTACGTACTACATATCAACACACTCGGCGCATCTCATTTCGCTCACGCAGGCGCTGAATCTACACTGTCGCGTCATGCATAGATAAGAGGATTCCTATGGCAAACCCCAAACTCATCGTCATCGGCGCAGGCCCAGGTGGTCTCGCTGCAGCCATGCGACTCGCCAAAAGCGGGTATGAGGTCCACATCTACGAAGCAGAGGCTATCCCTGGGGGTCGTATGCGTGGATTCAGCAAGGACGGCTATGATTTTGATACGGGCCCAACCATCTTGCAGGTGCCACGCGTCTATCATGAGTTGTTTAATGAGTGTGGACTTAAACTTGATGATTATGTCACGTTTAAACGTGTCAATCCCAACACTCGCCTCAAGTTCTGGGACAAAAGTGTACTTGATTTGACATCCGATCTTGATGCATTCAAATCACAGCTTGCTGCGTGGCGTAGTGATTTACCTGAAGCGTTTGACCGTTGGTACACCGAGCATGTACGCAAGAATGTTGTGGGCTATGGACCTTATTTGGGCACCCCAGTGCGTTCGATATTGGGCTATCTAAAACCAGACGAAATTATCAAAGCCTTGAGCTTCCGGCCATGGGAGACGTTATACGATCACTTTTGGAACTTTTTCAAAGATGAGCGGTTGGTCTATGCATTGAGTTATCCCTCGAAGTATCTTGGCATGCACCCAACCAAGTGTGCTAGTGTGTTTAGTTTGGTGGCATGGCTTGAATTCAACGATGGCATTTGGCACCCCGAAGGTGGATTCCGTGCATTATCACGAGGCATGGCCAAGGCTGCAAGTGATTTGGGAGTCACCATCCATTACAACACGGCAGTAGCGCAGGTACTCACCAGCCAAAATCAGGTACGAGGTGTGAAACTTGAAAATGGTCAAGAGGTCGTCGCCGACATTGTCCTCACCAATGCAGACTTCGGCTATGCGCTCAACAATATCTTAACACCAGAGCAACGTGGACCGTATACGGTGCAAAAGCTCAATAAGATGCGATTCTCATGCTCGACGTTCATGCTCTACTTGGGTGTTGACAAGGTATATCCCGACGCACCACATCACCAGCTGTACTTGTCTGAGCACATTCGCTCCAAAGAATCACCGTATGTTGACGACTCGGCCCTAGACGACACCGATCCGTCGTTCTATGTGTGTAACCCGACCGTGATTGATCCGGGCAATGCGCCCGAGGGCCATAGTACGTTATATGTACTTGTACCGATTCCAAATACTAGCCACAAGGTTGATTGGGTGGCCAATCAACAACGATATCGTGATTTGATTGTCGAGCGGATGGCAGAGCTTGGCTATGATGACGTGGCAGACCACATTGTCAGCGAAACATGTTTTGTGGCGGAGACCTGGCAAGACGACTACCGCACCCACATGGGTGCCGTATTCAACTTGGGGCATGACTGGGGCCAACTTGGGCCGTTCCGACCACACATTCGGGCCGATTGGTTGCCAGGATTGTACTTTGTCGGTGGGGCCGTACACCCTGGCAGTGGCTTGTTAACGATTCTTGAGTCGGCCAAGAGCTCAGTCCACTTTATTGGTGAGGATTACCCGGTTACGAAGTAGCAGAGACAACGATGCCGCCTAGAGCAATATGCTCTAGGCGGCATTTGATTTGGTCTAATTTAATTCAACACTGTGCCACGGGCAGAATACTCGACGATGTAACGCTTCATTTTGTCACGGAAGAAGCCGTCGGTCATGACCTGGGTGCAAGGATAATTGTTCCCACCAACCCAGCCATCACGGTACATATAGCCGAGACACCGTTCAGTGGGTCTGTTATCAGGTTGATTGGTATGCCACAAAAACTGTGGTCGACGCACGAGACGGCCTTTTTCGGGGCCGCTGGTCCAACGCCACACCCCCCGTT
>JBMTAN010000016.1:0-58066 GCA_049428765.1 Roseiflexaceae bacterium
TGCGCCATCCATTAAACACCATTGCCCATGCACTTGCATGGGCAATGGTGTTTTTGTATTGAAATGAAAGTTCTGCGGATCGTATACGGAAATTGCAGTAGCGTAGGAAAGATGCAAAGTAACGAGTTCATGCCATTAACGGGTGCTGATACGTATATTGATCAGGCAACACAACTAACGAACTATGTATGGATGCAGTTGACAAATGTGTAAGCAATAAGTATGACAGCGGACTTTACGCATTTTTACATATATGTTCTAGGATGGTGATCCAACTTAGTATGCTTGCGATGGATTGGGTTATCAGACCATCTATTGAATACGTTGAATGTTGAAGTGATTTGAGACAATGTTTGTAAGGTAATCCTATACTCAAGAATGTTGGCATCAGCTTGCACGAAGAAATCACCTGCTGATTTACTCATATGCCATACATTTGTGATGAGATGATGCTGTAGGACGTGTAGAATGAGAGTATTACAGATATGTATAGGATGATATGTACACAATTGAATTAGCAACCTGGCCTGGTGTATTACCTGCCTTAATTGATGAAGTAGATGCAGCCAAGATCGCATACACGGTAGATCATTCGCGTCAAGCTATATGGATTGAACAGCGACAGGTCTGGCCATTGCGCGTTCCTATACGTTGTGCCCAATCGGCATTTGTGATGCTTGACTTTGCAGTTCCACGCCCCAAAGCGTTGCTAGGTCAGCAATATTTTGACGAGATCATCCACACGGCGCAGTCTATTATGCAGGCACATCAGTTTACAACATTGCAGATTGATGCTGCGGGTTCAGACTCGACAGTGATGCAACGTATTGCCACAGAAATGTCACAGCGATTACATTTGCAGATTGTCCGTCAAGAGGGCGAATTTGTGGTGCGCATTCGGCCATCTGCTTATGGGTGGCAGGTATTATTACGGCTGACACCCCGCCCTCTTGGTGCGCGATCGTGGCGTGTATGTAATATGCCAGGGGCATTAAACGCAGTGGTGGCTGCTGCCATGGTGAGGTGGGCTGGTATATATGCAGATGATCGTGTCTTGAACGTAGGTGCAGGATCAGCGACGTTATTGATTGAACGAGCACAAATTGGTGAAGTAGCTCAACTTAAGGGATGTGATATTTCTGCCGATGCACGGTTGTGTGCACAACAAAACATTACCGCTGCAGGGTACCAAGATCGTATTGAGATGTACGATTGGGATGCGACAAAATTACCACTACCTGATGCTTCGGTAGATTTGATTATGGCAGATTTGCCATTTGGACAACTGATAGGGTCTCATAATAGTAATATACATCTGTACCCAGCTTTACTTGCTGAGGCACAACGTGTATTGTCACAATGGGGGCGAATGGTGTTGATTAGTCATGAGATTCGTTTGCTATACCATGCGCTGAATGCGATGGATGGCATGCGGATTGTCGATGAACTACAGGTTGAGGTTGGGGGGATGCATCCGGTGATGTATTTGGTGCAACCGCACTAATCATATAAATTAGTTATTTCTATGGTGATTGACTATATAATTTAATGTTTTAAGCGCAGCGAGATGTCGTTGGAAATACCACTGTGGATTAACTCCAGTACCTTTGCAGACCCTTAAAGGCACCGGTGAGATATGGGTAGCACCGACGAAGTCGTTCTATAATCGCTTGCGCTTTGAGTCAGTGCAACGCTTAGTGCGTACGACGGGGACATCACATAATAAGTAACGAGATAAGCTTAGGGGTTAGATCCGCTACCCCTAGGTGCTATTTTTGTTTTTCGATCGCCAAAATCAGCACCGATACATCAGCAGGCGTAATTCCGGCCAGACGTGAGGCTTGGCCGATGGTGGCCGGCTTAAAGCGTGATAACACCTGTTTGGCCTCATTGCGTAGGCCGCTAATAGCCATCACATCGAGGGTAGTGGGAATGAGGTGGCGTTCCATGCGGGCGGCACGGTCAACTTGACGTTGTTGTTTAATGAGGTAGCCGCCGTACTTCATCTCAATTTCGAGTGTCTCAATCACAGGTGCGGGCAGTTCGGCAAGCATAAGGGCCTGCTGGAGTTGGTGATAGCGTGCTTCGGGGCGAGCGAGTAATTCAGCGGCGGTACTTTCGCGTGAGAGCGCTTGCATCCCAGCTGCAGTCAGGGCTTGATTTGTGGCGGCTGATGGAAAGACGCGCATACCACGCAGATATTCGGCGTGATGGCTGATTAGTGCTTGGCGATTGGTAACGGCGGTAGCTCGGCGCGCATTGACCAAACCAAGTTCGGCTGCCAAAGGCGTCAGGCGCAGGTCGGCGTTATCACCACGGAGTAAGAGCCGGTGCTCAGCGCGTGAAGTGAACATACGATAAGGTTCTTTGATGTCACGCGTGACCAGATCATCGATGAGTACTCCGATATAGGCTTGGTCTCGTTGGATTATGAGCGGGTCACGCCCTTGGACTGCACAGGCTGCATTGATACCGGCCATAATACCTTGGGCGGCGGCTTCTTCATAGCCAGTGGTGCCGTTAATTTGCCCTGCCAAAAAGAGCCATGGTAGCCGTTTGGTCTCGAGTGTTGCGCGGATCTCGCCGCTCGCTACTGCATCATACTCGATGGCATAGCCAATACGCATGAGCTCGGCGTTGGCTAGTGCGGGGATACTGCGAATCATCTGCCACTGGACATCCTCGGGGAGTGAGGTATTGCATCCTTGGAGATACATCTCGTTGCTTTGCCAGCCTTCGGGTTCAAGGTAGAGCTGATGGCGTTCTTTGTCAGCAAAGCGGACGATTTTGTCCTCAATGGAGGGGCAGTAACGTGGCCCAGTTCCCTCGATGACACCGCTAAACATTGGTGCACGGTCGAGATTGTCACGGATGATTTGGTGGAATTCGGGCGTGGTATGAATCTGGTAGCATGGCAATTGTGGATGCCATGTACTCGGTGTGATGTCAGGGTAGATAGGAGCAGGACGCCCATGAATCCAGTGATGTGCCTCGGGGTGAGGAGCTGGTAAATGGCCGTCGTCGTCAGGTAACCACCCAGTCAGGTCTTGGTAATAGTGACCGAACCAGACAGGCGTCAGGCTACCATGTTGGGTTTCGCTTAGCGAAAAATCGACGCTACGTGCGTCGATGCGCGGCGGGGTGCCCGTTTTGAGTCGGATAGTTGGGAATCCGAGCTGCGCCAAGTCATCTGCGAGTGCCATCGATGGTGCCTCGCCGGCTCGCCCAGCTTGCCAAATTGCCTCACCGGTGATGGCGCGTCCGCGCAAAAATGTACCACTCGTTAGTACGACGGCACGCGCCGCAATCATGCTACCGGTGTGGGTATAGATGTGAAATCGCGGCGCATGTGGATCAAGGCTGGGGACAAGTGGAACAATGCGCTCAATCATTGCCTGACGCAAATCTAAGTTAGCTTGAGCCTCAAGGTATTCTTTCATAACCTGGGCATATAGACGTTTATCTGCTTGGGCTCGGGTTGCTTGTACTGCCGGCCCCTTGCTTTCGTTGAGGAGTCGCATTTGGATGAATGTGCGATCGGTGATCCGCCCGATGAGCCCTCCGAGGGCGTCAATTTCGCGCACGAGATGGCCTTTGGCAGGGCCTCCGATCGATGGGTTACATGAGAGGTGGCCGATTTTATCGAGATCAATCGTAAATAAAATGGTGCGACAGCCCATACGAGCAGAAGCTGCGGCGGCTTCGCATCCAGCGTGACCGGCGCCGATGACGGCAACGTCATAAATGGTTGAATGGGTAAATGATGGCATAGATATACAATAACATTCATTACATCGTGTACGGAGTCGTCAACAGAGCGCTCCACAAACCGTTATTATTGTACCATTGTGCACGTGTTTACATGGTAAGATACTAGTATGAAAGTGATCATGCGCATACTTATTACAATTCTCATTGGACTGGTGGTTGTGGCGTGTACCGATTCAAGCCAAAATGTGCTTATTGTCGATGAAACAGCATTGAGCGGTGGCGGTCCTACGCCTGAAGTTACTGTTGAAAATTTTTTGAGTGACTTAAATAAAGCTCTTAAAGACCCAAATATGGATCGTGCCGATGTGCGCGCTGAATGGTCTGATACACTCGCTAATTACTTTGCGCCGGTTGAGCGCACAACTCAACGTGTCGCGATTCGTACCTCGCTTGATAAGCTGATGACTGGCGTGGCGAAATTAAACTCGGACGAGACGGTCTCGTTTGATATTCAATTTGAACCAGCTCGGCGTGTGCGTGACCGCAATGAGGTGGTCTATATTGAGGTACCGAATGCAGTAATCTCGATGTTGATTAGTCGTAATTCAAATCGTGGTAATGTGACGATTTGGAAGCAGAATGAGTCACTCGGTTATTTGATTGGGAGCAATGAAAACGTATTTCCGGTGCTTCAGGTCGGGAATCGCTGGTTTTTGACAGAGAATTAATGATGAGTGTGTGAGGAGGGATCATGGCTGGTCAGTCTGACGCCAACCATCCGCAGGTTCCTGCGCGATTGCGTGCGTTTTTGGGGGGAATGTTACGGCGCAATCGTCGACCAACATTCGGTGATACGTCGCATATTATGCGTGACGTTGTGGCACCGCCCCCAGTGCCAAAGACGCAGCTTGCATTGGCCTTTGATTCACCCGATCCGACTAGTAACGCTATCGAATCAGCACAAACGCAGACGACGAGTGCCGTATCGACTGTTGATGTGGTACATCCCTCAGCAGTTGAGCGTCGTGTAGGACTTGCATATCCCGTTGTAATTGATTGGTGGACGATCGGATTCTGGATTAGTATCGCACTCCTGTTGGTGATGCGCTTCTTTCGGATTGATTCAATCCAGAGCGAGATGTACGGTGATATCGAGATTGTCCAGACCTATGTGAGAAATGTCATTGCTGGGAATTGGCCATGGTACTTTAATTTGAGCTCAGGACCCTTGTATCATTACCTGATTGCACCAGTGTTGATTTGGTTGGGGACCGGTTATGACCAAATCAAAGTTGCGTCGATTCTGGTCAGTTTGATGATTTTGGTGTTGACCTATCTCGTGGCACGACGACTCGGTGGGCGCGAGTTGGCAATGATTGCCTTGTTTGTAGCAGGAACAGGATCTTGGTTATTGCTGTTTAGCCGACTGGGGAATTCACAGATTTTTGTGCCATTGGTGACTGCTGGGTCGTTGCTCGCCATGCTCTACTACCTGCAAACGAATCGTATTGGCTGGCTGTATGTCTCGGCGATTGTGGCTGCGATGGGATTATATTCATATCCACAGTCGTTTGTCGTAGCGCCTGTGATGTGGTTGACGCTTGTGGCATTGTGGCGTACGGGGGTGGTCAAGCATCGGAGTGATTTGTGGATTTATGCCTCTACAATTGTTGTTGCTGCCCTGCCGTTTGTGTGGATGTACATTGATAATCCCACATTAGCGGCAGGTAGTTATGTGACCGAAAAAATCGAAGAGGTTGATAATATTGGCGGACGTCTTGTCGAAGTGGTTGTACGTGGCATGTTAGCTTACTTTACGCTAGGCGATATTGTGTTCCGCAATAATCCAACCGGCGTCCCCCATGTTGACATTGTTGGTAGTGTCTTTTTGGTTGTGGGCATGATTGTGTGGCTACGGAATCCACAACTACGGCCTTGGGCACCATTGTTATTTGTGCCGTTTTTGCTATTGCATGTGCCATCGTTGTTAGTATTGCGATATCCAGATCAAGTGCCATCTGCCTCACGGAGTATTGGTGCCGCCCCATATGCATATCTGTTTATTGCATATGGCTTGTATGCGATGTATCAGTGGTTAGCTCTGCGCAAGCAAATTGTGGCTAGCGTAGTACTAGTGGTGTTACTCGGTGTATCGGTGCAGCAGAATATCGAGCGTTACTTTGTGCGCTATGTGGCAGGCTTACCATATGGCGACGTACCCATTGGTCGTGAGATTGTGCGCTATGCTGAGATACTTTCACCGAAGACGCTCGTCTACGTGGTCGGGTGTTGTTGGCGCGATGGTACTCCCGAGCCGTTTTTTTCACAAATACAAATGAAACAACCGGAACGACTGAAACGCTTTGATCCAGCTGATACGTTGTCGTGCACGGTCTTGGAAAACATTCAGCGACCGGCGGTATTGATTTGGTCAGTGGATGATCCATTACCGAACGCAGAAGTTGAAGCATGCGCTGATGAGTTTAGGCCAGTGTTGCATACGAATAGTGACGGTGTGGCACTCTTTTATAGCTCAGCACTGACAGGGTATGAGACGCCGTCGTTGTTGCTGTTGAGTAGGGATGAAGCTGATATCGTCACGGGTGATGAGATAGCAGTGGACGGACAACCGACCCGACAACCCGATGTAGAACCAGTGCTAGACCCTATCGGGGATGTGGTGACCATTGACGGAATAACGACTGAGGTGATGATGTCGGCCATTGATACTGGATCAATTGCAGATTTGTTCGATGGCAGTTATGACTCGTTGGCGCGTGGAGCCAATCAAAATCCGATGGTCGTATCATTAACAATGCGTGAACCTGTGCTGGTCTCGCAGGTGAAGCTTGAGTTAGCTGGAATGCGTAACTTTCGGGTGGATGTTGAGGTGATGACGCCGTCAGATCAAATTGTGCTGACACAGGAATACCCCAATTCATTATCCGACCCCACGGTGATGATTGACTTACCCGAATCGACCCAGGTAACTGCCATGACTGTGACAATTACCGAGGTCGACGTGCCGAACGATGTTAAGGTGTATATTCATATTCGTGAGTTGGCATTACTTAACTAAGCGCTACGACGGTGCGCCCATGGTGCGTGCCTTGCATCAAAGTATGCGCATGTTCTGCAATATCATGCAACGGAACTGTTGTTATCATATGCTCAAGGCGGCGGCCACGCCAGGCTGCCGCCGCGTCGTGCCACGCATGGTCGACGTGTGCTTGTGTGGCGTTGACGGAGTCAATGCCGATAAGCTGTATGCCGCGCAAAATAAATGGATAGACGGTTAACTCGAGAGTTGCCCCCGCAGCATTGCCGCACATGGCGATACATCCACCATAGGCGGTGCTTCGCACTGCGGCACTGACGATACTGCCACCAACGGTATCAATGACGCCAGCCCACTGCTCGCGCTCAAGCGGTTTGGGTCCAGCTACGGCGTCGCGTCCGATGACTTCTGTGGCACCACAGGCGATGAGCATATCGGTGAGGTGTGGCCGACCGGTGACTGCCGTGACGCGAAAGCCCTGTTGACTCAACATATTAATTGCGTGCATACCCACACCGCCAGTAGCCCCTGTGACAAGCACTGGGAGTGTACTAGGAGTGATTTTGTGTTGACGTAATGCGTGAACACTCATTGCGGCGGTAATACCGGCAGTGCCAATTGCCATGGCATCATGGAGTGTCAATCCCTCGGGGAGTCTAGTCAATATGTCCCCAGGTTGTTGACTGACGCTTGAGTAGCCACCTGATCGGCGTTCACCAATCCCGCGGCCTGCAATCACAACGAGGTCACCGACACCCCAGCGCGGATCCTGTGATGCGCTGACTACACCGGCCAAATCAATACCTGGCACAATGGGGTATGTGCGTAATACAGGAGCGCTATTGGTGATGGCGAGCGCATCTTTGTAGTTGATTGCGGAGTAGTGGACATCGATGGTTACATTGCCGTCACTGAGTGGTATGTCGTTGCTCATGGTGAAAGTCGGATGGGTACTTGCATCGGAGCGGTTCATCACGAATGCATGGGGCATTTGTGTGTCCTTTCAAAATATGCATGACCAGCATATTGTAGCCGAAAAGTCGCAAACGCCGAGTGGAATATGACCACTCGGCGTTATTAGGATGAGATATAAAGAGTTAGCGAACTTCGGGTAACAAGGTGTAATCGGGGAAATTGCCATAGAGTCGCTCACCAGGTTGGCCGACTGTCACGGAGTAGACCAGATACTTGCCACCGACGAAGCAGCCTTTCCAGGATTGGCCAATACCACCAAATGACTCATCGCGGTCACCACGTGAGCGTACCTTGTTGATGCCAACCTTGAATGAACGCAGATCGCTCGCAATCTCGCGGCTGAGTTGCTCATCGTCACAGGCTAGTGACGAAATCAGCGAACCGTTCGAGATATTCATCTCGGCTACGAGCTCCTCGACGCGATCGACAATCACAACGGTGTCGAGTGGCCCGAATGGCTCGTTATGGTGTAAGCGCGCGTTGCGTGGTACATTCAGCACCGATGTCGGGGCGTAGTAGGCCGACATGTCTTGACCTGGCAAGAAGAGTGACTCATCGAAGCTTCCTTCGTAGAGCCCGATAGCGCCGAGTGCTACGGCCTCAGTTTGCATGACACGGAGCTCTTCGACTTTGCGGCTGTTGATGAGTGGACCGAAATCAAGGCTAGGCAGTGGGTCGTTGGGATTATCGACCAAGGTTGGATTGCCGTACTTGAGCGACTTAAGCAAAGGGATATACATGTCAAGAAATTTGGGGAAGAGCTGGCGTTGCACGGCGAAGCGTACATAGGCGGTACAACGTTGTTTGCCGTAGTCATAGCCCTTCTTGAGTTGCTGTGCGAGGTTCGTCCAATCGGAGAACTCCCAGATGCCGTAGACGTTGACACCCTCCATCTCGAGCATGTAACGCTTGTCGCGGTCGTACAAACTAGCGGCGATATCGCGCCCGTTGCTTTTGCCACCAACAAAAGCCAAACAGTCGACGTCAGCGTTGCGCACGAGAGCTTCACTGAGTTGACCGCCCGAGCCGCTCACCAGAGAAACTGGCAAGCCACAGCGGCGTGCCAATGCCAATGAGACGGTCAAGGCATAGAGACCACCATCGGTTGGAGTCTTAGCGATAACTGAGTTGCCGGCAAGCACTTGAACCAACATGGAATGGACCAACACAGAGAGTGGGTAGTTCCATGAGGCGATATTCGAGATGACGCCGAGCGGTGTACGACCGGCCATCATACTGTCGATTTGGTCGACGTACCACTCTACACCACTAATCGCACGGTCGACGTCAGTCATTGCGGTCGCATAGGGCTTGCCGATCTCCCAAATTAACAAACGACCGATGAGTTCGCGATGTTGTTTGAGGAGTGCGAGGGCATCGGAGACGCGCTGTTTGCGTTGGTCGAGTGAAACCTTAGACCAGGTTTGGAACTCTTGGGCACAAAAGCGTACTGCACGTTTGGCATCATCAAGCCCAAGCATCGGTAAACTACCCATGTTGGTGCCGTCAATTGCTGAGATATAGGTCTTGCCGTTGCCGGGATGACCCCATTCACCTTCAATTAAGTTGAGCACACGCCCGTCACTGCTGAATGCCTCTGGGACGAGTGCCTTGGCCTGCGCCAGTAGCCCGTTCCACTCAACGCCTGGCGAAATCATCTTGGCCACGATATGTTTCCTTTCAATACCACTGGTATGCAATCCATACGCAAAAGGTAGATTCTTGGATGTAGCATCACAGGCGAACGCAGCTGCGTTCGCCTGTGTGTACGATATCGTGTATGCAATGATATTACTTAAGCAAACTCGCCATCTGCTTTTGGATGAGGTTGGCTGCACCTTCGGGTATGAGTCGTGACAACCAATACATCAGTTTGGCATCGGATCCGACAAATGAGTGGAACGGATTGCCCTCAAAAGCCCCAACAATCAACTTGCCAGCGACATCAGCCGGAGTTGTTTTGATGCTGCTGGTGCTTTGCTTCTGCATGGCCTCGACTTCGGCTGCGGTGGCTGCTCCCGAATTGACCGAGATGTTGGTGGCAATGGCCCCAGGGAAGAGGACGTTGACGCCGACATTGGTGCCGGTGAGCTCGGCGCGCAAGCCCTCAGTGAAGAGTTTGACTGCTGCTTTTGATGAACAATAGATGGTTTGGCCAGGTACCGGCAAATAGCCACCCATGCTAGCAATGTTGAGGATCTGGGCAGCCGGGCGTTGTAACAAATGAGGCAAGAACTCTTTGACCATGTGAACTGTGCCGAAGTAGTTGACATTCATGACACGGTGAATCTCGTCATAACTCAGGTCATTTACTTTGCGGAACT
Source organism: Roseiflexaceae bacterium (assembly GCA_049428765.1). GTDB lineage: Bacteria > Chloroflexota > Chloroflexia > Chloroflexales > Roseiflexaceae > UBA965. The sequence continues at coordinate 10,069 of JBMTAN010000016.1, forward strand.
TGTGGATGATACCAGCCACGTTGATGAGACCGTCAACTGCGCCATGTGCGGCAATAACTGCTGCTGGTAAGGCTCTGACTTGCTCGAGATTGGTGATATCAACTGTGTGTGTGCTGATGCGACTGTCACTGATGTTGGCGAGGGTGACCGTCTCGTTTAGGGCATCTTGACTGATGTCAACGGCGGCAACAGTTGCACCACGACGTAGTAACTCGAGGGTTGTCTCGCGCCCCATGCCGTTACCGGCTCCGGTTACAACGATAATCTTCTGATTGACGTTCATGGCTTTGCCCTTTCTGGTGGAATGCCGATGATTCTGCATCGGTGCACGCGCATGATAATTCGCTAATGTATCGCATGCGCCCCTATCATACCGTACTTTTTATCTAGATTATTATGATAGATAAATCAAAAACCGTGTAGACGTCGGTCTACACGGTTTTGCTGGATTATTGATTGGGAATTGTTACTTTTTGCGTGTCTCGAGCCAACCTGGCATGAACTCTGCCACATATCGCGTGTGCATGAATCCATGCTGGAATGTGTCGTCGTCGAGCAATCCGAGCTGGAATGGCATGGTCGTCTTGACACCCTCAATCACGGTCTCGTTGAGTGCACGCTTCATACGCACGATAGCCTCTTCGCGATTGGGCGCGTGGACCAACAATTTGGCCAACAACGAGTCGTAATTGCCGGGTACCATGTAGCCAGGATAGAGGTGCGAATCGACGCGCACCCCAGGACCACCTGAGGGTAGGTAGTGACGAATCTCGCCGACCGATGGCATAAAGTCACGTTCGGGATCCTCGGCGTTGAGACGACACTGGATGGCATGTCCAGTTAGTTGGATGTCGCTCTGCTGTAATGTAAGATGTTCGCCTGCGGCGATGCGTAGTTGCCAGCGCACCAAGTCGACACCAGTTACCAACTCAGTGACGGGGTGCTCGACTTGAATGCGGGTGTTCATCTCGATGAAGTAGAAGTTGCCTTCAGGGTCGAGTAAGAACTCCATTGTACCGGCGTTGTGGTAGCCGATAGCTCGGACACCCTTGAGGGCTGCCTCTCCCATGCGGGCGCGCAGTTCAGGGCTTACGGCTGGTGATGGAGCCTCTTCGATGATTTTTTGGTGGCGACGTTGTGATGAACAGTCGCGTTCGCCCAAATGGATGGCGTGGCCGTGTTCGTCGGCCAGCACTTGGATCTCGACGTGGCGCACTTTGGGCAGATACTTCTCAAGGAGCAATGCTCCATTACCGAATGCCGATTCTGCTTCGCTTTTGGCGGTGGCAAAGGAGCGAACGAGTTCTGCCTCATCGTTGGCGACGCGCATACCGCGACCACCGCCGCCACCGGCAGGTTTGAGTAGAATTGGGTAGCCGATGCCACGGGCAAGTTCGACGGCCTCCTCAAGGGAGCGTAGCTCACCAGCTGAACCGGGGACAATCGGGACGCCGGCAGTACGCATGGTGTTGCGCCCTTCGGCTTTGTCGCCCATCAGGCGAATGGCCTCCGGGGTTGGCCCGATGAACTTGATGCCGTACTGAGCACAAATTTCGGCGAAGTAGGCGTTTTCAGACAAAAAGCCGTAACCGGGGTGAATGGCATCACAACCAGTAATACGGGCGGCGCTAATCAGCGCGGATTGATTAAGGTAGGAGCGTGGTGATGGGGCTGGGCCGATGCAGACTGCCTCGTCGGCCATGCGTACGGCCAACGAATAACGATCGGCCTCGCTATATGCCACAACTGCCCGGATGCCAAGTTCGTGACAGGCACGCACGATGCGTACAGCGATTTCTCCACGGTTGGCGATTAATATCTTGTTGAACATAGGCCTCTGTCTTTACACATCCGTCTGCCCAAAAGTATACCACATCACCGTTCGACCTCCTCGGGAATCTCGTACCAGCGCACCCGATCGCCGACGGCTGCTCTCATCTTGAAGGCCAGCGATTTGGGGGTTTGATCGAGAAATGTCGTTAATGCGCCAACTTGCTGGGCCACTGATGTCGCCAACGCTTCGTCTTGGGTATGTGCATAGGCCATGCATCGCTCTAGATTGAGTGTGAGGGTACGCCATATGCCCCAGTCGTTGCTACACATCTTGCCGATGTGCATGCGAGTGGCGTGTTGATCGGGGCTTGTACCAAGCTGGAGCTCGTGCAGGAGCGCACAACCATCGTACGCATCTTTGGGATTGAGCTCGATAATTTGTAACTTGGTCAATAGTAATTCGGCCACCGCTACCGTATATGGATGCGCATCAAACGATAACGGTATGCGATGGCACATGGCAAATTCAGCGACAAAAACATCAATTTGATAGTCGTTGCAGTGGAACAACATCCGATTGTCACCATTCAATAGGTTGAACTCACGATCGGCGTGATACCCGTGAGTCTGCAATAGATCGGTCACGGCGGCTTGACTTTTGGCAGGAATGGCCAAGTCAATGTCGCGGTAGCTCCGACCTGGATTGCGACTATTGGGACAGTGGATGGCGACAGCAATCCCACCCAATAGTCGCATACGCAGGTCTTTGGCAGTGCCAGCATCGATGAGTTCGATTGCCGATTGAATGATGCTCATGCCTGACTGACTCCCCTATTCCACCGGGATTTCGCGGTAGAGCACGTCGAGATTGATACCATCTTTTTGCTTGCGATACAGCCGCATGCCGACATATATTAACAGCGCAACGCCGTACAAAGCACCCATGAAGTAGATCGACGTAGTGTTTTTGATGCCGTCGGGATTGATGCTATAGCCAATGCCGTACATGGCGGATGGATCAAAAATCCACTGATACAGCAAAAAGCCGAGGAACGCCGTGGCAATCGACCCACATACGCTAATCAAGGGGATACCGGCGATATTGAATTTGGCCAGAGGCGACGATTGATAGAGCTCTTTCTTGGTAAACGGCAAAATGGTTGCTGCGATTGTCGTTCCAAAGAACGTCATGCCGATGACCAACGTGGCGGCCAGTGTCAATGATTGGAATCCAATCACGTTGTAGCAGTAGAGGTATGACACGATGATGCTAGGTATGACCATTAATGTGAGTGCCCATACTGGCGTGCGCGTCTTTTCGTTGACGGTGGCAACTGCCTCGGGTAAGAGTCGATCAAATGCTGCCGCGAAAATAACACGGGTTGATGACAAGAACATGGTGCCGGCCCAACCGAAGAACCACATGCTCATTGCCACAATCACCAGTAGTTGTACGATGATGTTATTGCTCATGAATGCAGCGAGCAGGGCTGGGTATGGCCAAATGGGGAACGGTGGTGCCACATCGGTGTAGCCCCAAGCCGAGTTCCAGTAGGCACCGTTGGCCTGCATGTAGAACTCCCAGGTAATCGCATGATCAATGGCAAAAAAGAACAGGACGAGCAGTGCGACTGTTACCCCGACGGCAGCCGCCATACCGGCGAAGTTGCGCTTGAAGTCGTCGGCGCCTTTGACCTCGCCATACAGCGTGGCACCCCAGTTGGGGTAGAGTAAAAAGAAGGCAATCCATGGCAATAAAAGTGAGATGCTGCTTAAGTCGCCACCACTTAGTGGGTTAACGGCACCAGCCTCGGTGCCTGCTGCAACTGTCGCATCATAGACGCCAGCCTCAGTGCCGAATAATGCCGTACTCTGGTTCTCAAAAGCAACCTTGAAGCTCTCATGATTCCCTGAGAAGAGCAGGATGACCACCAGCAATAGTCCGGCATTGCCGATCCAGAATGACCACTTTTGGAAGGTGGCGTAGCGCTTCATGCCGACCACAATAATAGCCGTGACAAATGCAAGAGTTGCCAGTGATGCAATAAAAAATGCGGTGCTGTCGCCGTTGATCCATAAGGCGGCATCGCGTTGACCGAGCAGGGCCAAAATTGGTACGACAATCATCTTGCGCAACATGTCGCCGTACAGTGGTGTCCATAACCAGAGGATGAACCACCACCCAGTGACGGCAAGCAAGAACCCGATGCCACCGCCCAAAATACGGCTCTGCCAGACATAGTCACCACCGGCGCGTGGCATGATAGCAATTAAGCCGGCATACACGACAACAACTGCCAAAATCAATACACCGAAGATCAATAAGCCGTTTAGCATGCCGCCTTCAAAGAAATACATTTGACTGATTGAGTAGAGCCCTAAAGTGACCAAGTTGATAGAGAAGAAGGCATAGATGAATGCATCAAACACGGACCATGAACGAACCAGACCTGTGGCCTTGCGCAAAAACAAGGCGGCGTCGCCATTCTGTTGCGGACTACTCTTCATTGAATACATCTCCCTGTAGCGTGCGAATAATTCTATGAATATGCCGATGTAGTATCGACAGAAGTGCCGTTATCCCGCGGTCAATGTATAGCTCTTGATAAGGTTCTTAGGAGCGCCAAACCAACCTTTTTGGGGGTTTGCATCGAGTTCGATTAATGCACCTTGTAAGACTCCCTGCTCGTAGAGACTGCCTGGATTAATCGCGAGCGTGCGTCCAATCCGTGCTGTGCCTTTTCCCTCGTGGATGTGGCCGTGGAGTGACAAGAGCGGCTGATGCTCTTCGATGAGTCGACGGACGGCTGTGCTCCCGGCAGGGACTAGCGAGTTGCCGGCATTGATGAGATTGAGGTCGGCATCGAGCTCGGCGACGTCATCGAGATTTGAGGAATGTGGAGGACAATGGAAATTAAAGAGTGTGCGTTCGCAGTTGTACCCGGCCGGAATCATCTTGGCCAGATAATCGTACAAGCGCTCTTCGGGGAGTTCACGGTCGGTATGCCACGGAGTGACATTTGCCCACCCAGATGATATCATCGAAAACCCCTCGCCGAGATCAATCATGCGCCCCTCGGCTAACGTCACATATGGTGATGCGTGCAGTAGTTCATCGATGATAAACGGGTCGTCATTGCCTGGTGAGACATAACAATGAACCCTGCTACCAGCAAGTTTTTCATTGGCGAGCGCTAACCACTGTTCAAGCGATGCCAACATCTGTTGCTGGAACATGCGATCGATGAGTGTAGGGTCATTCCTGAATTCATCGAGTTGTTGTGTGGTAATGCGGAATGGGTAGTAGCCGCGGTTGGATACCTTGCGCTCCATGTCGCGGACAGCTGTCTCGCCGTCGAGGATAAACTCTTGTTGGAGCAATGTTGCATGAAACGTACCGTCAGTACGTTGGGTAATTGGTACAAGCGCTTTACCAGTCATGTCGCCGCCGAGAATGAGATGCGTGACATCGTAGAACTTGGCTGCGTTGAGAAACTTCTTCCAACACACATCAGAACCGTGGATGTCGGTGGCAAAAAAAAGCCGCATGAATTACACCCTCGTCTTTACCAAATCTTGAACAGGAATTAACCAAAAATATACCGTAATAATCAAAATGGGTCAATTATTGACAATCTGTATAAATATAAGCGTGGCACAAATTGTCTGTTTCTATCACAATTGTAGGGAGACGAAGTATCAGTATTTGAAGTTTATAATGGTATAAATGGCCGTATGAAGCGAGGCACTGATGCCCATTCAACATTTTTATTTGCATGATATTCACTGGCAGGCCGAGCGCCCTGGCAACACGCCGATTTTTTTGAGTAGCCGTCATGGGTATATGGTTGCTGGCATTGATGGCCAGATTCACCCCTACGGCGATGCACATCTGATTGGTCGTATGGGTGGGCTGTGGCTCCATCCCGTTCGGGTTATGCATGGTTGGCAGTTATATTGTGGCAAACAGCCATTGATTGCGATGATGTGTCATGTCCATCCCGATGCCGTAGAGCGGGTCTATCAGGTGGATGCGGCTGTCATTACCACGCATGAGCAGATGGCGGTCGATGGGCCAGGGCTCGATTTGACGGTTACCGTGACGGGGGCGCCACTGTCGCATCCCCTGACACTCACGGTTGCGCTTGATGTGCACGGCTGTTGGTTTGGTGGCGTAGCAGATATGGGTGCCACAGTACGAATCGAAGATACTACAGTTGTGGTGGTTCCTAACAACATTGCTGTCGGTGCGACGATTACGTTGACTGCTAGTGGCGAGTGGGAGTGGCACAGCGATGGACGCAATGTGCAGTTGGTAGGATCTGGGCAGATTGGTACATATAGATGCCAGGTGCGTCTGCAACATCAACGAGCGACGTCGGTCGAGTCAGTTTTACTTGAAGCTGTGTCCCAACCAATATTACAGACACCGGATCCCAAACTCAACGCATACTGGTTAATAGCACGACATAACATGCAACAGTTAATGGCCGATTACCCTGACATCCGGCCGTATTTTTTGGCTGGTATCCCTGAATATCCACAGTTGTTTGGCTGTGATACGACCTATTCAATCCCGGGTTTAATGGGGGCAGGGTATCATGCCATGAGCCGCAGTGCATTATTGGCCTTGGCGGAGTATGCCCAGCGAGCCTGTGGCCGGGTGCCCCATGAAATTACCACCAATGGGCGCGTGTTCCATCCAGGCAATGCCCAAGAGACGCCACAGTTTGCCGTGGCCTGTGCTGATTATTTGGCCTGGAGTGGTGATATCGAGACGATCCGTCAGCTCTACCCGTTATGTGTTGAAGGGATGGCGCATTTCGAGGGCGTACTCAAAGGACATCACTGGCCGTACGGCGACGGCATGGTCGAGCGCCATGGCATGGGACCGTTCAAGTTGGATAGCGTGGCGTATCTCTATCATGCGCTCCAGGCATTGATGATTATGGCCGATGCGCTGGGGGATGATGGCGCGCGCATCCATTGGCGTGATGCAGCAGTGCAGTTAGCGACACGCTTTGAACAGGCGTGGTGGATGGAGGACGAGGGGTTGTACGCCGATTCGCTCCAGCGCGATGGCACCCCTCAACTCGATGGCCACTGGACGGCAGTTGTGCCTGGGCATACCGGTTTGGCGGAGCCGAATCGCCGTCAGCGCGTCTATCAGCGAATGACTCGTGAGTTTGTCAATCAATGGGGGCTCGTGCATACCCGCGGTCGTGAGGAGTTGGTCTGGACATTGCCTACTGGCCTATTGGCACTCGAGGCGTTCGCCCAAAGTGACGTGGAGACTGGCCTACAGCTCTTGCGCAACATCGGTGTGACCAGCGAACACGGTTCGCTCGGGTTGCTCAAAGAACTGATCCCACAAGGTATCTGCTTCGTGCAGTTGTGGTCAACCGGATTATTCGCCCAAGGTATCACCCAAGGGTTGTTTGGGTTGGCTCCCGATGCCACCAAACGTCATTTGGCGCTCGATCCACAACTCCCGGCTGATTGGCCCGAGATGGCGTTGCGCGATATTGCCTGTGGTGATGCGCACTTTGCCGTGACGGTGACGCAGCGTTCTGTCACTGTTGAATATCTCGCTGGGAGCATGCCGTGGCTGATTTCCGTCGCCAAGAGCGGTCAACAGCAGATTGTGCCAGGGCAGTCGTGGGTAGCGCACCTGTAGATGTGTCGTCGATTGGCCGCTGGTTGTGGTGCCAATTGTGGTGGTGTGTCATGCCAGGCGTAGCCCGTTTTTTAGGTAAAAGCGTAACGCATGCACGCAATATATACCGGTCCGAACATTGATGGCACAAAATTATGTGTGGTAGCGTCTTGCTGACTGCTGAAGATCGCCATTTAGCCATAAAGGGTGTACGGTATGGTACAACGCTGGCTCACGTTATTGCTTATGGTGGTGGTCGGGGCTGTGACTCCGTTGCAGGCCGCCGCGCCGCGCACACGATGTTTTGTTGAGACTGGGTATTGTGTCAGTGATCCGATTTTGGCATATTGGGAGCGTAATGGGGGACTCGCAGTTTATGGGTATCCGATTGGATCGCCTATCCCCAACGAAGTCGTCGAGGGCACATGGGTCGGTACTACGCAATGGTTTGAACGCGACCGTCTCGAGGATCATGGCGTACTCGGTGTGATGGCTGGACGTATGGGAGCCTTGATGCTTGAGCGCCAATGGCGCCCATGGCAATATGGGCCAGGTTGGCCGGGTAACGCTGATTGTCGTTACTTTGCGGAGACCGGGTATACGGCATGTGGCCTCTTTTTGCGTTATTGGGAGTAAAACGGCGGTCTTGAGCGCTTTGGGTACCCGATTACAACCGAGCTGACCGAGACAATTGGCAGCTGGACCGGCACGGTGCAGTACTTTGAGCGACGGCGCATGGAGCACCATACTGAGCTGGCGGGGTCACGCTATGAGGTGTTGCTTGGGCGCCTAGCGGCCAATGTATATGCCATGACGCCGCCGGTGTTGTGTCAGCCGACTGCGCTAATTGATGCTGATATTGCCAAAATGGCTGCCGATGTGCCGTTCCGTGAGCGCCTCGGCTGCCCGACTGATTCGATCTTGGTGCAGGCGGCTGTGCAAACATTCGCCAATGGGCGTATGATTTGGCTCAACACCAAGGCCACGGGTGCACCAAATGACCAGATTATTGTGTCGTATACCTCGTCAATTGAGCCGGGCCAGCCGACGGTCCATGCTACCTATGTCGACGACTGGCAGGCTGGTGTGGATCCTGAGGTGTATGTCGAGGGTAATATGCAAATGGCACCCTACATGTATGCTATCAAACGCGGTTTTGGCAAGGTGTGGTACCGCAGCTTTAGACGAGGGCCGATTCAATTGACACCGGCGTTATCACCCGAGATTGCGCAGTTTGCACTCGTGCAACGCTATAGTAGTGGTTCCCAGATTGTCCTGCTCCAGAGCGATCGCGTGGTGTATGCGTTTGGTCAGAATCGCAATGATGTGGCAGGGTACCTGCTGGGGCACTAAGAAGTGGAGATGAGGCATGGCACATTTTCTTAAAGCATTAGTGACCATCTATGCGCATGATATTCAACGATCAGCGTATTTTTATGGTGAGGTGCTCGGATTAGCAGAGAGCTATCGCTTTCCGGCAACGGGTGATGCGGAACATATCGAATATACAGTTGGAGCTACAACAGTTGCGATTAGTTCACCGGCTGGCCTAATTGCGCATGGCATGCCGCCAGCCAGTGCTGGTCACCCGTGTGAGATCGGTCTCAAAACTGACGACATCGTCGCGGTATTTACACAGTTGCGCGCGGCTGGTGTCCAGATTATCAAAGAGCCTACGAGTAGTGCTGCTGGGAATTGGTACGGCTATTGTGCCGATCCCGACGGCAATTGGATTTCTATTTATCAAAACATGGCATAACCCCAGCCCCCTTGAGTTGGATGGGTTACCTGCTGGGGCAATAACCTGCGGCCGTACAGGCGGCGACGATGCGTTCGAGGCCTTGGGCGATAACGCTCCGCGGTGCGCCGATGTTGAGCCGAATGAAGCCGGTGCCGTCACTCCCCAAGGCTGCCCCATTGACTACGAGGATATTGGCCTGCTCCTCAAAAAACGTATGTAAGGTGGCGTGTGGTATGGGCAGATTGCGCATATCGAGCCAGAGCATGAAGGTTGCTTGGGGTTGCGTGACGCATACATCGGGCAGATGCCTGCTACAGAACTCGGCGACAAACTGATAATTGGCCACGATGTAGTCCATCACGGCGGCGCTCCAGGCATCACAGTCGCGGAATGCGATCTCGGTGGCCACCACGCCAAATTGACTCAGCCCATAGCCGAGTGAAGCGCGCCGCGCCGCCATCTGACATATCGCAGTGTGCGCCGGGTGTGGCGTAATTGTGAACGAATGCTTGAGTCCAGTTAGATTGAACGACTTGGAGGCCGACATGAAGGTAATCACGTGCGTGCTGGCGGCCGGCGATACGGTGGCAATCGGTGTGAATCGCTCACCGGCGAAGAGTAGGCCGCAGTAGACCTCGTCGGCCAAGATGATGATGTTGTGTGCCACGCAGATGTCAACTAGCTGCCGTAACTCGTCGGGTGTCCAGACGCGCCCCACCGGGTTGTGCGGGCTACACAAGAGCATCAGCTTGGTGCGGGGCGTGATGACTGACTCGAGTTGGGCAAAGTCCATCGTGTAGTGACCGTGCTCGTTGATGAGCGGGTTGGCTACCGGCACGCGATGATTCAGCTCAATTAACTCTTTAAAGACATGATGCACTGGGGTTTGGTAGAGAATCTCGTCATCCTTCTCGGTTAACTCCTCAATCACCCCTGCCATAGAGGCATATACGCCGGCGTTGGGCTGAATCCAACTGCGTTCAAGTTGCCAGCCGAAGTGGCGCTGGTAGTAGCCAATGATGGCATCGTAGTAGGCCGATGGCCGATGCGGATATCCGTAATGACCCTGTTGGGCAGTGTGAGTCAGGGCTGCAACAATTGCTGGTGCCGAGGCAAAATCCATATCGGCGGTGCCGAAACAGAGGATGTCAGGGCGCCCCGTGCGTTCTATCTCGTACTCCCACTTCATGCGACTAAGGTGGTTCGTGTCAATCGGTCGATCAAAGTTGAACGCATCGGTGCTCATGGTGCTATCCTTGGTGGGCATTCGGAATGGCATTAGCATATCATGTAAAATACTCAATGGGTATGGATCAAGGAGCATTGAAAAGCTATGCGGCGTTGGTTGATTGTACTTTTGGGTGTGGTGATTTTTCTGCAAAGTGCTGAGCCAGCACAGGCCCAACGCACCAAATGTTTTGAGATGACCGGGCACTGTGTCAGTGACCCGATTTTGGCGTATTGGGAGAACAACGGCGGTCTTGCTGTATTTGGTTACCCCATTAGCCCGTTGCAAACCGAGACTATCGAGGGCACGTGGACTGGTCCGACGCAATGGTTTGAGCGTGACCGTCTCGAGGATCACGGGGCCGAGGGTGTCTTGGCTGGGAGGCTTGGGGCACTTGTGCTCGAGACCCAAGGGCGACACTGGCAACAAGGAAGTGAATCACCGGTGGAAGGGTGTGAGTACTTTGCAGTGACAGGGTATAGTGTTTGTGAGCCGTTTTTGTCGTATTGGCGCAAAAACGGCGGCCTCGTGCGATTCGGTTATCCGATTACACCACGTATTGTTGAAACGCACGAGGGCTGGAGTGGCGAGGTGCAGTACTTTGAGCGCCGCCGACTCGAGTGGCACAAAGAGAATGCCGCCACACAGTACGAAGTCCTGTTAGGGCGCCTCGGGGCTGTCACCATGGGCGGTGTGCCGGTTGTGTGTCAATCGTTGCCCGCACAGATGCAAGGGATTGATCGCGTCGTACCGTTTGCCTTGGGGTGTGCCGAGACAATCGAGAAGGTGACACTGACGTATCAGTATTTTCGTAATGGCGTGGCGTTTTATCTGCCTAACATCCAAGAGGTGCTTTATACCTCAGCAAATACGTTTAAGCGGATTGTCGACACATGGAATTGGTCGGAGCTTGAGGTCTATATCGATGGTGCCATCCAAATTACCAAGCAAATTGGCAAAGCGATTATGCAGACGTGGGGCATGCGTGACCAACTCGGCGATGCGCTGAGTGCAGCGACCACAGCACCAGCCACAGTCGCGCGCTTTAGTAATGGCGCCATGGTCATCCAAATTGAAGGCCAAGATACGATGTATGTCTTTGGTGGTTCGCCTGATCAATTTATTCGGATTGAAACTGGACCGTAACCGATCTGTTTTATCGCAAAAAATACTCCCCGGAGGTGTATCAACTCCGGGGAGTATTTGTGTTGAATTACTTTTTGTCGCGCTCTTTCTCATCTTGCTGGCGCAAGTAGCGACTTGCCAACATAAACACAAGCGCTAACACCAACAACCCCCAGGCCATTGGGCCAACCCCTTGGGTCGATTGGACAAGCAATGACCCTGCTACGCAGACGAGTCCCCCGATGCTCAGATAAATGCGTTTTCTACGGTTATCCATCAGTTATGCTCCTAACCGATCAAGGAAGCGGATACACGATCGGATGGCTGCAAAATAGTAGGGCAAATGGAACTTCTCGTTGGGTGCATGCACATTGTCATCAGGCAAACCAAACCCGAGCATGACACACGGTGCCTTGAGGTGCTTATCAAACAAGGCTGCCACCGGAATTGAACCGCCGCCACGTACATACTCGACCGGGTGGCTAAATTCGACGCCGTAGGCCTCGGCAGCAATCTTGAGCACCGGCGCATCGAGTGGCAACAACAATGGTTCGCCGCCGTTGAGCAACACCACGTCCATCTCGACACCCTCGGGGGCTAACTCTGTGACACGAGCCTTGAGCAAGTCATAGACTTTCATGGAGTCTTGGCCGGGGGCGAGGCGCAAGCTGACTTTGGCCTTAGCCTCGGCAGGAATGACGGTCTTACCACCTTCACCAATGAAGCCACCGACGATGCCGTGCACCTCGAGGGTGGGCCGTGAGGTCATGCGTTCCATCGCACTGTACTGCTTTTCGCCGGGGAAGCTTTTAAGCCCAGCAGCAGCCATCATGGCTGGTCCGCGCTCGTCCGATTGGCGTTGCAAAATTGCTCGCTCTTCGTCGGTCAATGGGCGGAGCATCTCGTACAAGCCGGGTAGGTTGATGTGACCGTCGCGCCCCTTGAGGTCGCTTAATACCCATGCCAAGGCCTGAATTGGATTCGGGGCGATACCGCCGTAGCCACCTGAGTGCAGGTCGCCTTTGGCGCCCTTGGCGGTAATCTCGGTGTAGGTCATACCGCGCAATGAGTGCGTGATGGTGGGGATATCTTTGTCAATCATGCCGGTGTCGAGAATTAACACGTAGTCGCAAGCGAGTTCTGCAGCCTTCTCGGCCACATAGGCGCTAATCGACTCACTGCCTGATTCTTCTTCGCCTTCGAGCAGGATTTTGACGTTGACTGCCAAATTGTTGGTGGCTAAGAGTGACTCAAGCGCCTTGAGGGCGGCGAGAGTTGGCCCTTTGTCGTCCACGGCGCCGCGGGCGTACAAATTGTCGCCGACGAGGGTGGGCTCGAACGGCGGCGTCTTCCAGAGTTCGATGGGGTCAATTGGTTGAACGTCGAAGTGACCATAGACCAGTACCGTCGGCTTGGCGCTGTCGATGATGCGCTCGGCGTAGACCAGTGGCAAAGCGATACCTTCGACGACGCGGGCATTGCTGATACCGATGGTGGTGCGAATGTGCTCGGCCAGCCACTCGGCGGCGCGACGCACCTCGGGATGGTAATCCGACATGCCACTAATGCTCGGGATGCGGATGAGCGCCTTGAGGTCTTCGAGATGTGAGTCGCGTTTGCTCTCGGCGTATGAAAGTGCGGCCTGTGACATGAGTCCTATTCCTTTCACAACTGTGGGAAAGTCGATCCACTTCTATTATACCCATTCAGTATCGCTGTGCTGCCAATGACATACCATCGTTGAGTTCCTTGAGGGCAAACCCAGCCGTCGCCCGGTAGCCCTCTGTCACCTGCAGAATCTCAGCCGGTGAGATGACGTCGTCGATTGACACAAAACCATGTGGCGCACGTTCTTCGACGAGTTTCATTGGTATCTCGGGCCCAAATCCGCGATTCGCTAGCACAATCTTGGCTGTAGCCGGTCGGCGAATCTCGTCATACCGAGCTAACGCATGAGCCACATTGTCGGGGTACGACTGCAAACATCCGACCAGTACACGTGCATCGAGGATGGCCTGCGAGGCACCGTTAGAGCCAATTGGGTACATAGGGTGGGCAGCATCACCGAGTAGTGTGGTGCGGCTGAATGTCCAGCGCTCAAGCGGGTCACGATCAACCATGGGGAATCGGTAGGTGCCCGGTGCTGAGCGAATCAGCGCCGGTATATCGAGCCAATCAAAGCGCCAATCTTCAAAGCGGTCGATGAAGTCACTTAACACTCCTGACTGGTTCCAATCCTCGCGTTCCGTTAACTGTTGATTGTCTGTGCGAAATTCGGCGATGAAGTTGAATAGTTGCCTACCGTTGGCCAAATCACGAATCGGGTAACCGACGAATTTATGGTCGGGATGCCCTGCCCAAATCATCGTTTGCCCATCAAACACCGGATCAATCTCGGCTATGCCACGCCACAACAACGCACCGTTCCAGCGCGGCATGCCCTCGTCGGGGTAGCGCAATGCCCGCGCCGCCGAGTGGATACCGTCGGCGGCGATGATCATACTGCCCCGTACTGTGGCCAAATGTGACCCACGCCGTCCAGCACTGAACTCGGCGGTAGCGCTATCAGCGTTGCTGATTAGTCCTGTCAGATGATAGCCAGTATGGATGTGTTGTGCGCCGATGCGCTCACGTGCGATGTCGAGTAGGGTTTGTTGGAGCACCCCGCGGTGAATCGAGAGTTGTGGCCAGCGATAGCCAGCGGCCATGCCGCGTGCCTCACTCCAGATCTGCTGACCGCGTCGCGTAAAGTAGCGCAAGGTGGTGGGTTGGACGGACACGCCATGTAGGCGTTCGAGTACACCGAGTTCGTCAAGTTCACGCGCCGCATGTGGCAACAAATTGATTCCGACACCGAGCGCCTTAATCTCACTGACGGATTCATAGATAGCGCATTCGTAGCCGGCTGCGTGTAGACTCAGCGCAGTTACGAGTCCACCGATACCGGCACCGATGATGATGACGGGGAGGTGTGCCATACGTGCTCCTAGACAATCCGACCAAATTGACGAGCGAACTGGTCGAGGCGCATGCTAATTACGGTTGGCCGGCCGTGAGGGCATGTACGGGGACCTTGGCATTGAGCGAGTTGCTCGAGTAACGCCTGTTGTTCTGCCATTGATAGCGTTTGGCCGGCCCGGATCGAGGTATGACACGAGAGCGTGACCAACATCTTCTCCTGCCAATCGGCTGGCGTACTGCCACCGCCGTCGCGCAGATAGCCCGATATCTGGAGCAAGGCGCTTTCGACTCGACTCGGATGCACGGTCGCCGGGATGGTATGTACTACAATATGTTGTTCGTATTCGCTTATAACAAAGCCCCATTCCTTGAGGTCATCGACGTGTTCTGCCAAAATAATTACATCATTTGCGCCAAAGTCGCATTGTTGAGGGATAAGCATCGGTTGTGTTTCGATTTTGCCACGTTGGCGCTGATTCATCAGGCGCTCGTAGTTAATGCGCTCGTGGGCGGCGTGTTGATCAATCACATACAGGTCATGTGCCTCGTCCTCGGCCAAAATATATAGGCCAGCGAGTTGACCAATAATTCGCAAGGCCGGTAACGGGCCATGATGATGAGCTCGTTGTTGCGAAAGCGCTGCCGCCACGGCTGCTCCGGCCGCTTGTGCTGACTCATTGGCCATGCTTGGCAGTCGTGGTTGGGTTGCATTAGGGGTTGCTGTTGGTGGCGGAAACAAGTCTGGTTCGTAGTTGCGCTCACGCATCGGTGCACGGGTTTGCTCACTGCGCCCACCTGTTGGTGTCGATGTGCTCCCACGCCGATCGAGATTGCTTAAATAGTCGAGTCGGCGCTCACTAGCACTGCGTTCGGGTATGGTGGGTGCCGTAGTAGCGGGTGTGGTGGGTGCCGGCTCGGGCAACGTCCATTCGGGTACCACAGCCGTGCCTTGGATGAGCGGGCGCATGGCGTTGACAAGGTTGTGTCGAACGTACTCCGGATCGCGGAACTTGACCTCGCTCTTGGTCGGGTGAATGTTGACATCCACTGCCCCGGGATCAACCTGAATGGCCACCATCACGTATGGGAATCGACCTTTCATCAGCAGCGTGTGGTATGTATCATCAAAAATTCCAGCAATTTGATTGCGTGGCGCAACAGCCCGCCCGTTGACGCTGATGTGCATCGCCTCGCGGTTGCCTCGACTAATCGTCGGATTCGAAATAAAACCGTTGATGCTGACGTGGTACAAGCCCTCGCCTTGGTCCATCTGCACCGGTACGAGGTTTTTGACAACATCGAGGCCATACACTGCAAGGAGAACATCGCGCAGTTCACCGCTGCCACTGGTTTGTAGGCGCGGTTTGCTATCGATTGTGAGGACAAAGCGAATTGCAGGATAGGCCAGCGCATAGTGGGTCATCACCGCATTAACGGCAGCACTCTCAATACCTGGAGTGCGCAAGAATTCGCGCCTAACCGGCAGATTATAGAATAAGTTACGAATGACGAAGGTGGTGCCGACCGGGGCGCCGACTATACGTTTGTCTTGGATCTCGCTGCCAGCGATGCGCAATTCGACAGCACTTTGGGCGTTACGGGTGCGACTCGTACAGCTGACTTGGGCCACAGCCGCAATCGATGGTAGTGCCTCGCCACGGAATCCTAGGGTGCGAATGGCAAACAAATCCTCGGCGCTCGTCAGTTTTGAGGTAGCGTGGCGTGCAAATGCGGTCTCGATTTGGTCGGCTGGTATGCCGTGGCCATCGTCGCGGATAATCATCTCTTTGACACCACCGCCAGTAATCTCAACAGAGATGGTTTGGGCGCCAGCGTCAATGGCGTTTTCAACGAGTTCTTTGATGACGGATGACGGCCGCTCGACGACCTCGCCGGCGGCGATTTGGGCGGCAATGGCTGGTGGCAAAATGCGAATCATGGCTGCCTCGTGTCTTGTTGTATATAGTTGATTATACCAACTCGTGTTCGTCGTGGTGAACAACGTTTTGTGGCGAATCAGGGTTATGGTACAATTGGCGCGGAGTGAAGATTCCTTTATCACACAGGAGTGTCTCATGGCACCGTTGAAAGTTGCCGTTGTCGGCGTTGGTGGCATTGCGCATACGCATATGCCCGGTTGGCAAGCCTCGCCCGATGCAGAAGTCGTTGCAGGCGCAGATATTAGCCCTAAAGCTCTTGAGGCCTGGGGCCAGAAGTATGGCGTCAGCCATACCACCACCGACTACAAAGAGTTGTTAGCCAATCCCGATATCGATATCATCGACATTTGTACGCCAAACATGCACCACGCTCCGATTGCGATTGCTGCACTCGAGGCTGGTAAGCACGTCATCTGTGAGAAACCTCTTGCCCCCACCCCTAGCGAGATTCGCCAGATGATCGCTGCCCGTGATAAGTCGGGTAAGAAGTTGATGACCGCCCAGCACTTTCGCTTTGCGGGTGTCTCACAAGCCATGAAGAAGGAGATCGAGGGTGGCGCGCTCGGTGATATTTATCACGCCCGGAGTTGGATGTTGCGCCGTAACGCCTTTATCCCCACGCCAGGCTTTGTCAAGAAAGAGCTCAGCGGCGGCGGCCCTTGTGTTGATATCGGCGTGCACGTGCTCGACTTGACCCTCTGGTTGATGGGGCACCCCAAGCCTGTTTCTGTCACTGGTGTCGCTCGTAATGAGCTGATGAAGAAGCCTGGTGCCTTCTCAGTCTGGCACCCCGGTTCAGTGCCTGCTGATATGGACGTCGAGGACTTCGCCTCAGGCTTTGTGCGCTTCGAAAACGGCGCCACCTTGGTCATCGAGGTTAGCTGGGCCTTGCACCACGATACCAATGGCGAGGACATGCAGGTCTGGTTGTACGGTCAAGAAGGTGGCGCGAACTGGCCCAAGGCCGAGTTCTTGTCATCAAACTATGACACTCGCCAGCTCTACAATCGACAGCTCAAGGTCACCCGCGATCAACTCGAGCCACACGCCCAAGAGTGTGTCGAGTTCGCCAAGGCGATTGCCAACGACTTGCCATCACCAGTGCCTGCCGAGCAGTCACTTTACGTCATGGCCATCCTCGACGGCATTTACCGCAGCCAGCGCGAGGGTCGTGAGGTCAAGGTCGATCTGTAGGTTTAATCAAAAAGAACCGGCGCAGAAGTGTGCTTCTGCGCCGGTTTTTGTATCCCAAGTGTTATGGGTGTTCTTGCATGACTCCACAAAGGCGTTCAACTCCAATCCCCGCTCCACAACCGATTACTGCCACTACGCGTCCCTGCAAAAATGTACCTAACTTGGTGGTGGCTGCTAGTGCGACACCGGCTGCGCCTTCAATCAGATGATGTTGCCGGTTGATGTAATCACGCATCGAATGTACAATCTCTTGTTCACTGACAAGTACCGTCATGTCGACATAACGTTTATAATTGTCAAATGTGATGGTATCTGACTCAATGCCTCCAGCCGTACCGTCAGAGATAGTGTCGTCGCTTGGCATGTCGATAATCGTCCCCGTACGCACTGACTCAACCATGACAGCTGAGTTTAGGGGTTGTGCTCCGATGACGATCATATGCGGGTGATGCGCTTTGAGTACTGCCGCCATACCACCAATTAACCCACCGCCGCCGACAGCGATAATGACGGTGTTCAGCATCGGGATTTGTTTGATAATCTCAAGGGCGAGCGTTCCTTGACCGGCCATAATGACTTCGTCGTTATAGGGGGATATATAGGGCAGATTGTGCGTGGTGGCGTACTCACGGGCTGCCACTTCGCTAATCACGCTGTCGTTGCCGACAAGGTGCACATCTGCACCGAGTTCACGCATGGCGGCTATTTTGACGGGGGCGGCATGTTCCGGCACAAAAATTGTCGCACGACAGCCTGCTATTTGGCAGGCATAGGCCACCGCTGCGCCATGGTTACCTGACGAAGCCGCCACTACGCCCCGCGCACGTCGTTGCGGCTCAAGTGACAAGATTGCGTTGAGTGCGCCACGGAGCTTGAATGATCCAGTGTGTTGCAGGTATTCTTGTTTCATCCAGACATCTGCGTGACAGTATTGACTCAGTTGGCGCATGCGTTGCACCGGTGTGGTGTTGATATATGGGGCAATCCGTGTGGCAACGATACGACTCGCTTCGATGTGATGTTGCATATACAGCTTTCGTTGATAGCACTGTGTTGTTGTGTATTATCGCAGATTGTCTGCATGACACAAAAGGAGTAACGCATGCGAATTCTTGTGGCAGGAGCAAGCGGTGGAGTTGGGCAGGCAGTCGTCACGATGGCGAATGCCTGGGGGTACGAGGTATTTGCGTTGTCACGAAAGCCGATTCACCAGCCTGTGTGGCGGCACTTACAGGTCGATATTCTGAATGAGGCGGCACTTTTTGCTGCCATGGCAAGTGATATTGACGTGGTGATTTCGTGTATTGGCATGCAACGGCGCAATCCCCAAAATCCGTGGTCGCCGTCTCTTTCGCCGATTAACTTGACATCTATGGCAACACGGTCAATGTGTCGCTGCATGAAGATGTGTGGTGTCTCGCGGATTATTGCGCTGAGTGCGGCTGGTGTGGCAGAGAGTGCAGTGGGATTAAATTTCGTGATGAAGACGATGCTTGCCACGACCATGATCGGCACCGCTTACACTGATTTGGCCCACATGGAGCTGGTACTTGCACATAGCGGGCTCGATTGGTTAGCCCCACGGCCCACACGACTCGTAGATGGTGTCCCTACGAGTCGTGTGCGTGTGACCGATCGATTTGCAGTCAATGATTCGATTCGTCGATTTGATGTCGCTTGCTGGATAATCGATGCCATCAATCAGCCAACGTGGCCACCTGCGGAGTGGGGCAGTCGTACACCACAAATCACGGGAGATTGAGGCTACGCTTTCGTCTCGCGTAGATGGGGACTGACCGTTAACTCAAGCATAGGATCGAGTTGCTGACGCCGCACGCGCTGGAGCATGAAGCGGATGCTCAAGACAATATGGGCGATAATAAAGCCCCAGTTAATCAAGTAGGTAATCATGTGGATTGGTTCCATGCCAATCAGCGATTGACTTACCATGGTGAAGACGAACACGCCGTAGCCGATGTAGACATGTACCACCCGAATATGACTGCGCAACTTGGGAATACCATAGAAGTACAAGCTAGCCACCGCATGTATGAAGAACAACATGATGTAAATGTTACTGAATGTGAGATGTACCCAGCTGTCAATTTGCAATCCGAGTGCCTCTTGGTAGTAGGCCACGGTGTCTATGGCTAAGCTGAAGAAGATGACCCACGCTAAGGTGCGATTACCAATCGCCATCTTGCGCTTGCGCCCCCGTTGGGCCTCCGCAAGCTGGTTGCGCTCTTCGGCCGGGACTGCGGCAATAGCAGCCTGATAGCCAGCATGGCTTAATTTGGGGAAGGCACGCGCCGTCAACAACACGCTAACCATTAACAGAATCTCGCCGATGTTGGCAAAAATCCCCAACTGCATCGCTGCTGCCATGAACATGGCTAAGGCCCCCGCTAACAACCACCACGAACGCTCTTGGATGTAGAGCCCAATGCCAAAGGCTATCATGAAGCTCATTGTGGTAATTGGTGCTAACGGTGGACCATTATGATCAACATTGAGGACATAACGGAGCATGCCCTCAGGGGCGAGTACATAGCCGTTGCTCAGGTAGGTGTTGCTATCGTAGGCGATAAATCCAATCACTGTCACCCCGGTAATAACGGCGATACTGCGACGCCAGCTCCAGCCGATACTTGCGTTGCGGGCCAACACCAAGCCAGTGAGTATTAAGAGTGGTGTCGTGATGGCGTGAATCAGATAGCGCCCGATGTTAAGCTGCATCAGCGTGTCTCCGGCTCCAATTAACGAGCCACTCCCAATGATGGCGTTGTCGTAGGCTAAGCCGAATCCTGCCATGGCCGCGAATCCTAGTCCGAGACTCTTTTGTTGGATTGCCAGTCGAATTAAGTTGATGGTGATAACAACATTGATAACTGCAAATGCCCCATAAAACAGACTTTCCATAACGTTCCTTGTGCAAGTCCGTCACCATTGACGGTGTGGCGAAGGGAAACCGAGAGAAGTGCTCCTAGGCTGCACTGTTCGGTGGCACTATGCGAAGTCGTAGTTCTGAGTTGTACCCAAAGTGTAGCAAGTTCTCTGTACTACGCAATCTCCATTTTGGGGTGTAAAGAGAATATGTAGTTGATGTGTAGTGGCGGAGTGGTTTTTTGTTGCAACAATAATTCCGCATTGGAATCAAGTAAATTAATGAAATTTCCTAAAGAGGATAGTAGATTTTGTGATGGTTTTTGATAGTTTGTTGTACTAAAATTACCAACGACGTGCATCTTTGGTTACATTCATAATTCGAGATTATTATCTGTAATAATGCACATTTTGGTATGAGAGCGCCACTGAACTGTGACGATTGTATAGGTACTCAGGCGCGGCTATTTTTGCAAAAAAGTCAGAGAAGTGATGGCAATCAGGTGGTGCGGTGTGGTTGACAGAGGTGACTGATCGTGGTGTGGTAAAAGAAGAACCCCTAGCTGGTTATCGCCGTGTGGCCAGCTAGGGGATGAGGTATATGAGGATGAAGGGGATGTAGAGGATTCGGCGCTGAGGGATGAGCTAAAACCCATCTTGTATATACGTAGTATCGTCGTAGATGATGAACAAAAGATGAGCGTAGGCTTATGAATCGTGTAGAGACACAAAAACACCCCTGACTGCAGCGGTCGCCGCAATCAGGGGTGTCTTATGCTTACTTAGTGATTGGCTGGTGCATGTGATGCATGCCCATGACCATGCTTGCCCTTGAGCTGTGCTTCGAGCTCAGGAATACGGTGGTCGTGCTTGGGCAGAATCGGCAGTTGTTGCAAATGACGCAAGAACATGTAGATCCATGCGCCGCCAACGCCAGCAAAGGTGGTCAGGTGGGTCCAATGGATGCTAAAGCCATCATGATTGAAGGCTGGGTTGATCAACCAGAACACGTAGACCAGTTCGATGGCCACCAAGTACATGGCGATGCGTGAGACAACGCCGAAGTTGCGCTTGGTGTGGCGTGAGAGCAACAAGAAGAACGGCAAGAAGAAGTGACCGAATACCAAGGCAATCGCCAAGTACTGCCAGCCACCCAACGTGCGGTAGTGGAACCATGGGGTGAACTCAGCCACGTTACCTGACCAGATGATCAAGTACTGTGAGAAGTTGAGGTAGGTCCACAACACGGTGAAGGCAAAGGTGAACTTGCCCAAGTCGTGCAAGCGGTCAACCGGTACGTCGTAGCCGAGCAAGTTGTTCTTGGTCAAGAGCCACAACACGATAATCCAGAGGGCGAAGTTAGTCAGAATCTGACCAGCCATCCAGGCCACCGGGTACATCGATGATGACCAGAGTGGCTCGAGTGACATGCCCCAGTCAGTGGCAGCCATTGTCCATAGCATGACGTGAGCTAACACGCCAGGACCGCCGGTTTGGGCCATCTTGTCGCGCCAGGTCATGGTCTCGCTCATCGGAGCGTTCTCTTGGGCAATCGAGAACTTACGCATGCGGTAGACTAACCAGCCCCACACAGCGAAGTAGAAGACGGTGCGTGCCAAGAAGAACGGAATGTTGAGGTATGGTGCCTTGCGCTCGATGACATAATCAGCGGCGACCACGGCAGGGTTTGACCACGGATAGAGGTCCTCGAGTTGCAAGAAGATGCCAATTGCCACTGGAATGAACAAAATGCCCATCCACGGGATGATCATGGCACTAGCCTCAACGAAGCGACGGATGATGAGACCCCACACACCACTTGTGACGGCCTGCAAGTTCAACAAGAACATGCTACCAGCCGACAAGCCAAAGAAGAATAGGAACGCAAACAGGTACGATTGTAGTACCTGGCTCGTTGAACTCAGAGCGATACCCGCAAACGAGATTACGAGGGCTCCACCGCCAACGATACCTGCCAACCGCTGAATATTACTCAGGGTGGAGTTAAGTTTTTCAGTCTGTTCTACCACGGTTATGTCCTTACCGTTGGCGTAGCAGAGGATGTGCCCTCTGCTACGCGCTCACACTTACTTCTCGGGTGGATTCTTCTGCATCTCGCGAATGTACGCAATGATCGCCCAGCGGTCGTTCACATCTTGGATGCGATGGTTGTAGGGGTTCATCGTGTAGCGTGCGTTATCTGGTGTAGGTGGCTTGCTCGGGTCGTAGTTTGGATTTGCGACGCCTTCGCTAATTACCTTGAACCAGTAGCCGTCTGGTGCGTCAGCCAAGTCGAATGACTCGCCACGTACCGGGCGACCCTTGAGCTCGTCTACGTAGAACAAGCTTGGTACGACTAGACCCAACGGCCCCTTGCTGATTGGACCCGACGCGATGCCCTTGCCGTTACCCTTTTCACCGTGACATGAGGCACAGTAAATCTTATAACGTGCTTGGCCACGTGCTACTAATGCATCGCCTAGCTCAACGCCGGTTTGTTCGATGCTAATGTACTCGCCAGCTGGATCACCGCCGACGCGACCGGTGGTGCGCTCGTCGATCTTGAGACCGTTGCGCGATACCGTGCCGTCAACCAATCGGCGGGCCGACGCTCCATCAGCAAAGAAATCGCTGGCTTGGAGCGGCTTGTACTTGGGCTGATCGTACATGTCGAGGTGACACGCCGAAAAGACCAATGCCAATATGCCGAGTAGGATGACGCGAATGCTCGTGCGTCGGAGTGAAGATACCTTCAGTTGCATGTGCCCCTCACTCACTGAACTCGTGCACTGCTTTGGCACCGAGTCCCTGCAACAGGCTCTTTGCGTTGGCAGCGTTGTACTGCGGATCCTTGGCCTCGATGCACAAGAAGAACCCATCGACTGATGCACGCTCGAATCCGGGTGCATTGAAGACCGGGTGATATGGCATTGGGAGACCACAAATAAAGATTAAGCCGAACACAGCCGCAAAGGCTGAGAACAGCACCATACCTTCAAACGTAATCGGAATGAAGGCTGGCCAGCTAAACAATGGGCGACCACCGATGTTCATCGGGTAATCGACGAGGTTGACCCATGTCATGAAGGCGAATAGCCCCGATGAACCGGTCAAACCACCGGCGAGGACGAGCCACGGCAAGCGTGAAGGCTTGTGACCGAGCGCTTCGTCGAGACCATGCACCGGAATTGGCGTGTATGCCTCAACCATGGTGAATCCTGCCTCGCGAATCTTCTCAGCGGCGTGGATAATCTCATCCGTGTCGCTAAATTCCGCCATGATGCCATATGTGGCTGGTGCGGCGGGTGCGGCATTGGCCGCCTCTGACTTGCGTTTGAACATGCAAACCTCTCATTGACCGTTGGATGAGTTGCTCACCCAACCGCTACGCACCTGCGTGCTAGTGCCCCTTTTGGTCGTGTGCCTTGTGTGCTGTCTTGTGCACCAAATCGCGTACCTCGAAGATCGTAATCATCGGCAGCAAACGAATGAACAAGAAGAAGAGCACGAAGAACAGACCGAACGAACCGATGAACGTGGCCCAGTCGTAGAACGATGGGTTGTACACATCCCACGATGATGGCAAAAAGTCACGGTGCAAGCTGAGTACGATGATGACCCAACGCTCAAACCACATACCAATGTTGATTGCCACTGAGACAAACAACAAGACAGCCAAATTGGTGCGGAAGCGCTTGAACCACAACAGCTGCGGAATCAACACGTTGAAAAGAATCAACGCCCAGTATGACCATGCGTATGGACCAACCGTGCGGTTGACAATCAAGAAGTACTCGTAAATGCTCGCCGAATACCAGGCGTAGAAAATCTCGCCGAAGTAGCCATACGTCACGATTAACCCTGATGCCAACATCACCTTGCTCATGACGTCGAAGTGCTTCATCGTGATCAGACCCTCTAAGCCGAATAGCTTGCGGATCGGAATCATCAACAAGATGACCATGGCGAAACCACAGTACACCGCACCAGCCACGAAATATGGAGGAAACACGGTTACGTGCCATCCCGGCAACTGTGACACGGCGAAGTCGAACGAGATGATTGAGTGTACTGACAACACCAATGGCGTTGACAAGCCAGCCAAAATCAACGATGCGACTTCGTAGCGCTGCCAGTGCTTGGCAGCACCGCGCCAGCCGAGTGACAATGCACCATAGAAGAACTTGGCAACTGGGTGCTGCGCACGATCGCGCAACGTGGCCAAGTCAGGAATCAAACCGACGAACCAGAACAAAATTGATACCGTGGCGTAGGTCGAGATGGCGAACACGTCCCACTCAAGTGGACTACGGAACTGTGGCCACATGCCGAGTGTGCTCGGATACGGCAAGAACCAGTAGTCCAACCATGGGCGACCCGTGTGGACCAATGGATAAATACCGGCACAGGCTACAGCAAAGATCGTCATTGCCTCAGCCGCGCGGTTAATCGAAGTGCGCCAGTCCTGACGGAACAACAACAAAATGGCCGAGATCAACGTACCGGCGTGACCGATACCGATCCACCACACGAAGTTGATGATGTCAAAACCCCAGGCGACTGGAACATTAATACCCCAGATACCGATACCGACGGTGAACAAGGTTGCCAATGAGTAGAGGTAGAGCATCAGCAAGAGACCGGCTACCGCGATGCCGCCAATCCACCCCCAGGGGGTCTTGAGCACCGGGTATAGCACGATATCGCCGATTTTGGCGCTGACTGAGGCATACGTCTGCCCCGGTGCCAGCAGATCGTCGTATGTTTCAACGACGGGTTGGTTGACCTTTTGCGATGTTTGCATCATGCTTCTCCGTGTGTGCCGCCGAGCTCGGGATTGGGATTGGTCAGCTTGGCCAAGTAACTGGTGCGTGGCTTGGTGTTAAGTGGGTCAAGCATCGTGTAGCTGGTCTTCTCGAGCGCTTTGAGCTGGACAACCTTCGATGACGGATCATTGATGTTGCCGAATACGATTGCCTGGGTTGGACATGCCTGCTGACAAGCGGTCACAACCTCGCCGTCCTTGATCTCGCGACCTTGGGTGCGTGCATCAATACGAGCCTCGTTGATGCGTTGCTGACAGTAGTTACACTTCTCCATCACACCACGGGTACGAACCGTCACATCTGGGTTGCGCTGCAACTTGAGTGATGGGGTCTCCATGTCGCTATATTGGAAGAAGTTGAAGCGACGCACCTTGTAAGGACAGTTGTTTGAGCAGTACTTGGTACCCACACAGCGGTTGTACACCATGTTGTTGAGACCCTCTGAGTCGTGCACGGTGGCAGCAACTGGGCAGACAATCTCACATGGGGCATGCTCACACTGCATACAGGCTACTGGTTGCTGATAAATCTCGGGATGCTCAGCATCACCGGAGAAGTAGGTGTCAATCCGGATCCAGTGCATCTCGCGGCCCATCCACACCTGCTCCTTGCCGACGACTGGGATGTTGTTCTCAGCCTGACAAGCAACCACACATGCGTTACAGCCGTTACATACGTTCAGGTCGATTGACATGCCCCACTGGTAACCCTTTGAGTAGTCCCACTCTGGGAAGAGCGCGATAATCTCATGGTGCGTGTGCTTGTCCTCGTGTGGGTTGATGAGCTCGTCGAGTGTCTTGGCACGATAAATATCGTAGTCGCGACCCTCGAGGTCGGTGTGCATCTGCGTGCTGGCCAACTTGTAATCCTCGCCGACCTTGGCAATCTCGACGCCTGCACCATGCCACAAACTCGTGCTTGGGCGAATTGCATAGGCGTTGAAGCCGACGCCGTTACCGACACGACCTGCCTTGCTTCGACCAAAGCCCAAATGTACCACAACGGTATCCTCTGATTGGCCAGGTACCACGAACACTGGTGCATCGACTGAGCGACCTTCAAAGGTCAACTTGACGATGTCACCGCGCTTGAGCCCGAGCTTTTCAGCAGTCTTGGGGCTGAGCTGTGCTGTGTTGTCCCAGGTCATCTTCGTGACAGGCTTTGGCACCTCTTGCAACCAACCGTTGTTGGCAACCGAACCATCACGCAGTGATGGGTCAGCGCGGAACACAATCTCAAGACCATCGTTTGCAGCTGCAGGAGCGGCAAAGCTGGTGGCCAAGGTTGGAGTTGCAGCAGCCGCTGCCGTGTTGGGCACAATGCCGTCGTGTAAGGCAATCTGCCAATTCTTGTCAAAGGCGTAGCCGTCAGTGCCGGTCACACCCTGCCAGAAGTTTTTGACCAAATCATGGGTTGATGATGCGTTGCCGGTCATGGCTGCCACAACATCGATCAATGTCTTGCCGTCATAGAGTGGGGCAATCAATGGCTGTTGCACTGATACTGTCCCATCGAAGGCGCGTAAATCGCCCCAGCTCTCAAGGTAGTGAGCTGCATTGATGTGCCACTGAGCCAACTCGGCTGTTTCATCTTGGTAGAGACCAAAGTGCACAACCGTTGGGACCTTCTTGATGGCCTCAGCAATGTTGAAGTTGGCTGGTGCATTGTAGACAATATTGGTATCGGCAATCACCAACATGCTGACTGCGCCTGCGTTAATCTCGTTGACCAATGCGGCCAATGAGTTGATGCCGGTGTTCATGCTCCCAACTGGATCAATGTAGTTGACCGTGCTACCCACGTTGTTTAGGGCGGCGTTGATAGCATGCACCAAGGCATGGACAGCGGCTGGTTGGGTCTCGCCGGCGATGACAGCTGATTTACCAGCGTTAGCCTGCAAATCCTTGACGGCGGTGGCAACCCACTGGCTCTCGCTCTCGCTCAAGCTGGGGGCAGTTACACCAGTCACGCCAACTGCAGCTGCGATCGCTTGGGTCAAGGCTCCAATGGCGCTCGCCTTGACTGCCAAACGATGGTCAGCTAAGGTGCCGGTTGAGGTTGGCGTTGGCTCAGCCATGTACAGGCGATTCATCTTGGGCTTGGCACTGTGGGCACGGCGCTTGCTGGCGAAATCGCGGGCGTAGCGCAATGCGGTTGGTCCAGTGGCCGTAAAGTCGCTGTCGAGTGCTACCACCACGTCTGCCTTATCAAATGCATATATGGTATTGACACCACCAACAGCATTCATCGTGCCGGTGCTGGTGTTGTTCGCATTCAAAGGATCGTACTGATACCACGTGCTACCAGCTGGCAATGAGGCCACTAAGGCAGCTAACGTTGGTGAGGTGCTAGGCTCGCTGATAATGCGAATGCCACTACCAGCGGCGGCGGCTGCACTTGCCAATGCGGCACTTGCATCAGCCCAGGTTGCGGGCTGACCACCATTGATAATCTGCTGCGAACGATCTGGGTCGTACATGGTCAAGATCGAGGCTTGAATCCAGGCGTCGCTCGAGCCATTGCTGGCTGGGTGATCTGGGTTGCCCTCAACCTTGGTTGGGCGCCCTTCGTGACTCTCGGCTAACAAACCAATTCCATACCCGTGTACTGCCATGCTTGTGGCAAAGTACAAGGCGCGTCCAGGGATGACTTGCTCCGGCTGACGCACATACGGGACGATTGTCTCGGGGGGTTGCTTGATGGCGAACTGACATCCGGCCAAGCTTGACAAGGCCATTGAGGCACCCATCAATTTGAGGAACGAACGTCGGCTCACTGGGTCGCGCAACTCAGCTGCTTCCTGTGGGAACTCTCGTGCTAAACGCTCTTGAAACTCTGACGACTGTACCAAATCGTCGAGACTGCGCCAGTAGCTACGCCCACTGCTCTGCTGAATGTCGTGTGTTTCTTTGCTCATGGTCTACTTTGTCTCGCTCTATCGGTGACAGATCGAACAGTTGGTAAGCTGCAACGAGTCACGAATGCCGTACTCTTCCTTCAACTTGAGACCTTGCTCAATTTGATCCGCTGGTGGCTGCCACGCAGTGTTAAAAATCTCGGACTGTGGACGAATGAACTCCTCAGGTGCACGGTGACAATCTAAACACCAGCTCATGTAGAGCGCCTGTGTCTTGTACACAACAGGCATGGTGGCAATGTTGCCGTGACATGACGAACATCCAACGCCTTTTGCAACGTGGATACTGTGATTAAAGTACACAAACTTCGGCAAATCGTGTACTCTGTTCCATTGAATTGGCTCGTCGTTGACGTAACTGCTACGTACGAATTCGAGCTTCGGGCTCTCATGCAACACCTGTGAGTGACAACCCATACACGTCTCGGTTGATGGAATATTCGCACTTGACGACACCTCAACAGCGTTGTGACAGTAACGACAGTCCATCTTGAGACCACCGACGTGCAGCTGGTGACTAAACCCACCACCGGGTTGTGCCACTGCATGTGCCGGCCCGACATCACGTACCCAGTCGGATCGCGTGTAGTACCACCATACTGACGAAAGCAGTATAAGGACTAACGGGACACCAACGAAGATACTCAACCTGGCGATTGTGTTTGCTCGCCGATTAAATACCTGAGCCATTTGGTACCTTTCTAAAGTCTGAATCTGACACCACTTGCATCCACACTTGTGCACGCCTCGTGACGTGAGTGTCCTTTGCGTGAATGATGCCTGTGCCTCTCATACGCATCTGGCATATGAGTTAGATGTATTTTGTATGAAAAGTCCACAAATATGCCGAAAATTGTGAACTAGACACACATATACACCACGCTCAATACGTCTTTGTTTATTTTATCACAACTGACTTGGGTGCAACAAGAGAAATTTATTCACATTCAAGATTCTAATCTTTGACAGCGTGTAGTTCACGGACTACACGCTGTCGACTAATTAGCCTAAAAGTGTGTCTGCAAATGTTGTGTTTGACCAGTCTCTGCCGCCCGTAAGCCGGCCTCGATAATCTCGATAACATGCCGCGCATGTTCAGCGGTGCCTATTGCCGGTATGCCATCGCGGACCCAATCAACAAGTTGCATGATATCGGCAAAGACATGATGCTCATCGATGTTGTAATGTGCCTCGGTGACATATGGCAAAATGTGCTGATTGCCGGCCCAACGACCATGAGGATGTTTGTCGGCTTCGTCGCTACGTGGGTAATCGAATGGCTGACCATTTAATTTAAGGCCAACTATTTGTCCCTTTGTACCAAAGTAACTGCCACTAAAGCCCTCGCTGACGCTCCCAGCTGGTGTGCCATAGGCCATTGCAAAGACATTGTTGCCGAAATCAATCAGAATCAAGGTGTTGTCATCTGCATCGCATGCGACCATCTCGCCTTTGAATTCACGGAATGGTAGTCGTACACCAGACATTGCTGTTACGCGCTTAGCTGGGCCTAGTATTCCAGTTAGTCCATGTAGCGCATAGACAGTCATGTCGTACAATGGACCACCACCTGGTTTGCGATAGTACCAAGATGGATCAACATTGGTGAGTGGGTCATTGCCCGTGCGGTACTCTTCGTTTTCGTGGTAGCGCCCAAATGATGCCCCACAGACAGCCCAGCACAAATCGCCAATGACTCCATCGGATAGCATTTTTTTGATGGCCTGATTATGGGGGCGATTCATCTCCCCAGGCGATGCCACGAGCTTCAAGCCACGTGCATCTGCGAGTTCAATCAATTCGCTGGCTTCGGCAGCGGTCGTAGTCATGCTTTTGTTGAAGTGGACATGTTTGCCGGCCAAAATTGCCGCTTTGCCTTGCTGATAGTGTAGGCCGATAGGTGTTGCAAGCGTGATGATGTCGATATCTGCCTCAGCGAGGAATGTTTCGTAGTCGGTATAGAAAGCCGGCACGCCATATTTGGTGGCTGCAGCCTCGGCGCGACCGGGTGCCGGATCACAGACTGCAGTGATAATGACTTTGTCGCTGACATCTGGCACACTAAGGTGTGGCAAAATTCCGCGCTGTGATACGCTTCCCGTTCCAACAATGCCAATTTTGAGTGGCTGCATTTCAAACTCCTTTGGTTGAATCGTATGTACCGTATGTAAACGTGCCGGTGCAGTCACATACATCTGATATGATGTCGCTCACCGGATATCGTGATTATAAGGTACAATTTAAGGCATTATGCACCCCATTGTTCGTCATGGTGTGGGAGAGTTTGCTTCATGAATGTCGCACGTCGCAGTCGTACGCGTATTCGCTCTTCGTCACAACAGATACCGCGAATTCAAACTGAATCTATCGCTAAGCCGTATCTACTCGGTTGGATTACGGTGGTTGGCTTTGCCTGGATTGGTGTGCTAGTCGCAGTATTTAGTATGACATGGGATGCAGGCAATGTTGGGCAACAATTGAGTTTGGTGGTGGTAATTGCTACAGTTGGAGCAGTCACGTATGTGCCTGTTGAGTATTACCTAGCTGCTCGTGGCGTCGCAGTTCGAGGTGTTGTCGGTAGCGTTCTGTTCTTCATGGTATTGCTCTATGTGCCTGTGCCAACACGGTCTATGTTGTCGTTATTTGATGTGCCAGTTTATGTGTTGATGTCACTCGCCTTGTATTGGTCAGTGTCAAGTTTTATGATGCCGATCTTGTATGCAGTGGGGCAGCTCTTGTTTCGCGGGCGTTCCCGTCGCTATGATGTACGCCGCGCATACCGCCAAGCGAGTCTCGTTGGATTAATCGGTGTTGGTGTGATTTTGCTCGTTGGACTACGGGCAATGACGCCGTTTTTCTTTGGTTTATGGGTCTTAATGTTGATAAGTATTGAACTCTTGTTTTTGTGGTATGTGGAGCCACCTGCCACACGTTGAGTCATTGTGATTACAGGGAGGTTATTGTGATTCGTATTGCCATTATTGGATTGGGTCTGATTGGCACCAGTCTAGGGATAGCCTTGCGTTCGGCCGATAGCAAAAAGGATCCGATGGGGAACATCGAGGTGGTCGGATACGATGTGTCAAGTGACAATGCGAAGGAGTCACGTGTGCGCTTGGCCGTCGACAAAATCACGCCCAATCTTGCAGAAGCACTTAAGGGCACACACTTGGTTGTGCTCGCTGTTCCGGCGCGAGCCATTCCTGATGTCATGCAGCAAGTGGCTCCATTGCTTGAACCCGGTGCAGTGGTCACTGATGTCACAAGTACCAAAACACAAGTAATGCAGTGGGCTACACAGTATTTGCCTGATAATGCGTTTATTGGTGGGCACCCAATGGCTGGTCGTGAGCAAAGTGGCCCTAAAGCCGCAGTGCATGACCTGTTCAAAGATTCAATCTATTGTTTGTGTTTGGGTCACAATGCCCCGCCTGAGGCAATTGCACTGTGCGAGGCAGTGGTCGATCGAATAGGTGCCAAAAGCTACTTTATCGATCCAGTTGAGCATGATGCATATGTTGCTGGTATCTCGCATTTGCCTTTTGTGATGGCATCAACCTTAGTTAATGCTACGACGAGTGCCTCATCATGGCGTGAGATGGCAGCGTTGGCATCTACCGGCTACCGCGATACCACTCGCTTGGCCTCGGGCGATGTAATCATGCATCGTGATATTGCTCTGACCAATAACGAGGCGCTAGCGCGCTGGATCGATGCGTCAATTGAACAATTAACGACACTCAAAACGGCACTCGCTGCCAGTGACGAAGCCGCAGTCACTGCCTTTTTTGCTGGGGCAAATACTGCACGGAATGAGTGGGTTAACCAAAAACGTGGCATGCGCCCTGGTGAAGCCGAATATGAAGATTTGGGTGTGGGAATGGTCGAAAAGCCGTCATTTTTTGGCCGCCGGCCTGGAAAGCGCTAATCCATGACGCACGACGCACCTATTCGCGTATTAGTCGCAAAACCTGGCCTTGACGGTCACGACCGCGGTGCCAAAGTAATTGCCCGTGCACTCCGAGATGCCGGCATGGATGTAATCTACACTGGTCTTGGCTTGACTCCTCATATGATTGTCGAGGCCGCTTTGCAAGAGGATGTCGATGTTGTCGGTTTATCGATTCTCTCGGGTGCGCATATGACACTCCTCCCCAAAGTGACGAGTCAACTCGATGCTGCAGGGCTAGCGCATTGTGTGGTGATTGCTGGTGGGATTATCCCCCGTGAAGATGCTGATGTGTTGACTCAACAGCACGGCGTTGATGCAATCTTTGGACCTGGTACCAATACCGAAGACATCGTTGCGTTTATTCAGACTACGGTAGCGACGCGTCGAGGATTGCGTGAGTAGCCTTGTGGCCCTCGCAACGGCCATCTGTGCGGCAGATCGCCGTGCCTTGGCGCGCGGTTTGACCATGGTTGAACGCGGTGGCTCTGAGGTACGTATCCTACGCCAAGCGCTTGCGCATGTCCCAGCTGGGCATGTGATTGGAATTACTGGTGCTCCTGGGGCTGGTAAATCAACACTGACCACCGCACTTGCACAGAGTTTGCGTCAACAACAGCTCACGGTAGGCATTATTGCCATTGACCCGTCATCACCACTCAGTGGTGGTTCCTTGTTGGGTGACCGCATCCGCATGTATGATTTGGCCGGCGATAACGGTGTGTTTATTCGTAGTATGGCTAATCGTGGGCGATTGGGTGGTCTTGCTGCCGCCACAACTGATGCAGCGTTATTGATGCGGGCTGCGGGATTTGATGTGGTATTGCTCGAGACCGTAGGTGCCGGGCAGAGTGATGTAGCAGTGGCTGATGTAGCCGATACGGTGCTCCTTGTTGAGGCTCCGGGTATGGGTGACGAGGTGCAATCTATCAAAGCTGGTGTGCTGGAAATCGCTGATGTGATTGCCGTCAGCAAAAGCGATCGCCCTGATGCAAGTGCTACGCTACAACAATTACGGGCGCTTGTTCGCATGCACCACCCGACAGATGACGCTTGGTCAGTCCCTGTGGTAGGGGTGTCGGCTGTTGCTCGCACAGGTATCGATGAGTTGCGTGATGCGTTGCTGACGCATCAAGATTGGTTGGTAACTCACCCCGAAACCCCACGCCAACAATATCGCCGCCGCATGTCACTGCAACGCGCCATTGAGATGCAGGTGATAGAGTCAATCCAACAACTCCCCGAGTGGCAACATGCACTCGCACAACTCTCCGATAGGTCATGTGATGTGGATGCCGTTGCAACACGCATGATTCAACATTGGCATAGCACCACATCGTCATAAGCACATAGTACAAACCACCAAAGGAGGTCACCATGTACGACGTTGTAATTATTGGGGCCGGTGTTGCTGGTCTCGCAGCGGCGCGCTATCTGAAAGATAGTGGATTGTCGGTATGTGTCGTCGAAGCTCGTGACCGCATTGGTGGACGTGTATGGAGCAACCACGACGATCCGATGTTCCCCCGCGAATTTGGTGCCGAGTTCATTCATGGCGATAATGTGGCCACTTGGGAGTGGGTACGCCGCCTGCAATTACCCACTACTGTCGCTAGCTTGTGGAATGGCCGGCGCATCTGGTATGACCATGCGGTCTACTCCGCTGAAGAGCTTGCGCTCGTCCATCCCGAGATTGCCGTACTCTCTACCATTGAATCTGCCATTATGGCCTACGACGGTCCCGATATTTCGTTTGCAGAGTGGCTGTCAGCGCGTGGCGTCAGCGACCTCGTCCAACATCTTGCGGATATTCGTTATATCCATAGTGCGGCAATGACTCCTGCACGTGCTAGTATGCATGCCATGCGCGATGATTTGTTGGCAACTACGGCCATTGGCGGACAGGATTATCATATCAATGTTGGCTATGCACCAGTACTCCACGCATTGGCAGACGGTATCGAGATTCGTCTCGATACGATGGTGACTGCTATCAACGACCACGATTCACACTGTACGGTAGTATGCCGTACTGGCGAGCTCACGACCCAGCGTGTGATTGTGACTGTTCCTGTGTCATTACTCAAAGCGCAGATCATAACCTTTGAACCGCCAT
This sequence comes from Roseiflexaceae bacterium, assembly GCA_049428765.1. Lineage (GTDB taxonomy): Bacteria > Chloroflexota > Chloroflexia > Chloroflexales > Roseiflexaceae > UBA965. The sequence goes on from JBMTAN010000016.1 coordinate 44,378, forward strand.
TGTCAGCCGATAAACAACATGCGATTGAGCATATTGATATGCTCGGTGGTGCGAAGGTTGTGTTGCAGTTTGAACGCCAATTTTGGCCACGTGATATGACGTTTTTGAGTCTTGTCGATCCAGCACCCGTGTGGTGGACCATAGCACCCGATGCGCCATACCTGTTTGGCTTTTTTACGGGACCACGAGCGGACTTTCTTTTGCGCCATCCAAATCCTATCGATATGTGTCTTGACGTGTTGGCGCAGGCGTATGGCGATGTACCGCGTACATTGTTGCGTCAGCATCAGATTGTTGATTGGAGTAATGATCCGTGGAGTCGTGGGGCATATAGTTCAGTGGCGGTCGGTCATCATGGCTTGCGCCCTGCGCTTGCTGCACCCCATGGGCGCGTACACTTTGCAGGCGAGGCTACCGCACTTGATGGACAAGCAGCGAGCGTACACGGGGCCATGGTGAGTGGTGTGCGTGCTGCGCAAGAAATCGAGGTCAATAGTGAAGTATGAGACCATCGATATGCACGGTATTGACGCACTCGACCCTATCTGGATTCCCATGTCTGATGGCACGCGACTTGCTGCCCGCATCTATATCCCCAAGTCTGCTTATACCACTCCGGTGCCTGCCGTGCTGGAGTATCTGCCGTATCGGCGTAATGACGGCACAGTGCGTCGAGATGCCGTTCGACATCCGTATCTTGCGGCTCATGGTATCGCAGCTGTACGTGTTGATATGCGCGGCAGTGGTGATTCTGACGGCATTTTGTACGATGAATATCTACCGCAAGAGCAACTTGATGCCTGTGAGGTGATTACATGGTTGGCTGCTCAACCGTGGTGTAACGGCAATGTGGGCATGTTCGGCATTTCGTGGGGGGGATTTAATGCACTCCAAGTGGCTGCTCGTCGTCCACCTGCGCTGAAGGCAATTATCACGATCTGCTCAACTGATGATCGTTACGCCGATGACGTGCATTACATGGGTGGGTGTCTACTTGCGGTCGACATGTTGCCATGGGCCTCGGTGATGTTGGCATATAATAGTCGTCCCCCTGATCCTGCTGTTGTCGGATCGCACTGGCGTGAAGAGTGGCTCGGACGCATGAGTGAATCGCCGCGCTATAGCGAGACATGGTTGTCACATCAACATCGTGATGAATACTGGCAGCAAGGGTCGGTCTGTGAGGATTTTAATCAAATCACGTGTGCCGTGTATGCGGTTGGTGGTTGGGCCGATGGGTATACGAATGCCGTGATGCGTTTGTTGAACGGGCTCTCGGCGCCACGCAAAGGCTTAATCGGTCCGTGGGCTCATAAATACCCTGAGGCTGGCGCTCCTGGCCCAGCCGTCGGCTTTCAAGCTGAAGCGATTCGCTGGTGGAAGTATTGGCTCAATGGTGAGCAAAACGGTGTCATGGATGGTCCAATGCTCACTAGTTACATCCAGTCGTATATGCCACCAGCAACTTGGTATCCCGAACGCCATGGCCGTTGGGTCGCCGATGCGACATGGCCATCGACTGGGACGACTATGCACGCATATCCACTCGGACAACCGGATACGCCGCATGTATCCATTGGGACGACGTTGCGTAGTGGTGCCGATAGCGGAATGTGGTGCTCATACGCCATCCCCGGCGATTATGCGCCCGATCAACGTGCTGAGGACGGCCGTGGGTGGTATGTTGATGGTCCGATTGTTGCTGACACCGTCGATATACTCGGGTTCCCCCAGGTGCAACTACGAATCGCCAGTAATCGCCCGTTGGCGATGATGGTAGTGCGGTTGTGCGATATCGCGCCCGATGGCTCGTCGCTGTTGATTAGCCGTGGTTTACTCAATCTGACGCATCGTCATGGACATAATCAGGTTGTCGACATGACACCTGGACAGTTCGAGGATGTCATAGTGACACTGAATGCGGTTGGTCATCAACTAGCGCCAGGTCATCGTTGGCGGATAGCGGTTGCCCCTGCGTACTGGCCACATGCGTGGCCATCACCAGAATTGGTTACCCTTACTATGGATGCGGCGTCATCGTCTATCACCTTACCAGTACGAATACCACAATCACAGGATGTCCACGCTGGTGCCTTTGCACCTCCAGCCGGGGCAGACCCATCGCATATCATTGAGATTCGCCCTGACAAACGGGCCCGCTACGAGCGTTTTGATCAGGTGACACAGCAGTGGGAGTTACATGATGAGAATGACCACGGGGCATTCCAATTGCCTGATGGGCTGACGTACGATCATGTCTCGGCCGATCGTTACTTTATTTGTGAGGGTGATCCACTCAGTGCCCGTAGTACCTGTGAGCATCAGATTGCGATTGGGCGTGGTGTATGGCAGACACGGGTGAAGACGCATAGCGCGTTATGGTGTGACCGAGAGTTCTTTTATCTAAAAAACCACATCCAGGCCTTTGAGGGCGATGCGTGTGTGTTTGACGAGGTACATGAGTCGCGTCATCGTCGAGATGGTATATAAGGAGTATCTCATGCGAGTGCAGGAGTTGTTTTCATGGTAATTACTGGCGCTATTACGCACGACATTCGTTTCCCTACATCGCTTCAGCTTGATGGTTCTGATGCAATGAACCGCGACCCTGATTATTCTGCCGCCTATGTCATTCTGACGACTGATGCCGGTCTGAGTGGTCATGGGTTGACGTTTACGATTGGGCGTGGCAACGAGCTGTGTGTCGCCGCCGCTCAGACCCTCGCGCTGCGCCTAGTTGGCCGTGACTTGACGACTATTACTGCAGACCTTGGTGCATTTTGGTATGAGATGGTGGCAGATAGTCAGTTGCGTTGGGTCGGCCCCGAGAAGGGCGTAGTACACCTTGCCGTTGCGGCCGTAGTCAATGCAGTATGGGATTTGTATGCCAAAGCCGAGCGCAAGCCGTTGTGGCGTTTGTTGGCGGATATGACGCCAACTGAACTCGTGCGTTGCATACCGTTTCGCTATATTAGCGATGCAATTACGCCGGATGAAGCGTTGGCAATCTTGCAGACTGCAGAGCCACACAAAGCCGATCGTATTGCCATCATGCAAGCCCAAGGCTATCCTGCCTATACTACATCGGCTGGTTGGATTGGCTACAGTGACGACAAAGTACGACAATTGTGTCATGAGGCAATTGATGCAGGCTTTACCCACATCAAAATGAAAGTCGGCATTAATATTGAGGCTGATATACGCCGGGCGGCGCTTATCCGCGAGGTGATTGGCCCTGATCGCTATTTGATGGTTGACGCTAATCAGGTGTGGGATGTGGCCGAGGCAATTGATTGGATGTCACATCTCCGGCCATATAACCCATGGTGGATTGAGGAGCCAACAAGCCCTGATGATGTGTTGGGGCATGCGGCGATTGCGCGAGGGGTGGCGCCAATTGGCGTGGCGACTGGTGAGCACGTACACAACCGCATCATCTTTAAACAGTTACTCCAAGCAAATGCTATCTCGTTCTGCCAAATCGATGCCTGTCGTGTTGGTGGTGTCAACGAGGTGCTTGCCATTATACTGATGGCCGCGAAATTCGGCGTGCCGGTCTGCCCGCACGCCGGTGGTGTCGGCCTGTGCGAGTATGTTCAGCACCTCTCAATCTTCGATTATATTGCCGTGACAGGTTCCACCGACGGACGAGTTATCGAGTATGTCGATCATTTGCACGAGCACTTTGTGGATCCGTGTGTTATCCGTAATGGCCACTACATGCCACCGCAATCACCTGGCTATAGTATTGAAATGAAGGCTGAATCATTGGTTGAGTACGCCTATCCGCATGGTCCAGTGTGGCGGGCTATATCCCAGGAGCACGCATAACATGCGTATGGGGCGCTGGCTGACAATTGGTATTGTGCTCATCCTGCTTGTGGTGGCGTTTGTGGTCCCCCTTGCAGTGGTCATGCAACGAGGATTGGCCCCACTATCTGCGGATGCATATGGAGTGATTTGGCAGGTAGTGCAGGCCACCCTGTGGCAGGCGACGATCTCGACTGGAGTTGCGACAATTATTGCCATCGCATTGACCTGGGCGTTGATACGCCGGCCAGGGCGACTTGCCGACATGGCTTGGCTGTCGGTGATTGTGCCATTCATCGTGCCGACGCCAGTTGCTGCGACCATGGCTACCGGTCTGTGTCGTAGTGGCAGTTGGTGTGCGACGTTGTTGGGACTCGAGGTGCCACAAGGACTTGCACTGATCGTGGTAGTCCATATGTGGTTTAACACTGGTGTGATGGTGCGTCTATTGCGTGAAGCGTGGGTTGCATCCCAAGGGCGTATCATGCACGCTGCTGCCGCACTTGGGGCCTCACCGTGGCGTCAACTCGCTACCGTGACGTGGCCGCTGATTCTGCCGGCAGTGTGGGCTGGTATGACGCTGGTGCTATTGTATTGTATCGGGAGTTTCGGGGTGATTTTGTTGCTAGGTGGCGGTCGTGTGGTCTCGATCGAAGTTGAGATTTGGCGGCAAACTGCCCAATTCTTACGGCTTGATTTGGCGACTGCGATGGCACTTGTGCAACTTGTCATAAGTATTGGCTTGCTTGCACTCACCGAACGTTGGCAGCGCCGGATCCCCCGTGAACACCACCTCTATCCTGTTACGCCGCGTGCCGGAGTTGGTTCATTCAGTGCACTACTGATTCAAGTCGTGTGTATCATCGTCTTTGTTGCACCGTTTCTCGTACTCTTTGTGCGCAGTCTTATGCCGCACGATGCTTGGTGGCAGGCGTTTGAATCGCTCACTCAGCCAGTCCGCGGGAGTGGCCTGTTTGTGACTCCACTTGCAGCATTGTGGCGTTCATTGTGGTTGGCCACTCTTGTCGCATTTATCACCATGGTGTTTGCTTGGGTGTTGAGTGCCCCAGGTTGGTGGCGAATTGTTGCCACTTTGCCCATCGGCGTCAGTGCGGTCACACTCGGATTGGGCTACTTACTCTGGTTTGGGCCGATGCGCTTGCTTCAGACGCCGTGGGTCTTATTGGCCGCACATGTCATACTTGCATTGCCGTTGGTGAGTCGCCAGCTCATGGTGGCACGCGATCGCATGTCCAACACATATCAATCCGCTGCCGCTACACTTGGTGCATCGCCGTGGCGTCAGTGGTGGAGCATTACGGTGCCATTGTTGCGTCGCAGTCTGGTCGCAGCGAGCTTGATTGCATTTGCGGTGTCGCTCGGTGATTTTGCAGCCGGATTGTTGCTTACCCAACCCGATACCGCCACTGCTCCGGTAATGGTTGGGCGCCTACTTGGTCGACCAGGTGCCTTGCAATACGCCATGGCGGCGGCGTTGAGTAGTTTGCTAGTGATAGCATGTGTTGTAGTAATGCTGGTTGTCCAACGACTTGAGCGAGAGCCGACTCAGCGTGTGATATTCAAGCGCTGATATACCATCTCGAGTTGTGGTCCAATATGTGAAATGCTGTGATTGGCAATCGCCAAATCACGGTTGCGCTGACCAATGTGCATTGCACGGTCCGGATGCTGGAGCGTTTCGATAATCCGTGCAGTCAAACTGTCGCGACTGCCGTACTCTGCATAAATACCATTATTACCAAGGTATTGGCGACTCACTGGGGTGTCAAAAGTAATCACGGGTAATCCAAGTGACATGTACTGCGGGATTTTGCCACTGCCCTCACTCCGGCTCATCTTGGGGGCAACAGCCACATGGCCTAGGCCTAGATAGTGGTGTGAGTCGCGATAGCGGATCCGCCCTGGCAAGGTGATGTGTTCAGCTACACCCAAACTCTGGGCATAGCGCAGATAACTCTCAGGGTCAGGATATCCCATAATCAAAAAGTGAGCATCAGGGACTGCTTTGAGTACATCGGGGATGGCCTCTACTAGCATGTTCGTGCCTTGGTATGGCGCGAGTAACCCCAAATAAATCACGATTTTGCGATCGGTTGGTATGCCGAGTGCAGCCAGTAACTCAAGGTTGCGTGGTTGTGGCGCAAAGAACTCGGTATCGATACCATCAGCAATCGTGGTCAGGTGTTGTGGGCTGTGTCCAAAATCATTCAAGAGCAGATTCATGGCATTGTCGCTTGACGTCAGCACCATTTCGGCTTGTTGATTAATCCACGACTCGAGAGAGTATAACGGCTTGTAAAGCGGAGAGCTCGTACTCGCCAAGAATTTGTGGTCAATCATCTCGGCGGTCATGCTCCCTTGAAAGTCAAACACCAGTGGTTTATTGATTATGCGCTTGAGTATGGCGCCTATTAGGCCCCCCTCGTGCAAATGGGCATGAATGATATCAGGCTTGTAGCTGAGTGCGGTGCGCAAACTACGCCACGACAACGCAATATCAAGATATAACTTATGGCGTGATGATCCCACCAAAGTGCGCTTGATCCATGGTACATCCCATGACCGCACTGTACTCAGTCCTTCAACTTCGTCACCGTTGTGGTACGTGGCGATCAGTACATCATGCCCACGCGCTTTGAGCTCATGGGCCTCTTGGGCAATGCGAATATGGCAACCGTAATCCGAAAAAAAACTGGTTGGAGCAATCATCAACACCCGATAGCGCCGATCTGTCATCACACCGTCCCGCTGTAGGCCAGGTCAAGCACCTCGGCAATATGGAGCACTCGCATCTGTGACCCACGTTGTTGCAATCCCCCTGCAAGTTGTAAGTGACATCCTGGATTGGCCGTGATAACAACCTGTGCTTGGGTCTGCTCGGCATTGTCCAACTTGCGATTACCAAGTTGTGCCGCCATCTCTGGCTGGGTGACATTGTAAATTCCGGCTGAACCACAGCACAATGATGACTCTGCCATCTCGATGAGCGTCAAGCCAGGAATTTGTTTGAGCAATGTCCGTGGTTGTGCAGTAATGCGCTGTGCATGGGCGAGGTGGCACGGCTCTTGGTAGGTTACTGTCAGATTGACTGGCTTTAGATTGGCTGTATTGAGCGTCAGTCCGGCCAAGTACTCACTAATATCTTTGACCTTGGCACTAAACGCTACGGCACGATTACCCCATTCGGCATCGTCATGTAACAGATGACCATATTCTTTGAGGGTGGATCCACACCCGGCCGCATTGACGATGATGGCATCATACCCGTTACCAAAAGCAACGATGTTCTGTTTAGCCAAGGCCCGCGCGCCATCCAACTCACCACCATGGGCATGCAAGGCTCCACAACACCCTTGGGCGCTTGGGACCGTCACGGTGATGCCGTTATGTTGTAATACGCGAATCGTCGCATCATGCACATGACTAAAGGCGGTCGACATAATACAACCGCTCAACAATGCCACTTTGGCCTTCTCGGTGCCGATAGCCGGGTATACTTGCCCTTGTGGCGTGGTGAATTGATTATTGATTGACGGCAAAATTGCCTCGGCGTCGGCCAGCCCTAGCGCCTTGATAATGCCGATTTTGCGTGCTAGCCACTGCAATCCGCTCTTCTGGTAGAGCCAGAGTGCCCGCGAGAATCCACGGAATAGGCGCATGTCGTTGAACAATTTACCGAATACCAGCGAGCGCACGACCTTGACGCTGACCGGATACGGCGGCAAGGTGCCCTCCTCTTTGGCGACATGGATTTGTGTACGCGAGGCCTCAAGGATTTGACCGTATTGCACGCCACTTGGACAGACTGCCTCACAGGCACGACAGTTGAGACAAGCGCTCATCTGCTCTTGGAATGTGTCGCTCTCCATGCCCAAGCGACCGTCGGCTACGGCTTTCATCAAATAAATACGTCCACGTGGCGAAAATTGCTCGAGCCCCGTCTCACGATAGGTTGGGCACGACGACAAACAAAGGCCACAGTGTACACAGGTGTTAATTACGGCGTCATCGGGCGTATCATCACCCGTAAACGGTATAAGCTTGATAGTGGTCATAATCCGACCTCTACTGGTATAAATGATTGGTCACAGTATAGCAGATAGCACTACCATGTTGTGCAACCGAGGTTTTGTAATCCAAGATTATATGGCACGGTTGAGATGTAGCTATCAGCCGATTCATCCGCAGGACACTACGTGTGATTGAGACTAACCTGTGGTACCACGGATGAAAATCCGATGTTTGCAGTCAGACTGTTTTCTTGGTACAATACGTGAAGTTTTACTGAATGCAGTAGAGGACGCATCATGGCCAGCAAAAAAGGCAACCGTATTATCATCAAGCTCCGTAGCACTGAGAGCGCACATACCTACACCACGATGAAGAATCGCAAGAACGATACCAATCGTCTTGAGTTGCGCCGCTATGACCCAACCTTGCGCAAGCATGTGTTGTACCGAGAGACTAAGTAACATCGATTGTGACACACTACTAGAGGGGCGGAACGTGTATGTACGCGTTCCGCTCTTTTATTTCAATTATGCGTAGATTCCTTCGCCAATGTATTGCTGCTATCATCATCGGTATTCTCGCCGGCGGCGTAAGTGCATTCTTTTTGATTGCCCTTGCGGCGGTGAGTACGCTTTCCACCACCTATAGCTGGCTTCTCTATGGCTTACCTGTGGCAGGCATCGCGATTGCCTGGCTCTATCAGCGTTTCGGGCTGGCTGTATCGGCCGGCAACAATCTGATTATTGACGCTATCCATCAACCTCATACAACGGCTGTGCCACTACGAATGCTGCCATTGATTCTTAGCACAACTCTGTTGACGCATCTTTTTGGTGGGTCCGCTGGCCGTGAAGGAACTGCCGTCCAAATGGGTGGTAGCCTTGCGAGTACATTAGCGCGTTGGCTCCGGGTTGATCCGCGCGATACGAGTGTCGTACTGCTGATGGGTATCAGTGCCGGATTTGGCAGTGTTTTTGGGACGCCAGTGGCAGGAGCTATCTTTGCGCTTGAGGTGCTGGTACGTGGCCAGATCCGTTATAGCGCACTCCTGGTGGTCTTGCTTGCCGCTGTGGTGGGCGACCAAACGGTGCGTCTGCTCCACGTTCCGCATGCTCACTACCATGTCAGTAATATTCCGCCAATTACTCTCGTACTGATTGGAAAACTGGTTGTCGCAGGCATCGTGTTTGCAGCGGTGAGCGGGTTGTTTGTGATACTCTTGCAAGCTATTGACTCGCTCAGCAAAAAACATCTTGCCCAGCCGATTCTGAGGGTATTTACTGGTGGTGTGGTGGTGGTCGGCATGACAATTCTTTTGGGGACACGTGCCTATAACGGTTTGAGTCTGCCCTTGCTTGCAGATACATTTGAGGGTGGTGTGTCAACCTGGGCCTTTGTTGCCAAATTACTATTGACTGTGTTGACACTTGGCTTTGGCTTCAAAGGTGGCGAGGTGACTCCGTTGTTCGTGATTGGTGCAACGCTTGGATCAAGTGTCGGACTATTCATGGATGTTGAGCCGACATTTATGGCGGCCCTAGGTTTTGTGGCCGTCTTCGCTGCCGCCACCAATACGCCATTAGCCTGCATCATGATGGGGATTGAACTATTTGGAGGGGCGATGATTCTCCCTCTAACTATTGTGACGGTAGTCGCGTATGCCAGCTCTGGACCGCACGGCATTTATGAGTCTCAACGGATGGGTAACCATCGACTGCGACTACTCCACGAGGTGCGCATAATCCGGTTGTATCAGCTACGTCGTTGGGTGCGCCGCTGGCTGAGACAGTAACCCCCTCGGTGCACACAGTGCAACCGAGGGGTGTTGGTTATTTGGCAAATTGTGCGATGACCAAAAACGCACCATCACCAGCGACATTTTCGACGACACCAATTACAAAATGCTCGTTCCCCTTTTGCCAACCGAAGTAGCTTAAGGTATCACCCTCAATGACGACATCTGGATTCTCTCGCCAACCGCTGCCAATCAACATGTCGCTGTAGTGTTGCTTGACGGTGAGATAGGTGGTGTCATCAGGAATACGGTAGAGCGATGCGCTAGACTGCGCTTGATCGCTGATATAGCGCTTCGTCCCATCAAAAATCTCGGCAGCCAACGCAGCCTCAGTTGGTTGGGCTGGTCGCGTCCCTGGAAACAGTGGGATAGTACTGAGATTGCTCTCCCCACCACAGCCAACTAACGCCGCCGCACTAAGCACACTCAACAAAAATACACGACGGTTCATTACAAATCCTCTCGATGAGATGCTAATGATATATCGTGAAAATCTGTCACTTGGATGTATAGCCCACAGTCATATTGACTATGGGCTATACAGAATCGTTACTTTTGGGCGTCTGCGGCAAAGGTGGCAATGCGCCAACCGGCCTCGGTTGTCTTCAGGGTAACGATAATTTTTTGGACACCATTTGCATAATCGAGTTGCACATTCATCTGCATTGTTTTGTCGTCGTTGTAAGGAGCTGCGTTGGTAATAGTTGCACTAGTATAAGTCGGATCAATGCCCGCTACTGCGCGTACAGTATTGCCATTGTTGAGTAATTCAGTTAATCCTGCATCAAAGTACTGGGCTGCAGCGGCACCATCGTTTTCACCTTGATATGCCGTCAAGAATGCGGTGGTGATGTCGCTAGCCTCGGTAATTGCGACGGCAGCTGGGTCGGTACTTGTTGAATCGTCAGTGGTAGCTGCACCATCAGTAGTAGCTGCACCGTCAGTGGTAGTTGCATCATCGGTAGTAGTTCCGTCGGCTGGTGCTTCGCCCGCAGGTGCTTCACTGTCGGCGCTAATCTCGGCGGTGGCAACGGGGGGCTCATCACTTGAGCTACTTGCACATGCGGCCAAGAATAACGCAAGCACCAACATTATCAGTAATTTGTTGAACATGACCATCTCTCCTTTTGTAGTTTCCATAACATGATTATACTACGCTAAATTCGACCGCACGTTGCGCATGAATGCGCGTTGTATCAAATACTGGCACGCTGGTATCAGCCGCACCCACCAGTAGGGTAATCTCGGTGCATCCCAAAATTATCCCCTCAGCCCCTTGCGCCACTAACTCCGCCATTATCGCTCGATAGCGCTGACGCGAGCTATCGCTGATAATTCCCATACACAGCTCGTCATAGATAATTTGATTGACATCTGCACGATCACTAGTGGATGGCACGATGACCTCAAGTCCGAATTCTTCAATTAATCGGCCTTTATAAAAATCCTGCTCCATGGTGTATTTGGTGCCAAGCAGGCCGATACGTTTAATCCCATGGGATACGATTTTCTGGGCAGTGGCATCAGCAATATGAATGAATGGAGCGGGTAAATCGTGAGTAATCATAGGAGCAACTTTGTGCATGGTGTTGGTGCAGAGCACAATACATTCAGCGCCGGCACGTACCAAGCGTTGGGCAATCTCGGCTAACAATGTGCCGGCTTTTTCCCACTCACCGGCGTGTTGGTAGGCCTCGATTTGGGCAAAATCGACGCTGGCCAAGATAATTTGAGCGGAGTGAAGACCGCCGAGTCGTTGTTTGACCTCTTCGTTGATAAGGCGATAATATTCAGCTGATGACTCCCAACTCATGCCGCCAATCAAACCTATCCAGCGCATTGGTGTATGCTCCCATAGTGTGAAGGTGATGTGCCTGCATCATACCACCGTTATAATAGAGGTGTCGACCAAATTATCATCAAAGGGGTATGTGATGACTAAGATACGCTGGGGTATTGTAAGTACCGCCAACATCGGTGTGGCAAAAGTGATTCCGGCGATGCAACAAGGCGTGCATGGCGAGATTATGGCGATTGCATCGCGCGATTTGACCAAAGCTCAAGCAGCTGCGAATCAATTGGGCATTCCCAAGGCGTATGGTAGCTATGAGGAATTGCTCGCAGACCCCGAGATTGATGCGATTTATAATCCGTTGCCCAATCACCTGCATGTGCCAGTTACCATTCAAGCGCTCGAGGCCGGTAAACATGTGCTGTGCGAGAAGCCGATTGCACTCGATGCGAACGAGGCTCAACAGCTCGTTGATGCTGCCAAGCGATTCCCCAACCTCAAGTTAATGGAGGCGTTCATGTATCGCCATCACCCACAATGGCAACGGGCTAAGGCAATTGTGACCTCGGGTGGGATTGGTCAGTTGCGCACCATCAACAGCGTCTTTTCGTATTTCTTGACTGATCCAACCAATGTGCGTAATCAGGCTGACATCGGCGGTGGTGGTCTGATGGATATCGGGTGTTACAACATATCACTGTCGCGCTTTATTTTTGGGAGTGAGCCCACCAAAGTCTGTGGCTTGATGGAGTATGACCCAACCCTCAAGACGGACCGGTTGGCCTCAGGCATGATGCAATTTGCAGGGGGTACCGCAACGTTTACCTGCTCAACCCAACTTACACCATATCAGCGTGTGCATATCTTTGGTACCGAGGGTCGGATCGAGATTGAGATTCCGTTTAATGCCCCACCTGATCGCCCCTGCAAGATGTGGCATACAGTGGCCGGCAAAACAGATGAGATTGTATTCCCGGTATGTGACCAATACACGATCCAAGGTGATTTGTTCAGCTTGGCCATCATCAACGACACGCCGGTGCCGACACCGATGAGCGATGCAGTGGCCAATATGCGCGTGATTGACGCGATTGTGGCCAGCAATTCAAATCAAGCATGGGTTACTCCATAACGTAGATCTGGTGCATCTCGGCTATGCGAATCCCGGTCGAGATGCATCAAATTCGATTTGCACAGGAGATTGTGCTTGTGCTATAATACACAGCGTTGTGGTGCTCGTAGCTCAATGGCAGAGCGCTGGTTTGTGGCACCAGAGGTTGCGGGTTCGAAACCCGTCGAGCACCCCATTCTAACCCCCGGGAGATTCGTCTCTCGGGGGTGACTGTTTGTTGCACTCTTGGAACTGTACAATTTTCGCTATACTATCAATACATCATTAACACAAAGGAATTTGTATCATGCATCTCACATCTCAACGCGTCGCTCTCTCAACCGGTGTAACGCTCAACGTCTATCAAGCTGGTACCGGCCCTGACGTACTCTTGCTCCACGGTATCACTGGTTGTGGCACCTACTGGAGTGTTCAAATCGCCCAGCTTGTGGCAGCTGGTTATCGTGTCACCGCTCCTGACGGACGTGGCCACGGCGAATCCGATCGCGCCAGCGACTACTCCACCGAGTCGATTGCTGCCGATGCTGCCGCACTGATTCAGCAGCTCGGCCTTAATAAACCAATCGTCATTGGTCATTCTATGGGGGGAGCCCAGAGCTTGATGCTTGTGAGTAAACATCCTCAGTTAGTGGGTAAGGTTGTGCTCGAGGATCCGGCGATTTGGCCAATTAATGGCGACGAGGCCTATGTCAAAGAGCGTCGCGACCCATGGGAACTGGGCTTGCGCCAATGGTTGACTATGAGCCATGCTGACTTGGTTACATTCAAGCGTACTGAGGCGCCACATTGGAGTGACGAAGCGCTCGATAGCTGGGCTTACGCCAAGCTCCACAATGACCCACTGGTGTTGCAATGGCTCAATGCCTTGCTCACGCCAGTCTGGGCTTGGATCACGCAAGTTGATGTGCCGATTCATATTCTGTATTGTGCGCCTGATAAAGGCGGCGTGGTCCAAAAAGAGTTTGTCGATGCCTTGATTGCGCATATGCCCAAGCTCAGTGGCGAGGTTATTCCCAATGCTGGCCACGAAATTCATCACGACCAGCCAGATGCATTTATGCAAGCGACATTGGCATTCATCAAATAAATGGTAATCGCCCGGTAGAGCCGCAGCATGCTGCGGCTCTA
>JBMTAN010000017.1:0-55718 GCA_049428765.1 Roseiflexaceae bacterium
ACGGTTGGGCGACTTTGGGCATGGATGGCAGTGATGAGTGGATTAAGCATTACGAATAATTGTGCCTATACATTACGTGCTACTCTGCATAGTATAGCAGGATATAGTGGATGTATCGCCAGATTTAACACGGTGTTAAAGAAAAAAGCAGGGATAGATAACAATTGATTGTTACATTACTGACGTGGGTTAAAGTACGTAATGAAAGGTTTACCATGCAAACCTCACGTCGCCGAATGATGTTGACTGTGTTCAGTCTCTTAATGGTTGGTATGTTGTTGTTGTCAGCATGTGCTAGTGCACCAGCTGCTGTCGAGCCAACTGCTGTGCCGGTTGAGCCAACTGCTGTGCCAGTTGAGCCAACTGCTGAGCCAGCCGAGCCAACTGCTGAGCCAACTGCCGAGCCAACTGCCGAGCCAACTGCCGAGCCAACTGCTGAGCCAACTGCCGCAGCTGCTGCAACAGAGACTCCAGCCGCCACTGCCACTGTTGCCGCTAGCGCAACTGTTGCGGCAACTGCCACTAGAGCTGCTGTTGCTCCAACTGCCACGCAAGCTGCTGCCGCACCAAGTGGTGAGTGGGAGCCACGTCAGCTGAGCAATGTGGTATTGCGCGGATCAGGCGCTTCGTTCCCAAATCCGCTTTACCAAGTGTGGATTTCGGTGTACACTAAGAACATCGTTCCTGGCGTTCAAATCAGCTATCAGAGTGTCGGTTCAGGCCAAGGTCAGCGCGACTTCATCGCCTACTTGACCGACTTCGGTGGTAGCGATTCAGCGGTCAGTTCAAACACGTTGAACACGCAAGCACCTGATGCCATTCATGTTCCAATGGTGTTGGGCGGTGTGATGCCGATGTACAACTTGCCAAGTGTGAGCGAGACGTTGCGCTTCTCACCAGAGACGATTGTCGGTATCTACTTTGGTTCAATCAAGAAGTGGAACGACCCACGTATCGCAGCTGACAATCCAGGTGTTGCGTTACCTGACATCGAGGTTATTCCTGTATATCGTTCAGACTCATCGGGCACGACTTCGATCTTCACAGATTACTTGTCAAGTGTCAGTGGTGATTGGAAGTCACAGGTTGGTTCAGGTAATACCGTTAAGTGGCCAGCTGGTATTGGTGCTCCAGGTAATGCTGGTGTGTCGAGCACGGTACAGCGTACTGTGGGTGGTGTTGGTTACGTCGAAGTCGGTTATGCATTGGCTGCTGGTTTCCCCTTGCCGTTCGTCAAGAACCAAGCTGGTAACTACGTGAAGCCAGAGACCGCCAATGTGTCAGCAGCTGCGGCAGGTCGCACGTTGTCATCAGATCCACAGAAGTTGGCCATGTCAATCGTCAACGGTCCTGCGGCTGATGCGTACCCAATTGCTGGTTATACCTACATCTTGGTTCGCAAGGATACCTACACAGATGTCGAGAAGGCGCAGGCGTTGTCAGACTTCATCTACTGGGGGTTGACGACTGGCCAAGGCGCAACAGTACGCTTGGGATATGCTCCATTACCAGAAGAGACACGTAAGGCTGCCATGAATGCTTTGATGGCAATCCGTGTCAATGGTCAGCAAGTACTCAACGCTCCTGTCCGCTAGTTGTTGGTAGCTCCATTGTGCCGTGCCAGGATAACCCTCGCACGGCACAATTTGTTCTATACGAGAAGAGGAAAAGCTATGGCCAATCAGCAGACATCAGCATCGTGGAGTAGCGGCAAATCGTTGCTTCGACATGGTGATGTGCCATTTCGGATCGGAACGGTTGTGCTTGCCAGTGCAGTTGTATTGCTGGTCATCGCAATTGCCGTAATTATGGTTAGCTCATCACAAGAAGCGCGGCAAGCATTTGGATTAGACGTGCTTGTTGGTACCGAGTGGAACCCCGTCGAGACTGAGATAGCGGCACCAACATTTGGCGCTTATCCTGCGGTACGCGGTACTGTGCTATCTGCACTAATTGCTATTTTGATAGCTGCACCGCTCGCAATTGGGATTGGTATCTACTTAGCTGAGTTGTGCCCGCCATCAATTAGTACACCATTATCCTTCTTGGTGGAGTTGCTTGCTGCGATCCCTAGCGTCATTTATGGCGTATGGGGTGTCTTTGTATTTGTACCGTTTTTTAATACAGTTTTTGCTGAGCCAGTGAGTCAGTCATTAGGGCTATTCATTCCATGGCTGGCAGGCCCGATCGCAACAGGGCGCGGAATTATTGTAACAGGCGTGATCTTGGCGATTATGATTTTGCCAACGATTGCCTCATTGACCCGTGATGTGTTGCGGTTGGTGCCAAATACGCAGCGCGAGGCGATGTTAGCAATTGGTGCTACACGTTGGGAGATGATCTCTAAGGCGGTGGTGCCGTATGCGAGTGCTGGTATTATTGGTGCCATCATGTTGGGCATTGGACGTGCATTAGGTGAGACCATGGCGGCAACCATGCTGATTGGTAACTCGCAGCGTATTAATGAATCGTTATTTTTGCCATCAACTACGGCGGCATCATTGGTAGCCAATGAATTGACGAATTCAGTCAGTTCGCTCCATGAAAGTGCCTTGATTACTGTTGCTTTGGCACTGTTTGGCATTACGCTATTACTGAATCTTAGTGCGCGATTATTGATTTGGTACGTTGAGCGTGGGAATCGGGGGGCAAAGTAATGAAACCATCGACGAATTACCGTTGGCGCAAGCTGGTTGATCAAGTTATGCGTGGTGCGACGGTGCTTGCCACGGGTTGTGCTGTCATTCCGCTTGTTGCCATTATTGCGTATGTTATTGCCATCGGTGGTACAGCGATGAGTCTCAGCTTCTTCACCGATGTGTATCAGCCACCCGACTTGCCCACACAGAGCAGTGATGATTCCATCGAAGAAGTGCCGTTTGATCCAAATGATCCATTTGCAAATCTTGAGATGCCATCAACTGAAATCACTGATGGTGCATTATCTGAAGAGTCTGCGGATATGCAGATGGCTGCAAATGCGTATGCCG
Source organism: Roseiflexaceae bacterium (assembly GCA_049428765.1). Lineage (GTDB taxonomy): Bacteria > Chloroflexota > Chloroflexia > Chloroflexales > Roseiflexaceae > UBA965. Next base: position 2,991 of record JBMTAN010000017.1, read on the forward strand.
CTGGCCCTCGTGGTGGCGTGTTACATGGTATTTTGGGCACATTGATGATTACCGGTGTTGGGCTTTTGATGGCTTTGCCGATTGGTATATTTGCGGGAATCTACTTGAGCGAGTATCGAAACGAACGCTTAGCCACCATTGTGCGTTTTAGTAGTGATGTATTGAGTGGTTCACCATCAATCATCGCTGGTGTGGTCATTTATGTCGTGGTCGTACTGCAAACACAGCAGTTTTCGGCTGTTGCTGGAAGTATGGCGTTGGCCATCTTGATGGTACCAATTGTAACGCGTACAACCGAGGAAATGCTCAAGCTGGTCCCTGAGGCTATGCGCGAGGCTGCCCGTGGTCTTGGGGCCCCCACTTGGTATTCGACCTTTACGGTCGTATTGCCGACTGCGTTACCTGGTATTGTCACCGGCGTCATGTTAGCATTTGCCCGCGGTGCTGGTGAGACTGCGCCACTAATTCTTACGGTGCTTGGCAGTAATGTGATTACGATGAGTATATTTGAACCGATGGCTGCGTTACCATTGCTGACCTATCGTTACACCGAATCGCCATATATTGGCGAAAACACGCTGGCGTGGGGAGCAGCATTTGTATTGGTGATGTTAGTACTTTTGGTAAATATATTAGTACGTCTGGCCACCCGTCGTGTAGGAGTCACTCGATGAGTACCATGCTAATCCGTCAATTAACTCCTTTTTATGGGGCGCGTCAAGCGGTGAAACCCGTTGATATGACGATCAAGGCTAGTCAGATTACGGCTATTATTGGTCCATCTGGATGTGGTAAATCAACTGTGTTGCGCTGTCTCAATCGCATGCACGAGACAATTCGTGGGGCGTATGCCAAGGGTACTGTGATGCTTGGTGATTTGGATATCTATGATCCAAAAGAAGATCCTACGATGATTCGTCGGCGGGTAGGGATGGTCTTTCAACAACCTGTTGCATTGCGTACACGAAGTGTGTACGAAAATGTCGCGGTTGGCTTGCGCTTGCACGGAATGGTGAACAAGGCCGACCTAGATGTCGAAGTTGAGAAAGCCCTCCGTGCTGCAGTGTTGTGGGACGAGGTCAAAGATGTACTTGATAAGCCAGGTCATGCACTGTCTGGTGGTCAACAACAGCGACTCTCGATTGCTCGTGCGCTTGCAGTCAATCCTGATGTACTATTATTAGACGAACCTGCATCGGCACTTGACCCAATTGCGACTGCTAGCATCGAAGAGCTGTTGACGACACTAAAAGAACACTTGACGATTGTCATTGTGACGCATAGCATGCAACAAGCAGCACGTATCTCTGATGAGACCGCCGTGTTCATGGTAGATACGAGTAGCGGTCAAGCACTTGGGGAGTTGGTAGAGTTTGACAATACGCGCAAAGTATTTACCGAGCCTGGTGATGAGCGAACCGAACAATATATCAGCGGCCGGGTCGGCTAAAGGATAGGGTTATGCAGAATGTAATTACCCAAAATCGCAGTCTTGGCTTTGGCGATTTGATTGCGAATCGCGAACGTACAAATGTTGCATCTGGAGCTGTCCAGGCCAAGATTGAAGTGCGTAATTTTAGTTTTTATTACGGCAAATTCAAGGCCATCAATGATGTGACCATGGATATCCCCGCCAATCGCGTGACCGCTATCATTGGTCCCTCTGGTTGTGGTAAGTCAACTATGTTGCGTGCAATTAACCGCATGCACGATGCCACAATTGGGGCGTATGGTGAAGGTGAATTGCGCATTGATGGTGAGAACGTCTATGCCGATAACGTCGATTCCGTGTTACTTCGCCGCAATGTAGGGATGGTGTTTCAGCGTCCGAATCCGTTCCAATTATCAATCTTCGATAATGTAGCATATGGATTGCGTGTGCTAGGCATGCGCAATAAGCGCGATATTGAACAAAAGGTTGAAGAGTCATTGCGGCGTGCTGCATTGTGGGACGAAGTCAAAGATCGCCTCCATAAGAGCTATGGTACTGCGTTGTCTGGTGGGCAACAACAGCGCCTCTGTATCGCACGAGCCATTGCAACGACGCCTGAGGTCATCCTTATGGATGAGCCGTGCTCAGCACTTGATCCGATTGCATCGCTTAAGGTTGAAGAATTAATTGACGCGTTGCGCAATCAGTTCACCATCGTCATGGTGACGCATAACATGCAACAAGCGGCTCGTGTCTCGGATATCACCGCATTTATGCTCATGAATCGTGAGACTCGCGCTGGTGAGTTGGTTGAAATCGATGATACTGACAAGTTGTTTACTGATCCTGCTGACAAACGCACCGAAGACTATATTAGTGGTCAATTTGGCTAGGATGTGTTGTGTGGGAACCTCAGGCGCAGTATGCGCCTGAGGTTTTTTGTTTTGACAATGAATGAGTGGATGCATATAATCTATTTCGATAAACATCTAAATAGGTGGTGTCATGGGGTTACAAGAGACGCTTAAGGCATTGGCAGATCCGGTGCGGCGTGAGATTTTGCAGCGACTACGCGGTGGGCGTTTATCGGCTGGTGAGATTGCGGCGGCATTTGAATTATCGCAGGCAACGATTTCGTATCATTTGACGCAACTCAAGCAGGCCGGGCTGGTATTTGAGCAAAGGCAGAAAAACCATATTTACTACGAGCTGAATACGTCGGTGTTTGAGGAGGTATTGTTGTTTGTGGCGCAATTCAATGCAAAAGAGTGAACGCATGGCGATCCACGAATGGGTGTTGGATAAGTATGGCGTATGTGGAATATGAGTTGTGATTCCCAAGTGCTAGTGTAATCGACATTTGCGTCAATGATGGTGTTAACTCCTAATGGTTTGATGATGTTCTTGGGTGAGCGAGGATAGTTAAAAGGGGGTGTATTGATGGACATAAAGCGAATAATTGTCTGGATATTTGCGGTGATTCCATTGCTTATCACAATATTGTTATTGCCGAACATGGCTGACACGGTACCGGCGCATTATGGTTTGAGTGGCGAGGTTGATCGGTATGATTCAAAGTATGTGATGCTAGTATTCCCGTTGATTATCATTGCAGTCATTGTATTGCGCGATGTGATGCCGCGTTGGATACGTAGTGACGATGATACTCAGCAGGCAAATATACAGGTAATGGACAAAATGCTCTTGCCGATTGTGCTTGTGCTAGCGGGATTGAACTTGTTGACGTTGTGGTTGGCGTATTTTCAGGTCCAAAATATCTACACCACGAGTATCGATGTACCGCAGCTCATTTTGGGTGGATTGAGTGTATTATTTGTGGTGATTGGCAATCTATTGCCCAAGACCAAACCGAATCACTATGTAGGGATTCGTATGCCGTGGATAATTAATCACCCTGCAGTGTGGTACAAGACGCACCGTCTGGGTGGAGTGGTGATGACGGCATGGGGTGTAGTTGGTTTGGTGGTCGTATTGTTTGTCGCTAATCCGATGGTCTCTGGTGTGGTAATGCTCGTCGGCACTATGGCAATGATACTTATGATACTGGTTTACTCATACATACAATATCGCCGACTGATACAGCGAGGACACCATGAATAACTCACGATGGCAGGTACTCAGTTATACCGTGATTGGATTGATTGCCGGCGCATTGGTGGGACTTAATCAACTACGCATGATGCCCGTCGATCAAGTCAACGCAATGCTGGCCCAAGTTGGTTCACCGCTGGCACTAGCAGCGATAGCGGGCGTGCAGAGTGCAATCCTTGTAGTTGTCAGTAGTATTCTTGGGTTGCGTATGGCGTCGCAGGTGGGATTCAATACGGCGATTGTGGTCGAAATGGCTGGTGTGCGTACTGCGCTTCTGGTAGCACTCGTGTTAGGCATGGTGATTGTCGGAAGTGATGTATGGGTATTTGCGCCATATTTGCCGGCAAACATTGATGTGCCCTTTAGTTGGCTTGGATTGGCTAGTAGTGTGTTGTATGGTGGAATTGTTGAAGAGATTTTGTTGCGTCTGTTTGTGATGACGTTGATTGTCTGGCTGATGAGTAGGGTGTTGGGGCTGTTTGGCATGCAAAACATACTGCCAACGTGGGTGTTCTGGTGGGCGATTGCGCTCTCTGCGCTGTTGTTTGCTGCCGGCCATTTGCCAGTCACGTTTGCGATGTTGTGCCCGGTTGACGGCGATTGTACACCATTGATTGTGCGGGCATTGGTGCTGAACGGAATTGGTGGGCTGGGCTTTGGCTATTTATATTGGCGACATGGTCTGACGACTGCCATGGTGTCGCACATGGCCACGCACGTGGTAATGCAGGGGGTGTTGTTGGTGGTGTGAGGGGGCACAGCTGTGCCCCCGTCTGTAACCACACTCTGGTTGTACCTAACGCACCGCGGCTTGCATGATTTGTTCCATGCGTTTGACCAAGGTGGCCGGATCGGTAGCAATCCCCTCGAGCATCAAGGCGCTGGCGTAGAGTTGTTCTACCACTGCGGCTGCGACGGGATCATTAGGGTCGACTGCAAGGCGCTGCGCGACGCCGACGATGATGGGGTGACTCTGGTTGAATTCGATTTTGCGGGTAGGCTGGCTAGTATCGCGGTCCATCAGACGGCGCATGCGTTCCATCTCGCTATTGCCGGTGGCCACGAGGCGGATGGGGTGATTGCGCAGCACATTTGAAGCTTGTACTCCGTTGACGCGCTCACCGAGTACCTGTTTGAACCCCTCGACCACAGCCAAGAGCTGTTGGTCATCGAGTGTGCTGTCAGCGGCCTGATCATCACCGGGCAGGGTGAGATCTGGATCATCGAGGTTGCGCAGCTTTTTGCCCTGATGCTCACGAATATGTTGGAGCATGAACGGATCGACCATGTCGGTCAGCAAGAGAGCCTCAAGACCACGACTGTGCATGGCGTCGAGGTGTGGGCTCTGTTGCGCACTAGCAATGTCACTGGCAATCAGGTAGTAAATCTCGTCTTGACCTTCTTTCATGCGGCCGACATACTCATCGAGGGTGGTCAGTTGCTCACCAGCACTCGTATGGAAGCGGACAATAGGCAAGACGTCGTTCTTGGTGTTGGGATCGATGGCGATACCCTCTTTGAAGAAGATGCCGAACTCGCGCCAGAACGTGGCGAACTTGTCGGTGTCTTTGTTGGCCAATTCGTTGATTTCTTTGATGACACGGCTGGTGAGTGTCTTCTTGATGCGGGCGGCGGTTTGTGAGCCTTGGACCATCTCGCGCGAGACATTGAGGGGGAGGTCCTCACTGTCGACGACGCCCTCCATAAAGCGCAACCAGTTGGGCAGCATCTCTTTGGTCTCAGACTGGATGAGCACGCGGCGCGAGTAGAGGGCAATGTTTCCCTCAATGCGACGCTCAATCATACCGCGTTCGCGTGTGGCTGGCACGAACAAGATTGCATGCAGGTCGATGGGGGCATCGGTCGAGACGTGGATGGTCATCAGGGGCTCATCCATCTCATAGGTCAATTGTTGATAGAAGTCGTTGTAGCGGCTGGCCTCGACGTTACGTGGTGCGACGCGCCACAAGGCCTCGGTATCGTTGACGGTCTCGTCGCCCATTTGGATGGGCACGGGGATATAGCGTGAGTGCTTATTGATGATTTGCTTAATGCGCCAGGATGAGGCGAACTCGGTGGCATCTTCTTTGAGGTGGAGGGTGATGGTGGTGCCACGTTCCTCACGGGTTGCAGGACGGATGACGAAGGTATCGTTGCCGTCGCACTCCCACTCGGCAGCCTCAGCTGTGGGATCGAATGAGCGACTGACGACTGTGACTTTGTCGGCGACCACGAATGCTGAGTAGAATCCGACGCCGAACTGACCGACCAGATCGCTGGCTTGGCCTGCCTCGAGTGACTCGATGAGGGCCTTGGTGCCTGATTTGGCGATGGTGCCGAGGTTCTCGGCTAATTCAGTGGCAGTCATACCTGAGCCAGTATCACTGATGGTGATGGTTTTGGCTTCTTCATCGACATTGATGGTAATCAGTGGGTCGAGCTCAGGGTTAAGGATGTTGGAGTTGGTGAGTTGGGCAAAGCGGACGCGGTTGATGGCATCGGCGGCGTTTGAGATGAGCTCACGCAAAAAAATCTCACGGTCTGAGTAGAGAGAGTGCGTCAAAATGCGGAGCAATTGACGCATTTCGGCACGAAAAGGTACGGCGTTATCGGTGGTCACATGTCCCTCCACAAATCAACAATTATATACAGTTGTATGGTAGCGAATTCATAAGGTGCGTGGTGTAAGAAAAATATAAAAATTGATGGGGCGATTAGCGCATCGCTGGTAGCCAAACGCCAGGTAACCCACGGCATTCTTCGATTTTGCGCATTAACGTGGCCATATCGCGGGCGACAATGGTGAGGTGACCGACTTTGCGTGCGGCACGTGGTTTTTTATGATAGAGGTGCACAAAGACACCTTGTGGTACATCAGCTGGGGAGGGGGTATCGCCAATCAAGTTAATCATGGCACTCATGCCTCGCGGTGCAGTAGGCCCGATGGGAAGGCCACACACAGCGCGGACGTGATTTTCGAATTGTGAGGTCACCGCCCCTTCGATGCTCCAATGCCCCGAGTTATGCACTCGTGGAGCTAGTTCATTGATGAGGAGTGAGGGGCCGTTGGGTGTCATCACTTCAAAGCATTCAATGGTAAGCACGCCAACATAGTCGAGTGCATTGGTGAGGAGTTGTGCCATAGCATCAGCTTGGGCCTCAATGAGTGGATGGACGTTGGTGGCTGGTGTTAGTGAGAGGCGCAAGATGCCTTCGTGGTGATGGTTTTCGATGAGTGGATATCGTACGATATGCCCGTGCTGGTCACGTACGGCGATAATCGATAATTCACGGGTGAAGTTGACGATACCCTCAAGAATTAGCTCTTGACCGGCAAGGTCAACCATCATCTGATAGGCCTCAGATAGGCTATGGATGCGTTGTTGCCCTTTGCCGTCGTAGCCCATACGGCGAGTTTTGGCTAGAGCAGGTAGGCGGGTTTTTTCGATTGATTGAGAAACTCCCTTAGTGGGGTCGACAGCGGCAAACGGAGCTGTCATGAACCCTTGTTCGGTGACGAACTGCTTCTCAAACAGGCGATCTTGGCAAATGGCTAATGCCTTGGGTTGGGGGTGAATCGGTTTGATATGCGCAAGAAAGTCAGCAGCGTGGGCTGGAACATTCTCGAATTCATAGGTGATGACATCGACGCGCTCCGCAAAAATTTGGAGTGTAGCGTTTTGGGTGTAACTGGACTGATGATGGTCGGCCACGAAGCGGGCAGGTGCATCAGCGGCTGGTTCGTAGACATGACATTGAATACCAAGTGGCAACGCGGCCATGGCGAGCATTTGTGCCAATTGGCCACCACCGAGTATGCCGAGTTGTGTTGCATAGGTCATGCGTGTGTCACCCCTGATGAATTATTAATAAGTATTATAGTATGGTTTGTCTCTGGCAACCATAAATTTTTCAATAACATCAGGCCCTCTTACTATCATGATGGTAAGAGGGCCTAGGGGTGTACGATGTTCTATACTATACGCCTGGATAACGAGGATCGGGATGGTTGATGACTTTGGCGGCATTGGTTTCGCGGCGTTGTTGCAGTGCGTGGGCGACCTCAGGCAGGTCATTGGCCACGATTGCCGCAGCGAGTAGGGCCGCATTGATAGCACCAGGTTTGCCGATTGCCAGCGTACCGACCGGGACACCGGCGGGCATTTGGAGAATAGACCACACAGCATCAACGCCATTCATGGCGCCATTGGGTACTGGGACGCCCAAAACGGGCACGAGTGTTTTGGATGCGAGCATACCTGGCAAATGTGCAGCTCCGCCGGCGCCGGCAATGATGACACGCAATCCGCGGGCGTGAGCGCTTTCGGCAAACGAAAAGAGTAAATCGGGGGTGCGATGGGCAGAGACGACTTGGGTCATGTGCGGAACACCGAGCTCTGTCAGTGTTTGTACGCTGTGTTGCATGATGTCCCAATCCGAATGCGATCCCATGACGACGGCAACGAGTGGTGTCTGCATGAATTAGCCCCCTGAGCGGCGGTGAATTGCCTGTTGATAGAGTTGGATGTACGTTTGGGCTGAGCGATGCCAGCTAAAGTCTTCGCGCATGTTGCGTTGTTGGATAGCCTGGAAGAGCGCAGGCTTCGCATAGCAGTCGATAGCACGTTTGATTGCCTCGCTCAGCGCTTCAGGTGTGTAATCACTAAATCGGTAACCATTACCGTGCTGGCCTTCGCGTACAGTGTCATTGAGTCCTCCCACGGCGCGGACGACAGGTATAGCACCATAACGCATGGCAATCAGCTGCCCAAGTCCGCCTGGCTCGAATCGAGATGGCATCAGAAAGAGGTCAACACCGGCGTAGATTCGATTGGCGAGGGCGGCATCAAAGCCGATGTGAATGGCCATACGATCGGGATAGCGTTGACATAATTCCCGCATGCGTTGCTCCCAATGTGGTTCACCCGATCCTAAAATCACCAGTTGCATAGTGGTATTAGCGAATATCCCTGGAAGGGCTGCATCGAGCAGATCGATGCCTTTTTGTGAGGCCAAGCGGGAGACGATTCCCGCGAGGGGTATTTGCGCATCAACAGGGAGACCGAAATGTGATTGAATTGCTGCTTTACATGTGGCCTTACCACTGACATCATTGGCAGAATAAGTAGCCGCAATATGTGGATCTGTGACTGGATTAAAGAACTCAACATCAATACCATTGAGAATGCCACTATGGCGATCGCGCATGCTCCGCAAAACGCCATCGAGGCGCTCACCATATGCAGGAGAGAGGATTTCATTGGCGTAGGTAGGACTGACCGTGTTAATCATGTCGGCAGCGAGCAGGCCACGTGCCATGAAGTTGAATGTATCGCCGGGGAGTCCGGCATGATGTTCAACGCCTCCCCACTCATCGAGTCCGGCGAGATGACGCGACCAGCCACCGTACTCACCTTGGTAAGCGAGATTATGGATGGTGAATACAGTTGCAACATGGCCAAATGTGTAGGCGTACCGTGTGCGCATAAATGCAAGTACGAGGGCAGTGTGCCAGTCATTGGCATGGACGACATCTGCACTCCAGTGAAGCACTTCGCGGAGATGTTGAATGAGGTGCATGACGCCACGAGCAAAAAGAATAAAGCGGGCGTCATCGTCGTGTTCGCCGTATACAGCGTCTCGCTCAAATGCTGCCGGGATATCAAGCAGATAGCGTGGGGTACCGTCGGCAGTTGGCGCTTGGTAAACACGAATCTCCTCTTGGCGTTCGCCGAGTGCAAGAAAACTTGCACTGATAGGCTCGACCCCAGACACAACATGGCGCATTTTGCGATAGAGGGGCATAACGAGTGCTGCATCGACTCCTTCGCGGCGGAGCTGATTGGGGAGCGCACCGGCAACGTCAGCGAGACCGCCAACTTTCATGAGGGGAGCTGCTTCGGCAGCGACATATAGAACGCGCATCATGATATCTCCTTGGGCAACAGTGCCAACCTATTTCGCCTCATTGCGAAACAGTATTAGATGATTGAGGTGAACGAATAACCAACCAGACGCCAACAAACGTGAGCGCTGATCCGATAAAGAATCTGACTGTAGGTTGCTCGTCCAGCCAGATCCAGGCTACGATGGTTCCAGCAATTGGCTGAAAATACATCATCGCAGCTACGTCGCGTGAACTACTCTTACTGAGTGCCCAAAACAGTGTGAGATAGCCCACGACTGTGACAAATATTGCGGTATAGACGACTCCAAATACCGAGGTTGTTGTGATGTGGGTTTGTTTGCCACTCACATACTCGCCAACGGCAAATGGGAGTAAGCAAGCTACCCCAATAAGGGCAGCTGCTGCTGTCGCAGGGAGTGGTGTGATGCGTTGCATTAGTGAGCGTCCCATCACATTATACGATGCCCAGCCAACAGCGCTGACAAGGTAGATTGCATACCCAGCCCAGACGGACCACGCAAATTGCACTCCAACATGTGGATTCAACACAATTCCGACGCCAATTAATGCAATCATGGTTCCGATGCGCATACGCCATGTAAACGGCTCTTTGAGCGTTATATGTGCAATAATCGCTACCCACAAAGGCGTAGTGGTGGTCATCAAGGCAATATGTGTGGCTGGGCTGAGCACGAGCGAATAGACTTGAGTGATTTGGGTAATACAGAAACCAAGTAGGCCCATGATGAAAAGCTGATTGCGTTCGGGACCGTACAAGAGCGCCAATACTTGGCGAAACGACAGCGGTAGCAAGATGGCGAGTGCAAGTGTGAAGCGCCAAAAGGCAAACGAGATGGGAGGCATGTCATCTAGTGCAGGCTTGGTAATTGGAAAAGCCGCCCCCCAAATCATATTAATGAGGGCCATTACACCGAGGGCTACGATAGCAGGGTTTCGCACATTGGCTAGTAGCATGGTTGTTCTCAAACTCAGGGAGGCTGAGGGTATTATACGTGGTTTGTGTCTGTGCGTAAAAGAAAAGCTCCCCCGTGCATATGCGCTACGCACGAGGGAGCTTTGAGGTCGGTTTATCGCACAACGGTTGGTGTACGTGAGACGAGCGCTCCAAGCGATGCGTTCCCAAAGGCACGGACGTTGGCATCACGCATACCAACGACGGAGTTGACGTAACCGGCAGCAATTGCGCCGACTGCACTCAAGTCATCTGGAACTTTGGATTGTCCATAATCATTTCAGCTAAATGAGTTAAATGACTAGAGATGTTAGCTATTTCTAGGGTGTATGTGGAATTGTATTTATCTGTATTCATCATAGGTGCTTCAGACACCTATTGAATCGTGCTGATTCATAGCCTAGATATATGAGTTCCCTGAAGGGATTGTGTTGTGATCCCTTGTATAGAATGAGGAATAACAAAGTGGGGGCAGATATGCCTTGCAATAATGAATAATGGTATAGTAAAAGCACAGAGAAGTAGGTCAAGACGAGGTGGAGTTAAGATGGATCATACGACAGATTCGGGCATCCCCGTTAAAGGCATATATCGACCAGAAGATGTAACGAATACCCAACCTGATCCTGGACAATACCCATACACGCGTGGTGTGTATCCTGAGATGTACCGTAGTCGATTTTGGACGATGCGGCAGTATGCGGGGTATGCGTCGGCCAAGGCGAGTAACGAGCGATATCGGTATTTGTTGGATCAGGGGCAGACTGGATTATCAGTTGCATTTGATTTACCGACACAATTAGGCTTGGATTCAAGTGATGAGCGGGCTGATGGAGAGGTTGGTAAGGTCGGTGTGGCGATTGACTGTCTTGATGATATGTTGACACTATTTGACCGTATCCCACTTGACAAAGTGACGACATCGATGACGATTAACGCACCAGCTGCGGTGTTGTTGTTGTTATACGAGTTGGCAGCCGAGCGACAAGGTATTGATGCGGCGGCGTTGGGTGGGACTATTCAGAACGATATATTGAAAGAATACGCTGCGCGCGGAACGTACATCTTTCCGCCACGGCCATCGATGCGCTTGGTAACCGATACATTTGCTTATTGTGCCGAGCGCATTCCCAAGTGGAACACGATTTCGATTAGTGGCTATCACATGCGTGAGGCGGGGTGTACCGCTGTGCAGGAGATTGCCTTTACCTTGGCGAATGGCATTGCCTATGTGAGTGCAGCGCAAGCTGCAGGGCTTGATGTCGATCGTTTTGCGCCCCGATTATCGTTCTTTTTTGCCTGTCACAATAACTTTTTGGAGGAAGTGGCCAAGTTCCGAGCGGCACGCCGTTTGTGGGCTACGATTATGCGTGAGCGATTTGGCGCAAAGAAGGAGCAGAGTTTGATGCTCCGCTTCCATACGCAAACGGCAGGGTCGAGCTTGACTGCCCAACAACCGCTCAATAATGTGGTACGCACCACGATGCAGGCCTTGGCAGCAGTACTTGGCGGGACGCAAAGTTTGCATACCAACAGTTTTGATGAGGCGATTGGTTTGCCGACTGAACAAGCGGCCACTCTAGCGTTACGAACGCAGCAGATTATTGCCTATGAAAGTGGTGTTGCGAGTAGTGCAGACCCATTGGCTGGTTCGTATTTGATTGAATCATTGACGGATGAGCTTGAGAATCGGGCACGCACGTTGATTGCTGAGATCGATGAGATGGGTGGGGCGGTAGTCGCCATAGAGCAAGGGTGGGTGCAGGGAGCTATTGCCGATGCAGCCTATGCGTATCAACGCCAGATTGAGCAACAAGAGCGTACTGTGGTGGGATTGAATCGATTTGCTGAGGGTGAGTCACAAGACTTCCCGGTGTTTAAACCTGATCCAACGGTTGCTGAAGAACAGTTTGCACGATTACGTGATCTTAAGGAGCGCCGAGATAATCAGGCAGTTGAAACGGCGTTGGCCAAGATAGCACAGGCGGCTCAAGGGAGTGACAATTTGTTATATCCAATGCGCGAAGCGCTGGCAGTCAATGCGACAGTTGGTGAGGTGTGTGGAGTATTGCGGAAGGTATGGGGAGAGTATCGGCCGAGTGTGAGGGTGTAGGAGTGAAAAGTGAAAAGTGTTAAAGTGAAAAGCGTTAAAGTGAAAAGCGTTAAAGTGTTAAAGTGTTAAAGTGTTAAAGTGGGAATTGAAAAGAGGGGCGACTACTGGTGTTCTGCAAGCAATTGCATGGCATGAGGGGCGTCTCAATTGTAATTTGGGTGTTAATGGTTGGTTAGCTAGAGAAATATGTGAAGCGTCAAGCGTCATGTGATGGTTGTATGAAACATACCTAGGTGATGCAGTGGGCGTGGGGAATAGCGATAACCCCGTGGTGATACCAAGGTGGGGGGTAGCTGTGCGCCCGAATAATTGACGCGTGGATTTCGTGCAACCGTTTATTTATGATTAAACCGAGTCAGATTGATTGAGGCGCCAGTCGTAGGTGCGTACCTCAATGCGCCCAGCCTGCCATGCTCGCTGTCCGGCATCAGAGAGATATGGCATGACAATGGGTGTTAGTTGTTTGATAGAGACATAGGCTAAAGGCCCAGCAAAATCACCAGCGAACCAACGTAAGATTGGAGTGATGATGACGGTATCCGTGGTTGAATTGTAGGTAATCCCGCGTGTGGAGTCGGTCATAAAGGTATGTAATGCACTGTCAAGTTTGTCATTGAGTGTGTCTGGTGTGTAGGTTGTGACAATTGGACATCCTTGTGCACCACAGACGAGGGCAGCGTGAATACGTGGGTCGGCAAAACGCCGTACTTTGCCGTGCTCGATGCCATCAAGACTTAGTGACTCGCCGGCGATAGTTACTAGTGGTGTAATAAAGAACCCGTCAACGGATTGGACAGAATCAGGGTAATTATGGACGATGATTTGTTGAATGACGAGTGCATTGTAGAGATTGATCCAGTAGGCTAATCGCTCATTATCGTTGGTCAGCTGATCGGGATTGACTGATGATAGACGATTAATATATGTCGTGAGTGTGGCAGTGTCGATTATGCGATAGTTGAGTGTGCCATCAACATGTTGGGCGCGCGCAAGGATTTCATCAAGTGCGCCATGATCGATAATCTGTGTGGCGTCAGGGCTATAGTGCCCACGGCGTGGCGTTTTGACCATAAAGGGTGTGGTGAGTAATGACCAGGTGGCAATGATGAGTTGGCGTAATCGCATAATCTCCAACTTGCTAGGTGATTCTTCGTATCGCAGAGTATACTTAACATACAGCATACCAAAATTACATCGTGGAGGGTGGTATGGATGCCCCAATATCGATATTTATTGTAGTGGCTGTGGTATTTGTGGCCATGATTGCGTTGATGTGGCGCTATTGGAAAAGCGTTTCCGAGGTAACACCGAGCGACGAGGCGATGAGTCGCCGTATTGCACGACTCAACGATCGACAGGCCAACCGGATTGATGATGATGTATTGCGTGCGCGTCAGTCAAACGATGATGCGTGGCGGATTATGGTAGAGCGCGGCGAGAATACACTACGGCGCCCGCGCTATACGACGACGCGTCGAGCCAAAGAGCGCAAACAACGCTAATGTGCTCACGTGTTACAGACAGGGGATAAAATGAGAAACCATGTAAGGCTACTACTAGTATTATTATTCGCTGTCGTGTTGCAACCACTCGCAGTCTCAGCATCATCGTTGACGCGCACAGGTGTGTTTGTCTGGCGGCACGGCGATGACCAGCAAGGGCGTCCGATTGACCGCTACTTTTTGCAACATGGTGATGAAGAAATCTCGATTGACGTCAGTGATGTGTTGTTGACGCAAGTGGGTGGTGCCCGCGCGATTGATGGTCGTTTGGTCCAAATCGAGATAGCGGCGCAGGCTGCACGTCATGATGCAACAGACGTACAGGTCATTGCGTTAGCGCCACTAGAGCGCACGGTTCAGTCAAGAGCTGTGACTGGTGTGCAACCGTGGTTGACCATCATGTGCATGTTTAGTGATGTGGCGACTGAACCTAAGGATTATACGTATTTTGAAAACATGTATGCATCGACATATCCAGGACTCAATCATTATTGGCAAGAGGTGTCGTTTAATAAAATCAATATTGATGGGAGTGGTACTGCTGGTACTGGTTGGTATACCTTGCCACAACCACGGTCATACTACGTGGATGCTGATGGTGATGGTAATTTATCGATGGAGTTTGGTCGCGCTGCCAATGACTGTACGGCTGCGGCAGATGCAGATGTTGACTTTAGTCCGTATGTCGGTATCAATCTGATGTTCAATTCTGATTTAGATGGATATGCTTGGGGCGGTGGCAGAAGTATGACCCTCGATGGTGTCTCAAAGTATTGGAACATGACGTGGGAGCCACCGTGGGGCTATAGCCAAATCACCGTAATGTCGCACGAAATGGGGCATGGATTTGGCTTGCCACACTCATCAGGACAGTATGGCGAGACCTACGACAACGCTTGGGATGTCATGAGTGACGCATATTTTAATTGTACGTATCATGTGACCTATGGCTGTCTCGGCCAACACACGATTGCCTACCACAAAAACATGCTCGGATGGATTGCCCCTGGCGATCGTGTACAAGTTATTGGTGCCCGGTTGATGCGCATCGATCATTTGGCTATGGCGAATCCCAATTATTACCACATGGCGACTATCCCGATTGCGAGTACCGCCAGCTTCTACACCGTCGAGGTGCGCCAGCAGACCGGGTACGACGTCAAGTTGCCGGCTAAAGCGGTGATTATCCATCATGTCAATCCTTTGCGTGATAACGAAGCACAGATCATCGATAGCGATGGAGATGAAGACACCTCGGATGCTGGCGCCCAGTGGGTGGTCGGTGAACAGTTTGTGGCTGGCAATATTAAAGTCAAAGTCGTATCCGCATATACCAACGGCTTTAAGGTGTTGATTCGGACAGTGAATCGACCGGTTATTTGGGGCAATGCCGGCGTGGCCGGTGCCACAATCACCTATACCGGTGGCATTACGATCGCCGACGCCTACGGTGATTATGCATTTGCGGTGCCGTCTGGCTGGTCAGGCACTGTGACGCCGAGCAAGAGTGGCTATCAGTTTGCCCCGGTATCCCAAAAGTACACAAACGTGAAGACAGATATAAACAACAAAAACTACGTCGCAGGTACGAAGGCGCAGCGGTCGATGCAGTCAATAGGTGCGCGTGACGGTACTATCCAAGAGTTCAGATCACTGAATAGTAGGGGCGAGAGCGTCATTCGTACTGGATTGTTGACTATTGGTGATACTGCTGTACGTCAGCAACGCCGGGCGATACTTGCGTTTGATACTCGCCAAATTCCTGATAATGCGACAGTAACGAAGGTGACACTACGACTAACCTATGCGGGTGTGGCAGGCCAAAATCCATTTGAGACACATGGTCGATTATTGGTTGATGTACGGAATAGCTGGTTCGGATCGGCGAACACACTCCAAGCGAGTGACTTTCAGGCAACTGCAAGCCTTGCGGGTACTGGGCCGATTCGTCGTCTGACAACTACGCGCTATAGTGCATCGTGGACAAGTGGGGTGACGACCCGTATCAACAAACGAGGCGAGACACAATTCCGCTTGCGCTTTGCCAAAAAACACGATGGCGATGGTGTGACCGATACCATCAACTTTTATGATGGCTCGGCACCATCTGCCCAACGCCCGGTATTGATTGTGGAGTATCTGGTGCCGTAATGCATTACGGTGCATCGGTATGCCGATGCACCGTGGTTATGCTGCGGTTAAGGTTGTGCGGTCGTGCTCGGTTCGACGGTAGGCATGAGTACGCTGGTCTCCGTTGGATCGAGAGTGACAGTGACGGTTGGCACGGGTGAATCGCTCGGTGCCACGCGCTCCACGACACTAGCTGTGGCAGTAGGAGTCATGCTGGGGCGCGGGGTTTGATCGGGTTGAATCGCACGTCGGACTGTCCCTGTCGGCACGCCGTTGTCGAGGATGATGGGCACCAGGACTGGTACGAACTGCCTATCTGCGTGATCCACAAAGATGCGGGCTGCTAGTTTGGTGTAGATTGATTGCAATGCAGTTGGCGCCTTGACAAGCGGCGGTGTGAACTGCTTGTTTGCATGATCCACAAAGATGCGGGCTTGGAGGGTGGTATAGATGGTGCGCAGGTCTGCGGGTGCTCTCCTAAAGAACACCACATATTGTTTGGCACCCTCAACAAACACTTGAGTCGGTGCGCCGCTGACAATAGTGTTGAGTGTGGCATTGCGTCGCATCGTGTAGCTATACACCTTGTTCGCCCCAGTGACGGTGATGGTGGTGGCCGCCTCGGTGCGCGATTGCGATATGAAAAGCGTACACACCAGCACGCTGATGAACAGTATATTGCGCCACATGGCTAGCCTCGGTAGACGATGACGACGGCCATGGTTTGACAGCGGCGTGGGGAGTAATTAGTTTGATTGAGCGTTAAATCACCTGCGCTCCTATGAAATGATAGCTCATTCATAAAATCGCTCTCCATGAATGGAGAGATGTCTACGTATTGCTGATCATCTGAGGCAATTGCATTGGTTTGATCGATTTTTTTGATGCCATTAATGAATACTCCGATATTACCCTCTCTCCAATCGTTGGATGTATAATCACTAGAATGGCACTTACCCCAATCGCTACTCGTTGCAGCAATAATTTCCGTATCATACTCATAATATGCACTTGTATCATAGTAGGTAAATCTACTTGGGTAGCTGACGCGCATCATGTAGCCTGATGTCAACGACTTGCGCGCAATCAACATGCGATTAGCTGCCGGGTATTTGAAGTGATAGTAGGTTGGGTTAATTGCACTGATGCGGAGTGCTGCTGTCACTTTGTCAATCGCCAACGAGAGCTTGGTTTTGTTGGCGAATGTTTTGTCGTTGACATGCACGACAGTCGATGCCAGCCAATCTTTGTGGTACCAAGCCATAATCCAGCCAGTCTTGTGCACCATGACTTGAGCACTCCAATAGGCATTATACCCAGCTGGGGTGATGGTGCCGAGGATGTAGTTACTGTTCTGGAATGTAATCGAGGTAAATGCTGTCTGAGCCCGACTTAGCAGAATAGTCGTGGGTGTTTTGACATAGGCACTTATCCCGGCCTCACTGCTGATGTCGGCGATGGCGCGGGCGCTACGATCGTCGCTGGCCAAAGCCTCGTCGATGAACCACGGGCGTACCAGCCCGAGGGCACCGTCGGCATTGGTGTCACCTTGGATTGTATCAGACGGCTTGTTGACGATGCCGACGACCAGATTGGCCACCAACAGCCCAATGATCACCAAAAGTAGTTTGTTATACATGATAACCTCGTGAGTGTGTAGTTATCCATACTCATTCAAGCACACGAAGTGCTAAAATAGTTTGTGAATATTAACAAAATGAAGCGTATTGGAAAAAGTGTATTTTGTGAAAAATTACAAAATAATCGAGAAATATACCCGCTATGCTATGGACACAAAGGAGGAACTCTATGAAATTAGATCGTGTGCTACGCATATTGATTGTGGTGTGGATCTGGATGACAATTACGAGTTGTTCGAGCCTCACAAGAAGCGAGATTACACTGGTGACTGATGATGCAATAGTTGATACTCCAGAGGTAATACGGACGAGTGTTCCGACTATTGCGCCAACGAATGTAGTAGAAGCAACAGCTACCCCTGTAGTGAACATCGAACCCATCCCCGCACTTCGTGATGTCATGTGGCAAGATTCATTCGAGGACCAAACAAGTGGTTGGGAGCCACGCTACGAGGTGAAACAGACCGACTACAATCGGGTTGATCCGACTGTATTGCGCGACACACGTCTGCATGCCTGGAACGGCTATGACAATGGAGGCTATCGCTTTTATTTGCCGGGTATCCCTGAATTAGCTGGTGATACGGCGGCCATGTTGTGGGACTTCAATCCGAGTTATCAACTCCCGGCCTATCCGTATCGGGTTCGGGCTGATGTATCAGTGAGTCCAGCGGGTAACGGTATGTTGTTGCTTGATTATGCTGGTGATTTTGGGGCGATTGACAAAGGCGATGGGGTTGCGGTGATTTGGGGTCATAGTGATGGGCGATCGTACAAGTACGTTGATGTGTGGGATCTGACTGTATACGAGTTCCATAATGGCCGCACGTGGGCATTAGGATGCTCTAGTGACGAATTAAGTCGTGCGATTGGACCGCGCTCAAGCGCCGTAGTGGATGTCGATGCAACAGCAATTACCGTGACAATCTATCGTGGTGATGGCGCGCCTCACACTGCCACGTGTGCCCGAGTGCAATCAGGACGGAGCGATGTCGTGCGATACCTCGGTATTGGTGCTGTTTATGCACGACCGGTCCTACCTGCCAATGATTATGGTTCCATGCTATTTGAGGATGTGTATGTATTAGCCGGTGAATCGGTGATGGGTGGTGCAGCGGCATATCCAGAAATTACCGGTGGCTGTGTGCCTGCCTGGATGGGGTATTGGGACAACGAACAGTCGGTTGATGTGGTGTCGGCAATTGAGTCACAAACGGATTGCCGTAATGGATATGCCTCGTTCAGTTCTGACTTCCCTGGGTACGGCGTTGAGCGCATAGCCATGCCAAATGCTGACATGCTCACCGGTGCATGGGCTTGTGGTGGTGATGCGCCGACGAGTCGGTTCCGCTTTGAGCGTCGTGGTGGTGATGTGATGCTGATGGTGGGTGATTCCTCACGGTACGTCTACTATGCGAAGGATGTCGAGGATACTTTGCGAGGGTATGCCATTACAGACGTGCCGACAGAGGCATATATCGTCACGGATAGTACACGAGGTGGGAACATTCAGACATTTGAGTCTGTCGATGTCGTGCAAATCGGTGATGGGATCAGCGTGCGTGGCCAACACAACTTCTACTTTACGATAGAGGGTGATACCATCGTCACCAACTGGACAGCCTTGCCATGTACGCGTGAGTGATGGAATAAAAATTTGTTGTGTAGCCCACGCCATCAGTGTGATTGCGTGGGCATTGTTTTGTATAACCCACATCCCTTACAATACCTACATACTGTGTTATCGCATTGAGGAGAGCTATGTTCAATATTCGCGCGGCTACGATAGCCGATGTGCCAGCCATTCATCAATGCTGGCTCGATACCGACTTCACGCAGGAAGAACAGATTTCTGTCAAACCGCTCGGAATTGCGCCGTGGTTCCCCAATCTAGTTGAGTACGGCGACATGCGCATAGCCGAATCAGCTGGCACCATAATCGGCTTCGCTGCTACTGTCACGCGCGGCCGTATGCAGTACCTAGCGGAGTGTTTTGTGCGACCTGATTGGCAGTCCAAAGGCGTCACCAAAGCACTACTTGACACCTTGTATACTGACCCGACGCTGATTCGGTGCACGTTGGCGTCGAGCGATAGACGGGCGGTATCGCGTTATATGCGTGTCGGCATGACGCCACGCTGGCCGATGTACATTCTCGATTTGGTTGATCCGACCAAACTTGATACACCTCGCTATCAGGCGACCTTGTGTGCCGATGCGGAAGAGTGGCTACACTATGATTACCGATTGGTAGGGCACGACCGAAGTAACGATATCAGGCACTACTTTGTGTCGGTGAGCGACGCAGCACTGCTGCAAATCCACGATGGCGCACGCCTCGTGGGTCAAGCGCTGGTGCAACGCCGACACTTCGATCCAAGTGTAGTAGGGGCACGCAACATTGGGCCGGTCGGCGTGTTTGATCGAGCTGACGCCGCTCATGCCGTGCATGCGGCGGTGGCTTGGGTGGTGGCCGACGGCGTCAGTAAGGTACACATGCGCATGCCGGCTGAACACCCTGCATTACCGTGGATGATTGCCCGCGGCATGCATATCGATGGTGTTGAGACATTTTGTGCCTCGCGGGAGTGGTTTGATCCGACCTGTTATGCGCCGTCAGGCCTGATGTAGGCGAAAGGAACGAAGCATGCGTTATTTTGAATTATTACCCGATGCGTTCCGCAATCGTCTGGCTACTTGTCCGGTGGCCTACCTGCCGCTCGGCACGGTCGAATGGCATGGCGAACATATGGCACTGGGTAGCGATGCCTTGATTGCCGAGGGCTTGTTTTTGCGAGCGGCAGCCCACATCGGTGGCATCGTCATGCCGCCGTTATTCATGGGACCAGACCGGATTCGGCGTGAGGCTGATGGTAGCTACTTGGTGGGCATGGAATACGCCGAGACGACGACGCCCCCGCGCCAACTCGACGGCGGCTGCTACTGGATGCCCGAGGGACTGTTTGTGATGCAGCTCGAGCAGGTGGTAGCCCAAGCGGCGCGTACGGGATTCACCACGCTGGTGGCAGACGGCCATGGCCCGTCGCGGCGGGTGTGGGGCACGCATGCGCCAGCCTGGCAGGTGCAGTACGGCATTCGGTTGATTAGTGTGATGCACGACCTGCCCGGCTGGCAGAGTCAAATCGACCACGCCGCGCTGAACGAGACCTCGCTGATGCTGGCACTCCACCCCCATCTCGTCGATATGACCAAACTTCCAGCTGATCGGGCGATGTGGCCGCAAGGGGTGGGTGGAGCAGACCCGCGCGATGCGACTGCCGCACATGGCGAGGCGTGCCTCGCGACGTGTGTGCAGATGCTGGCGGATGTGCTTGGCAGTTAGATGATGTGCCCAAGTGGTGCGGTAGATGTTTGGGCAGTAATTTTTGACAGAATATGCTTAAATTAGCCACAGAGCCTGTCTGATGTGAGGTCGTACGATGTCGATTGTGATTGCCCGCGAGTTGCCGACGACGCCCGACGTGGCGCAACTCATCAACGATTTGCAGAGTTATCTCGAGCAGTTTTATCCACCCGAGAGTCAGCACGGCTTCAGTGTGGAGATGCTGGTGACACAGCAGGTTGATTTTTTTGTAGGGCGTGTCAATGGCGTGGCGGCCGGCTGTTGTGGGATGAAGTTTTATGACTATGACGGCGGATTCGGCGAGATTAAGCGCATGTACGTAGCGCCGGCTTTTCGTGGGTATGGGCTGGGCAAGCAGCTGTTGCAGGTAGTTGAGGCGCATGCGCGGCAGCATGGGGTGGCTAAGCTCAGACTCGAGACCGGCATCCACCAAACCGAGGCGCTGGGCTTGTACACTTGGTTCGGCTTTGGGCAGATTGCGCCGTTTGGCGAGTATACCAATGATCCATTGAGTCTGTGTTATGAAAAAACATTGACATAATCAGGTGAGCTACTACACACCCGCTGTTGTGTATGCGACGGCGGGTAATGTGTGGGCAAAAATGGCTCGCTGGCGATGCATGTGGCGTTGTACGAGGCGTGTCGATTTGCCAAGTGACGTTCTTTATGGCGGAAAAACCAGGCCAGCGGGATTTTTTAAACGAGGCATTGCCCATATTCCGGTACGCATATTGTCTCGCAGCTACGCCCCTTGATACACCCAAGCTCCAATCGCACCGGCAATCAGCAGGATTACTGGGACTGGTACGCGTTTGCTGAGTGCCAGTCCGAGTGCCCCGATAGCAATGATAATGCTGGTCACATCAATGCCAGTTTGGATCATGATATTGCTGATAATCACCACAAAAATTGCGGCCACGGCGAGGGTGAGGCCGCGCACGAATCCACGGGCGAATGGGTGGGTTTGATACTTCGTTAGAATCGAGTGGGCGAGTAATGCGGTGAATGGTGGCAGACTGACGGCAATCAGCGCCATCAATGCCCCGCCCACGCCATCAATGAGATAGGCGAAGCTAATCACCCAAAGACCGGTTGGGCCAGGGGTGATTTGACCGATGGCCAACGCCTCAGCAAAGTCTTGTTCATTGGCCCAACCGCGGGCCATCAAATCGTCGTGCAGGATGGGCATGTTGCCGGTGCCCGAGGTCGAAAAGAGTGATGATTTGAGCAAGAGCCAAAAGAACTCCCATGGATTGATCATGATGGCTCCTTGTTGCGCTGGAACAACCAGTATATGAGCGCATAAATACCAGCCCCACCCCACAAAATGACGAGGCTCGGGAGTTTGGTTATGAGTGTGACACCGATGACAGCGATGATGAGCAGCAAGCTCAATACGAGGGGACCGATGCCCTCGCTACGACTGCTGCGCAATGGCGGCCAGACCATTTGGGCGGCAAGGAGTAGTCCTACGCCGACTGTGGCGGGGATAATGCCGCGTAAGACGGCGTTGACAGCGGGTAATTCACGCACAACGGTATACGCTGCCGTGATAGCGATGGTGATAGCTACGCTGGGGAGGAGCAAGCCGGCGAGCGCAATGATGGCGCCCCAAATACCGGCCACACGATTCCCGATGAGAATGGTCTGCCCGAGCAAGTTGATGCCAGGAGCGATTTGTACGATGCCCCAATACTGCGAATACTCTTCGTCACTGAGCCATTGCTGTTCTTCGACGCTGACTTTGCGCATCAGGTAGAGTGTGGTGGCCCCGCCACCAAATGACTGGAGCCCGATACCGGCCCAAATGCGGAATAACTGCCACCATGTGTGAGCCATGAACAATCCTTGTATGCGAGGGTTTGCGTTATCATACCGCATTTGTGAGATGTACGGATGATTCACGTGTTGTATCTGTAGGAGTGATCAGTGTCAGGTGTGCAGTCGGTCGCTGAGCCAAATCAGCGAGTGCATCTGGCGTAACAACCACCATCAGATGGTCATCGCTCTCGAGCCGGGTTCCGCCGTTTGGTACGAGGACGCTCTCGGCACGTTGGATCTGGACGACGAGTGCACCGCGCGGGAGTGCCAGCTCAATCAGGCTTTGGCCGATTGCATGGTAATGTCCTTGAATGGATGGTGATTTTAGCATAAAACATCATTATTTATTATCGTTGAAAAACAATAACCCTGCATGATTTCCTCTGGTATGATTGGACCACACATGCATCTATGGAGTCATCATGTCATATCCAGCTGTACCGCCACTATGGCGTTCAACGCCGGCATTGCTGTTGTTGCTCATCCAGTTTTTGGTGAGTATTCGTGATGTGCCACTCGGGTCGTTTCTGGTGTTGTATTTACAAGATCAGGCATATACTCCAGCAACTATCTCACAAGTTGTAGCCAGTGCCCAAGTTGCGGGCATGTTGGCTGCCTTGATTGGTGGGTGGTTGGCCACGCGCATGGGTACTAAATGGTTATTTGTGGTGGGGCTGATACTTACTGCGACGAACGGCTTTGCCTTTCAGGTGGCAGATCCATGGGTCGTGGTTGGATTATGGGCGCTCGGTGGTGCAGGTGGTGCGCTGGCCACCATTGCTGGTTCAAGTTTGCTGACGCAAATCGGCAAGCATGGTCAGTTAGGTATACTATCTGGGTTGTTCATTTTGAGTACGACTGCATCTGGTGCCGTGGGGCATCCCGCTGCCAGTGTGCTGATTCAAACCTACGGTTATCCGATGTTTTCGTTGATTGGCCAAGGCTTTGTAGTGCTGGCAGCGTTGGTGGTCTGGCGTTGGTGGGTGACCGAAACAGTCGATACGCCGACGCAACCCAAGGGCACACTTGACATACGTTTAATCAAGCCGTGGCCGGTACAGCTGATTATTATGATGCGTACGTTGGCCACAATCAACTATGGCATGATGTTGGTGTTGGTACCGTTGCGACTCAATGAGTTAACAGACGACATTAATCTCGTGGCGAGTTATGGGGCAGCTTCGTTAGTGGTGGCGGCAATCGGTCAGTATATCGCAGGTCATGCTGCAGATCGTTGGGGTGGTCTGTGGCCGTCGTTGATTTCATTTGTTATCGTGGTTATCGCTGGTGTGGCGATATTTGTGGCGACGAATCAGACTTTGGTCTTGTTCGTTGCCGGCGTATTGAGCATCGCAGCTGCCTGGTCACTCTCCACCATGGTATTTGTCTGGGTGGCTGATCGTGTGCATCAGGTTAATCATGCGCCATTATTTGGCTTGCTCTACGCTGTCTGGAGTATCAGTATGGTGATTGGATCGCTTGCCGGTGGCTGGTTGGTCGAGATACAACCCGGGTTGCCGTTTGGGGTGTTGGGGTTGAGTAATCTCTTGGGTATTATTCTGATTATCCGCTTTTATCGCACGTCACCGAGTTATGTGTTGGCCTAGCGTGAGGGTTAGATATATAGGGGGTGTTGGTATGTACGCAAGGAGTGGAGAATGAGCATGAGCCTCGGTAGGTGTTCATAATTGCGTATGCAGATGAATACCATGGTTCCTTTGGACTGTTGTTTCATGTATGATATGCAGAACATGGGGAACGTTGATTAGAAGGGTACTCAATTGTCGGTCATCGGAGAGTCAGAAGTCCAGGAATATTTGCAGGGGAATCGACAATTTCGTCATTTATTGCCGCGCGCTGCACTGGTTGGTCTTGGTGCAGGAATCCTCGCAGTTGCTTTTCGCATGATGCTTGCGAATGCCGATTTGTTTCGTCATCGTATGCTTACCTGGTTGCAACAGTCGCCTGAGTGGGGGTGGATTGGGGCAATGGCATTTAGTGCGGGTGGTGCATGTATTGCGGTCTGGTTGACCCGTGCATATGCCCCCGATGCAGCTGGGAGTGGTATTCCCCATCTCAAAGGGGTGTTACATCGCCTACGTGACATGCCCTGGCTGTCGTTGATTTGGGTCAAGTTTGTTGGGGGAGTCATGGCCTTGAGTGCAGGACTCGGACTTGGGCGTGAAGGGCCCACGGTGCAGATGGGCGGAGCAGTGGGTGATGCGATTGGCCGCACGTTAGGCGTAAGTACGCGTGAGCGTTTGACATTGACTGCAGCAGGTGCTGGCGCCGGGTTGGCTGCGGCTTTTAATGCGCCTTTGTCGGGGGTTATATTTGTTCTTGAGGAGCTGCAACGTGATTTTCAACCGGCTGTGTTTGGTGCCGTATTTGTAGCGGCGGCCGTTGCAGATATTGTGGCTCGTTTTGTGGCTGGGCAGTACCCCGTATTTGCAATTCCGAGTTATGCGACGCCCCCTCTCGAAGCGTTGCCGATGTTTATGGTGCTTGGCGTGGCATGTGGAGTACTGGGCGTGGTATTTAATCGTACGTTACTTAGCGTTTCGGGGTGGGCGTTACACCAAACAGCACAACGTCGGCTTGGATTGACCGTGATTGTAGGGGCTGCCACTGGATATCTGGCTTGGACCATGCCACTCCTTGTTGGAAGTGGTCATGCGCTAGCAGAGTCCGTGTTGTCTGGGCATGTTGTGCTATGGCTCATTCCCATCTATGTCATGGTCCGGTTTGGATTGACGGTAACAAGCTACGCTACTGGTGCTCCTGGAGGGATCTTTGCGCCGCTGTTAGTCCTCGGTGCACTGGTTGGCGCTGCGATTGGCCAACTAGCCATGTGGGTGATTCCGACAATCCACGAACCTGCGGTCTTTGCGGTGGTAGGTATGGCAGCGTTGTTTACCGGCATTGTGCGCGCACCGCTAACCGGTGTCGTGTTAATTATCGAAATGACAGGTAACTATCAGCAGATGTTGCCGTTGTTGGTTGCATGTTTTGCAGCGTATGCCGTTGCAGAGTATCTGCGTGATATTCCGATCTACGAAGCGCTATTGATGCGTGATTTGCAACGCAATGGGGTAACGAGTCGGCATGCCAAGCCAGTGGTAGCAGAGTATACCGTGGAATCAGGATCGCAATATGACGGCAAATTGGTTCGTGAGTTAGGGTTGCCACCAGGGTGTATTTTGGTACGATGTCAGTACGAACAGCAAGAGGTCGTGCCTACTGCAGATACCATTTTGCGGGCAAATATGCGGATGACGGTGGTGGTTCCACCGCATGCTACGCATGCGCTTGCGACTATTCGTGAGGGGTGTGATCCATTCAACGAATGATACATGAATCTGATTGGAAACGTGCACATCGATTGGTCATGCAGTATGGTGCAAATAGTATGGCCTACCAAATTCTCAATCCAGGTATGGAACTTTGGTTTAGCCAGCACCACGATGTAGTCATTGGGTATGTCCGAGCTGCAGGGTATGTCGTGGTCGCCGGCGAGCCGATTGGTGATATAACACAGCTTAACCAGGTTGTGCATGAATTTTCCTGTGCCATGCAACCTACTCCAATTTGTTACTTTGGCGCAGAGCACGCATTTGCCCAGCGTATAACCACGACACATTCAGAGATGGTATGGCTTGGATTACAACCGTGGTGGCAGCCTGAGACGTGGATCCAACGAACGCAGACAAAATCCTCGTTGCGCGCATTACGCTCGGTGGCCCGTCGTCGTGGTGTCCACATACGCTGGTTGGATGAACAGACTGCATTTGCTGATCTTGAGGCATGTCTGTTGCGATGGCTAGAGCATCGACGCATGCCACCATTACATTTTGTGCTTGAGTCACATACCTTAGCGCATGTGACAGATCGTCATGTATGTGTAGCGTATCATGGTGATGTGGTGGTAGGGTATGTGGTTGCAAGCCCAATTGTGTTACAGCGTGGTTGGATGATTGAGCAGGTTGTGCGCTCGCCAGATGCACCCAAAGGAACCACGGAGTTGTTGCTTGATGCCATGGTACATCGTCTGGTATCAACCGGCGCAGCGTCTGTCACACTTGGACTAGCTCCGTTATCTCAAGCGCGTGATGCGCCAAGCCGATATGCTCCATGGCATATTCGTATGAGTATGCGGGTTGTACGGCTGTTTGGTCAGTTTTTTTATAACTTTGTGGGGTTGGATCGCTTCAAAGCCAAATTCTTGCCTGAGCGCTGGGACGCAATTTATGCTGTGACGCCTGGGCGAGCTGTATCGTTATGGACGCTGTATGCAATCGCGCAAGCGTTTTGTGGTGTGTCTCCATTGGTGTTTTTGCCTTGGGCGATGTGGCATCGCTCTCGACAAGTATTGTTGCGTAGTATATCGATGTCTCGGCGCAATCGATCCTAAACCGGTCGCTATCGTGCGCTGTGTGTCCTGATGGCGACATTGTGAGGATATGGTCGACTTGACCGATGAAGAAGCGTACGATCTCGGTGTGATGATGTGGCGGGTCACTCGTGCCCTCAATCAAACGATTGTTCCAGCCTGAGTCCATATGGCCGTTTATACGGAGGAGACGCGCCTCTCCATCTGCATGTGACACCACGTATGCCGTACCACCCCAAAGGGATTATTTGCTTGACCGCATTACTCCTATGGTACGCACTTTTGCACCGTATCGGCTTGCACAACGCCGTCAGTAATTTGTGTGTGCACACACTGGCACAACAGTTGCGCCAAATTATGGATGCGCGACACAAGGAGCAATAGATGATGTTTTCGCTGATTCGCCAGTGGCCGTGGCTCCACCCGGTGGCTCGTCGGGTGCGCGACGGCTGGTATGACTATGACGGTACACAGCAGCACTACGTGTCGTGCGGGCAGGGGCCACTTGTGATACTTATTCACGGCGTGCCTGAGTTTTGGTATTCGTGGCGTCATCAAATTGATGCATTGGCGGCAGAATACTACGTGGTAGCAGTCGATCAGCCGGGCTTTTGTTTTTCGCAACCACCAGCGACAGATGACGGCTATCAAACGGCACGACTAGCCGACACGATTGTGGCCTTGATTGCGCACCTCGGCTATGAGCGTGCCATCATTGTTGGCCACGATACGGGAGCGTGGTTGGCGTGGCATGTGGCGGCGTTGCATCCGCAAGTGGTTGAGCGCTTGATTATTGTGAGTGTGCCGCATCCCAATGCGATGCGCCATGCATTGACCCAAGGTGGCGCGCAATATCAGGCGAGTGCCTATGCTCAACAGATGCAACAGCCGGGCGCCAAGGCACTGTTTCGGCCGTGGCAGTTGAGTATGCTGTTTGGCCGGTGGGCATTACCACTCTATCTTTTTGCAGATGCGGGGACTAACCGTGCGGCAATTACGGCCTTTTATCGGCATAATTATCCGCGTGCCCCGTTTGCCTGTGATGATGAACTCTCCATTATTACCGCGCCCACGTTGATTATCCATGGGAGTCGTGATACGGCATTGTTGACGAGTAGTCATGACACGAATGCGCAGTGGTTAGCAACTACTCCGACCATGGTAGTGCTTGATGCTGGGCATTTTGTTCATCAAGAAAACCCCACCGAGTTCAATCAGATTATGATTGACTGGCTAGCTAAGACACAGGAGTAAATCATGCATATCTCGATGCTTCGTCATTTTGTCGCCTATCATATCGCCGAGAACTCCACGCTTTGGTCGTATATTGATCAACTCAGTGCTGAGCAGTTTGTCGCTGATATTCCCTATGCTCATGGCTCAATCCGCAACCAGCTCGTGCACATGCTCAGCGTCGATACCACCTGGCTGGCCGGATTGCGTGGCCTCCCAATCCCCGAGCCACTTGACCCGATGCAGTTTGATTCACCAACTCATCTCAAAGTAGTGTGGGATGACATGGCACACCAAGTGCATTCCTATGTGATGGCACTGAGTGATGCTGATTTAATGACCCAACCTTTGACTGATGAGGATGCTATGTTGCACGTGGGGCAGGTTTTGCTCCACCTTGTCAACCACGGTACCGATCATCGGGCGCAGCTGTTACGTTGTGTGCACGATGCGGGTATTAAGACGGTCTCGCAGGACTATATTTTTTATGCGTATGATTATCCGCTCTAAAAAGTCAGACCGCCCGATGATAGTGATAAACGGGCGGTTATTACACGTACTGAGGTGCCACGCATCGCAGAGTTGAGTGGCTTAATGCCCTTGGACATCTGAATCGACACGCTTTTCGGCACCGGTATCAAGTGCCGTAATTGCAGCCACTTCGTCGGCCGTCAAGGCAAAATCAAAGATGTCGATGTTTTGAGCGATGCGGGCGGGATTGGCTGATTTGGGGATGGTGACGATGCCTAACTCGATGTTCCAACGCAAGATAATTTGGGCTGTTGTTTTGCCGTACTTGGTTGCAATGGCGGTCAACGTCGGGTCTTGGAGCAAATCACTGCCTTGACCAATCGGGCTCCAGGCCACAGTCACAATCTGGTGTTGTGCGCCGAACGCCACATGATCGGGGCGTGTGATGCGCGGGTTGAGTTGGATTTGGTTACATACAGGGCGCACGTTGGTCTCTGCAAAGAGGTGTTCAAGGTGGGCTGGTTTGAAGTTCGAGACGCCGATGGAACGTGTTTTACCCACTGCCAACAATTGCTCAAACGTCTTCCATGTCGCGATATACTCACCACGTTGCGGCAATGGCCAGTGAATCAATAATAAGTCGACATAATCCATTTGTAATTCACGCAGCGATGCCTCAAGGCCGGCGATGGCCTTGTCGCCACCTTGAAACTCGCCATCGAGTTTGGTGGTAATAAATAACTCCTCGCGATTGATGCCGCTGTCACGCACGCCTTGACCGACGCCGATGTGGTTCTCGTAGCGGTAGGCGGTATCGATATGGCGATATCCGGCCTCGATGGCAGTTACAATCACGGGTGCCGCATCGTGATGCTTGAGTGGCCACGTACCGAGCCCGACTTGGGGCATGAGTAGTCCATTATTGAGGCGAATTGATGGGGCGTGCATGGGCGTTCTCCTTTGGGATTTGATGGTACAGTATTGAGTAATTGCATACGCTTCTACTCTACCACGTTGGAGATACAAAGGATTTATCATGGAAATCGGCATTGATAGTTTTGCGGCGGCGCGTGTCCACCAAGACAAATACTCGGCGCGTGACAGCATGCAGTCGCTCCACGATTTGCTCGATCGCATGCAGTACGCCGATGAGATGGGGCTCGATGTCTTTGGGATTGGTGAGCACTACCGCAAGGAGTTCTTGGACTCGGCGCCATCGGTGATTCTGGCAGCAGCAGCTGCGCGCACCAAACGTATTCGCTTGGCCAGTGCTGTGACCGTAGTAAGCGCGGCAGATCCGGTGCGCATCTTTCAAAGCTTTGCCACGCTTGATTTGATTTCGGCTGGGCGTGCCGAGATTGTGGCTGGGCGTGGATCTTTTATCGAGGCCTACCCACTGTTCGGTCTTAATCTTGATGATTATGATGCGTTGTTTGCGGAGAAGTTAGACCTGTTGTTGAATATTCGTGACAACGATGTGATTACGTGGTCCGGCAAGTTCCGCCCAGCCTTGCACGCGCAGTCCATCTACCCACGCCCACTGCAACCGACGTTGCCGATTTGGTTGGGAGTAGGCGGTACTCCGGCGTCGTTTGTGCGGGCTGGTACGCTCGGGTTGCCGTTGATGGTGGCGGTGATTGGCGGCGAGACGCACCGGTTTCGGCCATTGATTGACCTCTATCGTCAGGCAGGTGCCCAAGCCGGCCATCCACCTGAGCGCCTCAAAGTCGGCTTGCATTCGCTTGGATATGTGGCCGATGATGCTGAGAAGGCGGTCAACGATTATTATCCGGGTTACGCCGAGACCTTTACGCGCATCGGCAAAGAGCGTGGCTGGCCGCCCGTCAGTCGTGGGCGTTTTGATGCCCAAAACGGCCATCTGGGGGCACTGTTGGTCGGTGATGCTGATCAGGTTGCTAGTAAGATTGTGCGCCATAGTCAGGCCTTGGGAGGGGTTGATCGTTTTACCTTCCAAATGGATAACGCTGGTTTGACGCATGAGCAGCTGTTGCGTGCGATTGAACTGATTGGCACCAAGGTTATTCCGCGCGTGCGTGAATTGATGGTGCCAAACCCGACGATATAATCGGTTAGTGCGATGGAGTAACGATGTATGGTCATGTAGTCGATTGGGAAATCGTCGAGTACGATCATGCATCACTAAAAGGGCTTTGTATGCAACCAACCATTGTTGATCCGGTGAATCATCTGCACACCTTGATACGCAATCAGGCTGGACGTTTCATGCTTGGGATTGCAGGACCACCAGGCAGTGGCAAAAGCACACTCGCGGCGCAGTTGGCGACGCGCGTCAATGCCGTTATGGGCTCACCGATAACGGTGGCATTGGGCATGGATGGATTTCATCTGAGCAAAGCTCAGTTGCGCCAAATGCCTGACCCAGAGTTGGCATTTGCGCGGCGGGGTGCGCCGTGGACATTTGATGCGGCCGGGTTTGTGGCGCGTCTGCACCTGCTCCGGCAGGCGGATAGAATGGTGCGCTGGCCCGATTTTGCGCATGAGGTTGGTGATCCGATTGAGGATGCAATGATGGTCGATTCCGCAGTGCGTCTTGTGATTGTTGAGGGGTTGTATCTGTTGCATGATGACGCTGGCTGGCAGGAGGCTCAACCTGTGTTTGATGAAGTGTGGTACCTCAATACGCCATTTGATGTGGCGATAGAGCGTTTGACACAACGGCATATGCGGGCATGGAACTTTAGTCGTGTGCAAGCGGAGCAGCGAATTGCCCAAAGTGACGGTGTGAATGCCGAGTTAGTGCGGCAGAGCAGTGTTAGGGCCAATTATTTGGTTGATTCGTTCGATGAGGCATCATTGTGAGCGTGACTGCCTCTGTTTCCACCAGCCGATAATGCGCGTGACCCAATTGAGAATACGCTGAGTGAGTGGTGTTGTTGGTGTGCTTGCTACGCGTTTGTTGAGTGGAGTTTGGAATGGCTCTTGGTCCATCATTTTGGCATAGATATATCGCAAAATCTCGTATGCGGTTGCGATGACAGGAGTCGCAAGGAGGGCGCCCAAAATGCCGGCAGCAATAGTGCCTACGAGTACCCCAGTCATTACGACCAGTGGTGGCAAACCGACGGCATCACCGAGGACACGCGGTACGATGACGCTGTTCTCAAGTTGCTGCACCAGTAAATAAAACAATGCAACAACGAGGGCTAACCATGCAGGACTAATGGGCAGATATGTTGAGCCTTGGATTAATGCTACGATCACCGCTGGAATAGTCGCAATAACAGGTCCAAGATTGGGAATAATCTCGAGGATGCCAGCGACGATTGCAAGCCCGACGGCACCGGGTACGCCCAAAATCGTCAGACCAATCCAGCTCATAACGCCAATGATAATCATCAGTGACAGTTGCCCGCGGAAAAATGAGTTCCATGTGATGCCAATGCGATCAAGCAGCGTATTCATTTCGTTTTGGTATGCGGGTGGAACCGCCTCAATAAATTGACTCCGGTAGGTGTGTGCGCTTAGGCTAAAGTAAATTGACGCTAACACAATAAAAATAATCAGAATGATAGTTGAGAAGACGTCGCCAATCAGTCCGGTGGCTGCTCCAAAGGTTGTGCTCAAGGCTGAGGTCAATGATTGAATAATCATACCAACCGGTGGCGCCTCAAATGTGGGGGCTGCATTTTGTAAGCCCGTAATCAAATCATCGACACTGCGATCGACAATGCGATCAAGGTCAGTGCTTGGCAGCTGCATATCTTTGATGGCAGTAAGGGTGTTTAGAGACCAATTCGTAACTCGGAAAATAATGCTGTCATAGTCAATATCAAGAATGTAGTTTATGGCATCAATGATTGCTGGTACTAGTAGCACTACAATTACCGGTACAATAACGATAAGCAATAAATGGACAAGTCCTACAGCGAACCCGAGAGGCATACGCAGTGTGTGGTGGAGCCAGGCGATAGGCGGTCGGACTAGCACCGCCATCAACCCTGCAATGATAAGCAGTGGGATAACCGAACTACTCAAGTAAAGCGCATAAATTGCTAGCGCAACGACAGCGATACCGACAAGATACTTGGTTGTTTTGCTCCAGCGTGTGTGCATAGTGCATCCCATAAAGATTCAAGGTGTATGCCATATCATAGCAATAATACTCGGTTTTTTGCTAGTTGGTTGCAGTTATTTTGTACAACAAAGGAAGATGCTCATGGCAATGCACGAACGGATTGGGTTCTCAATTAGTGGCAGCGATATCGCACACCTCATAACAACCATTCAACAGGCTGAGTATGCTGGTGTGCGTCAGATATGGATGACACAAGGGCCAACATCAATTGATGCGCTTACTGTATATGCCGCTGCTATGGGGCAGACGCAATCGATTCGACTAGGAACTTCGATAATACCAACCTATCCGCGCCATCCCATTGCCTTGATGCAACAAGCCTACACCGTTGATTCACTCAGCCCAGGGCGTCTACGCCTCGGCGTAGGGAGTAGTCATCGTCCGGTTATCGAACGTACGTATGGTATGGAGATGCCACGCCCGTTGAGTCATCTTAAATCATATGTATCGGTGCTCCATCAGGCATCGCATCAAGGGAGTGTAGATTGGCAGGACGAGTGGTTTACGGCGCGAGCGAGTTGGCCACAGGCATCACACATCCCTGTGTTGGTGGCAACACTTGGTGAATCGGCCTATCATCAAGCGGGCATGATTGCCGATGGCGCGATTTCGTGGAATACGCCGTTGTCGTTTTTGCAGCACACCGCTATTCCGGCCCTCACTGCCGGTGCTGTTGCAGCCAATCGATCACGCCCGCCGCTTATAGCGCATGCATGGGTGTCCATCCACCCGGATATTGATGCCGTGGTTGCCACTACATTACAGACGGTGAGTGGCTATGCCCGCTTGCCGTTTTATGCCAACATGTTTGCCGCTGCCGGGTATCCCGTCAAGGACGGTGTGGTTGACCCTAAATTGGCGGCTGCACTCGTTATCCACGGCGATGTCGATGCGATTCGCGAGCGCGTGGCACAGTTCTTCGATGCGGGTATTGACGAGGTCTTGTTGACGGTGGTGAATGTCGGTGATGTTGTAGCTGATCAGCGTCGCCTGTTTGACATCGTCGGTCGCATGTAAATCGTGCGTATTACTCGTTGACGTAGCCACCTGCCTCGGCTTTAGCAAGCACGGCGTTGATGGCCTCGACGAGTGCTTTGGCTGAGGCGACATCCAGCTCAACTGCCACGCGGGCGCCAGTCCCGAGCGACTCATTGACGAAGTCGAGGTTGAGTGCATGTTCAAACGGCGCCTCGAATGGGTGGTCATACGAGACATTGGCCTCTTTGAGCGTAAACCAGCCCTCGCGGCCTTTGCCGCTACCGTTAATCGGTATTTGACTCGCTATCATGGTGCACATGAGGTTGCTCCTTACTGTGTTGTTTTATCAAGAAATGCCCAAATTTTCTTCCAACCATCAACCGTTTGTGCTTGGCGATAGGCCGGGCGGTCATAATAAAAAAATCCATGGCCGGCATCGTCATATCGGTGGAACTCGTACGACTTGCCGTGCTGCTTGAGTGCCACTTCGAGTTGGTTGACGGCATCTGGTGATGGGCTCTGGTCGTCGTTGCCGTATATTCCCAGCACAGGACAGTTGAGATTCGCGGTGTAATCGATCGGTGCCACCGGCTGGTTGGGTGTGAGTTGACTTGCATCCATGACAATCCGCCCGCCCCAACAGTCAATTACGGCACTGAATCCGTCGATGTGACAGGCTGATAAATAGGCATGTCGCGCTCCCGAACAGGTACCGAAGATGGCCGTCTTGCCATTCGAATACGGCTGTGTGTTGACCCATGTGAGCGCACCACGTACGTCGCCCACGACCTGTTCATCGGGTATCCCTCCCCCGGCACGCACTTTGGCAGCGACATCTTCGGGTGTCCCATGGCCAGCGCGTTGATACAGATTCGGTGAGATGGCGATATAGCCATGATGGGCGAATTTGCGCGTGACCTCACGATACCATTCGTCCCACCCAGGCATATGATGAATGACGACAATCGCGGGGTGTGGTCCCGGGCCAAGTGGGCGGGCGACATAGGCATAAATGGTATCGCCGTGATGTCCTGGGTAGCTAATAGTCTCGGCTAGCATGCCTTCGTACTGATTTGTTGTGTAATCCATTGGTACTCCTTTGATGCTATGGTTGATGTGGTGTGCGTGAAAATGTCCGTTGTAAAAATGCATCGATGAGCAACGGAATGGAAGGTGTATCAAACCCACCGTGACCGCCCCCCACGATAGTATGCAGTGTTACGGGTATGGACTGACGTTTGAGTGCTTCAACAAGGAGTATACTCTGTCCGTATGGGACAAGCGGATCGGCATCACCATGAATAATCAAGAACGGTGCCGCACAGCCATCAATATGCGTGATGGGATTTGCTTGACGGGTCGCTTCAGGGTTCTCTTGAATAGGGCCACCCACAAGCTGTGATTCTGGTGAATCAGCGTCGTCGTGTAGCATGCCGTGCGGTAGTCGTTGACGGTCCATCTGTAGGAAATCAGTTGGCCCAAAAAAGTCAATCACTGCCTGCACACGACTTGATTGATCAAGATGTGCGCCAACATCCCATGTGCGAACATGGCCACATGTGCCGAGCATCGCGGCAAGATGACCGCCGGCCGATTCACCCCAGGCAATGAATTGTGTATTGTCAAAATTATACGTACCGGCATGTGCCCGTAACCAGCGTACAGCTGCTTTACAATCCTCGATTTGCGCTGGGAATATGGCCTGGTGGCTGAGACGATAGTTGATTGCCACAATCGCATATCCGTGATTGAGCATTTTGAGTGGCACGCGGTCTGCTTTGCTCCCTATGCGGAAAGCTCCGCCGTGAATCCATAGTATGACACGATACGGACCGGGTGATGCTGGAATGTAGATATCGAGTGTATGACGTTCGTGCGCATCGGTGACATACGGAATATCGGCGCAGATTGTCGTTCCTGCAGGAGGTTTGCTGAGGGTATGCATGGTGAGTTCCTATGGGGCTGGAGGTTGAATATAGCATACTCGGGATTTGGTTGGATGTGAAGAGGTGAAGAGGTGAAGAGGTGATTGATTTTTTAGGATGGGTGTGGGCTTTTGGCGTACAATTGCGGAAGTAGCTTTTACGAAACACATGGAGATTCGAATGGTAGGCAAGACACACAATACACTTGAGGGATTGGTCGACCGTTACATTTCAAATGACGAATTTGCCGGTGCAGCAGTAGTGGCGATGCATCATGGTGAAGTGGTGCTTGAGCACTATGCTGGGCACGCGTCGTCTACCTCTACTGCTCATAGCGATACATTGTGGCCATTAGCCTCTATCTCCAAAGTATTTTCGGCAGCGACCATCATGCGCCTAGTTGAGATGGGGGTGCTGACGCTTAACACGCGTGCGACCAGCGTACTGCCCGAGTTTTGTGGCGATACCCGCGAGGAGGTTCGTGTCCGTCATTTGCTTACTCACACCGCCGGCATGATCTATGAATCACCCGAGATGGCCGAACGCCTACGTACACACACCCCACTCGCCGACATGTACGCCGAGGCGCTGACATCACCATTACTCTTCGCTCCGGGCACACAGTTGAGCTACAGCGATTATCATTGGCTGTTGTTGGCGACCATGGCTGAGCGCTTGACCGGCCAGTCGTTTGCTGAGTTGATGCACCAGCTGATTCTGGCGCCGATGGGGCTGACGCAGACGTTCTTCCCCACTGCGCGCACGACAACCCTTGACCAGGTGGCCTACGTACGCGGTGTGCTATCCGAGGGAACCTCGGGCGCCATGTATAACTCGGATTATGGGCGCGGGTTAGCGCATCCGGCTTTTGGTGTCACGGCGAGCGCCCGCGATTTGGCCCGCTTTGCCTGGCACTTTATGCCCAATGGTCCGCGTGTGCTCAGCGAACCAACCGTCCGTGCCATGACGCGCGACCAAACTGCTGGAGTGCCTGGGAGTTATCCAATTATCACGGGACTTGGTACTAATCCTCGACATGCGTGGGGCTTAGGTTGGGCCTTGCAGACAGCGAGTACCCCGGCACTCTTCTCTGAACTCTTGTCGTTCGAGACATTCGGTCACCACGGCGCTAGCGGCTGTCAGGTCATGGCCGACCCCTCCCAGGATTTGATTGTGGTAGCACTGACGAATACCCACCTCAATACCGGTATCGATCGCTGGTACAACCGGTTGCAGGCGATTGCGGGGTGTACGATTGCCCATGTGTTGGTATCGTTACGATAAGTAATCCCATATTGCGGAGAACAGCCACCTCGGCTACAATGCCTGATGAGAGCGCATGTGGTCCGGTGGCTGTCCTCGTCTTCAAAACGAGTGAACGGGGTGACGAGCCTCGTTGGTGGGTTCGACTCCCACGCGCTCTTGCCACAATGATGAGAAACGCTGATTATGGTTTATGGAATTACGCGTTGACTCCCCGAGTATGCCGTAATGCGAGCGTTAGTAAGATGCGCCCGATAACGGCAAATGCGGTGATTACAATTACCGCTGGTAGCATGGTGCCATTACTGAGCAGACCAACCAGCACCCCCGAGAGTCCCCCAATAATTGATTGCATGGTCCCTTGAAGAGCAGAGGCGCTTCCCATTCGTTCGCGAATATGACCAAATGCAAGTGCGGCAATATTGGGCATTGAGAAGCCAATCGTGACGCATAGTGACGAAAATAATACTGTCATTACCATGGTATTTGCATAGCCAGTAAGAATCACTGTAACGAGACTTACCCCCACGCCAATCGCACCAAAAAGTGCAATGCCTGCGACTTTTTCAAGTGTAAAATGGCGTAACAAGAGTCGATTGAGTTGTGCAGATCCAACAAAGCCGATGGCGTTGATGCCAAAAAACAATCCAAACTCGCGCGGTGATACCCCGAGAATGTCGATGTAGATGAACGATGAACTCGTAATATACCCTATCAACATACCAATCGAGCAGGCCCCAGTGATGATGAATAACATGAATGGGCGATTGCCGAGAATCGCTACGTAGGTGCGTATTGCGTCTCGTAATCTGACATGCGCCCGCTCGATTTGTGTGGAGGTCTCGGGCATCATTGTGAGTGCGCCAGCGATGAGTGCACCATATCCCAGCAAAAACCAAAATAATGTGTGCCATTCCCATTGGATCAATATGAGACTGCCTAGTGATGGTGCGAGCACTGGTGCGACACCAAGTACCAGAATCAATAAGCTCAGGCGATCTGCAAGCATTTTGCCGCTCCAGACGTCGCGGGCGATTGCACTGCTGATAACTGCGCCTGCCGATGCGCCGAGCGCTTGAATGAAACGTCCTCCAATTAAGAGCGAAATTGAATCGGCCTGTGCGCATACAAACGCACCGGTGATGTAAAGCCCTATTCCCACAAACAGTGGTAACTTGCGCCCATATTTGTCTGTGATTGGCCCGTAGATAAGTTGACCGACTGCACCACCAAGCAAAAACACTGCAACCGTTAATTGTACGGAGCCTGGGGTGGCCGCTAAGTCGCGCGCAATGGTGGGGAGTGCTGGTAAGTAGAGATCAATGCTCATTGGCATAATCGCTTGAATGGCACCAAGGACAAGAATAAATGCCCCGCTCGTCATTGCAATAGGTGCTGATATCTGTCGTTTCACACGGGAGCTCCTTGGCTGAACATGAGGCATCATTGTACCATGGCGAGAATGCATAACGACAAGGCTACGAAATCGAAACAAGCTAGGGTGTGATTTAGGGTTGACAGTAGATGAATATATTAGTATAAACAAAGTACATCTTAAATACAATCAGATAATCATATATTGCTGTTGCCTACTACATCCATGCAGTTACTATTATTTGATTGCACTGCATTTTAGAGGAAATTTCACATAATAAAAGGTGAATACATGGTTGCCAGTGAGCGCAAAGTCTATCAACTTCATCGTGATCGCCAACGTGAAGGCATCCTCGAGGCTGCTGAGGGGCTGTTCCTTACACGTGGAATTGATGAGGTCAATATGGCAGACATTGCTTTGTCGGCTCAGGTGACGCGCGCAACGTTGTACAAGTACTTCCCCAATAAACAAGAGATAGCATGGGCCGTCTTTGAAAATTATTGTGAACTAATGACTGCCATGGTGCCAGATGAATTTATTCGGCAGACGGCCAATGGCTTGACGCGCGTGACCAAAATCCTTGAGGCGTGGTGTGAGTTTTTTCATACATACCCACAACGAGCCCTCTACTTTGCCCAATTCGATGCGCTTTATGCGAAAGATGGTTCGACGGAGCGGATGAATCGTTTTAAACACCGTCTTCACCAAGGTGATGAACCAATTGTGCTTGCACTCCGTGCCGGAATAGCTGACGGATCGATTCGGGATGACATCAATCCTGATCTTGTGGGTGTGACAATGATGACAATTATTGCTGGCATCGAACGCCGCTTGGCTGTGGCAATGCCAACGTTCGAAGGTGAGTTTGGTTATACCTCAGAATGCGTCTATCACATGGCATGTGGATTAATTTTGCAAGGCCTTAAACCCTCTTCATAATCTGTTTCCTCGCTGTTTATATGTAGAATATTTACTTTTTTTACGATTTCTTACTATAATAATAATTGTGTATGATACACCTTGTCCACATTGAATTTGACAACGAATGTTATGCTTCACATAATTATGTGTCATTACCGTTGTCAAGTGGGAGATTACCGTGCCATCTTTTGTTAATTTTGATGTGTCTCACGTCATGAAACAATTGACTCTCGATGAAAAAATCACCCTTTTATCTGGGTTTAATTTTTGGCAGACACCGGCAATTGATCGCCTTGGTATACCATCTTTGTTTATCACTGATGGTCCACATGGTGTGCGCAAACAAAAACAAACAGCCGGTGTTGCACTCGACCAAACTGAACCGGCGACGTGCTTCCCTACTGCTTCAGCTCTGGCGAGTAGCTGGGATCGTGATTTGCTCCACAAGATCGGTACTGCTATTGGCATTGAAGCACGATCCAAACAGGTTAGTGTGCTGCTTGGCCCAGGTGTGAATATTAAGCGTTCACCTCTTGGTGGGCGGAATTTTGAGTATTACTCTGAAGATCCACTGTTATCAAGTCAAATGGCTGCATCATTTATTCAAGGCGTGCAATCTCAAGGTGTTGGGACGTCGATAAAGCATTTTGCCGCCAACAACCAAGAGTATCGGCGTATGACCATTGACACCATTGTTGATGAGCGTGCATTGCGTGAGATATACTTGGCGAGCTTTGAGACGGCAATCAAAGTAGCCGAACCATGGACAGTCATGTCGGCCTATAATGCCATTAATGGTGTGCTGTGTAGTCAAAACACACGTTTGCTTAACGATATCCTCCGCGATGAATGGGGATTTCGTGGCGTGGTTGTATCTGACTGGGGTGGTATCTACCAACGCGTGCCATCGTTGCAGGCTGGTAATGACCTAGAGATGCCAGGAAATGGTGGTGCGCATAACCATGTCATCAAACATGCGATTGAGCACGGCCAGCTCTCAATGGATGTGCTGAATCAGCGCGTCGAGCGTATTTTGCAGCTCATCAAGGCGTCGCTCCCAGCATTACAAAATCCTGGTAAGTATGATGCCAAAGAACATCATGAACTTGCCCGTAAAGCAGCATCACAAAGTGCAGTGCTACTTAAAAACAATGACGATGCGCTCCCGTTACGAGCTGGGCAATCGATTGGTGTTATTGGGGCTTTCGCCAAAAAGCCTCGCTACCAAGGGGCAGGGAGTTCGTTGATGGCTCCATCACGCCTCAATACCGCATATGCGGGTATCTGTATGCGTTTTGATGGCAAAAAAGTTCCCTATGCGGCAGGATATGGCGTGCGCGATCATATGCCTAATGAATCCCTGATTGCTGAGGCTGTCAAAGTAGCACGGCGTGTCGAGACGGTCGTGTTGTTCATTGGATTACCCGATATCTATGAAACTGAGGGTGTTGATCGGCCTCACATGCGCCTGCCTGATGCACATAATGCGTTGCTCGATGCCGTTGTGGCGGTCAATCCACGGGTAATCGTAGTGCTGAGCAATGGATCGCCAGTCGAAATGCCGTGGCATGATAAGGTGCCAGCGATTCTTGAGGGATATTTAGGTGGTCAAGCTGGTGGGAGTGCGATTGCTGACATATTGTTTGGTGATGTCAATCCAAGTGGCAAACTCGCTGAGACATTCCCTGTGTCATGGCAAGATAATCCTGCAAGTGCATACTTTCCGGGCTCGCCTCAGATGGTGGAGTATCGTGAGAGTATTTTTGTTGGATATCGTTATTACAACACGGTGCCAGAGCCGGTACTCTACCCATTTGGTCATGGGTTGAGTTATACCACGTTTGCCTATGATGATTTGCAAGTCAGTGCGACGTCTATCTCGCCTGATGAGTTATTGGTGGTATCAATGACCGTTACAAATACCGGGATACGAGCTGGTGCAGAAGTGGTACAGCTCTATATTCGGGATATAGAGAGTACGGCATTTCGTCCAGTCCATGAACTTAAGGGTTTCCATAAGGTATTTCTCCAGCCTGGCGAGTCGCGTAAGTTATCGTTCACACTGAATCGTCGTACTTGGTCGTTTTATGATGTCAATCGATCTGAGTGGGTTGTTGAACGTGGCCAGTTTGAGGTGCAAATCGGTGCATCCTCTCGCGATATTCGCCTGCAGGCATTCGTCGAAGTGCGCGGCATCGCGCTTACGCCGAGTGCGCAACAGAGCCTGATGGCAGACTACTATGATTTACAACGGGGTAACTTTGGTCCAGGCGCCTTTGCCGTATTAATCGGGCAACAGGTGCGGGCGGAACGCGCTCAAAAAGGGTTTTATACGCTGAACACACCGATTGCCGATATGCAGGATTCGTGGCTTGCACGCCGATTTCACGACCGAATCAAACGTGAAATGGCAGCGCAGTTCACCGCAGGTGATGAGTCACCAACATCCATCATGTTTAGGACAATAGCCGACGAGATGCCGTTACGTACCTTGTTGATGTTCTCAGGTGGCAATATGTCCCTTGCACGCCTTGAGGCATTATTACTGATGATTAACGGCAAGTGGCTTCGTGGTCTGATGGCCTTGTGGAGCAGTCGGTAGCTTATTCGCTTGGGGTAAGTTGTGCAAGCATCCCACCATCAGCGTGAATCGTTGCTCCTAATACAAAACTTGCATTTTCACTCGCCAGCCATGTGACAACGCGAGCCACATCAATGGGGTATCCAACGCGCCCAATTGGCTGTACCTTGGCCCACCCGGCTAGGCTTGCCTCCCAGTTGTCACCATGAGCAATATCACTCCGAAGCATGGCAGTATCAATTGCGCCGGGAACCACGCAATTTGTGCGGATGCCTTTGCGCCCATAATCCATCGCCATTTGGCGTGTTAAGGCGACTACCCCACCTTTGGAGGCTGCATACGCAGCAATATTGGTGGTGGTTGCAAGTGCGTGTGGCGAGGCAATGTTAATAATACTTCCTCCACCTTGTGCCAACATGATCGGGATGACCTGATGGCTACAGAGATAGACACTATCGAGATTAGTCGTGATGATTTTTTGCCACTCGACATATGTCGTCTCGTGAAGTGGCTTGCTCACCAAAATACCCGTATTATTGACGAGGACGTCGATACGCCCGTACCGCGCATAGGCCTGCGCTACCATGCTATCGACATCGGTCTTTTGGCTGACATCACAACGGACAGCGAGATGATTTGTGCCGACTGCCTCTGCAATAGTTGTTTGAGCTGAATCGAACTGTATATCGCAGACAATCACGTCATCGCCTTGTCGCGCAAACTCAAGTGCAGTCGCTTTGCCAATTCCCGCACCTGCCCCTGTCACAATTACCACTGCCATCGTCTCTCTCCTTTTGGTTAGACGCGTGCAAATAGATCGTGTTGATTGTCAGTCATCAGCCGCTGGGCAATTCCACGTGCGTGGGCGAGCGTGAGTGTATCTGCGTCAATCTCGGCTTGGAGCGTGCGTGCTAGCCATGTGCGCGTTTGCCAGGCAAATCCGACTGACTGTGCCGGCAAAAACGCATCGCCGCCAAACCCAAACAATTTGTTGATTGGCACGCTATGAATCCATTGACGCACAAAATCACTGCTTTTGAGGGGATTGATGCTCCACGCCCAACATAAATCCACATAGACATTGCGAAAG
The DNA here is from genome assembly GCA_049428765.1 of Roseiflexaceae bacterium. Taxonomy (GTDB): domain Bacteria; phylum Chloroflexota; class Chloroflexia; order Chloroflexales; family Roseiflexaceae; genus UBA965. The sequence goes on from JBMTAN010000017.1 coordinate 46,330, forward strand.
TGTTTAGCTAAACTCAGAAGTTCTGCGTGGTAGGGATAGCCGATATGCATGAGCACAAACTGTGTATCAGGATACGCTTTGATGAATCCATCGAGTAAGGCGGGATTAATCCACCCTATTGGCATATTCCCATTGCCAGCATGGTGTCCAGTATGGATTTTAAATGGCAAGCGGTAATATGCGGCATGTTGGGCGATTACCCCCAACGCCCAATCACCGATTACACAGGCATCGCGCGCGAGCAATGGTACACCCCAGAGCTTTTTTTGGAGTACCATTGCCACGTCGTCATAGTCCGGTGCCTGCCATGCAAGCGTACGAGTATAGGCGTGTTGACTTTTGATGGCAACGACAGTAGGTGCGTGCCGACGAACTAACTCGGCTAATGCGCTCGCATACTGATTGAGCGTATTGATTTGGATACCGGTGGCCTGACCAAGGGCATCGAGGTCGACACTCCCATCGGCAATCGTATGCACATTCAAATCGTATCGATAAAATGGTGCCGGATCTGCATCATCTGGGATTCCCCAGGTGAATGCGTCAACCTGCACGCTTGTCAGATTTGCCAGGGTTGCGAGTAGGTAATGGTGCTGTCGAGGCGCTACGAGTGTGGCTTGGTGGGATTGAGCGGCGATGAGTGACTCAGCTGTGAGAGAGGTAATCCCGTATACATGCGATGCCGCCAGCGTCACACCTTCGGCGTAGCCGGTGAATTGACAATGTTGCCACCAAGGCTCAATGAGATGCCAACGTTGTTTGATATCGGGATTTGATTGATCCAAGAATGCATCAAGGGTGGCATAGTCACATCCAGCGCTGATTAAATCATGCTGAATGTAGGCGTTTTGGCCGAATAAGGAGGTAATAATATCGGGGTTGAGGGTTAGGTAGGCAGATTCACTGATGAGGTGTTCGTGGGTATCCACGAGTGAGTGATGCATCACAAATTCACGAATCGCACTCATCGCACCCCCTTTGTTGTAACGCAACACCTACCCACCAATGCTTGCGTACAGATGGGTAGGTGTATGTCGAACCACTCAGTCGTTAGTTCAGTGGGACCACACGAAGTTCAAGTGTATGACTGAATCGTGTGATGTATTCATCCATGTTTGCCCCATTGAACTCTACTTGTGCCACGCCAGTGTTTACTGGTATTGCCATCAACATCTGCCCGGCAACGAATGACTGCGGTTGTACTTGACCTGGTGGGAACGGTAAATCGAGATTTTCAACATAGGCCGCAACCGAATGTCGATTTCCTTCCAAGTCGAGAATTGTGATGTAGGTGTAATCAACATACACTGCAGGTTGATCTAATTCACGATTATTCTTGATAAGCACCGTAAACGTCACCCATTTGTAGCCCAATGGTGCTGGGATTGCATAGAACGAGTCCGTATAGCGGAAAGTACTTACTGCAAAGCTCATACCATCTGCACTCGTTTGCCAGTACCCATTGAATGGCATATTCGCGCGGAATGCTTCAAGGGTATCAGACGGGAGCGTCGATATACCGGTATCCACCAAATAATTCACTGTTGGGCTAGGTCCAAGTGGTTTCGGAACACCTTGCCATGAATTATCTGCTTGAACCTTACCCATTTGGACTATCTTACCTTCGGGATCATTTGGGTGGTATTCAAAGCGGGCACGCTCAAACACTTGTATGACCATGCTTTGACCATTATTTGACCAGCGCATCGCAGGCGTTAATGGCTCACCAAAAAGCCGTAGGCGCTCGTTTGAATTAATAGTCGGGATACCATCAATCTCTGCACCATGTGCAGTGTGATAATCCAAAAATGCTCCACATACTGCAGGTCGATTCGGTTTGATGATGCTACATGTACCAATGCCCTCAACAAATTGATTGTCTTCTGCAAGCAATGGTGTGAGTTCACCAATATGATAATCAAGCCACTCAGCGCCGACACGCCCAAGCAACACGTTGTGTGGTGCACTTACTGAAGGGAAATACTCAAGGCGGGCACGCTCGAACTCTTGAATATAAAACGTTTTGCCATTGACTGAACGAGGGTACAAGTCAGTAATGGAATATCCAAATTGATCTAAACCACCAGTATTTTGCCAGAATGTACGAAAATTCGGGTGAACACATACCTCTGGTCGTGGCCGACAATCCGGTGATGCATGTGCCGTGTCTCGTGGTTGAATAACCGCTGCTAAGACAACAAGCAGTATGAGATACCAATAGCGCATCGGGCCCTCCACAGATTATCCATGAACACATTCAAAATAATGCAGACAGTGTGCTTGTGAACAAGTAAAGACATTCCTCCACAGTCAGGCACATTGTACCGTAAAAAATGCATGCAAGCAACCTGAAACGGTTATCACTTGCACGCATTTTTGGAGATATGTGAGCGTTGACTTAAGTACGTGGAGCTACACGTAATTCGACTATTTGGCCGAAGCGACTGATGTGACTATCGAGGTTTGCGAAGTTTACTTCAATCTGTGCGGGAACCGTATCGTACGGTATCTCAAAAATCAACTGACCTGCAACTGATGTACCTGCATTGATCGATGTGGGGCTAAATGGCATCGCTAGATATTTGAGCATGGGTGATGCTGTATATCGATTCCCTGCCACATCAATCAGACTCACATACGAATGGTCAAGATAGACTGCTGTCTGACTCTCCGTCCGCATATTACTTATCTGCATGGTAAACGCAACATACTTCATGTTTTTGTGTGCACGTACACTATAAAAATACTCATGGTAGGTGAATGAACTAACCGCTATCTGAACACTCTGGTGTGATGTCTGCCAGTATCCGGTTGGCATGGACTTGCGCCAACTCTGCACGATAGTGTCATCAAATAGTGTTGCGCCAGTGTCAACCAAATAATTGATTGGATCACTTGGCTTATGCGGTAATGGTACATTTGCCTCTAATAAATCAACAACCACATTTCCTGCAACAACTTTGTTGTCGGCTGCATTTCCTGCCAAATAGTCAAGCCGTGCATGACTGAACACTTGCACAAGACGTGTTCCGCCGACAGTAGTCCACTTCATGACTGGGGTCAATGGTACACCCAATAGTCCAAGTCGTTCAACTCGTGTTGCGTATGGCACTGCATCATATTGGAGTCCGTGTTTCTGGTAGTAATCCAAAAATTCACCACATACCGCTGGACGTTGTGTTTCAACCACAGCACAGCGACCGATTCCAGGCTGGAACGCTAGCTCCTCGTCTGCAGATAGCGGGGTTAGTTGTGATTGGAATACGTCATACCACATTTGACCAACTGGCGCACTTTGATGTTTGTGTTGTGCATCGCGAGCTGGGATATATTCGAGAATCGCCCGTTCAAATGTGTGTGTATAAAACACCTCGCGTCCCGGTAAATAATACACACGTGTCGTGCCAATTGGTGCCCCAAATGTGTGCGCTCCGTTGTGCGTTCCCCAGTATTCACGGAATAACGGACCCACACAGAGCTCTGGCGCAGTAATGCAATTTGGTCGGGCATGTGCCAAATTGGGTATGCTCAGAATGATACCGATAACCAATACTGTGACCATGAATCGCCAGCCACGGTGGCGTGTCTGCCTATGAATATGTGCAATATGCATGGTTAACCCCCTTTACTTGACATTATTACATAATGTAGTAAAAAATATACACCGTAAGATGAAATATTCATTACGGTGTATTGTTATCGGGGCACTTAGCTTTTGGGGTAGGAGCGTAGCTCAATGTATTGTCGATCGCGCGATACGTATTGATCGAGGTTCGCCCAATTAAATTCGAGTTGAGCCGGTATGTGATCATCGGGTAGCAAGAACACGAGTTGCCCGACGGATTGTGATTGAGGCATGATTCTACTTGGATTTACTGGGAGTACAAGTCGTTGGGAGAGCGGGTGTGCAGGTGCACGTACTCCAGTATGATCTATCAATGCGATATACGAATAATCAAGGTACAAGGGGGCACCACTTGTATCACGTCGATTATTAATAAGTATGGTAAGGCTCACAAATCGATATCCCGAAGGTGCGCGGACTGACCAAAACTCATCAAGATAGAGAATGGTGCTTGTGGCAACATAAATATCGTCGTGATATGCATCCCAATATCCATGTTGCGGCATACCCCAGCGCCAACTGCCAAATACTTCAATTGGTAGTGGCGGGATATCCGTGTCAACCAGCTGATTCACGGGATTGGTTGGAGTGAGCGGTCGTGGTTGGTTCGCCTCAACCATCTCGGCGACGACCCGACCAATTTTGACCACTTTGTTGAATGCATCGTCTGGATGCCATTCGAGACGTGCGCGCTCAAAGATTTGAACGATGATGACTGCGCCATTCTGTATCATGCTCATCGCTGGTGTGAGTGGTGCGCCATATCGAGTTCGTTGCTCAGCAGGATGAACATAGGGGAGCTCATCAATATGAATGCCGTTTTGTTCATAGTATGTCAGGAATGGGCCACATACTGCCGGTGCTTCAACACTGACCGTGCGACAAATGCCGGTTGTCGGCGTAAATAGTTGCTGATGCTCTGGCGAGACTGGTAAGAGTTGGTTGATATTTGCATCAAGCCATTCAGCACCGACTCGAGCGAGCACAATATTGTTCGGTGCTTGGCGCGTTGGAAAAAATTCCATGCGCGTCCGTTCGAACTCCTGACGTATGACTTGTGTTCCATTAACCATAGATGAGGTCATTGGCCCCATCGGTAATCCGAAGTTTTCGGGTCCATTGTTTTTTAGCCATATATCTTTGAATGGCTCGCCTATACATGACAATGGTGCATCAATACATGTTGCCGTTGGTTGTGCATGTACAGTGTGTGTTGGTATGAAGCTACATAGCATCGCCACTATGAACCACCTGGCGATTTTGATCCACATTGTACAATCCCCTATAGAACACGTACATATTTGTAAGCATATATATCTATCATATATTAAAAATTTTATATGGGGATGAGATTTTTGCAATTAAAGATAAACGACATAAATTGTAATCATTTTGACATGATAATGAAATATGTTAAGCGATGTATGAGAGATATTAGGTGGTGACTGAAAAATCATGATGTCTGACGTGTCAAAGAATGACGAATCCCAACGTGCAGAGTTGCGAGGTGTACGCAACGCACGTTGGGACGGTCATCAGACGCTGGTCAATTTATGGAAGCGATGGGACTTTGGTGGCGACCCAATTCCGCAAAACGCCGACATGCGCATATACACCTGGGTATGAAGGATTTGCACAACCCACTCCAAAGCTTACCACCCCTACTTGTTTGTACATGCCGCTTCTGCGTAGAAAGAGCGGTCCACCACTATCTCCTTGGCAAGAGTCTTTGCTAGCGCGGGCGGCACAGAGCATGCGATTTGTGATCGCACCTGCATAACTATTGCTTCGATTACACGTGGCACGACTGACTATGTCAACAGTGGTTTTGCGTAAGTAATTTGAGGTTGATCCGCCATAGGATGTGGTGCCCCAGCCACTCACCGTGACATCATTGCCCGCAGCAAACAGATTCGTTTCATTTGCTTTGGCCAACCGAATAGTCTTGACATATCGGTTGATTGTTAGTGGGGCATTGAGTTTTACAACGGCAATATCGTAGTCTTCAGATACCTCAGGATTATACGATGCGTGGACAAATAATCGTGATCCGGTTCGGCTTTGAACGGTTGATGTGAGGTAGCGCTTATCATGCATACCCATATATGCTTTAATTTGTGACGCTGCGACGGGACTGCCATCATCAGTAACACAATGCGCTGCCGTCAGAATATACTGCTGCTTAATGACTGATGCACCACATGTCCATGATGATTTAATGACTAGGTAGACTTGCCAGGGGAATTCATGTTGGGTTGCGACTGTCCCTCCGACGATGCGGCTCTCAAACCATGATGCACTGGGATTGACGATTGGGACTTGTGCTGGTAGGTACGTTCTACGTGGTTGATCCGCAGATGCATCGGATACAGATGGCATAAGCAAGTAACTTGTCATAAGCAAAGTGAAAATGCTTAGTGACACGATGTGTCGGAGTCTCAGGGATAAATGCTGCATATCATGACTTTCTATTGAAACGATAGTATATAGGTATAGTAGAAGAAAAAGTGTAAAAATACTAGTATATATTTGACAGTATCGCCAAAATCAGATGCTATAGACGAATTAACTGTCTTTGCATATGTCCTACCGCTTTTGGGGCCTGAAAATCATGTACACCATTGCTGCAATGAGTCCTAAACTCCCGATGAGTACCGTGAAAATGTCAACGCCATCTGGAATAATAGCTAGTCCGGTAAGGATCCCAACGATGAGTACAATCACCACCAATCCCAGTACAAGCCACAACGGTAACCAGCCCCAGCCACGTCGGCTCGCACCAATGCCGAGCACAACGATGATAAGCATAATGAATACAATTGGATTGACGACCCAGGTAATGGCGTCGAGCCATTGTTCCACACGATTCATTTTGATGCCTTTCAGAGTACACATCGGTTGTGTTGTGATTACCAGGGTACTGCATTATAGTCAGAACACACTTGTATAAGGATGCAATTCTATGCATATACCATCTGCATTTATTACACAACTTAGGCATATTGTGCAGATACTCCAGAATCAACTTCCTATTCCAGGGATTGCAGTGAGTTTGACCACGCCTGATGAGGTCGTATGGCAGTATCACAGCGGTATCGCGAATGACGTGACGCGACAGGCAGTGACTGCAGATACGGTGTTTGCGCTCGCCTCCAACACCAAGGCAATCACGAGCATGATGTTGAGCAAAGCGCAGGGCGATAGGCTGTGTGATATACAGTTGCCTATGCGACTTGTATATGACCGGCGTCTCTTTGCCGATGATGCGGCGCATAAGCAGGCTACGATGCGCGATCTTGCGGGGCATATCACGGGACTGCCACGACACGAACTGGTGCTGTTTGATGCAAAAGATCGGGCTGATGTAGTACGACGGCTCCCACATTTGGCGGCAAACGCACCATTTCGTCAACGATTCCAGTATCAAAATGTGCTGTATGTGGTGCTTGGCTATATTCTGGAACAGTTGTATGCGTTGCCATATGAACAGCTTATACAGCGCCATCTGGCAGCGCCATGTGGTCTTGACATCCAGTGGCGTGGCGATGCTCATACGTCGTTACATGCACAGGGCTACCAGTGTGATATGCAAAGTGCGACGCCTGTTGTGCCGTATACCAGGAGCATCGATAATCCTGCAGGTGGAGTAATGATGAATAATCGTGCCTTGGCCCGCTGGTTGCAGGTGTTACTTCGTCAGGGTGAACCACTGCTTACCCCTGCGCTCTGGCAACCATTAGTTACACCCATACTCGGTGGTGATGTCGGTTATGCCATGGGCTGGGATGTGCACGTTGACCATGGCGTGCAGTTGATTCATCACGGCGGTGTGATTGATGGGTTCCAATCTGAGATTGCCGTATGGCCAGATTATGGCTTGGCCTTGGGGGTGATGACCAACCAGGTCGGCATTCCTGTGCCTGAGATGATCCGGCTAGTGGTACACGATTACCTGTGTCAACAGATAAAGCCTGATTACATGGCATACTTTGCGCACCGCTATGCTCCAGTGGTTGAATCAACAGTTGCTACAGCATCGACTCATCAATCTGTACCATCTGCGTTACAGGGTGCGTTTGGGCATGCAGGGTATGGGTTGCTACGGGTGACGTCTGACGCGTTGACTTATGCCGGACAGACCTATCCACTGCAGGGTACAGTCACTGATGGTTGGTGGACGACTTTTCGGTGGGGGATACGGGTACATCTCATGCCAACGAGTGCAGGTTGGCGACTCGAAAGCCATGCCGGGTCAGTCTCTGTGGCTGATTTTGTGCCTGAGATATTCTCCTCCCCCCAAGCGTGACCTGGGGGGAGGGATCTGGCGTTAGGCGGGGCCACCAAACTCGGTGTTGGCCGCCTGAATCAAGGCCCGCATGTAGGCAATCGAGTAGGCCGTACCAACGCGGTAGCCTCCCAGCATGTTGGGGATGTGATCGGGAATGACAGCGCCATCAAACTTGACCTCGCGTAGGGTACGCATCACCTCGTACATGTTCTGATAGCCGTTGTCGATCAGCGTCTCCTCCCACGGCTCGGGCATCGGGTTGGTCACATTGCGGAAGTGGACCTTCATCAGTTGCCCTTTACTGGCAAAATGGCGAATTGCATCAGTTACACTGTTGCCCATGCCGATCTCGCCACCCTCGAGCCAACAACCGACGCATAAACAGACGCCGATGTTGGGACTATTGGCAATCTCCATTGCCTTTTTGTAGCCTTCGAAATTGCCGAACATGCAGCGTGGGATGCCGCCTAACTCATAGACCGGTGGGTCATCGGGGTGAATACCAATAAAGACGCCCTCCTCCTCGGCAACTGGGGCGATACGACGAATCATGTACTCGTAGTTGTCCCACAGCTCATCCTCGCTGTAGCGTCGGCCGTGGGTCAGCTCACCCTCGTAGACTTTGCCGTCCCAGTGACCCTTGGCGTTCTTAATGTCGAGCATGCGGGCGCTCATACCACCACGACCGGGGACATGGCCGGTTGACCAGATGCCGTTGCCCATATGAGCATAGGTGTTGTAGTGTAGGCCGGCGGCAGCGATATTGCGGATAAACTGCTTGAACTCTTCGATCTTTTCGTCGCGGCCCGGCAAATTGAGCGTCATCTCGGAGGCATTGTGGACGCGCAAATTGGCGATGCGGTAGATTTTGAGGCCATAGTTGGCAAAGCGCTTGACCATGGCTTTGTAGTGCTCGGCCGTGTGGTTAGCTGGGTTCTTGATACTGAGCATGGCCCATTCGACGCCGAGTTGTTGGTAATACTGCAAATCCTCGTCGGTGGCGTCATCGTGAGTTTGGATGGCAATCTGAATCCCGGCAGTACTCGAAAAGTACCCGGGCACGGCACGCATGGCAACGGTATCTTGCGTCATGCAATTCTCCTCGTTGAGTATAGCGATTAACCTGTCTGACACGTCTATCCTACCATGAAAAGATTGGTGTACGATAGCGATACATCATACATGAGAGAGGTGTTCTATGCCCTACTCACAAACCCTATTCGAACGCCTGCGCGACTTGCTGCCACATACGCTGTTTAAGCGCATGTTTGGCGGCGTGTGCTTTTTTGTAAATGGTCATATGGTGGCGGGTGTGTTTGGTAACGGTATGATGGTGCGACTGGCGCCGGCCCGGCATGTTGATCTCATCGGGCAGGCCGGGATTCGACCGCTGGCAAGCAAACCAAACCGCATGCGTGGCTTTGTGGTGATTGATGAGGCCATGCTTGACGATGACGAGATGATACAGGAGTGGCT
>JBMTAN010000018.1:0-55185 GCA_049428765.1 Roseiflexaceae bacterium
CCCCCCCCCCCGCGACTTTTTGATTAACGCAACTTGATATGTAAATCGCGTAATTGCTTCTCGTCGACGGGTGATGGTGCTCCCATCATCAAATCCTGGGCCTGTTGGGTCTTCGGGAACGCCACAACCTCGCGGATGGTAGCTTCATCTGCCAAAATCATGGCAATTCGATCAATGCCTGGGGCAATACCAGCATGTGGTGGTGCACCAAACTCGAAGGCCTCGAGCATATGGCCGAACTGTTCTAATGAGGTCTCGCGGCTAATGCCGAGCAAATCAAACAGTTTTTGTTGAACTTCACGGCGGTGGATACGTACCGAACCCGATGCTACTTCGTAGCCGTTAAGAACCAAGTCGTAGGCTTTGGCACGCACGCTACCTGGATCGGTATCCATCAAGGCGACATCGCTATCGAGTGGTGCCGTGAACGGATGATGTGCTGCATTCCAACGATTGTCCTCGGCATCCCATTCGAGGAGCGGGAAGTCAATAATCCATGCGAAGGCCAACAGGTTTGGATCTGCCAAATTGAGCCGGCTAGCAAACTCGCGACGCAGCTTGTCTAACACTGCGGTGACGACTTTGGTGGTGTCAGCCACGATGAGTATCATGTCGCCGGGCTGGGCATTCATGGCCGCCAAAATCGCCTGCATCTCGTCGGCACTGACCTGCTTGGCAAATGATGAACGTAGCTCACCACCATCGGCTGGCAATGCGGCCCACATTAACCCCTTGGCACCGTTTTGGCGCGCAATGTCGGTGATTTCATCGATTTGCTTGCGTGAATAGCTGGCAATCCCAGGTACGCAAATGCCTTTGACGTGGCCACCGCTCGCTATCGTACTGCTCAGTACGGCAAAGGTTGAATTCGCTACAATGTCGTTAAGCTTGATTAACTCGAGGCCGTAGCGTAAATCTGGCTTATCTGAACCAAAGCGCTCGAGCGCCTCGGCATAAGTTAAACGCATAAAGGGTGAGATTGCGTGTTTGTGTGGAATGACAGCCGGTACCATGGCGGTGAACAACCGCTCAACCACGTCGAGCACGTCCTCCATATCGACGAATGACATCTCCATATCGAGCTGAGTGAACTCGGGCTGGCGATCGGCACGCAGATCTTCATCGCGGAAGCAACGAGCAATCTGGAAATAACGGTCATATCCGGCCACCATCAATAGTTGTTTCATCTGTTGTGGTGATTGAGGCAACGCAAAAAACTCGCCGTCGTGGACACGACTTGGTACCAAGTAGTCACGAGCACCTTCGGGTGTGGACTTGGTCAAAATCGGCGTCTCAATCTCGACGAAGTTCTCTTGATCAAGGAAGTCGCGGATGAATTTGACGAAGCGGTGGCGCAAGATCATGTTCCGTTGCATGCGCTCTCGACGTAAATCGAGATAGCGATACTTGAGGCGCAATGGTTCCTCTTCGTTGCCGTCACGATTAATCATGAGCGGCGTTTGCTTGGCCGGGTTAAGTACATTGACGGCAGTTGCCATCAATTCAATCTCGCCAGTACCAAGCTCTGGGTTGATGGCCTCGGCAGGGCGTGTACGTACGGTACCAGTGACCTGCAAGACGAACTCGCTGCGTGCCTCGCTGGCAATTGCATGTACGACGGCATCATTAGCTGCGTCAAACACCACCTGGGTTAGTCCATAGCGGTCACGTAAATCAATGAAAATCAAGGGACCATGGTCGCGGCGGCGATGTACCCAGCCAGCCAAGGTAACGCTTTGTGTATCGTGGTGTGCGCGTAGTTCACCACAGGTATGTGTACGATACATATACTCCTCGTGCAGTTCGCCTGTTGGCAGATGCTAAAAAGTATTATAGCACTCTGATTATGCGCGTGATTTATTGTTTCGTTTTGCTACGATAAGCATTTGTTCACTCTCACTGCCAAATGGATCAAGATCATATGAGCCGTAACAGTGCTGTAGTGTAAATCCGGATCGTGCTAATAAATGCTCAATCTCGTAGCGCCAAAAGTAACGCATAGCAAAACTCGCACTTTTGCGTTGTATACCGTGCGCTGTATCGTTGATATCGTACATAAATACGACATGAATGAGTTGCTGTGCAATGTCGCTCCACTGCGAGACAAATTTATGTACGGTGCGGCCATCAGGTAGGACAAAACGCTTATCGAGTACGACATCCCCTTTGTAATCAGGTAATGCACGCATATCCGGGTGGAACAAGTCGAGGACCAAATATCCACCTGGTTGCAGGTTGTGATGAATGTTCACCAAGGCTTGTACTTGATCTTCGACAGATGTCAGGTGCATGAACGAATTTAGCGCGACGATTGCAAGACCAAACTTGGTTTCGCCCTGCCAGTGACGCACATCACCATGATGCAGTGTCAAATGTTCAACCTGGTTTGTATCACGTGTTCGTTGTGCAATGGCTAACATGTCATCTGAGGTGTCAACTCCGACAACTGCATTACCATCGGCTGCTAACGGGACACAGACGCGCCCGGTGCCACACATGAACTCGATAATGGGCCCACGCGTGTGTTGTGCAAATGAGCGATAAAAGTCGACATCGTCATGCACGTCAGCAAAATCAACTGCGTACAACTCGGCTATGTGATGATATTCGTGCATTGATGAACTATCGCTTGTCTACCAAACTGGCACGGCCGAAGTCTGCGTCATAGCGTTCGGCATGCTTGCTATGCAAGAACTCCTCGAACTTCTCAACGCCGTTTTGTTGCAGATATTGCCGCTCCCCCTTGGTTAACGGTACAACCCACAATGTTTGAATGTATGCTTGGGGGTGGTCTATCTCTCCTGCTGGATTCGCATCATAAATATGTGCATCATCGAGGAATGGATAGGTTAGGTATAAATACTCTAACCGTGATCCGGGCACAATTGGCTCCCCTATTGGAATTACAAATCCTGGCCCTATCTCGATGTTATTGACATGAGGGAACTCAGCAATCATCAAGAGCATCTCACATGCGACGGTGTCGTAATCAGCAGGTGCATGGATGAGATATTCATGTCGGATGCCACGCGGGTCACCACTCGTATGTGAGCTTTTGGGGATTACAGAGTACGACGCTCCTACAGTACAAAACACATTGAATAATGGATTTTGCTGGTAGACACAAATCGTGAAATTGCTCGAGATTGCTTGGTTGATTCCCTCAGTACCCTGTTTGGGGCGTGCGCCAAAACGAAACCGCGGCTGACCTTTCCAGCGCATAAGACGTTCATACACAAGTATGCTTGGATCTGTTTCACGGTTCCAACGCTGGGTCAGTTGATCACGATAGGGGTCGATGGTCATTGGGTTGTTCCTGTCCAGGCTTCGTCATAGTCGCTTCCAACCACGAGAATCATATTGGCATCTGCACTCGCACCTTGAGGGCGAGCGCTGTTAATTACGATTTGGTTTTCGCTCAGTGAGAGCGCTTCTACAAGTTTGGTGCGCTCTTCGAGGTGATCACCAATATCATACAAAATTGTCGTGCTAGTAGGAGTGCCATCGTTTGCGGCAACCGTTGCATATCCTTGTTTGGTCAGATAGTTAGTGACTTTGCCGGCTACTCCAGTGATTTGTGAGCCATTTAGCACTTGCAAATTGACAATGCCGGGAACGTCAGCACCGCTCTGCCATTTATTGACTAATGTACGGATATCGACTTCGTTCCAATAAATGTCTGATCCGGATACGCCCTCTACGCGTACAGCACTCGGATTAATGGCAAACTGGGCAATCCGATCGCTGTCGAGTCGAGTTGCAATCCCTGCGAGGTCACTCATCGTACTTATATCGCCTATTGGTAGTGTGGTGCGCACATTTTGTTCAAGTACGCCAACCCACTTAGGTAAAAGTGACATGTTGGCTGCTAGCCCGCGACTGCGAACTTGGCGTAATACATCTTTTAGGACTTGTTGTTGTCGTTTACTACGATCAAAATCATTTGAGGCATGGCGTGAACGGGCATAAATGAGTGACGTTCGACCGTCCATGATTTGTAGGCCAGCTGGAATATAAATACGTTCGACGCCGTGATTCTCTGTCGGATATTCTGGATCAATCAGCGTTTGTTTGACATCGACAGTTATTCCCCCGATGCTATCGACGATTCGTTCAAAGCCCTGGAAGTCGACTTGCGCGATATAATCGACTTTGATTTTGAGAAATCGCTCGAGCGTCTCGGCAGCAGCTGCTCCTCCACCCGCATCTGCTTCAGTGCCGTTGCCATAGAGCGACTCGGCATTGTAGTATCCATACGAAAACGCCCGATTGACTTTGCCAAATGAACCATCTGGTAATGGAGCCACTGAGTCACGAGGTATTGATAACATTGTTGCCCAATTTTGTAAGGGGTTGACACGCACAAGAATCAGCGTATCACTGCGTACGCCCTCATTAATTGACTCAGCACGTTTGTCAACACCAATCAACAATACAGTGAAAGGCTCTTTGAGGGTTGCTGGTGCAAATGGTTGGCTTAAATCAATTTCTTCACTGACTGGTTCTGAGTTGATAGGGTCTATTTCTTCGTCAGGTTGATTCACTGTTGTGTTTTGATTGATGCGTGGATCTACTTGTTGGATTGCACCAAGAGCTTGATCTGTTCGGCGTAATACGGCTAATGCTGAACCTGCAGCACCAAATATTAAAATCACAACGAGTACAATGATATAAGTGCGCCAAGAGTTGGCTTGGCTATCAATTCGCCGTGATACAAGATGTGCAGGTGTTGCTTTGCGTGGTACGGATTTAACTGGGCGCCGCAATAACTTTGCAGGTCGTAGCGAGCGTCTACGCGTGGTTTTTGGCACGATTATTCCCACTCTTATTCCTAATAAGCGTATTATACAACAAGGACATAACTGATATGGGATGTACGTGTATACTTTAGCTATTATTCGGGTTTATGAGTATGGTAAGTAGCTGAAAGTTTCATGACTGAAAGAAAAACACTCATTGACATGCTTCTCGATGAAGCCAAAAAACGAGGTATATACCAGCCTAACCAATCGAGTAATCATATGATTGATCTCGAGGACGATGCACTTGTTCCGCCTGAGGATCGGGTGGGGTATCGTTTGCTCAAGAGCAACGGCTTTGCGCCGCCATTTATCGAGGAGCGCACGCATCTGCTCCAAGACCATGTCCAGATTCGTCAAGAACGCGAGCAACTACTTACAGTCTGGCCTACCTTATCGAAAGAACGACAGCTCGAACGCATTACTGTATTACGCACTCGTTACATGGATGTGTGGCGACGCACCATGGATTTTAATTTGCAGGCACCATTGGCATTGCATATTGAGGGGGTACGTGTTGACTATGAGTTACGCGATTTCATCATCGGCGCTGTCGAGTGATGATGGTTCTGCTGACATTTGTTCGTCAGTATCAGAGTGAAGTTGTTGCGCACGTTGTTCATGAACCCATTGTACTTTTTGACGAATCTGCGATACGTGCTCGTTGGCTCCAATGATCACATGATGTGTCCATGATGGTAGTGTGGTTTCATCATCCTCACATGCGATTTGTCCAACATAGGTGCACTCGCTGATGTGATCAAGCTCGTGATAGGTATGTGTCGAGTCGAGGAGTAATGAATGCTGTGTTAATAAGTGTGTACATAACATGGCGACATCTTGTAGCATCGCTGATGCAGGAATGGCTAGCATCAATGCGAGGTTATGTGCTTTGAGTTGATCATCAATTAGATTCAAGTAATAGGTTAGGCGCTCAATAAATGCTGATTGAGCATGTTCAATCGGTAGTACCAATCCTGTTGCTCCTAGCATGACCGCCATTTGAATGCAACTCTGGAGTTGTTCGGCAATAATAGTGCGAATGCGGGGATGCGATTGTTGATCTGGCCAACTATAGCAAGGTGCGAGTAGCCATACTTCACCTGTGCAATGTGTGCGTTGCGGGCGCACCCGCCGGATCCAGGGTTTCCATTGTCCATCAAGCAATACGGTATCTTGGGTATCTGAAATATACACGTGTAGGTTATACGCGACAATAATGTCACGGAGTAGTGGGATTTGTTCGGCTGTGACGACAATACCTAATGTTGATGGTGTGTCGCTCATAACTATCTCTTTGTGAGGTGTTTGATGCCAACTGCTATCGCAAATAAACCAGTACATACCAGTACAATTGTTGCACCTGTTGATACCGAAAAATGATATGAAATAATCAGCCCTAGTACCGCAGAAACTGCGCCAATTGCTCCAGCAACCCACATCATTGTACGTAAGTTGCGCGTTAGAAGTGATGCGGCGGCTGCAGGTGTGACCAAGAGGGCGCTTGTCAAAATAACTCCGACGACTTGAATACCAGTCACAATGGTGAATGCCAACAAAACTAATAAGGCAGTCCTGAGGTAATCGGTACGGATACCAGCAACCTCGGCATGTATCGTGTCAAAAGATGCCAGTTCGAGCTCTTTGTGGAGCAATAGCAATACTACAATAACGATAATTGCAACCCCTAAAATCATCCATAATTCATTAGTTTGTACGCCGAGCACATTCCCAAACAAAATATGGTTCAAATCGCGGAATGACTGCGCCCGACTCATCAGTACAATTCCCAAGGCAAACATTGCTGTAAATACAACGCCGATAGCTGTGTCTTCGCGCAGACTGCTACGTTTGGCTAGCCAGCCGATGCCCAAGGCGGTCATGACACCAGCTATCAACGCTCCACCAATCAAGCTCCAGCCATTTAGATAGGCAATAACAACTCCAGGTAGTGCGGTATGGGCAAGTGCATCACCAATAAACGCTAAGCGCCGTAACACAACATAACTGCCGATCACGCCACATGTCATTGCAATGAACAGTGATGCCCAGAGCGCATTCTGCATGAATTGATATTCAAATGGGGCAATCAGCCACTGCCATAGATTATCCATATGATTCAGCCACCACAAGATGCGAATACTCAGAAGCAGGGTGAAGAGTCAGCATTCGGCCTTCATGCAGGTGTGCAATGTAGTCAAATTCATCGCGCAAACGACTGGTTTCGTGTGTAGCCACAATTGCCGTCCGTCCAAGTTTTTGCAGCTCCGCTAGGATCGAGGTAATCAATATCCGTGTCTCGGGATCAATATTGTTGAATGGTTCGTCAAGGAGCAATAACTCGGCCTCTTGGACCATGGCACGTGCGAGCAGTGCGCGTTGCTGTTGACCACCTGATAGATCACTGATGACACGGTCTGCAACGTGTGCCAGATTGAGTCGCTCAAGCGTTTGTTCGACAAGTTGATGATCGTGTACCTGCGGTTGACGTAACCACCCAATATGCACATATCGGCCAGTCATAACAAATCGACGCACCGTGATAGGAAACTTCCAGTCGATTTCACCGCGTTGTGGTAAATACGCAACGCGATGATGACACGCCCTCACCTTGCGCCCGTAAATCTCGATACTTCCAGATCGATACGACTGTAATCCCACTAGGGTTTTTAGTAAAGTACTCTTACCGGCACCATTATGCCCGATGAGTGCCACACGACTTGCGGCCGGGATCATGACATCGATCCCAGCCAACGCATCGCCTTGTGTTGCATCGTAACTTACATGCAATCCTTGTATGTGAACTGCTGGTGCACCTGGGACAGACTCCACATGCGTGCGCCCACTGTAATTAATCATTGACCTGATGTCTCTCCCAGTGCCTGATAAATCGTCTGGCTATTATAGCGCATCATATCGACATAGGTTTGTCCGGCGCTTCCCGATTTTCCAAGCGCATCGGTATATAACGCAGGTGCAACAATCACACCGGCCTCACGGGCAATTGTTTCGACGAGATCTTCATTGCCAAACGCCTCGATAAATATGGCAGGGGCACCAGATTCCTTGATTGTCGTTACCAATTCAATAATCTTATTGGCACCCGGATCACTTGATTCAGTGCTGACAGAGCCAAGTACCGTGCCTACAACTGTCAGTCCATAACGCGTCGCAAAATACGACATGGTGTCATGATTGGTGACAAGAATACGGCGTTCGGCGGGAATTTGGGCCATCTGTGCAGCAATCTCACTATCTAAGGCATTCAACGTGGCAATGTATGCACTAGCATTTGACTCGAGTGTAGCAGCGTGTTCGGGCATGATTGTTGATAACTCGGTCGTGATGTGCTTTACCATCTTGATGACGTTTTGTACATCTTGCCACGTGTGCGGATCAAACTCACCATGTCCATGCTCATCAGCATGGGCGTCCGCAGATTCATCGGCATGCTCATCAGCATGATCGTCAACCGATTTATTCACTGGTAACGGGGTAATATCTGCACTGGCTTCGATATATGGTGCTTTGCTCCCTGATGATGCGTACAACTCTTCGAACCACGGTTCCAACTCCAGTCCAAATGCAACGACCGCAGACGCGTTAGCCATCTGTACACCATCCGCAGGTGATGGCTCATAGACGTGCGCATCGCTCTCTGCGCCGACAAGACTTGTCACGACTGCTGATTCGCCGACGATTTGTTGCGTAATATCACCCAAAATACTCGTTGATGTGACAATCGTGTATGCGGTTATTTGTGATGTAACTTCTGCATCTTGTGCAGTGTCGGGGGCTGCTGTTTGCGTTGCATTTGTTGCACAACTACTAAAAGATAGTGCCAAAATACTCAACATAACAAATAATGCGCGACGCATATAAACTCCTAATGAAAGTGACTACCATTTACAATGATAGTCACTTTCATTTAAATGTCAAATGCAAAGATACAAAGCCGTTATGAGATTCTTCGGGCAAACAGAATGTCTGGTTTGCCACGACCATTTGCATCGGGGAGGACACCGCACAGTACAAAACCTTGTTTTAGATAAAAACCACCGGCATGTCGTTCAGATGCTGAGAAGGTAGTGAGGTGCGCAAGCGGATTGGGGAGTAAATCTTTGCCACCCAGCGACGTGCTCAGGCTTTCGTCGTCAGACCACGCAAATAGCGTGGTTGCACCATGCTCCGTTAATTGTGCGCACAATGCCGCTATCAGCGTCTTACCAATCCCTTGATGTTGGTGTGGAGGATTAACAACGAGCGGATGGAGCTCCCAACCATACTGTTGGTATTGTGGTGCGGCGCTGACCCATCCCACAATTACATGGTCGATTGTTGCAACTAAACTCAGATGGTTGTTGGTGCTATGTGCTTCTACTTCAGCGATGCCATCTGCGAGCGTGGGCCATGCTAGTGAACGATCAGCGAATCCCGCCACCAGAATTGTGGCGACGGATGCTATTTCTGAAGCATGGCGTTGAATCGGTCGAACGTGAATCATAGTCCATGTGACTCCCGCAGGCGCCGACTGATTTCAGGGGCGTGGCGTAACAGCCACCCACTATCAGCGGCTCGCGCACCGAGGATTGCGAAGCCGAACAAACTCTGAGGGTCATACCAGGCCAACATACCTGATGCTCCACTATGCCCAAATGAGTCCGGTGGAAATGTATTTGATACCCAGTGTGGCTGTTTGCTCCCTCTCAACTCTGGTCCAAGTCCCCACGGTGACTGCTCCCACATCAATGGCCTCATAAATCCGCCAGCGAGTTGGTGGGTATAATCGCTGGTGGCATCACTGCGTCGAGCGGGTGAAAGCATGTCGCTTTGACTACTAAACGCTTGTACGATGCTTAATGCGCCGTGTGCATCGGTGCATAAACCGCCCCATGGTAATGAGAGATTCCGCCAAAATGGCGAATTATATGCCTCGAGATCGGTGCCACGGTGGCGCCCACGCACATCACCAATAACCGCACACTTGACATGGGAGTTGTCACCGAGCCATGCATTAATGCCAAGTGGCTGAGTGACGAGGTCGTGAAGTGCCTCGGCGCAGGTACGTTGACTGACCCGCTCAAGTAAAATACCAAGGATACCATAGCCCAGATTGCTATATTGCACGCGTACGTCACTGTCAACTTCGGGTGGAGTATCGAGACATTCACGCGCGAGTGCCGGCCAGGAGAGTCCGTGGGTGTAGCGACCTTCTTTGTTTGGCAAATCAAACGCAAATCCACTAGTGTGAGACAATAAGCTTGCTATCGTGCGTGTTGCACTACGCGGATGGATATCGGTAACATACGTTCCAATCGGGTCATGTACGTCTATTGTGCCTCGATCAACAAGTCGATGTATTGCAAGACTTAAGGCGAGTTTGGTTATTGAGGCAACTGGAAACACACTATTCTCGGTGAGTGGTATACCGGCACCATCACACCCCCAGGCTTGGATGTGTATCGGGTCAAATCCATATTGACTCGCAATCACGACACCTGGGAGTGTACTTCGTGCCTGCTCAGCATTGATATATTCTGCTACAACTGTCATCTTATCTTCCTATGGTCTCGGTCATCACCTTGGCATAGTGTATGATATTCCGCATTGTAAATGCATAATTTAAGGAGGTTGTATGCGTCGTCGCGCCCTCATCTCAACACTTGCGATGCTACCGCTCGTTGCATGTGCTGCCCAGCCAAGTCGGGGGCCAACACCAATACCACGTGGTGGCCTGTTTGTAGATGCTACATACAATTATGGACCAATTTCACCATTTGTGCGTGCAAGTAATACTGGTCCATGGCAAACTCTGGCACAGGAGCATCGTGCACATAGTCGTGACATCAATTTGTCAATGATTCGTTGGCCAGGTGGGAACTGGGGTGATGAAAATGATGTTACCGAGTGGATGATTGATGAATACATTGCACTGTGTCGTGATGTAGGGGCTGAACCATGTATACACGTGCGTCTCTTTGGGGGTACACCTGAGGCAGCTGCAAATGTTGTGAAGTATGCCAATATCACCAAGCAGTACGGTGTTAGATATTGGGCAATCGGGAATGAACCCGATTTATTCGTTAAAAAGCGTGGAGCCAAGCGCTACAATGTTGCCGATTATGCTGCGGATTTTGTGACCTATCGACAGACGATGAAGCAAATTGATCCCACAATTATTGTGATGGGACCCGAGATAAGCCAGTTTGATGCGGATGAACAATACCCTGTTGATGCTACTGGCGAGCCGTGGCTGCGCGGCTTTTTGCAACGTGTGACCGATGTCGAAATGGTGTCGTGGCATCGCTATCCATTTGGTGGTGCCCCAGTCACCCGTGCACAATTGCAGCAAGAGCCAATTTCGTGGGTTGAAAGCGTCACCAAAACCCGCGAATTAATGCGTGAATATCTAGGTCGTGATGTGCCGATTGCTATTACCGAAGCTAACTCGGATTGGAGCGGTCGTGTTGATCGTGAGACCGGTACGAACTCGTATGCGAACGCATTATGGTGGAGTGATGTCTTGTCGCGATTAATACATGCGCGATGCGAAATCGTTGCTCAATTCTGTCTTGGCGCCATTCAAGCCCAGGGGATTGGCATGTTTGGCCCTGTCTCGTATAATTCTGATCCACTGCCTATTTTTGAAAGCTATCGCCTACTGGTTCGCCTAGGTACAACGTTGTTACATAGTCATTGTGACGACTCGCGTCTGTCGTTTTTGGCCACAAAAACCGATGACGGCCGAATTGTGTGTCATGTGGTGAATCAACAGGATGTCGATGTGTCGTTACCATGGACTATTCATGGTAGTGATGCGACATCAGCCCGTGTGTGGCTGTTTACCGATGATCAACCAGTCATACCAGCCGATACAATCTCATTGCGTAGTTCGATGCGCTGCCCAGCACGTACTGCGATGCTTCTTGAATTTGCCTAAGGCTTATGCAACTCTCGGTCAAGATGATCATGTAATTCGGTCAAATTGACCACGTGCATGCCAAACATGCGAGAGAGATTTTGGGTTAGTGACTCATGCGCATCCGGAATTACCAAGATTGCCTGATTTGCAGGTAGTTTAAGCATCTGCGCAAATCGACTGTATTTGGTGATATGCTCTTGATACGATCCTGTTTTGCACTCAATCCAGTAGATTCGACCATTGGCAGTCGCCAGCAAATCTAACTCGAAATCATCACCATTGGGGAGTACAATTTGTGGATTAAGAATGGCCTCACCGAGTTGTGCCTGCGCGTCGTGGCCAATTCCTGCAAATACTTGCAAAATATAGCGTTCGAGCCATTGCCCCGAAAAAAAGTTCTGTACCTCAGGAAGAGTGTTTGGTCGCGCCGATAAAAGGAATCGAGGAGCTTTATGATAATGGTACATCGTCAGAAACGCCAAGTCGTGTAGCTTACGCCCTACCAGTGTCATGTCGGCAATTGCCGTTTGGCTATATTGGTTTATATGTATATTAAATGTATGCCCTTGTTGCATGGTGCGCTTGATGTTGTCAAGCAATACACTCACTGAGTAGTATTTGCTCCCAAGTAATAATGCCAACTCGTTATGCACCGTGTCATAATCTTGAGGTGCACGGAGTGTCTTGATTGCAATCCCCCGCTCCGCCAAAAACTGATTCAGTATGGGTACCTGCGCTAAGTCGTGCTCACTGGCGATCTTGGGTAAGCGCAGTTGTGTACTTGTCTGTCTGATTGGCTGCGTCTGCGATAATTTTTGGACATGAGTGGCGAGCAGCTCAATTGCTGCTGCTGTCCGACGCTGCTCTTCGAGCAGTTCAGTTAATATTTGTGTCTGGTTGTATTTACGACCTAATAACCGTTGCCATATGGAAAGAGTGCTCATGATTTATCATTACTACAGTTAAACTATAATTACGTTAACATGTAATGAATGACAAGTCAATGTACAGATCGTACCAATTTTATAGGATGATTACTTCGATAGTGTGAATGTTCCTGTTTTGATTCGTCGAACCACCATATATGATAACCATCCAAATGGGCCAGCCATGAATGTCAATAACAAACAGGTGCTTTGGATCCATCGTGGTAATGCAAGTGTATTACTATCTTGATATATCCAGCGTCCTACAAACAAATCAAAAGCCAAGAAATGAATCCACGCCACTGTTGCCCCACTTGGTGTACTGAGTAATGCGCTAATTGCCATTAATTGGGGATTTGCGAGTTCCGGCAATAGGGCCACAAAGTTTGGTAACACGAGTATGCTATACATCAGTGCAATTGGCATAAAAATAAGCGATGAATTCATGATGTGCGATGTGCGATGCCAGCGCGGTGCGACAATCATCAGGATCCACCAAGGTATAACAAGCAGATTGCTTAGTTGAAAAATTTCGTTCATCTAGTCACCTCATGAATACATAATCCCCCTCTAGTCAACGTTGACTAGAGGGGGGAGTTGTTATGGTGTCGGAGTCAACGTCGCAACCACAAATGTTGTCTCAGTTGGCGGGATACTTGTTGCGGTTGCTACGGCAACCGTTGCTGTAGCAGAGGCAGGTATGGAAGTTGCAGTTGCGGCGGTAACAGTACTCGTTGCTTCAGTCGTTGCTTCAGTCGTTGCTTCAGTCGTTGCCTCAGCTGTCGCTTCGGTTGTTGCCGCGGTTGTTGCCTCAGTTGTCGCTTCAGTCGTTGCCTCAGTTGTTGCCTCAGCTGTCGCTTCGGTTGTTGCTTCAGTCGTTGCAGTAATGAGCGCGAGTGCATCTGCTGTAGCGGTCATTTCGTTCTCTGGTGTCACCGTGGCCACCGGTGCATAAGTAGCTGTGGCGGCTGGCGCTTGGTTACTATTATTGCTCGGGCGCGCAGTTGCAACGGGTGCTTGATTTGTCGAACTAGTTGCAGTTGCAAAAACTATCAACGGTGTGACTGCCTCTGGATTGGCTGCTGCCTGCGCAGTTGCTGTGCTATCCATCGCCTGTTGCGTAGCTGTAGCTGCCTTAGCAAATTCTTCGGCAACTCGTGTTGCGAGAACGTCTTCAGATGGTTGACTGCTTCCGCATGCTACAAGAAAGGTAGCGGTTGCTCCTAGAACCAATCGTTTGAACATGTTCATGCATTACCTCATATTTGTTTGTCATCTTTTTGTAATTTACCATGTTGCGTAGTAAATTGTCAATAAAA
Organism: Roseiflexaceae bacterium; assembly: GCA_049428765.1. Taxonomy (GTDB): domain Bacteria; phylum Chloroflexota; class Chloroflexia; order Chloroflexales; family Roseiflexaceae; genus UBA965. The sequence continues at coordinate 13,967 of JBMTAN010000018.1, forward strand.
ACAGTGCGCCAGATTGATTTACATAAAGTTTGACAATAAAAATTACCTCGAGGAATTGTTGGTTCCTCGAGGATGAGTATGAAGGACAAGTGGTACTTGTTGTTAGACGGTTGCTTGACTGATAAGTAGGAGTGTATATGCGGTATATGTGATCAGAAAAAGGATGCCGACAATTCGGCTAATCTGGGGCTTCTGACGACCTGAGAGACCTATAATAAGTAATGACACAGTCAGAGCACTCATTACAATCATGTCACGCGAGAGAATTTCAGGAGCTGTTGAGATTGGTCGAATTAATGCGGATGCTCCAACGACTGCCAGTGTATTGAAGATATTTGAGCCAATCACATTCCCAAGTGCAATATCATGCTGATTTTTGCGTACTGCAATAATTGACGATGCCAATTCTGGTAGTGATGTTCCCACAGCCACAATGGTTAGACCAATAATTATTTCGTCAATGCCAAGAGTTTGGGCAACTTCAATGGCTCCCCACACCATCAAGCGTGAGCTACCAAGAAGTACAAGAAAACTCACCACAAACAGCGCAATTGCTCGTGGTAGTGACTGGGTTGGTTTTTCATTTGGTTCATCTGACTCGTCGATTTTGCCCGACCTGCTTGCATTAAATAAGAACACCCCTAACAAGCTAAATAAGATGATGCCATCAACAAGATCAATCATTCCATCCCAGATTTGAACGACAGCCACACCAGTAATCATCAATAAGAAAGGCAGTTCACGTTTGAGTAGACTCTTGTCGAATGGTATTGCACGAATCGCTGCCGTGATACCGAGAATAAGGCCAATATTAGCAATATTCGATCCATAAGCATTTCCAACGGCAATACCAGGGTTGTTTTCGAGTGCTGAGATAATCGAGATAAATATCTCAGGTGCGGATGTACCAAATCCGACAATTACCATGCCAATGACTAGTGCTGATACGCCAAAATGTCGTGCGCCTGTTGCTGCACTTTCGACGAAAACATCCGCACTCTTGACGAGGAGTACCAATCCTACTACGATGGCAAGCACTGCATACAACATAGAACTCCCTTTGATGTGCTACACAATACACCATTCACATCTGTGAATGGTAGGTAATAATCACGAATGATGGATACTGATTTATGTATCCAATAATGTCAATCTACTTTGACGTAGAGTTGTGTGACAATGTTGCATACGTATGTTTAATCACATTGTAGTATGGTGGAATTTCACATAACCTGTCAATATACAGATTTGGATTACAGTACTCAAAGGAAGAATATGACTGAAAATACTTGGAAGTCATGCGTACACGTTATTACGCGATTCCAACAGATACCAACGATACAACATCGCTTTTATGTGGCAGGGGGATTAGTGCCGTGGTTAGTCGGCAATCGAGATTCAGGCCGTCTACACGGGGATATTGATATTGTCGTGGCTAATCAAGATATGCATCACTTTAGAAAAGTAATGCAGCACATCGGCTGTTATAATCCTGCCACGGATTCACAGGTTGTTTGGTCCAATAAAGCGCATGACTACGGATTTGATGTGACCGTTGATGATGTTACGGTGAATATTGCTCCGTTTGAGCATGACACAAGAGGAATCATTCAACGGAATGCAACATATTCAGAATTCAGAGGTGTGCATCATCCTGTGACACTCTTAATTCCTGAATTGGAATTGGATGAATATGTCATGCATTCTTTGTGGTATAACCAATTACCTCTTGGTCATTATCCACTTGCATTGGTTTATGCAACGAAACAAATCACGAAACGTGACAAAGATCGCCATGACTGTGCCGAAATAGAGAGGTTGGGTGTTTCTTTTGTTGATGTTGCACGTTATTTACAGATATTACAACGTATGGAGCCTCTAGATGGATAAGGGGCAAAATTGTCTGTAGAATGCCAAGGGAGAATTATGCATGATGGATTTTGTCGAACAGATTAGTCTACGTGTATCTACCGCATTACAGCATGTCAATGGTATCGACGCAGTGGTGATTGGTGGTTCGTATGCAACAGGTGATGCGATGCATCAGTCTGATATTGATATTGGGATTTATTACGGTGCTGATGTTGAACTCGACGTAAGTACGCTTAATCTTGTGGCTCAGAAGCTCGATGATCACCAGCGTACTCAGTTAGTTGCGCCATTTGGTGGATGGGGGGAATGGGTTAATGCTGGGGCTTGGTTGCTCATTGATGGAGTGTCTGTTGACCTGATTCTTCGAGAGACACAACGTGTAGCCAATGTCATCGAAGATTGTGAATCTGGCAGTATTAGTGTGCACTACCAACCAGGTCATCCACATGCGTATATAAACGCAATGTACATGGGGGAATTGGCATTAAGTCGACTGCTATGGTCTGCTACTACACATATTCCATTACTCAAAACTCGTGCCGAAAACTATCCTGACGCACTACAACATGCATTGCTTGACTTTTTTGGTTTCGAGGCACGATTTTCGTGTGAGTTGGCAATAAAAACCATTGAACGCGATGACCCGTATTACCTGACTGCACACTGCATTCGTGCGATTTCTGCGATGAATCAGGTTATCTTTGCACTGAATCGGCAGTATATTATCAATGAAAAAAAGGCTATCGTGCGCGCGATGCAATGCTTGATTCGCCCACATATGTATCAGGAACGCGTAAATGCAGTCATGCAAACAGTCGGAGCAGCACCAGATGTTGCGTGTTCAACACTATCAATGTTAATTGACGAGACAACCCAACTTATTCCAACACAGATGTGATAGTTAACGTCCCAGCGATTTAGTTTTGCTGCATCGCTGGGACGTCTGTTGATTATGGCAGTCGAATTGTGGGTAATGGTGTTAACAAGATTGGCGTAAGTGGTTTTATCGTTGGAATTTCTAGCGATAATGTGGATGTTGGTTTGATTACCAACGTGTTAATAGGTGTGATTACCGGATTGGTGGCGGTCTCTGTGGGCAGGACAACGGCGGTTTCCGTGGGTAGAACTTCGACTGTGTCTGTAGGTAGAACTTCGACTGTGTCTGTAGGCAGAATTTCGACTGTGTCTGTAGGTGGTTCCGGTTGTGCCTCAGTAGTGGCGGTATCAACTGGAATAACGGCTTGGGCAGTCGCAGTCGGATTAGATTGTGTCGTTGTATTTGAAGATTGATTTGTAGCTGCCGTGGCAGTCGCCAAAATAGGTGCACTTGATTGAGGTGTTGCAACATCATTTGAGGGCGACTCATTACTGACAATGGTGGCAGCGACTGCAGTATCGATTGCCGATTGCGCTGCTGAAGTGGCAATTAATGCAGTTGCGACTTGTGTCTCGATGAGATCTTGTTGATTTGTTGTGCCGCAAGAGGCGATACTGATGCTGGCAACAATGGTGAGAATAATTAGATGTTTCATGAAGATTCCCTCAAAACTGATAATGTGTCTATTATAACCAATTGCATCGAAAATCATAGAGAGATGAATTAATAAATACGGTAATATATTGGCGTTTATGTATGTAATAATCAGAAAATAATAAAGACACGCAATATATTGTGTGTCTTTATCGAGTGGTGGAGATGGGGGGAGTCGAACCCCCGTCCAGAATAAGCTGACTGAGCGCGTCTACACGTGTAGTTCCTTGATTACTTTAGCAGATTACTTGCACGAGGAACAAAGCAACTAATCTACGATTTTCCTAATCTTAGGCGAGATACGGAAACGGTTCTCTCGCAGCGTCCCGGCATTGTCGTTCACTCACCCGGCCGGGCGAGGGGTGGTGAACGTGCTCCCTATATTAGGCAGCAAACGCGGTCGTTCGTGCGAACGACGGAGCGCTGATGTTCTTGGCAGTTATGCCGGTGCCCCTTTAACGAGACTGGGCGGCTCGACGTGCAGCAACACAGGATCCTACCCTGTCGAAACCAAACATCCCCATATGCAATAGCATACAAGCAATAGACGGCAAAGTCAATATAAAAGTTGCATGTACAAGCGATCTTGCGCCGTACATACAACTACAGTGTCCAATCTCATCTTATTACACATGCAGATGGCATGTTAGATTTGGTTGAATCAACGTTCTCGTATGAAGGAAACCGACTTGAGTTAACCAAAACCGAAATGAAAATAATGTAGTTGCTTATTGAGAACAATGGTTCGTTTGTCGAGCGCGATACAATTATGACACGTTTATGGCAAAATGACTGTTTTGTTGATGAGAATACACTTTCTGTATATATTGCGCGACTGCGTAAAAAACTCGAAACTATTCATCTGCCAGACTATATTGAAACAAAAAAAGGCGTCGGATATATGGTGAAATAAATGATACGCGCGTACCTCAAAAAACAACGTCGAATGCTCGTGTTAATGGGTATGATGAATGCGGTTTTGCGGTAATAGGTGGACTCAACGGATTGGCATGGGATGTTATTCTATATGCATTGTTGCTTGCAACTGCATTTGGCTTGCTTGTGGTGCTGTATGATTACTGGCGCTTTCGCGAGACTCAATATATTTTACAGACTGAATTAACCCGAATTGCATTTACGGTAGAAGGGTTACCCGTTCCTGCAGATGCAATTGAAGAGAGTTATCAAAAATTACTGTTTACACTCTATGCCGATATGAGTGCTGTTGCGACACGGGCAGATATTACCAAAAGTGAATTAGAAGCATATTATATGGTGTGGGCTCATCAAATCAAAAATCCAATTGCAGCCTAACGCAATCACTTGGCTTCAATATGTGGTATTAGTCTGTGGAGTGATTTGTATTGGATATGCATATTGGAGTATGAGTAGTGTTGATTCACCACAACGTGCATACGATTTAATGAGTTCGATCGTATTGACCATTATTATTGGCACATATTGTTTGTTTTGGACTTTGAGTGTAATTATCACGCGTATTCTTGAACAGAGACCAGCCTTTTATTATCGTACGAATAATTTTATTATTATTATTATCAATGGTTTGCTTAATCGTATCCGTCACAATGCATTTGGATTGGCGAATGTCAGTATGTTTGCGTTGTTAATTTTGACGATTGTTTCAATGTCGGCTGCTCTATATATGGGAGTCAATGAATCTGTCCGAAAAATGTATGCGGCTGATATTGTATTGACTTTTCAGGATTACAATGTTCGGTCTAAGTCCATATTACAAGAGCGTGTTTTACAGGTTGCTTCATCACAGGGTGTAGATGCCACAATTATAGAGCCATATGTATTTTTAAGTTTATCGATGGAGCAACGCAACAATTCGTTTACCTATGAGGCTCAGAATCGCGTGTTTGTCGGCCGTCCAACTAGTCAGTATTTTGTATTGGTAACCGCGAAGGAGTACAACAAATTATATGGTGAATCACTTTCATTAGAACCAGGCGAGGTGGCAGTATATAGTAGTTATCGCCAATTGCCTGACACATTTGAATTGCAAGGGAGTACGTATCGTATCGTGAAAAGGTTGCCTGTATTGTCGATAGCCAAGTTCGATCTCCCGCAAATTGTAAATGCGCATTATATGATTGTGCATGATCATTCAGTGCTTGAGATGTATGAACAGAGCAGATATTTACAGAATGAACTCTACCCAGCACCGATACGGTATCGGATGGGAATTAATATATCAGGTACTGAGGAGCAGCAGTTAGCAACGTACAACGTTCTTCAGGAGATAATGCGTACTGATGAAGTCATCATTCAAGAGCAACGTTTTCCTAATCCGTTTGTTACTGTGGTGAATGCACAAAGTCGTCAAGCAGAGAAGATAAGTTTTGAGGCTGCGTATGGAACTATACTCTTCTTGGGGTTATTTTTGGGTGTGTTATTCATATTTAGCACGGCCTTAATTATCTACTACAAGCAATTATCTGAAGGGTACGAAGATAAAACTCGATACGAAATCCTCCAGCGAATAGGGATGACGCGCGACGAGGTGAGGGTTAGTGTCGATAAGCAAATTATGCTGGTGTTTTTTATCCCACTAATCGTTGCAAGCGTTCATTTTGGTATGTCAATTCAACTGATTGAGTATCTACTTGAATTATTCAGAATTGAAAGCACGCAATTGTTGGTTGTGTCATCAATAAGCACGTTACTTGTTTTTTCTGTGTTGTATCTCCTGATTTACCGAGTTTCTGCACGCGTCTATTACAACATCGTGCGGTAGTCACAATCACGCATCAAGACGCTGATACCGTTTGGCAATCTCGATAATCTGCGCAACGGATGCTGTGCCGGTGGAGCCAATCTGGCGGACAGTCACTCCGGCAACAAACATGGCAATCTCAGCCGACTCGATGAGAGTTGCACCGCTAGCACGACTAATGGCCAATGCTGCCATGACGCTATCCCCGGCACCAACCACATCAATGACTTGATCGACTGATATTGCATCAATTTGATGGCAGGTGTTTTGTTCGCATACAAGCACACCAGCAGCACCGAGTGTAATGACAACTGGTTGGTGGGTGCGTTGTGCAAGCGTGATGGCTGCGTGTGATGCATTGGTATTGTGGATGTCAAGGCCACATGCATTGCATGCTTCGTAAATATTAGGTTTTATGGTGACATTGGTAAATTGGTGGATGCGTTGGCGCGAATCGGCGAACATCGGCAACTGCGGGTGCGTTTTGGCAATCTGTTGGATGGTATCGTGAATCGCACTGCCAATCACACCACAGCCAGCCTCAGGCATTTGGTCGGCATAGACAATCGCGTCAACGGTATCAGCAAGGGTGTCGAGGTGTTTGGCGATTTGTTGAATGATAGCGTCATCAAGTGGGTCGCGGCTACGGATATCAAGGCGTTCTAATTCGGTGACATGCCCATCGGCATGGCGAATGGATGGTTTGGTATAGGTTGGGGTGGGGCGATTCGGTGTGACAACTAACAAATGGTCGTCGGCGCCGATATTTGTCAGACCTCGACGCAACATGAATCCATCGCCGTCATCGCCGATAACCCCCAAACAGATGACTTCGGCGCCGAGGGCTGCCAAATTAGCCACGACGGTGCCAGCCGCACCAGGCGCACAGGTTTGAGTGATGACCTGATGTGCGGTACTGCCGGTCTCGACCGAAATTTCGGCGCGATCAGGGTCAATCCAGAGATAGCGATCCAAAAAGAAATCGCCGCATACAACGATGCGCTTGCCTTTGAACTGTTCAGTAATCTGTGTTAAACGGTCGTAATTCATCATAGTGCTCTATTCATGTGTGAGTGTACATAACGTGTGCCACATATGTGGTAATGTGACGCGATGATCGCCTTGGATGTAGTAGCTTGTACCACCGTCGCGGACGGTGCGTACTAGGATGGTTTTGAATGGGCGGTAGTAGTAAGCGGGGTCACTTTTATTGGCCTCAATGCTAAGGTCATCGGGTAGGCTGACCATGTCGAAGACTGCAGTGGTGAATTTGGCAATCTGCTCGTTGCGCTGATGTGCCACATTCCGAGCCATGGCGAGTGCTTTGAGATAGACCTCGGGTCCCATCACTGCACTCCCAACATTCAGCATGACGCCGCCTTCGAGTTGGCTGACGGTATGCGTCAAAATCAAAAAGTCGGTGTAACTCGCTTGGCCAAGTGCTGCGCCGTCGCAGTTGGGGTGCTCATGGATGATGTCTTGGCCGATACTGACATGGATTGTTACGGGGACACCGAGACGATATCCGGCAGCGGCAATAGAGAGATTTTTGTGCGCAAAATTGTGTTGTTCGATGACACTGCCTACGTACTCACCGAGGCCAAGATCTTTGGCGGCGGCCTGTGAGATGAGTGAATTAAGATCGCCGGTTTCACTCCATAGACCAAATTGTCCTTGCGAGATGTAATTGGCGACGCTCTCGGTCGTTGCCCCAATGAGCGCAAGCTCGTAATCGTGTATTAATCCGGCGCCGTTCATGGCCACATGGGTGACTAATCCCCGCTCCATCAAGTCAATCACAAAGCGTGATGCCCCTTGCTTGATGACGTGAGCGCCCATGATAAGGATGACCGGGCGCTGATTGGCGTGGGCAGACACAATTGCCTCGCACACAGAGTCGAGTTTGGCATTGACATAGGGATCAGTTGGTGGTGCGAGTGGCAACACAAAATCAAGCGCCATATCATGGATGCGCTGATTGAGTGGCAAGAGGTTGAGTCGACTGCGGTCAAATCGTGGAAGTGGCATAGCGGTCCTTTAGTGGGATAAAAGTGCCTGAGTAATCACATCAAGTTGACTAAAGTGAGCCACAACGGCATCGGCACCGGCATCGAGCAAATGCTGGCGTTTGTCTGCATCAAGACCACCGCTGTGTTCATCTGATGCGACGGCGAGAGAATATCCGCCAAGGACCCGACCAGCTTTGATCTCGACTGGACCATCCCCTACCGACAGTAATGCATTTGGCGCCACGTTGTACCGCGCAATTAATTGGGCAATGGCGTCATGTTTGGTGAATCCGGGGGCATGCGAGCCAGGACCATATATACCTGCATCGAAGTACGAGTCAATCTTCAGCGCGGCGCTTTCTCGCACCAGATGATGATGCTCAGTGCCGCTGACAAGAGCGATGTGGATATTGCGTTGGGCAAGTGTTTGCAAAAATTGCCGAGCGCCAGGAATCATGAACGCATCCGCGGTAGATTCATCGGTGATTGACGCGACACGGTCATCGATTTGGCTCTTCATAGCGTTGCTGAACTGATCCAGGTAATAGTGTGCGCCCCGCTGTGGCCCGCCATAGAGCATCACTTGCTCATCAACCCATGCCATTTGAATGATACTTGGTTGGCCGGTTGAATGTGCGATATACGTGCGGATGTCAGTGTCAATGTGCGCGTGGTTGGGGTGATAGTCGCGTAATGCGGCTTTCATGACGCTGTGCATGACTTGTTGCCAGCCGATGCGGATGAGTGACATGGTGCCATCAAAATCAATTGCGGCGAGAGTGAATTTTGCTGTAGGCGCACGAATTATTTCAATCATTCGGTACGATCCTGTGGTACAAGAGGGCTGGTCCATGTCCACCCACCGTCGATAATCAGTGTTTGACCGACTAGCATGCTAGCGAGGGGTGAACAGAGATACAGGACGGTATCGGCGACATCCTGTGGTTGGCCAACACGACCAACTGGGGCGAGTTGCGCCCATGTTTGGGCATAATTGGGGTCATCAATGAGATTGCGTTCGTTAAGCGTGGCGCCGATGGCGATTGCATTCACGCGAATCTGAGCTGGTGCGAGTTCAACTGCAAGTGTTGCGGCGATGTGGCGTAATGCTGCTTTACTGGTGCCATAAATCGAGCCACCAGCCATGGCAGTTATTCCAGTGACTGATGACGAGAAGACGATTGCACCGGGTGTGCCTTGGGATTTCATCTGGAGTGCGGCAGCCCGTGCCCCAAAGTAAGCTCCCTTGACGTTGAGGTCGAATACATCGTCCCAAGCCTGTTCAGTCATCTGTTCAATTGGCCCAAAGACCGTAATCCCAGAGTTGGCTACAAAGATATCGACGCCTCCGAGCAGACGTACGGTCTCGGCGACGATGCGCTGGTTCTCACTGACATGGCGTAAATCGGCTTGGAGCGCATGTAACGTTCCTCCTGCGGCGGTCACAGCATCGACCACAGGCGTGACGCGTTGGAGTTCATTGTAGTAGATGCCAACGACGTAACATCCGGCCATGGCGAGGGTTGTGGCAATAGTTGCGCCGATTTCGCGGTTAATACCGGTAACAATCGCACGTTGATTGGTAAGTGAAAGAGGTGGATTTGGGAGTTGCATTAATCTTCCCCTACACAAAAGGGGTGGCACACCGTGCCACCCCTTTGTTGTGTGAACTAGTCGCGTGCGAACGCTGCATCGAACTGTACATTTGAAGGCGTAAAGTCGTTACGCCGCACGAATGCACACGCATCAGTCGCCCCGTACTCGCGATCCATGCCGCTGTCCTCCCACTCTACCGACAATGGGCCTTGGTAGCCGATGCGATTGAGGGCACGGAAAATTGGTCCCCACTGCATCTGCTCGCCACGCCCTGGTGAGACAAAGTCCCAGCCGCGGCGGGCATCGCCGAAGTTGATGTGCGATCCGAGGATGCTGGTGTGGCCATTTAGGTTGCGAGCGCTCTCCTTGACGTGCACGTGGTAAATGCGATCGCTGAAGCGCTCAATAAATGCTACTGAGTCGATGAACTGGTGATACAGGTGGCTGGGGTCGAAGTTGATGCCGAAGCCTGGGCGGTTGCCGATGGCATTCAAGGCTGCCTCGGTGGTGTAGATGTCGTAGGCAATCTCGGTGGGGTGTACCTCGAGTGCAAACTTGACACCGACCTCATCGAATACGTCGATGATGGGGTTCCAGCGGTCTGCGAAATCTTTGTAGCCGGCATCAATCATGGCTGGGCTATTGGGTGGAAATGAGTAAATCAGGTGCCAAATTGATGAGCCAGTGAAGCCGTTGACGACCTTGACGCCGAACTTTGCGGCTGCTCGTGCGGTGTCCATCATCTCCTTGGCGGCACGCTGACGCACGCCCTCGGGATTGCCGTCACCCCAGACATGTGGAGGGACGATGGACTTGTGGCGCTCATCGATGTTGTCACAAACGGCTTGACCTACCAAGTGATTGCTGATGGCGTAGCACTTGAGTCCGTACTTCTCGAGCGTGGCCTTCTTTGCGGGAATATAGTTGGGATCGTTGAGCGCTTTGCTGACCTCAAAGTGGTCGCCCCAACAGGCCAACTCAAGGCCATCGTAGCCGAAGCTCTTGGCCTTGGCACAAAGGGTCTCAAAGGGCAAATCGGCCCACTGACCGGTGAACAGCGTAACTGGACGTGCCATGATGCAATGTTCCTTTCGTGTTGATATCATGTCACCTCGACACACATGTGCGTGCCGAGGTGATGCATATGCTTAATACTCGGGTGATACCCATTGCTTGCTACCAGCTGACTTCTCGATTGCGTCGAGCACTGCTTGGCAGCGTACGCCGTCATCGAAGGTTGGGTCAGGCGAGACGCCATCAGCGATGCCGTGCATGATGTCTCGCACGCCATGGGTGAATGTGTGCTCCCAGCCGATGATGTGACCAGCTGGCCACCAAGCGTTCATGTAGGGGTGGGCACCTTCAGTGACCAAAATGTTGCGGAACCCAGTAGCATCGGCGGCATCGTCGTTGAACAAGACATTAAGCTCGTTCATACGCTCGAGGTTGAAGACAATGCTGCCCTTCGATCCATTGATCTCGAATGAGTTGTAGTTGCGGCGACCATTGGCAAAGCGCGTGACCTCGAATGTGCCAACGGCGCCGTTGTCGAAGCGGGTCATGAACAAGGCAGCATCATCAACGGTGACCTCGCCGTACTCGGCTGAAGCAGCCGCGCCTAGTCCACCAGTGGTGCCAGCCAAGATGGGGCGCTTTTTGATGAAGGTCTCGGTCAAACCTGTGACTTCGGTGATTTCGCCAACGAGCATGCGCGCCAAGTCAATGCTATGCGCACCGAGGTCGCCAAGTGTGCCTGAACCGGCGAGGTTCTTTTGTAAACGCCAGACAAGTGGGAAGTCGGGGTCCATGATCCAGTCTTGCAAGTAGACTGCGCGCCAGTGGTAGATGCGACCGATGCGTCCATCTTGAATCAAGCGCTTTGCCAGCTGCACGGCGGGGACACGGCGATAGTTGAAGTTGACCATGCCGACGACGCCATTCTTTTTGACAGCCTCGGCCATGGCACGGGCCTCGGGCAAGGTGTTAGCCAAGGGCTTTTCGCAGAAGACGTGCTTGCCCTCGTTGGCGGCGGCAATGGCGATCTCGGCGTGCGAATCACCGGGCGTCGAGACGTCGATGAGACCGATGTCCTGACGGCTGACCAACTTGCGCCAATCGGTCTCGTAGCCCTTCCAACCCATGTCTTGTGCAGCTTGCTTTACGGCAGCCTCATCACGACCACAAAGGGCGGTCAGTTCGGGAGTGAGTGGCATATCAGGGAAGAAGTGACCAACCTGTCGGTAGGCGTTCGAGTGGGATTTTCCCATGAACTTGTAACCGACCAACCCAACACCAATTGTTTTGCTCATAATGAAAACCTCCGACTAATTGGACGACTGAATGGTGGTAATTTCGATGCTGTTGCCAAACGGGTCAGTGCAGAAGAATCGAGGACGACCCGGTATGGCGATGGTATCAGTACAGGTGACACCTGCGGCGGTAAGCTTTGCACGCAAGGCTGCCTGATCATCGACGTGTAAACAAAAGTGACGCCCAAGCCCTGCGCTTTGGGTCTCTGCATAGAGGTGGAGCTCGCCGTCGCCGACACCGAACCAGACCAAATCAAGAGCTTGCAATGATTCAGGTACTGGAATCTCACGTAGACCGATGAGGTCTATGTAAAAGAGGCGGGCGGTGGTTGCACTTTCGGGACCAGGGGGGCGAGGCACACTCACATGATGAAAAAGAGTTGGCATAATTATTGCTCCGTGCGTACAGCGTCGTTACTGTGTAGGTCATTGAGCGTGATACCGCTAGTGTAGATGAGAGCGTTGTTTGCGTCAAGTTTATTTGTGCATCAAGATGGTTGTTTTTTGCGTATAGTCATGAAGAGTATGTTTATACAAAAGGAAAATGAACGTGAGTGTAGTGCAACGATTTTGGGCAGGGTTACGTATGCCATTTGTAACATGGGGTGAATTAAAATCGATCCGTGGTCGACGGTTTATTCTCATTCTTATACTAATTAACATCATGTTAGCAATTGGAATTTATCGGTATGGGATGAGTGGCTGGATTGTCCAAGTCCTCGTCGATTTGCTTGACGCCCGGCTTGATGCCGGTTGGCAATGGTTGGTATCGTTGGCGAATGTTATTTTTAATGTAGTGGCATTCATCATGGTCTCAGTTGTTGCTGTGCGTCTTGGCACGATTATTGGTAGTCCGTTTTATGGTGTTATCGCTGAACGCATCGATGACAAGTATTTGGCTGGTGAGCCAGTTCCGCATGTATCTATACTCCTAAGTATTCGCAATGCGCTATGGTATGAATGGCGCAAGGTGGTTGTTGTTGCAGTTGTCTCGCTGGTTGGATTTGTTCTTGAGTTTATTCCGGCAATTGGTGTGTTTATTGGGTCGGGATTTGTCGTTGTAAGTTTGACATTGGTAACGTTACTGGACTACACGGATGTCCCAATGAGCCGTAGAGGGATACTGTTCCGACAGCGATTTACGTTATTTCGGCAGTATTTGCCCGAGATTTTGGGGTTTGCCATAATTATGGTGCCCCTTTCAACTGTACCGATTGTTAATTTTGTGGCAGTGCCGCTGGGGATTACCGCCGGGGCATTGCTTTTTGTGAAATATATGAAGCCGACAATGAACACCTAAATTCAACACCCTGGCAAACACATCGGCTCGCCAGGGTGTACATAAATCGTGGTAATTACATGGTGGCGCCGAGCATCCATGGATTGAACTCTTCTTCGCCGATATCTTGGGCCTCGCTCAGGCTTGGTTTGCCTGATGCTACATCAATGATATAGTCGAAGATGCGTTGGCCGACTTGGGCGATTGTCTCGTCACCAGTGATAATCGTGCCTGCGTTGATGTCCATATCACTGCGCATCCGCTCGTAGGTGGTGGTATTGGTCGAGATTTTGATGCTTGGGACTGGTTTAAAGCCGAAACAACTGCCGCGTCCAGTTGTGAACACAATCATATTGCTCCCACCAGCTACCTGCCCAGTTGCGGAGACTGGGTCATACCCTGGCGTATCCATAAATACAAAGCCACGTGTGGTAATAAGCTCGGCGTATTCATAGACTGCAGCGAGCGGCAGGCTTCCGCCTTTGGCGACAGCGCCGAGCGATTTCTCGTAAATTGTGGTGAGTCCACCGGCTTTGTTCCCATGACTCGGGTTATTATCGATTTCAAAGCCATGGGTACGAGTGTATTCCTCCCACCAGTGAATGCGGTCGATAAGCTTCGTCGCCACGGCGTGATTCATTGCGCGGCGCGTGAGCATGTGCTCAGCGCCGTATATTTCGGGAGTCTCTGCAAGGACGGCGGTGCCGCCGTGTTTGATGAGGAGATCAACGGCATACCCAAGTGCTGGGTTGGCGCTAATTCCACTAAATCCATCACTGCCACCACATTGAAGTGCTAAATTGATGTGTTCAATCGAGGCAGGTGAGCGGGTATAAGTGTTTGCGTTGGCGAGTACCGGTTTGAGTGCTTCAAGGCCAGCTTCGATGGTGGCTGCAACGCCGCCTTCGTCTTGAATCGCAAGATATGGTGGTAAATCCATTGCGCCGAAGCGGGCGCGATGTGCTTGAAACAAACCTTCAAACTGATTGGTTTCGCATCCAAGGCCAACAAACAAATACCCAGCAACATTCGGGTTACGTGCAAATCCTGCCAACGTACGTTGAAGCATGCCGAGCTCTGGACTGCCGTCACGTGTCGCACAGCCATGTTTGTGGGCAAGTGCGATGATATCGGTCACATTTGGGTAGTGCGGGAGCAACTCTGCTTTGGCACGGGCCACGATGCGTTTGAGTGTATGTGATGAACAATTGACGGTGCCGATAACTGCCACTGTATTGCGTGTTCCAACGGTTCCATCTGTACGGTGGTAGCCCAAAAATGTCCGCCGTTCGGTCGCTGGTACATAGTCTATAGGTTTGATATCACTGGCAACTGCGTAGTCAAGTTGCATGCTCCCGACGCTCAAGTTATGTACGTGGATGTGATCGCCTGGATTAATGTCTTGTTGGGCGAAGCCAATGATTTGTCCATATCGGCGCACGACATCACCCGATTTGATAGGTATAATCGCTACTTTGTGTCCTGCATTGATGGCTGTAGTAGTTTTGAGTTGATGTTCCCCTACGGTAATGGTACGACCTGGACCGAGTGGGATGAGGGCAATGACGAGATTATCATCGGGGTGAAGGTGAATAGTAGCCGTCTCTTGGAACGAAATGTGCATTGATGCACCCTTTCTGCTACGGTGTGCACATGATTACACCACAATGTGTGGAATCAGCGTGCTTATTTGTTGCCGAATTTGTTCGGCTGACATTAGTGGTGTAATAATAACCGATGTTTGGTCAGCATCATGTTTGCCACTGCTACTGATAACGCACAAAGGTGTTTGTCCGCGTAACTGTTGCGGTATGGTATGCAGGTTTACTTCGTCAATAATTAGCAGATCGTGTGCATCGTTATAATTATTAACTTCAATCAGTGGTGTTGCACTAAGCTCACGGAGAATTTCAGTGATATTGGTGTAAAGGTCGTTGTCACGCGTATGTTTGGCAACGCGGATGCGCGGGGCATCGGCACTTGGGAGCGTCAGCGTAAAGCGCGTACCGCGTGGTAATACGCCATAATGCTCGATTTTGCCATGATGCTGCATCACAATTGCGTGGACAATTGCTAGTCCTAAGCCCATACCATCGCCGACGGAGCGGGTTGTTACAAATGGCTCGAAGATAGTTTTGCGAACATGTGGAGCAATGCCAGGCCCGCTGTCGTCAATGTTGACGATAATCTTTTGCGCGCGTTTATGCATGCTAATTGTGAGTTTGCGTTCTGTGTCAATTTGTTGCATAGCGCGAATAGCATTATCGATCAAGTTGATAAATACCTGCTCGAGTTGAGATTCAACGCCGATGACCAGATAGTCATCAGGAACGACTGGAAAGTCAAATTCAATTTGATGAGCATGACTACTGTTAATATATGGTGCAATGATGCGCATCATGCACTGATACAGATTCACCTTGCTTGTGGGGAATTGTTGTGGTTGGAGCAATGACCTAAGTTGTTGTACAATTCGGCCGGCGCGTTGTGATGTCTGCTCAATGACTTCGAAGTCGTTTTGTAATTGTGGATCATGCTTGTTCAGTAGTTGAAGTTGAGCAATCCCGCGAATGACACCAATCGGGTTATTTAGTTCGTGCGCTACACTGGCAATCATTTGACCGATAAGCGCTAGTTTTTCGCGTTGTTTGATGCGATTTTCGAGTTGTCGCATGGGGGTGATATCTTTGATCACAAACAACCGCTCATCGTTGTTCATGTCATTTGTGGCCACGAGTGCATTGAATGTCTGCCCATCGCCACGCAACAACTCCATTTCAAAGTTGTACGTGCTGTTCTCTTTGATGGCGTTGTAATGCTTATACATCACATCTTGGGTATCAGCACTGCATAAGACGTGAAAAGGTTTACCATTGAGTTCGGTAATTACATACTGGAGCGCAGCTAGTGGTTGTTCATTGAGGACGCGCATGTGCCAAGTATGACGATTCACCAAAATGAGTACGTCAGGAGAGCTATTGATGATGAGTGCGAGGTTGGCCCGAATAGTCTCGGCTTCTTCGTATAAGCTGATGTAGCGGTCAGCAGCATGTTGTAGGGACGAGTGCAATTTGGCGTTTGTTACAGCACGCGACAACTGATTACTGACCGCATTTAGGATTTGCAAGTCGCGAGGTGTGAAGTTTGATTGTGATTTATACATATGAGACGCCAGAATTAAGCCGATGATTTTTTCGTCTGCAGTTAGTTTGCTGCCAATAATATGACCAATATAAATCATGATTTGATTTGTCAAGACGCTATCTAGGGGTAAATTGGTAGGTATGATTCCTTTTTCGGCATCGGGCAATATTTGGTCAAATGCAGACCACAATAAATGTGGATTTGTTTTGGATGCCGCAATTATCATCGGTGGCACACGCCGATGTGCTGCTATATAGGGTTGACCTTGTTCATTTAGTAATATGATAGCAGTCATGCTACCAAATTCTGCTACATCGAGAATATCAAGCGAACGATTAAGGAGTTCATCGAGATTAAGCGAGCTATTTACGACACTCGTGATGTGTTGAAACAAGTCAAGTTCACGTTCACGGAGTTGAAACTGTTGCTCGATAGCGATGCGTTCTTGTATGTCACGCAGGGTTATCACGTATTCAATCTGTGTATCTTGTCTGAATATCTTTGCTTCGAGCTCAACAGGGATGATTGTATTTCGTATCCGATTGATAATCCCTGTTTGGTACAACACTTGATCAACTAACATTGCATTGAGTTGAGTTGAGTATTCACTCCATGTGCTTGATGGTGGATTTTCGGATTCTGCGAGTACAGATGTCAACAAGAAGGCATTGTCATCGTCGATACCAATCATGCGTCGTGCGGCATGATTCATGTGTGTTACAACAAAATTTGCATCTGCGATGAGCAAAGCAAAACTTGTTTCGTTAAGCAAAAAACGATAGCGCTGTTCAGATTCATTGAGGGCGGATGTTAGGCGAATTCGTGCGTAGTGTGATGATACAAAATCAGCAAATTGACGAGCATATATAACATCACGATCGGTTAAAATCTCTCGCAATTTGTGGAAGATACCAATAAACCCAATCACACGTTGATTGGAATGAATCGGGACGCTTACCATTACTGTATCGCCGGTGACGGCTGCAATCTGTTTGAGTGCTTGTACAGAGTGGTCTGCGAGAGTTGTTGTATAAAAATTGTTGGCTAAGAGCTTTTGTAACTCGGCATCATATGGGATTTCATACTGAGTATCGATAAATGAACTGTGTGCAAGCCGTAGCTTGTCATCATGGATAAGTGCAAGAAGGACATGGTTGGTATCAAAAATTGCCATGCAGGCATTACAGACCTCGGCAAAAATTTGCTCTTCGTGTTGAATATTAACAAGCTGATTAATCTGGTAGTTGAGTCGCTCCAGTCGTGTGATTTGGGTTGCAAGGTATGATTGTGCATGGAATTGTGCAATACTGCCTTGGAGATAATGCAATGATGTCAGGATGTGAGTAATATCGTATTCATCAAAAAAAGGCCCGCCAATCAATGCAAATCCAAGGTGTCGGTGATTGCTAATCAAAGGGATTCCGATGAACTTATGAATACCAGTAATAGAAAAACTGTGATGTAAATCTTTGAAGAGATTCTCTTCACCTTCTGACGACATTATTTGACTTAAATCATCAAATGATTGATATGCTGATGAACGATTGACTACATACGAAAGTACTTTGGGGTCTGGTAGTCCTGTGATGGCGAGTTGACGACCAAATACCCATAGTCCAGCAAAGTCGCGTGCCATGACCGGGTATGATTCTTCGGCAGAGATTGGTGTTTGAAGGAGTGAGATAATTACTCCAATGTTGATTTTGGCAAAATGTTCTTGTAATTGAAAGATCATGTTACGCAGGCCAGTATCTCCGACGATTTTGGCCAAAAACTGTTCAATTGTTTGGTCGAATATCTCTTTGCGATTTGTATCGTTTTGTTCGGCTATGACCAACAAATAGAGATTGACGCGTTCGAAATAGCGCAGCAAGATTTTGCACTCGAGCCGTTTTGTGCCGATGACGATGGTTGATGCGGTGCGAATGGCTTGTTGCTCAATGCGTGCCTGTCCCATCAATTCGCGTAATTCGTGTGTTTCGGATGATATTATCGATTGGAACGGGTGTTCACAGATTTGGTTATACGACATGTCGAAAAGGGAAAGTGCACCGTGTGTTGCGTGGACAATTACCCCTTCATCATTGATGTATAGTGCTGGCCAAGGTGGATTATAACTAAACCGTTCGCTGAGTTTGGTTGGCTGATAGGTGGTTAACATCGTGCGAACTCTCCCAGAGTTGTTAAAGAAACTTGTCATATTCTATCATGCTTGACAACAACAGATTAACTGTATATAATCCTTCACAATTAAATAGCGCAACTCTTATCCAGAGAGGTGGAGGGACCGGCCCTATGAAACCTCGGCAACCAGAGTGTTATGCGTGCATTGCAACAATGATGTTCGCAGCCATAACACATCAAACGGTGCCAAATCCGGCAGTATATCTGGACGATGAGAGCAACGCGCGTGCGATCTGCTGATGCACGGCAGTAAGATGTACCCACGAATGTTGCTCTTGTAAACCAGACAAGAGTGATTTTTTATTTAGGAGTACATCAAATGACGAATGCCTCAGATTTCAAGGGCTTTGAGACCCTGTCATTGCATGCAGG
Organism: Roseiflexaceae bacterium; assembly: GCA_049428765.1. GTDB lineage: Bacteria > Chloroflexota > Chloroflexia > Chloroflexales > Roseiflexaceae > UBA965. Next base: position 33,003 of record JBMTAN010000018.1, read on the forward strand.
TCAAACCCCCGATCCTACGACCGGATCACGTGCTGTGCCGATTTACCAGACGACATCATATCAATTCAAGGACACCGACCATGCGGCTCGATTGTTTGGCCTGCAGGAGTTCGGTAACATCTACACGCGCATCATGAATCCCACTACTGATGTGCTTGAGCAACGCATTGCAGCACTTGAGGGTGGTGTGGCCGCGCTGGCAGTCGCATCTGGCCAAGCAGCGCAAACGCTCGGCGTGTTAAACATTGCAAGTGCCGGTGATAACATTATTTCGTCGAGCGACTTGTATGGTGGCACCTACAACTTGTTCAAGCACACGTTACCAAAGATGGGAATCACGACCAAGTTTGTTGATGCGCGCGATCATGATGGCTTTCGTAATGCAATTGATGAACGTACCAAGTTGGTCTACCTCGAGTTGGTTGGTAATCCACGCCTCGACATAGTCGATCTCGAGACGATTGCCAAGATTGCACACGAGAAAGGTGTGCCGGTGATGGTTGATGCCACAACGGCGACCCCATACCTGTGCCGTCCGATCGAGTGGGGTGCAGATATCGTATTGCACTCAGTGACCAAGTATATCGGTGGTCATGGCACTTCGATTGGTGGTGTGTTGGTTGATAGTGGCAAATTTAACTGGAATAATCCACGTTTCCCCGAGATGACCACGCCTGATGCGTCGTATCACGGATTGGTCTATCACACGCTCGGTGCGCCTGCTTATATTCTCAAGGCGCGTGTACAAGGGCTGCGCGATATTGGCGCAAGTATCAGCCCATTCAATTCATTTATGATTCTGCAGGGGATTGAGACACTCGGGTTGCGAATGGATCGTCATAGTAGCAATGCACTTGCTGTAGCCAAGCACCTACAAACCCACAGCAAGGTGTCATGGGTGCGCTATCCAGGCTTAAGCGATCACTCGAGCTATCATTTGGCACAGAAGTACATGCCAAAGGGACAGAGTGGAATTCTAGGTTTTGGCGTGAAGGGTGGACGAGCGGCAGGGACAGCGTTCATCAACAACCTCAAACTTTTCTCTCATGTGGCGAATATTGGTGATGCACGGAGTTTGGCGATTCATCCGGCCTCGACCACACATAGTCAGTTGACTGCAGAAGAGTTGCAGTTGACTGGCGTGACGGAAGATTTCATTCGTTTGTCTATTGGACTTGAGACAATTGATGATATCTTGGCAGACATCGATCAAGCGTTGGCCACAGTGTAATTGATTGAATGGCGAGTGGAGTCAACGGTATGACACAGCAGTTACCAGGTGTAGGCATTGTCGAGACGCAGTACTTTGAGTGTAATGATGAGTTGCAATTAACGTCAGGGTATGTGCTACCAGGGTATCGGTTGGCCTATGAAACGTATGGGCAACTCAATGCACAACGCGATAATGCAATCTTGCTTTTGCATGCACTTTCGGGGGATGCACATGCTGCTGGCTACCACTCGCCAGCGGATCGTAAGCCGGGTTGGTGGGATGAGATGGTTGGACCAGGGCGGGCATTTGATACAAATAAGTATTTCTTTGTGTGTAGTAATGTACTTGGTGGTTGCAAGGGAAGTACGGGGCCAAATAGTATCAATCCGTTGACTGGCAAACGCTGGGCGAGTGATTTCCCTGTCGTGACGATCAAGGATATGGTGGCGGCGCAGGTGCGACTCATTGATTATCTAGGGATTACTCGCCTATTTGGTGTGGCTGGTGGATCTATGGGGGGATTCCAAGCGATTGAGTGGATGATATCGCATCCGGACCGCGTCAACAGTGCTATATTACTGGCCACGACTGCTAGTTCATCGGCGCATGCAATTGCATGGAATGCAATAGGGCGGCAGGCGATTATCCGTGACCCGAAGTGGAGAGGTGGGTGTTACCCACTTGACGATGCTCCTGTTGATGGATTGAGTGTCGCGCGCATGATAGGGCATATTACGTACTTGAGTGATGCCTCCTTGAGTCGTAAGTTTCCGGGACGTTATCAAGGTGCTGATGCGCCGGCATATACATTGGCAGATGAATTTACGATTGAGTCGTATCTCAACTATCAGGCTGCCCGTTTTAATGAACGTTTTGATGCAAATAGTTATTTGTATATCACCAAAGCAATGGACTATTGGGATGGGGCATTTGGTCATCGTGATTTAACTGCTGCACTCTGTAACTGGCGTAAGCCGACGTTAGTTGTTTCGTTTGATTCAGATTGGTTGTACCCGACGCGTGATGCACAAGCAATTGCACAGGCTATTGGTGAGGATGCGACGTGTATTGAGTTGTCTTCATCTGCTGGTCATGATGCGTTCTTGATAGAGCATGCTATGCAAACGCCGATTATTCAGCAATTTCTGCGACAAACTGAGATGGTAATAGCCTAATCACGCCGTATGGTGCCCCGGGTGTGTCTCACCCGGGGCTTATTGTGTTGGTTGATGTTATCGTATCAATAAAAATGCGCTATATTATCTGACAAGTGAGAAAGAGTTGGATAAATTGGTGTCTGGGGGTTTATCGCATGCAAAGATACATCTACTCAAAGAGACGATGCGTAGTACATAGTGAGCAATACTGAATATCTGGTCTCATCTTGATTCCATCTTTTGGCCACCATGTGGCAGACCGTCGCACTCTGCGTCTAGATACTTAGTGGTTGTGATGATGCAAAATCAACACCCAGTTGATCTTTTGCCGGGCTTTGCGTTATCCGTGCTCGATGCTGATGATGAGCGCACGGTGCGTGCGCATATTCAGTCATGTAGTGAGTGTCAGCGTGTGTTGCAACATATCATGCATGAACTCCACGATGTCGATGGTGATGTACCGCGTACCCGGATTAGACGACAATTATTTGCACATGTAAATTTTGATATGGACATGCGCGAAGCGCTTCGTGAAGGAGCGCGTAGGACATCTTTGCGTTGGATTTGGGGTGCATTCTTGCTTGTGACGGGGTCAATTGTGGCTTCGTTACTAATGTGGAGTGGGATGCAACAACGTGAGTTGTTGGCGAATGAGCGTGTGCCAGTACCGGTAGTGACGACGAATACGGAGATCGTGCGTTTTTTGGCTCAGCCGGGCCTACAAAGTTACGAACTCACACCCAAAACGGTCGCTGGGACTGCGTTAATGCGGATGTACTATGATGATGCAACTACACAGACATTGTTTACCGCTACGGGGCTAGTGCCACAGCAGTTGTACGTAGTGTGGTTTATGAATGATATGAGCACACAGCGGGTTGGTGTAATAATTGCTGATGAGTATGGTGCTGGCTGGTTGCGTGCACGGATATCTACTATCTGTATTCGGTGTCATATTGTTGTAACCCGTGAGCAGGAATCGAATCCACGTGAGCCAAGCCGTGAATGGCATTTTGAATTAATTGTTCGTTGATAATAATAATATTGAATGTGGAAGTTTTGCTAAAATAGTAGCTATACGCTACTATGGAGAGTGAGCATATGCGTACATTTGTCAACCTATTTAGTTTCGTGGCAGGATTATTTGTTGGTGTGCTCGCTGGTGCCGCACTCCTTGCGTATTCATACCAAGAGGCTGGGTTGTATCCACCTGATGATGCTACCATCAAATTTCTGGCACGCGAACGAGGCTGGTTGCGTGACGATGTTCAGTAGTTGAGCCTTAAATAACAAGCATTATAGCCAATGGAGGTACTCAATGGATAAACCATGGTTGAGCTCATATGAGCCTGTAGTTCCCCCAACACTTACGTTCCCCGAAACTAACCTGTATAATCTCCTCGCTGATACTGCCCGACAGTTCCCTAACAACACAGCTGCCTCACTCATTCTCAGTTACTTGCTCAATGGCAAGGTGACGATTGGTGGCAAATTGACCTACAGCCAGTTAGTTGATCAGGTTGAGCGGTTTGCCAATGCGCTCTACCAGCTCGGTGTACGTAAGGGTGATCGTGTTGCGTTGATGTTGCCCAATTCATTGCACTACGTGATTGCATTCCATGCTGCCATGCGTATCGGTGCAATTATTGTGAATAACAATCCGACCTACACGGCCCGTGAGTTAAAGCACCAGTTGATCGACTCAGGTGCCGAGACGATTATCATTTTGAACCTGTTCTACCCACGTTTGCGTGAAATTCAGGGTGACACGAATGTCAAGCGTGTGATTGTGGCGCATATGTTCGACATGCTCGGATTCCCCTCCAAGCAATTAGTTAAAGCCAAACAAAAGCGCGATGCTGCGTGGGTTGATGTCCATCCCGAGCACGACATTTTTTTCTTCGAGCGTTTGGTACAAAAATACCCACCAATGGCACCTGCTGTTGAAGTACATCCTGATGATGTAGCCGTGTTGCAGTACACCGGAGGTACGACTGGGTTGCCCAAGGCGGCTATGTTGACACATCGTAATTTGGTGGTTAATGCCACACAAATTAACTCGTGGTTCACGAGTGCTGAGCGTGGTGTTGAGAAGTTCATGTGTGCGATTCCGTTCTTCCATGTCTACGGGTTGGTGGTTGCAATGGTCTACGGTGTCAGCATTGGTGCTGAGTTACAGATTGTACCGAACCCACGTCCAATCGAGAACGTGATGAAGATCATGCAAAAAGAGCGTTCAACGGTGTATCCAGGTGTACCGGCCATGTATATCGGTATCGTGAATCACCCGAATGTGGCTGAGTATGATTTGCGCTCAATCAAGGCGTGTTTGAGTGGATCAGCTCCGTTGCCTGTTGAGGTGCAAATTCGCTTCAATGAGTTGACTGGCGGGCGCTTGATTGAGGGCTTCGGAATGACTGAATTGTCACCGGTGTCGCATGCCAACCCACTCCACGGCGTCTCGAAGAACGGATCAGTAGGTATTCCGTTGCCAAATACCGAGGCCAAGATTGTTGACCTCGAGACATTGCAAGATATTCCAATCGGTAGTGAGGCCAGCGGTGAGTTGTGGGTACGTGGCCCACAAGTGATGAAGGGCTATTGGGAGCGTGCTGAGGAGACTGCCAATACAGTGACAGCTGATGGCTGGTTGCGCACCGGCGATGTAGCCCGTACTGATGATGATGGCTATTTCTACATCGTTGATCGTCTGAAGGACATGATTATCGTTAGCGGACTAAAAGTGTTGCCACGCGATGTAGAGGAAGTGCTGTATATGCACCCACAAATCCGTGAAGCAGCGGTCGTCGGTATTCCTAATAAGACGCGTGGTGACGATACCGTGACAGCGTTTATTGTGACGAAAGACGGCGAGTCGATTGACGTCGAGCAACTCAAGTCATTTTGTAAGCAGTATCTGGCAGAGTTCAAGGTGCCTCGTAACTTTGAGTTCCGCACCGAACTCCCCAAGACGACGGTCGGTAAGGTATTGCGTCGTGCGTTAGTTGAAGAGATGACTAAGTAATCTCACGTACTTGCGTTGGCCTGCAAAGGGATTTCCTTTGCAGGCCCTTTTTGTCGACATAACGATTATGTGGATGTAGAATCTGCTATAAACCAACGTGCATAGTGGTATACTTATCAGTATATGTGCCAGCAAATGTGTCGGGGGGAATTGGTGTCTACCACGAAAACATCGCAACTGAAATTGCGCCGTAGCCAGCCGGTTGTGGTGCCGCACCCTCTTCAGGGGGTGTTTGATACGCGCTTTTTGGTGCTGATAGCATTTGCATTTATTGCCACGATTTTGGCATTTCAATCACCACCAGCAGTGAATGTGGTCGTTGGTTCATTTGGCGACCGCCTTTTTTTGCAAAGTGGTATGGGGCTTGGTGCGCAATCGGATACATTGTGGTATGGCGATGAACTTAATCCAGAGGCACAGAGTGGGCGGAGTCGATGGACACGGCAAGTGGCATCTGCACACTTTCCAGCGTTTACCACGAGCTCAGATATATCTGTGATGGTGCGAATGGCGGGGTGGCCGAATGATGTCACAGGCCAGCTGGTTGATCAGCCGCAAGTTCAGTTCTACATCAATGGTCAGTTTAGTGATGTGTTTACACCAACCGCCGTATTTGATGATTATTACTTGGTATATCCGGCTGGTCAGCAGACAGACAATATTACTATCGAGATGCGAATGTCGCAGGTTTTTACCTCGACAACAGGGTATGAAGATCCACGTCCCAAAGGTGTGCGTGTCGAGCGCATTGCGCTAGCAACGCCGAGTGACTGGATTGGATGGAATACGCCTCCTGCATATGTCATTGTGTATGTCTTGCTAATTACCACGTTGTTGTTCATCAGTGTGCAAATGCTCATCAAACGTAGCCCATATGCCTTATTAGTGAGTTTGATTTGGCTGGTTATTGCTGCAATTGCCTTGTCATTCACACGGATATACACGGTGCAGTTGATGCCGTGGGTGCTGTTCTTGCTCGCAATCTTGGTGCTCTGGTTGATACGGCTAGATATAGCGCGCTATGGTATTCGCCTGTTGCGTCGACTTGGTCAGGGAGCGGCATTCGGCTATGGATTGTGGTTTGCCACTTCTATCATAATGGCAAGTGTACTTACGCGCATTGCTCTTCCGGTCTGGCAAGATCAGCCTGCATTGCGTATGATGGCATGGTGGGGTATTGTCTTATTCTTGACACTAGCTGGTGTGTTTAAGCCTTTGGCGCCACTGATTGAGTGGTTGCAAAAGCACTGGCAAAAGCGCGCCGGCTGGTGGTTTGGCTTGACTGCATTGGGTATTGCAAGCCTCGCAGGGTATGTCATTGCCACTGCGCCGTTTATCGGGCATGCCGATTACGCTGATAATGCCGTTGTGGCGCGAAATCTGGTGTATGGGCGAGGCTGGGTTGTTGATTATGTGACGCAGTTCTACAAAATTTATGACCAAGTGACGCGTCCACAAGAGACGTGGCCGTTGTTACAGCCCGTGTGGATTGCCATGGCGTTTATTGTGGCTGGTGTGTCAGATACTAGTGCGCGCATCCCAAATGTGGTGTTTTTGGTTTTGTTGCTGGCGATGACATATTATATTGGCCGTAAAATTTGGGATAGCCGAGTTGGCATCTATGCGGCTATCGTGGTTGGCTTTAATGTGTTTGTGTTTCGCCAACTAATTTTTGCGACGACAGATTTGGCATTTATGCTCTTTCATCTTGGATCGTTGTATGCGGTATGGCGCATGCGCGAGCCCATAGCACCACAACCGTTCCCATCGCGTTGGGATAGCATGCTGGTGCGCGCGGCGATTGCTGGGGTCTGGACTGGACTAATGTTATTACAAAAGCCTGGTAGTGGCGGTATAACTGCCATTGGACTTGGTTTGTGGTTGTTATATGAATATCGCAGTACGATCCATAATGGATTGACTACACCGTGGCAACGGTTACGTGGTGCCTTGACTGAGCTTGTTAAACGTTTGTGGCCAATTGGCGTCTGGGCTTTAATTGCGCTTGTGATTGTATCACCATATGTTGAACGAAACATGCGTTTGTTCGAATCACCGGCATATACGACAGAGCAATATGACGCATGGATTCTTGAATATACGCAGTGGGATGCCATATATCGTGTGTATGCAGCGGATGGCGACATAGGTAGCGGAGATATCCCAGAGCGTAGCTGGTTGTTACGTTGGGGATTTGACGGGGTCATCGCTAAGGTAGTGAAGCAATTTGTGGCGGTACGTGACTATATGCTACCGCCACTCCCCGGATTCCCACTTGGATTTGATCAAATCGGTGCTCCCGACGCTGCATTAGGTATTGTGCCAACCATTGTTATGTGGTTTGCGATTATTGGCCTAGTGGTTTGGCAGAGTATGGCACATCGGTTGGTTCGTCGCGTACTAGTTGCGGCATTTGTGCCGTATCTGTTGTTCATGGTGTTTTATTGGCATGCCAACGAGCCACGCTACTGGGTTGCATGGATTCCGTGGTTTGGGCTGTTTGCAGGAGCTGGGCTGTTTGCCATGTTTGACCGGATGCGTGCGTGGCATCATCAACGTATGGCATTGCCAGGGTTGGTGCTGGTGTGTGCCGTAACGGCACTTTCGGCTATGCCAGCAGTTGAGTATGCTCAACAACGGCGCGTGGTTGACGCACAGCTTGTTGCTGCTGATCGTGATATGTATCGGTATCTGCGAGCAAATACTCCACTGAGTGCGGTGATGATGACACGTGTGCCATGGCAATTGAACTGGTATGCCGAGCGTCCAGCATTAATGATTCCTGCTGACACAGATGCGGAGACATTGTTGCGCTTGGCCAAACATTACCGTGTGCAGTATCTTGTGCTTGACTCATTGCAACGACCAAATGCATCAACACGTACTATGCTGGATCTAATGATCGCCGATCCAGCGAATGGCTTTGTCGAAGTGTATCGTACACCCGAGTATCTAGTCACCGATGATGGGCGTTCGTTTACGATGCAAAGCGTTGTCTATGAATTTAACCCAGATGCTACAGGTGTAGCTGCGATACGTTGAGGTGACGTGTGCGTGTATTGATGGTTGCGACCTCTTATCCTAAATATCCGGGTGATACAACGGCGCCATTTATTGCTGAGATTGCAGCCGGTGTGGTGGCGCATGGGCACGCAGTACGTGTGCTATTGCCTTACCATCGTGAGTTCCGTCATGATGCTGTAGAGCGTGGCGTTGAGTTGTTCACCTATGCGTATGCACCTCATTCATCATTGGCAGTATGGGGGTATGCTGAGTCGCTCAAAGCTGATGTAGGGCTCAAGCAATCAGCCCTGATGGCAGCCCCTTTTGCGGTACCAGCAACGATGTGGGCACTCCATCAACATATCAAGGCATTTAAGCCAGATATTATTCATGCTCATTGGCTATTGCCTAATGGTTTGCCGGCTTGGGCGATGTCCAAAATCAGTGGGATCCCATTGGTCGTGAGTATGCATGGTTCTGATGTGGCAATGGCAGAGCGAAATACACTATTTCGTGGCATTGCGCAACAGATTTTTGCACAGAGTCGAATGAATACTGCGTGTAGCGGTGATCTTTATCGGCGTGCATTACATCTTGGCGCTACACCAGCAGCAACACATGTATTACCGTATGGCGTGTCAGTAAATGCGTTCGATCCGAATAGTTGCGATCGGGCATGGATTGCCGAGCGATTCGGTATAGCACCTAACGTGCCGTTGCTCGTTGCTGTGGGACGATTTGTCTATAAAAAAGGGTTTCACACGTTGATTCATGCGTTGGTTGATGTGCGCAAAACCTATCCCGATGTCCGATTGTTGCTGGTCGGATACGGTGATTTGTATGATGAATATATCCAGCAAGCGAATGCTCTTGGTGTGGCTGATGCGATTGTAATGCCTGGTCAACTTTTGCGTGATGATGTGGCTAAGGCAATTGCAAGTGCCGACGTCTATTGTGTGCCGTCGGTCCATGATGAATCAGGGAATGTAGATGGCCTGCCAAATGCATTGCTCGAAGGCATGGCTGCAGGGCGTGCAGTCGTGGCTAGTGATGTTGCGGGCATTCCAGATGTGATTCGCCATGGTGAACATGGGATGTTGGTTCCTGAGGGTGATGTGGTGGCATTGGTACAGGCGATTGTGACGTTGATCGATGCGCCAGATGTTGTGCAAATGCTTGGTCAGAATGCACGTCGCCGTATTGTCGAAGAGCTCACTTGGCCCCGTACAACTGCACGACTCGTGACATATTATCAAGAGGCGCTACAACCATGAACGATACGGATATTGTCATAAAACTTGAACGACTCTATCGTGCGGTACGTGAATGGATTACGTATCGTATCATGCCATTGATACGCAAAAGTGCCTACTATACAAAACAATCGACTATGCGCTGGTGGGATGGATCTGGTGAGCAGTGGCGTTGGTTTGTCGTGGCGTTTATGTTGGCTCTTTTGACCCACATCTGGCAACTAGACACCCAAAGTCTGTGGCTTGATGAGGGGGCAACCTGGGCTGAGGTAAATGATAAGTCGTTTGGGCAACTCTTTGGCGAGTTAATAAGTCCTGACGCAGCATATCCCCTCTATCACTTGTTTCTCAAGGGTTGGATATACATATTTGGTGATAGTGAGGCGATGTTGCGTCTGCCGTCTGTGCTCTTTAGTGCAGCGGCAGTGGCTATGCTCACACTCGCATTTCCTCGTCAGCCACAACGTGGCTTCTTGTTGTTGTTGATGGCGACCTCCCCAATTGTGTTATGGCATGCCCATGATGCCAAAGTCTACTCGATGCTATTGTTGTGGGCGAGTGCGTTGACTGTTGGTAAACCGAGCAAGCGATGGTGGTGGGTCATGCTTGTGACCTTGCCGTTTGTGCATCGCCTTGGTTTGTTGATGATTGCAATGCTATTGATTGTACCGGCCATGCAACGTCGTGGCCGGATGCGCCAGGTGTATGCTGGTGTCGCAATTGGCTCAGGTATGATTGCGTTGGCCGGTATAGGCCTATCGATTCGGGCCAAAACAATATTGTCTGTGCCGTGGCAATCACCAATTCCAGCAGCTACTGATTTGATAGCACGTTTTTTGTTTGATCGTCGTTGGAGTGAAATGGTGTTCGGTGTGCCCGTATGGTTGTGGGTATTACCGATGTTGATATTATTGGTGACTGGTTGCTATACGGTGTATCAGCACGCCAAAACTGGTCATGCTACCTCGTTTCAGCTGTTAATACTAGCAATTTTGCCAGTATTGGTGATAGTTGCAAGTTATGGCTCGACGCCATTTTTTGACGCGCGCTATGCCATCATGTCACTGCCAGCGTGGATGATTTTGTTGACGTACGGGGCGATGCGATCGGTACATAATATTCGCTTCAAATCAATTTACATCCGGATGGTACGAGTAGGGCGATTTGGTTTGGTGCTTGCATTAGCTACGAACCTTATATCGTTGTTTGAACCAGCCCGTGGCTTATATTCTGGCGCTCCAGTCAAAGAAGAGTGGCGTGCCGTGATGACTGAGTTTGCCTCGCGTGTTACGCGAAACGACGTGGTGGTCGTACATCCTGCATATGCGATGCCGATGTATCGCTATTATCGACGTGTAACGCCTGATCCGCTGCCACGGCCAGTGACGTTCCCCCATTTTAGTGACGGGTTCCGTGGTACCTCAAGTGATGCAACTGCGCAACGTGAGTATCAACGCCGTCTATTCGAAGCCGAGTTTAATCAGGCGACGTTGGGCAAACAACGGGCGTTTTTGATTATTACACCCGATCATGCGGCCACGATTGACCCGCCACTCGATGCAGAAACGCCGTATGGGCGTGTTGGGACGTTTTTCGCCTTTCCACAGCGGAGTTGGCCATGTGGTGGAATCAATCAGTATGGTGTGGCGCTGATGTGCCAGAGCTTCCCTACTTTATATGGTACTAGCGATATTCCACAACCTGAGAAACCACTTGAAGCGGTGTTTGATGCGCAAATCAAGTTGCGTGGTATCACAATTAAACCGCTTGGTACATTTTATAAACCAGGTGGTAGTGTACCAATTGAGTTGTATTGGCAAGCAGTGGCTGTTCCCAAGCGTGATTATCGAATTTTTGTGCATTTGTGTCAGTTGTGTAACGAACCACCTCTTGCGGTGAACGATGGCCCTCCATTTCAGGGGCATGGTGATGCAGGACGGATGACCACATGGAAAATAGATGATCCCGTCCATGTTGAACATGCGCTCGTGCTGCCTGACGATATTAAACCAGGGAATTATGCGGTGATTATCGGCGTCTACGACAATGATGGTCAACGGTTGCCTGTCGTGTCATCCCAAGGTGGAGTGTTGGGAGGCGATCGATTAATTGTGGCAACCATTCGAGTGGTTGCGGCTGATTGATTTCGAATACATTCGACAGAGCGTGCTATAATCGCCTGTATATTCATTGCTAAGAGTGAACCTATGCAACTACTCAATCAAGTACCCAATCTGCTCGGACTAATTCGAATTTTGTTGACACCATTGATGGCGTATTGGATATTGCAGGGTGACGCATGGTCACTGATTTGGGCTTCGATTTTACTCTTTTTAATGGCAATGAGTGATATTGTTGACGGCAAAATGGCGCGGGCCCTTAAAGTGGTTTCGCCACTTGGCATTTATCTGGACACTATCTCTGACAAAATCTTCATTGCTGGGGCATTGATCCCACTCGTTGAGATAGGATTATTGCCGAGTTGGTTTGCCTTGATTATTATTGTGCGTGAGTTTGCAGTATCAGGGTTGCGTTCGTATGCGGCTGCACAGGGTGAAATAATCCCCGCACGCGCATGGGGTAAACAAAAACTCACGTTTACCGTGATGGCCTTGATTTGGCTGATGGTGTATGTGGCATTAGTGCAGTTACCTGACGCCCCGGCATGGTTCTTCTGGTTGTCACAGTGGTGGCAAATCCCAGCTGCGTTAGCCATAATTTGGACAGTGGCATCAGGGGTTGAATATTTTTGGAATGCCCGTGAGTTGTTAGCCAAAGCTGTATTTAACACGAATATCCCTGAATAATCATAGTTCATAGAGGTGGTGTTGTGAGTACGATTGCCCAGACATTTGCTCGTCTCAAGGCCGAAGGCCGTGGTGCTTTGATGCCATATTTGATGGTCGGTTATCCTGAAAAAGATTCACTCGAAACGCTTGCACCGGCACTCGAGGCTGCCGGGGCAGATTTATTTGAAATAGGTGTGCCGTTTTCGGATCCACTTGCGGATGGCGCTACAATTCAACGTGCATCAGAACAGGCCCTACACAATGGAGTAAATGTTGCATTTGCGATTGCCTCGGTTGCCAAACTGCGTGAGATTGGTGTCAAAGTACCGCTGGTGATGATGGGCTACTACAATCCATTTTTGCAGTATGGTCTTGAGCAGTTCGCCATCGATGCGGCTGCAGCCGGGGCTGATGGTGTGATTGTTCCTGACTTGCCCCCTGAGGAGGCTAGCGAGTTTCAACAGCTCTTGAGTGCACATGGGCTCGACTTTATTATGTTTGTTGCACCCACCACGCCTGAAGAACGTATAGCTCAAATTGTACGAGTGGCTAGTGGGTTTATATATTGTGTGTCTTTGACAGGTGTTACTGGTGCACGCACCTCATTATGGGCCGGTCTGCCGGCGTTTTTGAATCGGGTGCGCTCACACACCGATTTACCATTGGTGGTCGGCTTTGGTATTAGCACGCCCGAACATGTGCGTACGGTTGCTCAGGCTGCCGATGGTGCGATTGTGGCAAGTGCGCTGATTAACTTAATGGATCAAGTGGATGCATCGCAACGTGTATCAAAAGTTGTTGAATACCTTTCGACGCTCCGCCCAAATATCTAGTACTCCATAACACGGTATGCGCCTGCCACTGATGTGGTGTAGTGTAACATCGTGTATAATGGCGAACGAATAATTATCAGACCAGTACGGGGAAGCGGGTGCGTGAACCATACACCACACGATGCGCGTATGGTAGGGCATCTGCAGTTAGACAAAGTATCTGCAACGTAGCTACGTGTGCCCGTCGCGGAATGATGAACAAAGGAGTTTTGTCAGATGAACAAAGGGTTAGAAGGGGTCATTGCGGCCTCAACATCAATAAGTCGGATTGACGGTATCAATGGGCGACTTTTTTATCGTGGTATTGATATCGACGATTTGGCAACAAATTCCACATTCGAAGAGACGACAGCCCTACTGTGGTATGGCCGACTGCCCACGCAAAACCAATTGGATAGCTTCACCCAGAAGTTCATCGATAACCGCCAGATTCCCTACGAAATCCTCTCGATGATGATGGCCATGCCTAAAAAGACTCCAACCATGGAGGTCTTGCGCACGGCCACATCGGCGTTGTCAACCTATGACCCTGAAGATCTCGATAACTCGCTCGAGGCCAATGTGCACAAATCCGTGCGGTTGACGGCGTCGATGCCGACGGTGATTGCTGCCTGGGAGCGCATCCGCAATAATCAATGGCCGATTTTACCACGCACTGATTTGAGTCATGCAGCCAACTTCTTATATATGATGACCGGCAAAGATCCCGACCCGGTAGCTTCCAAGGTACTCGATACCTGTTTGATTTTGCATGCTGACCACGGCCTAAACGCCTCAACCTTTGCGGCACGTGTGACAGCCTCGACTATGTCGGATTTGCACTCGGCGATTACCTCGGCTATTGCGACGCTCAAAGGTCCATTGCATGGTGGTGCCAACGAGCAAGTGATGCGCATGTTGCTTGAAATCGGCACGGCTGATCGGGCTGAGCAGTATGTAAAGGGCATGATCAATGCCAAGAAGAAGATTATGGGCTTTGGCCATCGTGTCTACAAGGCCGATGATCCACGTGCTGCCTGGTTGCAACGCCTATCCCGTGAGCAAGCTGAGACTATTGGCCCACGCCGCTGGTACGACATCTCGGAGATTGTGCGCAAGACAGTCCAAGATGCCAAGCCATTGCCGGTGAATGTCGACTTCTACTCGGCATCGGTGTACTATGCGTTGGGCATTCCAATCGATATGTTCACGCCGATTTTTGCGATAAGTCGTGTTTCTGGTTGGGCTGCCCACGTCTACGAGCAGTACAGCGATAACCGCATTTACCGCCCAGAGTCAGAGTACATTGGCCCTGAGGATGTCAAGTATGTGCCGATTGTACAACGTGGCTAAGTAAGGGATTGTATGCGCGGCAAATTTGCTCGAGTAACCCAGGTTATTTTGACGCGGTTGTATGCCATTTACCCATATACTGAAGAGGTTCGACGTGCCGCCCAACTGGGCGCCACGTTTGTTGGCGTGATGCTACTCGGTGCGCTTATTTTTTGGTTGCCAATGGGGATGACTGCGCGGTCACTCAGCTTGCTTGAGGCATGGATGCTCAGTGTCTCAGCAATTACTGGGAGTGGCGCTGTTCCTTTTAGCATGATTGGTACGTTTACACAATCTGGACTTGTGCTCCTGACCATCTTGATGCATGCTGGTGGTGTTGGTGTAATGGCGTTTGTGATCTGGGCCATTCAACTGTTCGGTGTGCCGTTATTTGCCGGCGTGGTATTACAATTACGCCAGATTATTGTCATTGCGATTAGTATCGAAGTGGTGATGTCACTCGTGTTGGCACTGTTCTGGCACGACATGGCGGCGTCGTTTGGCGATGCATTGTTCGTGGCATTCTTTCATGTCAGCAGTGCCTTTGCGAATAGTGGATTTGATTTGGCTGGCAGCGGTGGTGTGTTCGATCAGGTTGCGTTTACTACTCCTTCGCTGGTGGTGATGGGTGTGACGGTCAGCGTTGGTGCATTGGGGCTACCATTGTTGTTTGACATAAGCATGAAGCGCAGCATGTTCATCCAGACGCGCATTAACCTCGTCATGCTTGGTGTGGTGGTGCTGTTGAGCGCATTTGGTGTCTTTAGTGCACCGACCTGGCAATTTGCTAATGCGGATATCAGCGTCGGTGAACGAGTGATACGTGCGCTGTTTGAGTCGATCTCAGCGCGCACGTCGGGTATTTTTGTGGAGAGCGATATTACCAGTCTACCGGTGCTCAATCGTGTATGGTTGCTAATCTCAATGTTTATTGGTAGTGCGCCAGGGGCGATGGGCGGCGGTGTTACTCCAATTGCGTTGTTTGTGGTATTACGCGCGTGGTTCGCCTCGTTTCAGGGTGACCGACTCGTCACATTGCTGGGCGAGACACTGCCGCCCTACCTCATTCGCCGGGCCATGCAGATTGTGGCAATCGGTGCAGGTGTGGTTGTGGTTAGTAGCGTATGGCTGATGTTGGTGGATGGCATGGCGTTTGGCGATGCGGTACTGTTGGCGACGAGCTCGTTTGCCACATCGAGTGTCGGCGAGTCATTATTGGCTCAAACGTCGTCGCTCAGCCAGTTTTTGTTGAGTCTGGTGATGATCTGGGGTCGGTTGGGTATTTTTGTGCTTGTACTCTCATTTTACCGGCATGTTACACCCAAGCAGGCCCAGCAAGCGCCAGTATGGTTTGCATAAATAAGCGAGGTGCTATGAAAGTCCTGATTCCAAATACGATTGAGCTCGACTTGATGGCCAATACGACAGATTTATTCGTGCAGTATAACGTCGACGCACCGATTGATCCAGCACATGCTGATGCTGAGGTATTGGTTGTATGGGGTAATCCTGCAGTTAACTTGCAATCGGCAGTGGCCACATTACCCAATCTCAAGTTCATCCAGACGTTAGCGGCTGGGCCCGATGCGGTGGTGCAAGCTGGCTTTGCGCCCCACATCCAGATTTGCTCGGGGCGCTCGTTGCATGACGGGCCGGTGGCAGAGCACACCCTGGCCATGATGCTGTATGTGGCGCGTGACATGCACCGCTTGGGCGAGGCGCAAGCACAGCGTACCTGGCGTGGCCAAATGGTGGCCGATCAAGCCCACCCTGCCACGCGACAGTTGTATACCTTGGCCGGCGCCAAAGTGCTGATTCTCGGCTTTGGCTCGATTGCAGCCCGTTTGGCGCCGATGTTGACGGCCTTAGGTGCGACGGTGATTGGCGTGGCCAATCAGGCAGGTGAGCGTCATGGTTATCCGGTGGTCGCCATGCGCGAAGTGGCAAGTGTGTTGCCGACGGCCGACTGGGTTGTGTCGATTCTGCCACATACGCCGGCGACCGAGAAGATCGTGGACGGCTCGTTTTTGGCGCAGATGAACCTCACAAGTGTGTTTGTCAATGTCGGCCGCGGCAAGACGGTTGATGAGGCGGCGTTGGTTGCCACATTGCGCGCTGGGGCAATCCGGGCGGCGGCAATTGATGTGACCTATATGGAGCCCAACCCGGCCGATTCGCCGTTGTGGGATTGTCCGAACCTGTTGATTACGCCGCACGTGGCTGGTGGTCGGCCCATCGGGGGCGATGCCCTGCTAGTACGCCAATTGGCTGCGTGGCATGCGGGTGAGCCGTTGGCCAATCGGGTGGTCTAGGGCGTTGCATGCTGGGCGCCCGTACGAATGTGGGGGCATAGCAGTGCCCACGTCTGGATATCAGGTTTGTGTTGTGGGGGGCGCCGCTTGCGGCGCTCCTACAAATGTGTGTAGGCAGTGCGAAGGAGACTGCACGCCGAGTTTTACGCTCTGTGGCTCGGCGACTCGGCGTGCACACAGTGAGTGGTAGGGGCGCCCTTTCGGACGCCCTTACGAGATTACTTCGGCGCTTGGGTGCGAACACAGGGAGTGGTAGAGGCGCCCTTTTGGACGCCCTTACGAGATTACTCGGCGACTCGGCGTGGTCACTCTCGTACACGGTATCGCGCGGAGGCGCAAGGTATGCCTAGTCTTTTTGCTTTGTGGTTCGGCGCGAAATCGACACAAACCAGTGTTAATCCAACGGAGCTAACCACGACGACTGTTTGGGGAACAGTGCATGCAATAATGGTTCTGTCTCTAGACTCGACCACACATCCGGATGGCTCTCTTTGAGCTCATAAATCGAATGCATGCCAAAGATTTGTTGCAACATCACCAACGGCGGATAGCCCGCATCGGCCTTCTTCTCGTCAGCACCTTTGTGCCAATTGGCGAAGTGCAATTTGCCGTTGGTAGCTAAAATTTTGAGCCCACCGCGATAGAAGTCGATGTTAATCTCCCCTGTATACCCTGCATACGCACTCTGAGCCAAGCGGCGCTCAATCGCTGGTGCAATCTGGCCAAGAAATTTAGGCAAATCAGGCACGCGAATGTACCACCCATATGGTCGTTGCCAACGGTGAAGACGCTGGGTAATCAGTGGGTAGACTGGATGATCAACGCCCATGCCAAAATACAAGGTATCGGCTGGTTTGGTACGGCTGTCCCACGTCGGCATGGTGGCTGATATATCGCGTAACGCACGTGTCACGCTCGGGAATATGTCGCTCATTCGCACATGTGGCTCTGTGCTCAGTGACCAACAGCCTAGTACATTTGAAGGGCGAATGCGGCTCGCCCAGAACGATCCAACCACGTCACCATCTGGCCGAGTTATCACATATGGCACCCAGGGTTCGTGGGCGTCGGTCTCGGCAATCGCATAGCGGAAGTACGCTGCGTCGATTTTGGAACTCACCAGCATCGGTACTCCGTTGTGCGGCCGAGTGCGCTCACGCTCATATAACATGAGTAATGTCATAATGTCGTCGTTTGTGGCTTTGCGAATCACAAATGGTTCATTCTGCCCATCCTCGAGTGGCGGTATGGATTGAAACGACATGGCGTGGCCACCACCCAATGTCAATGCATACTCGTAACCGAATTGACGATAATAGTAGGGGATGCCGGTGATACCCTGCACCAAATCACCGCGTTGTTCGCTACGCGCGTGAATCATCGCAAAGATCTTGCGGACAAAACCTCGATTGCGTACTCGTTCATCCGAGGCTACAATCTCAGGGCGCCCTGCTTGAACAGGGATACCGGCATATTCTATTGGCATACGCATTAACAACGTTGCCGCTACCACGGTGTTGGTGCTGTCGGTGACAATGGCAATATCGCCGGGGATGCCGAGTGGGTGCGATCCGCTAACGACGCGCCGAGCAAATGAGGCTACTTTTTCGTTGCGACCACTTTCGTGCTCGTCACCGAAGACGCGGGCATACAAATCGTCAATGCTTGCTTGATCGGCCTCTGTGGCCCAGCGGAGCGTGTAGCCATCGGCGAGATGTTCTTGATACGCTGTATCATATAGTGCAATTAACGGTCGTGTTGTCATTGGTTCCTCAGTAATTAATTCATCCACAAGAACCACGATGGTTGCTTTGGGAACAAAATATCGAGTAGGGGTGTGCTCTGGTTGTCGGCCCATACATCAGGGCGCCAGTCGCGCAGTTCTGCCAGCGAACGCCAGCCGAAGAGTTGCTGATTAAAAATGCTCGGTGGGTAGCTGGCATTGGCACTGCTTCCGTCTTTTTCGTAGACAGGTGGATGCCATGGTGAGATGGTGCGGAGTTGACCATCTTGCCATTCCAGTTCGACGCCATCACGATAAAACGAAAGGATGAGCTTGCCACTATAGCCCTTGAACACGCTCTGCGCAATCCGTCGTTCGAGTGCCGGGGTAATCTGCCCTAACAATCTCACCATGTCGGGTACGCGCAAATACCAAGTATACGGCGCCTCGTATATGAATGGAATCTTTCGGTTTGTTAGCAATTGCTGAATCGGATGATTGCCGTCCACCTGGATGTTGATCGAATGAATGTCTGGATGTTGTGCAACGACTTTGTGGATAGTACTGGTGTGCTCTTGGGCAGCGTGCAGTGTCGGTAACAACAGGTTTGCGAGACTCTGGTCGGCTGCAACCCCAATGCCGAGAATAGTCCACCACCCGTCCCAACTGCGCTGATCCGCTAACATGTAGCCGAGTATGGTACCGAATTCATTGATGATAAAATACGGAACAAATCCCTCCGTAGACACCGTCGTGCTCAACACATGCCCAAAATACTCGGGAGTGTACGGTGTCGTTAACAATAATTGTCGGCCGAATCGATCATTGTTGTATAGTGCCACAAATTGCTGATACTCTCCTGGTACAACGCGTCGTAATCGGACTGGATTCGTCTTGCTAGAGAGCGCCGGTAACTTGGCCAGTGATACTTTGGCATGAGCGTTGTAATCGACGCTCCACGTGTAGCCAAACTGGTGATAATAATGTGGAATGCCAGTGATTGCCTGCATCATATCACCGCGGGCAACGCTTTTGGCATGTATCAGTTCAAAGATAGCCCGCACAAAGCCGCGCTGGCGGACTTGGCTATCGCTACAGACGAGTTCAGGGCGCCCCACCTTGAGTGGGATGCCGTCGTATTCCAGCGGTTGGATGAGTAGCGCAGCAGCCGCCACAATTTGGTTGTGTCCATTAACCACCACGGCTACATCATCAGCGTGACATAACGGGTGATTGTTGCTCACCAAATCATGTGCATACCCGACCACATTGGGATTCTCCATCTGTTCCGTTTTGAGATAAAACGCCTTGGCGGCGAGCTGGGCGTATTGATCGCCATCATCCGGTGTGGCCCAGCGCAGGCGATAGCCATCACCGAGATCGCGTTGATAATCGGGGTTCAGTGCATCCATGCTGTGCCTCAATTCAAATGTAAAAACCACGAGGGTTGGGTGGGGAACAAGATGCCCAACAGTTGCTCTGTCTGTGCATCGGCCCAAACCTCGTGATACCAGGCTTTGATCTGCCGAAAACTCTTGCGCCCGAAGAGTTGCAACATAAACGCACCCGGAGGGTAGGCACCGTTGGTCCCCTCCCCCATCAGCGGTGGACGTGAGTTTTTGCAGGTGATGAGTTGCCCATTTTGCCAGGTCATCAGTACACCTTTGCCATAGAATGACAAATGCACTTCGCCGCTAAAGCCACACATGCTACTGTGTGACAAACGACGCTCGAGCACTGGCCGGAGGCTTTCTAATAGATAGGCATAATCACTGACACGTGTATACCAGGCATAGACCGGCTCGCTGGTATGAGGAATGCCGTATTGAATCTGTTGACGCGCCGCATGGGCCTCGTCGAGCATGATAATGACTCCAGTCAGCTCACTGACTTTGTCGGGGTTGCGGATGGCAATCTGGTCACGAATTTGTGGCAATGCGTGGAGTACTGGCAATGTGTACTGCTGCCATGCGTACCCGGATGCCATGCCCCATGCCCAAATGATCATGTTCTCGTCCCAGTTGCTCCGGCCGAGGATGAGGTAGCCGATGATTGTCTCATCTTGGCAGATAAAATAGGGCGTGTAGACGTTGTAGGAGGTTGCTTTCTCCACCATAAACGTAAAGTAGCTGTGCTCCATTGGTGTGGTAATCATGAGTCGACCATTCAACCGATCGGCGTCGTACAACCGCACGAATGTGGCGTATTCATCAACATTTGCTCGCCGAATCGACACCTCGAGCGTCGGTTTGACTGGCAATGTAGTGAACGGTACGGTGGCATAGGCCTCGGCATCGATGCCGTATTCATAGCCGAATTTGCGATAAAAGTAAGGAATGCCGGTGATGCCCTGCACATGGTCGCCACGGGCTTCGCTTTTGGCATGTAAAAGCCTGAAAACATGCCGCACAAAGCCTTTGTGACGTACATGTTCAGCACTCGCAACGGACTCGGGGCGGCCGAGAGTGAGGTGAATGCCCGCGTAATCCATTGGTTGGTGCATCAAAATGGCACCGGCAACCACTTGTTCGTTGGCATCAACTACCACGGCAAGGTTGCGCCAATGCGATTGCGGATGGTACTCAGATGTCTGCTCATTGACATGCAGGTACATAGCTTTGCTAAGGGGATCGGTGGTGCTGCTGCGAAAAACGCGCATGCACAAATCGACGTACCCAGGTATATCAGCTGGGGTTGCCCATCGCACCATGTAGCCGTCGCCTAAGTCTTGACAATAGCGCTCGTCGAATAACTCCATAGTTGCTCCGTCAGTTATATCGGGAGTTGGCCGAACTGCCCAGCCAACTGTGTCGGGCCAAACGTACTCCGTGTAATGCTCATCAGTACATCGTCGTAATATTGCCCATTAAAAACCTTGCCCTCGGGAATCCGCCCGGTTTCGCGGAACCCGGCAGCCTCATAACTCCGTCGCCCACGTTCGTTGAAGCTGACATACCACAGATAGATGGTATGCAGGTCCAAAAATGTGAAGCCGTAGTCGCACATCAAACGAATTGCCTCACGGCCATACCCACGCCCCCAGTAGTGCTTGTCACCGATGGCGATGCCTAATTCGGCACGATTGTGCGGCCGGCGGATGTCCATCAAACTAATGCTGCCAATCGGTTGATCGGTGGCACTGTCCATGATGGCGAAGTGTTGGTTATTGGGTGAGTGTTTGACATAATTATCAAACCATTCTTGCTCTTGGGTCAGCGTAAACGAACGCCCGCTCATGCCGAGATAGGCGGTGGTCTCGAGTTGACTGAACCACTGGGTTAATAACGGTACATCACTGGCCACAAAATGACTAAAGTAGATGCGGTGACTGCGTAATACAACCGGGCGAACGGTGGTCATCGTAACTTCTCCTGCGCTATTCTTCACCGTGATAAAGGCGCATATAGCTTGCGTAACGTGCCGGATCGATCTCGCCGCGTTCGACCGCTTCGCGGATGGCACATTCGGGTTCGTGCTCGTGACTGCAATCAGCAAATCGACATTCATCGAGGAACGGTCGAAACTCGCGGAAGCCGTATTCGAGATGGCTCTTGGGGATTTGCC
>JBMTAN010000019.1:0-53907 GCA_049428765.1 Roseiflexaceae bacterium
TTAAGAACGCTTACTTCTTGTAGTCAGCAACGCTCTCGTGGATGTACATCGTGCCGGTGACGGTGCTCAAGGTGTTGAACCCTGGCCACTGAATACCGTTGAAACCAGCCTCGTTTGGCTCGAGAGCCTTACCGACGATGTATGGCTTCAACAAGCCGGTGTTGATGCGGTGGACGATGTAGACGCCAGGAGCTTCCTCGACGAGCAAGCGCTCAGCATCTTGGAACATCTTCAAGCGACCCGCGGTGTCGGTGCTGGCTGATGCTTCGGCGACCATGTTGTCATAGGCCTCGTTACACCAGTTGTGGCGACCGCCACAGCTCCATACGCCGAGCATGTTTGAAGCATCGAAGAAGTCAATACCGTATGAAACCATACCGAACTTGATGCCGGTTGGCTTGGCATTGATGCCTTCCATGAAGGTCTTGAACTCCTTGTTCGAGACTTCAACTTCGATACCCAACTCAGCCTTCAATTCAGCGGCAATACGGTTGGCTGCGTCGATACGAATTTGTGGCTCGTTGCGCAACCAGAGCTCAAGCTTGGGGAAGCCTTCGCCATTTGGATAGCCGGCCTCGGCCAACAACGCACGAGCCTTCTCAGGATCGTAGCTCTGAATGTCCTTCAAGCCCTCGCTGTTTGCAGCGTGGAAGCCAGGCATCAAGAATGAGTATGCTGGAATGGCCTGATCCTTACCGATGATGTCGGCAATGATGGTGTCGCGGTCAATGATATGACCGAAGGCCTGACGTACCTTCATGTTGTCGAATGGTGCACTCTTGGTGTCGAAGAACAAGTAGTCAGTGCGGAAGTCCACTGCATTGGTGTACTTCTGGCTCTGCAACTCCGGATCATTTGAGATGATCTCGTTCTCTGCGGCGCCGATGAACTCACCACCAACTACGTCAACGTCGCCGTTGCGGTAGCCGATGAAGAAGGTCTCTGGCTTGGCAGCGATGTTCTCGATGCGCTGAATGTATGGCTTGTTGCTACCGGTGTAGTTTGGGTTAGCCTCCCAAACGACGCGCTCACCCTTGACCCACTCCTTGAGGATGTATGGGCCTGATGATACTGAGGTAGCTGGATCGTTGTTGTACAACGGACCATACTTGTCGAATGCGGCCTTCTGCAAAGGCATGCTGTAAAGCGCCTTGGCTGCGAAGAACGGTGCTGGGGTCTCGGTGGTGAATACAACGGTCAGGTCGTCCTTAGCGACGACACCCAACTCACTGTTTGGAACTTCACCAGCGTTGACCTTGCTCCAGTTCTTGATTTCACCTGGTGCACCGAAGAACCAAGCGAAGTCCCATGCATGCTCCTTGTCGGCAGCATACTGGAAGGTGTTGACATAGTCGGCGGCGGTTACTGGTGTGCCATCGCTCCACTTCAAGTTTGGATCGAGGTTGAAGGTCCACTCAGTACCATCGGCGTTCGACGACCAGCTCAACGCTGCAGCAGGCTGCGGGCGGAAGTTGTTGTCGAGGCGGATCAATGGCTCGCCGGTCATGTCGCGGATTGCACCGCCACCTTCGTACACGGTGACAAAGAAGTCCACTGACGTGAACGTGGCCGTGCTGTCGAAGTATGCGCGGTACACTTGCTGATCTGATGGAGCGGCGTCCGCTGGCAATTGAATGCCATTGAACTCACCGACCATTGAACCAGCTTCTTCTGCTGGTGCTGGCTCTGGAGCTGCAGTTGGTGCTGGCTCATCAATCACCGATGCTTGCGTCGGGATTACGACAGCAGTTGGCTCCTCGGCCGGCTGTTCTGCGGCTGGGGCGCCACCACAAGCAGCAATGAACATTGCAGCTACGATGGCAAGTGCCCAACGCGCATAGCGTTTCTGGGACATCTGTTTCCTCCTAAACCAATAAACTGACCCGATAGTGCCATTCAAGGTACCATCATCTATCAATCAACGTTGTTGCCAACGTGTGACTGAACCAATCCATACTTCCCGCACTTCGCTGTTCTCAGCACATGCGATGTGCACGCACCATATCAACTTTACCACGGAGTAGGGTAGGTTAAGTTCAACTTAACATGTTCAATATAGCACTTATGTATTTTGCTGTCAACGAAAGAAATATCATACTCTGTTTCAAAATCACAAGAAAATGAACTGTTTTGACCTATTTCATATCATACTCTCCATGCTGTGAAAGAAGGCTATGATCTTATTCATATAATTTACTCAAATCTATGACACAATATTTGGCTATTATTACTATGAAACATAGAGATTTGTTGTAGCGTGCCTATGTACTTTAGCGTAAAATAGAACTACTACAGATATTAGCAAGTTGGAGTAGTACTGTGCAGATATTGGTTTTGCGTATATGGTTCGTGATAATCATTATTGGCATCTGCTTACTAGTGATTGCTCCGATTACATATGTGGCGCAACAGTTATTACTCGAAGTACAAGAACGAGTGAATCGTCCTCAGGTCACAACTACAATGTCGCGTAGCGTTGCTGTTCCCATACCATTTGGTATCAACCAAGAGCCGATTGCACTACCTGATATGCAAAGACAGACGATTGCAAGTGGCACTGCACACACATGTGCAGTTACACGTACAGCATATGTCTTATGTTGGGGCGAAAACGCAGCAGGACAACGTGGTCTAGGAGTAATTGGTGATTCTCCTGCATTGCGCGCATCTATGAGCCCTGTTGTAGGACTCACTGAGGTGACGAGTGTTGCAGTAGGTGATGCCCATTCATGTGCGATTCGTGGATCTGAAGGTTCTGTTTGGTGTTGGGGTGATAACCGTTATCGCCAACTAGGTGGCGCACTCAGTGGCCCGCAAACATCGCGCGCGCTCGCAGGGTCTGTCATGCTTGTTAAAGAGGCCTTACAACTTGCTAGCGGTGCAAATCATGCATGTGCATTGACTGCACAAGCAGAGGTGTGGTGTTGGGGCGATAATCAATATGGACAAATTGCGCAAAGCCCTACGTTGTTGGGTGTTGGCCCTAGCCGTATCAATGGGCTTCCTACTGATGTTGTGTCAATTCGTACAGGTCAAAACCATACATGTGCGTTCACACAATCAGCAACACTCTGGTGTTGGGGTCACAATCAGGTGCAACAGATTGATACGTCAGCCGATGTGATTATTACCATTCCCCGACAAGTTGTGACTGAAAGCCAGATTGTGCAATTCGACCTTTCGCAAGATTCCACCTGTATTATCACCATCAATCAACAAGTTGACTGTCTGCCAGCTAGCCATGATTTAGCCCAAATTGATGCCCTCATCATTGCAGGATCACGCTTAATGAGTGCACCCCTTGGTCAACATTGCCTGCTTTCACCAGAATCCGACCTTGTGTGTTGGGATGAACAAAATACGCCACAACAATATGACGTGTCTGGAGTAGCCACTGCAACCAGTGGAGTAGATTTTGCGTGTGTGTTGTTACGTGCTGGTCTTGTTCAGTGTCGAGGTGATAACCAGCGCGGACAAGTGGGAGTTGTCGATGTCACCGCACAGGTAGATGATTTTGTATTTGTAGATTTAGGTTCGTCGAGCGATGTTATGGCCGCCGGCTATTCTCATATATGTACTATCTGGCAACTTGGCAAAGTCTTGTGCTGGGGGCGTAATCTTGAAGGGCAAATTGGCTTGCCAGTACAAGATTCCATACCGTTTAGTGCGGCACCGAATGACATTGACATTGATGGTGTGATACACCTGTCATCTTCGGGGAATCATGTATGTGTTATTCGATATGATAACCGGGTGAGTTGCTGGGGGGACAACAGTGCGGGACAACTTGGTATAGGTCATGCCAACAATGTAAATTCGCCTACGCTCATTGAATCGCTGGCCGATGTGTCACAAATTACCCTCGGAGTGAGTCATTCATGTGCGTTGCTCCGTAACGGTGAGGTCTATTGTTGGGGAGATAATCGATTCGGGCAAACAACTGGTGACACCCTGCAACAACTTATGCCCATTCGGGTAAACCAAGTGCGCAATGTAGTGAAAATCATTGCTGGTGGTCATACGTCATGTGCACTCCAAAATGATGGTGCGCTGATTTGCTGGGGAGCGTCAATTGGCGAACTTGCTGATTTTACACCGATGACACAAATCCCAGATGTGGTTGATTTTGCAGTAGGCTATGCACATGCGTGTGCACTTCAAAGCACTGGCACAGTCTGGTGTTGGGGCGATCACCACTATTTAAACGGTATGAGTCTCTCAAGTAATCCTGCTGCTATCGTAGGTTTACCACCGGTTCGTTCAATCTCAGTTGGCATAAATCATACGTGTGTACTTGATGTCTCCCATGATGTATGGTGTTGGGGACAAAATATTCAAGGGCAGGTTAATGGTGTGCCATCATCTACGATGATTACAACGCCCGAACTGCAATATCGTGGTACATCACAAATTGTTACCGGACATGATTTTACGTGTGTGCGACAGCAAATTGGGACAACTGCATGTTGGGGAAATAATCGCTATAGTCAGCTGGGTGTCGATAACCCTTCGGTGCATTTTTATGAAAATAGCGCCATCAATGATGGGTTTATGTTGGCAAGTGGTGGTACGCATAGTTGTGTGTTATTGACTGGGTCAAGTACTCGTTGTTGGGGGGGGAATGAGTACGGTCAGCTCGGTGATGGCACAACGAATACTTCTGCTGTACCACAGTCAGTCCGGAGTAATGAATCATTTGTGGCTATTGACACCGGTTTAGCCCATACCTGTGCGATAGTAAATGATGCCACGGTGCGATGTTGGGGCCATAATAATTTTGGACAACTTGGCGATGTGACAACTGATAATGCAAGTGCTCCTGTAATTGCCGCAGTACAAAACGTCCGCGCATTGGCACTCGGTAATTCACATTCGTGTGCCCTTTTGCTCGATGGTGGTGCTGCGTGTTGGGGGCGTAATGAAGATGGGCAGCTTGGTGTGGGCGGTACGGCTAATTCGGCGATGCCACTTCGGGTTGCTAGTTTGGATCAAGCCGTCGACATATCAAGTGGTGCGGATCATGTGTGTGTTGTGCGTCAGGATGGAACAGTGTGGTGTTGGGGCAGTAATACATATGGCCAATTGGGTTTTGGTGAGATCGGCCCAGGCGTGTCAATCCCTACTCAAGTCCCTGGAATTTTTGATGCAGTTGCTGTGGGGCTTGGTGACGCACACACGTGCGCATTAACTATCGAACGCATTGTGTTCTGTTGGGGGGCAAATACCTTCGGTCAAGCAGGATCTGCTCAAATTGATGCAAGAGCTATAGTATCTCGACCTCAACAGGTTGCAGGCTTATCAAATGTTGTTCAGTTGCGTGTTGGAGGGAATCACAATTGTGTGTTGACCCAAGATGCCAGCGCGCTATGTTGGGGCGATAATTTTAATGGACAACTCGGGACCCCGATGCTGGATGAGCAAGTGCGACATCAACCCATTCAAGTTGCGGGAATTACCCGTTTTTCTAGCGTTGCAACTGGTGGTGCTCATACTTGTGGATTGCTTCAAGATGGCGATGTGTTGTGTTGGGGGTGGAACAAGTATGGACAAGTTGGTAACGGTGTTGGTGGGAATGCTCGTGATGTGTTGATGCCGTCACCTATTATCACACTCCTCGAAGTCAATAGTGTGGCAGTTGGTGCAACTCACATGTGTGCTGGTACTGCGAATAGTATGGTGCAGTGCTGGGGCGATAACTCAATTGGCCAACTAGGTACAGGAGTCTTTGCAGATGTTGCGTCGTTGACTGCTCCTCAAAAAGTTTCGCTTATTGTTGCTGGTTTGGCAACCACCGTCGGTGCGAATCATTCATGTGCTCTATTGAGTTCCACTGAACTTGCCTGTTGGGGGAGCAATGAATATGGCCAAATCGGCAATGGATTCTCTGGCAGTATTTCGAATACAGCAGTGCCGAATTTTGTGAGTGGATTAATCGGCGTATCAAATTTTGCAAGTGGTGGGAATTCAAACTGCGCAATCGTCAGCGGTGAAGTCTACTGTTGGGGTGACAACCAATATGCACAACTTGGTCAGCCAACTGTTGGCGTTGGTGATATTCGTGTAACACCAACCAAAGTTCCACTCCTTGCCGATATACGTGAGGTAACGCTCGGCAAAAATCACGCCTGTGCGCTATCAGCTACTGGCCTTGTGTATTGTTGGGGTCGTAATAATCAATCACAATTAGGTGGATTTGAAGGCGAAATCGCGGATTCTCCTATGCTTGTGCAAGCACTGTCGGATGTTGTCCAGATACGTGCTGGCGATGATCATACATGTGCTGTTACCGCACAATCAGAACTCTATTGTTGGGGGAGTAATGGTGAAGGACAACGAGGAACGCTATCACTTGAAATCTCTCAAATACCAAACCGCGTGGATATGATGAACGTCCGCCAAGTAGCAACCGGCAGTGCGCATACGTGTGCCTTCGATGGTACGTCAGTTGTTTGTTGGGGAAGTAATGATCATGGACAACTCGGGCGTGGTGCGGCATCAGAAATGCCGTTGGACTCGAGTAATCGTGATGTTATCACAAATTTGCCATTGGTTGAGTCGATTCATGCTGGTGGGAATCGTAGTTGTGCGGTGACACTCCCGAATCAGGAGCTTTGGTGTTGGGGGCAAAACGACAATGCACAACTCGGTGTCACTAATAACCCTGATGTCAATGCCCCTGTGGCTGTGATTGATTTGTGGAGTATGCAAGCAACTATTGCAGTTGTAGTGCAACCCACGTCAATGCCTACACCACGGGTTGCCAACCCCACACAAACGCGCATACCCACGAGTACACCTGCACCTACACCCACATTAATACGTCCCATGCGTCCTTGACACACAAAAACCAGACCCGATATGCATTGCACATCGGGTCTGGTTTGGTTTATTGTTTTTCGGGTGTCCACTCAGGAGGGAGTTGGGCTCCTTCACCAAAGAAAAACGTATCCATTGCCTGCATGAGTACCTTTTGGGCTTGAGGGTCAACGAGTGAAAGCCCATAGTGGTTAATCAAAATGCGCTCTTGCTCAGGCCACATGGCCCAAGCTTGTTGCGAGATTTCTTGATAAATGCGCGTGCCTAGGATTCCTGGGAACGGTGGAACCTTAAGGCCGGGTAGCTCTTTGCCTAGTTTTGCACAGGTCACCATGCGAATTTGTTGATCGCTCATGTTGTCTTCCTACTGCACCACAAACACCATAACACTTTGTCATGATACCATACCTAATTGTTTCGATAGCAGGAATTGGCTCTATAATCGTGTTAACGAATGATGAAAGTGAGTCAATATGCATATTGATGCCATCTCTACACCGGCGCTGATTGTTGATACTGATCGGATTCGCGCCAATATTGCGCGTTGGCAATCGCATGCAAAGCAGTACGGTGTGTCGTTGCGCCCGCACATCAAAACCCACAAATCCATTGAAATTGCCCGCATGCAACAAGCTGCTGGTGCTAATGGTATTACTGCCGCTAAATTAAGTGAAGCAGAATGTTTTGTGGATGCAGGGTGGCATGATGTGTTTGTTGCATATCCAATTATCGGCATTGATAAATGCCGCCATGCCGCTCGTCTCGCAAAGAAGTGCCGTCTCACGGTCGCCGTCGATAGCCTAGTAGGAATTGTACAACTAGCCACGGTCGCAGCAGATGCACAGGTTATTATTGTGGTGCGTATTGAAGTGGATTCAGGATTACATCGCTGTGGAGTTCATCCTGAACAAGTCATGCCGCTTGTTGAAGCAATTCAATCAGCACCAAATTTACAGTTTGATGGGTTGTTTACCTATCGTGGGGCATGGTTTGCTGGTGCAAACGGTCGTACTCCTGCGGAACTTGGTCGCGAAGAGGGCGAGTTGCTCGTGCACGTAGCGAATAATATCCAACAGAGTGGTATACCTGTTACCTCTGTGAGCGTTGGATCGACACCAACGGGCATGGCTGCCGCCACAGTACCAGGTGTTACCGAAATTCGTCCTGGTACATATGTGTTTGGTGACGACATGCAGATTTTTGCTCAGTCATGTACGCCAAGTCAGGTGGCACTCTCCATTCTTTGTACAGTGATAAGCCGACCTGATGACACCACTGCAACTATAGATGCAGGGTCAAAAACCTTTAGTGGTGACGTGAATTTTGAACGAATGGGGTTGGCTGGCTACGCAACAGCCGTTGACTATGATGCGACTTTGGTGCGTATGTCTGAAGAACACGGGGTACTGAAAGTAGCTCCGGGCGTTGATTTGCCGATTGGAACTCGAATCGCAATGCGTCCAATTCATGTGTGTACTACGGTCAATCTCTCAGATGAACTCTATTTCTATGATTCGTTTACAAGCGAATGCACTCCTATTAAAATTGTCGCTCGTGGAAAGAGATGGTAACTATGCATCCGGTACTCCCAACCATACAACTTGTCCAGTCATCCCCTGATTGGCTTGTATTCAATGCCACAGTTCTTGACGCAGATTGGCGCAGCGTTTCAGTTCAATGCATACTGATGAATGCACTTACCGGTACGCCGCAACGATATGCTACAACAGTGCGATTTATTGCGACACCAACACACCTTTGGCTGAGGTTCGATTGTGCTGATGCTGATGTCTGGGCGACACTCACCGAACATGATACGCCATTATATACCGAAGAGGTTGTTGAGTTGTTTATTGCACCAGGTAGCGCTACTCCAATCAAATATTATGAGTTACAAACAAATCCTCTTAATGCACAATTTGACGGTATCATTCATAATCCTGATGAGCATCGCAGCACAATGTCTCTTGATCTATCGTGGGATCCGCAGTGGCAGAGTTGGTCACGCGTCGATGCCGCTGGGTGGGTGAGCGTATGGTCCTTGCCATGGGCAATGTTTGGTCAAAACGATGGCATCGGTACATGGCGTTGTAACGTGTATCGGATTGATCGACCGCGTAACGGTGATCAGATGGAGACAAGTGCTTGGTCGCCGACACTCCGCGATCCGGTGGATTTTCATATTCCGAGCCGTTTTGGCGTACTTACTATCACAGAACGATGACAGCGCGATATTCACCAGATAATTGGAGTGCGTGTGTGTCGCTTTTGGCTCAGGCAGTGGATGTCAATGTCTCAGTGGATGATGTTTACGATTGCTTGGGGATTGGCGCAGTGTATGTGATGAGTGAGGAGTGGTGGGATCCTAGTGTTATTGAGTTGCATCCTCGAATGCATGTTGGATTTATCCCTGAGCTTCATAAATTTCGTCAGCAACAACTCATAAGGCTACGTCCACTTGGTATCGACATGTGGTCAACATGGTATCGAGCAGGTGATTCTACAATTCTACGCACTGTCTCTCACGCCTTAACAGCTGGACAGTGTGTTGGTATACTCGGCATGATAGGTGTGATGCTTGTATCTGTCACTACTGTTGAAGGAACTCTGATTATTGGGCGCACCGCTACAGGTGATATCGCGATGATTGATATTAATCAGATGCGGGCCCCGGCAGGCATCGAGTGTGTGTTTGCCACTACGTATACACCGTCATTGCGTAATCATGTAGATGAACTCCGTTGGATTGCCCTCCTGTTGCGTGGCTTGCCAACGATTGCGTTTGATACGCCGCGCCATCCATTACGTGATTGGCAAGTATGGCATATTGGAGCAGATGCATTGGCTGTTGCTGCATTTTCTGCTCAAACCGCTGCACCACTTGCGATTGTGTCTGACAATGTGGCACGCATAGTCCATGCCTATATGTGGCGCATTGATGTGTTGCAACAGCAACTTGTCCGTATCAATACATTGTTTCGGTCTTCAGCAGTACGCAACGCAGTTGATGCATGCGATGACGCGCGATTTTTTATGCAATTTGTGATGCAACGATACCCTTTGACTGTTGAGCGTCGTGCATTGACATTGCCCGAGGGGGCATTGATAGCAGAGACCTGCCATGATACACGACAGGTCTTGTGGAGTATTGCTGATATGCTGAACACAGTTGAATAGTGTGGTGGGCCGGACTGGATTCGAACCAGTAACCAAGTCGTTATGAGCGACGTGCTCTGCCGTTGAGCTACCGGCCCCCATCTATATCGTAGCATGCACATGCCATCGATGCAAGTTAGCAACTGTTTTTGATGTAGCGACATCGATCAAATATATCTAGTCCTTTTTGCCATAGCTTAAATGGCAGTTCGAGTTGCCATCGCCACACATCCGGCCATGTTAAGCCACGTCTGATATTTGTTTCGCTGTTGAATATGGTGGCATTAATAATTAGACCCATATTCCATCCAATAAATAGCATGACGCTCACAATTAAAACACTCCAGTGTATTCGTTTTTCAAGGTATGTTAAGAGGTAGGCTAATCCGACTATAAATATGGCCGAACACTCGATGAGACGCCGAAAACCGAATGCCCCGCTCAAGTGCCAGGTTGTCCCAAATGCGCCGTTAATCCAGACTTGAAGTATGAACGCCACAATGAACGGTACGCCGATGACTGGTATCTTGTATGCAAAAAGCACTAGGCCGACAATTGCCAATGCGAGGATTGGACTCCATACCAGTGCCCCACGACTAAAAGGTGTAATCTTGACTGGTTCTGGTCCGACATTGCAGATTGGTTCAGGCGTTGTATCAAAATCGATTAATGTGTCTAGTGCATGTGGACTACAAAGATTGAGTTTGCCTGAGACCTCGCTGGCAGGTCGTGGTTCGCCATTGACAAGCATATAAGCTGTTACTTGTGGTGTCAACATTGCAATTGCACAAATTGCTGCGACGACCCACGCTCGGATCTCTGAACTGATTGTACTGATGTGCTGTTGTCGGATATGCTGGATCAATCTCATACAAACACTAATGACTGGGAGAATTGCAAATAAGATCAACTGCTCTCGTACCAGAAACATGCCACCAGCCGTAATGCCGAGGAGTCCCCACCACGTGATTGATTGTGGGGACTTTTGTGTATGCAGCCAACTATATATGAAACATGCTGTCACGAAAAAACCATTGGCGTGCGCAAATGGCATTTGTATCGTCATATAAAACACCAGTGGTGTTGCTAACCAAATTCCTATGGTGGCGAGCTGTGCACTAAATATGCTACTCCACTGGAGCGTTATCCGATAGGTGATGAGTAGTCCAATAAATGCATATATCGCCGAGGCGTAACTTATAGCTCGTTGGTATGGCCAACTATATCCATCTGCTGGTATATCGAGGCCGAATCCAACTGAATGCATGCCACGTAACACCATGTCAGTTACTATAAACCAAGGTGCCCATAGAATTGCCGAACCAACTGGGGCAATGTTGCCATATAGACCAGTTTTGGTGCGAATGCGATCTTCTTTGAGAATACTATCTTGAATGCCAGAGTTTGGATTGAGTTGCGCAAAGGTGGTGTACTCATTGGCAAAGTCTACATCGCCGTCAAACCACACTGATCGTAACCAAGCATAGTACTGCACCTCATCGGTTGCATAGACGCGTGGCAATGATACGAAGAGCGAAAGCATGAACAGGACGCCGAGCAGAATCTGCCCGGCGTCAACTGTACGCATACGTGATCCCCAGAACGTCATGTGCTATCCCTAACGCTGCAAGGTAACGTATGGCACGAAGATCTTAGTGGTATCGGCTCCTGCTCCAACTGTCACGGTGACACTTAGCGCGTCTGCCTCAGCACTTGCATTACCGGCGCCATCCAAAAATCGCACATATACATGATAATCGCCACTACTTAGTAATTCACTGCTAGCATTAAGCAGATTGACTTCAAATGAACCGGCAGTGACAGGTATGGCCCCCCACTTGAGGTCCGAATTAGTGGCGTCTGGTGCGGCGCCTGTATCCTTCTCAATTGCTACCCACACTCCCCAATAGCCAGGAGATGGATATTGGTCGTCAGAAACTGTGCCGCCGACTGTGAATTCACGGACAAACACGGTGTCATCGGCCGGGGCAACAGCTGTGATGCTCGCTGCAGAAGCAACCGGTGCAGTTGTATCGTAAATCAACGTTAACGTGCGATCTTCAACATTGCCAGCTCGGTCAGTGAAGCGAATTGTAGTGCCTACCTGATTAGGATTGCTGGTTGTCTGTAAGAACACAGTTTGTTCTTGATTAATCATTGAATTAGTGAAGGTGCGCTCATTACTGCCTGTTGGCTGGAAGCTAGCCAACCCTGATAAATCATTGACGCGAGTGATAGTGAATTTGCCTATCATGCTCCGTGTATATGTGTCGGCATTGTACGATGAACCACCAGACGATGATGAATCTAGATAATATGGTGACGAATTCTGGCTGGTTAATTTGCCTGTCACGCCTATAGTACGTGATGTGTCTGACACCATCTTGGTTGTAACCCAGTCGCTCGCTGGTCGATTGGCCGCATCATACAAACGGATATGGATATAATTTGTGGCATTGTTGCGTAGCCCGGTGACAGTTATTGCAGGATTTGCCTTCCGATATGCTTTGTATTCGCTCGATGATGGATTCGTGGTTGGTTTTTTGGCTGAGTTCGAAACTCGAGCAACATACTTCGTTGCCAAACACGTTGTACCAACTGTAATCGTCCCTGTAGCTGATGTCGCATTGACTGCAGCTGCACCGTTCTCAAAGCGAATGCGCTCAGAACAACTATTGGCAGATCCAATAAATGTACCTTTGTAGGTCGTCCAGTAGATGTCTCCATCAAATACCGATACGTAAAATACGCTCAACCGCGATTCACTACCAAATCGTGATACGAGAACCGCTGGTTTGCCAAACTCAGTGATTGGTATGTTAAACCCTTTGTCAGTCCAAGTACCATTTTCATAGGCTGCAAGCATTACAGGGCCTTTGACTCCATTGGTCCCCGCAGCATAAATATTACCGCCGCCATCAATGTATTTGCCCACACCACTTGCATCAGTGCCAGAAAATGGCGTGATGAGTGAGGCATTATTGGGCACACCATTCAAATTTTCCCAACGATTGGCGCTAAGGATGTAGCGCACAATAAAGTTGTGACGTATGTTCGAAACTGCTTGACCAACGCCGTATGATACATACAACTTGCCATCTTCGCCCATTTGCCCTGATGGGTAGAAACATCCATAAGGGATCATTCCGATTGTTGAATTACTACATGGCAGTGGGTCGAGTTTGCCTGATGATCCTGTCACACCGGTAATCGTGTTGGTTGTTGGATCGAGAATACCACCAAGCGCAATGAATTTGGGATTGGTGTATTCAAATGATCCTCCGATAAAGAATTTGCCATTTGTCAATCCAGCAAATGATTCAAGTGCAGAGTTTTGAGTACCATATAAAGGGAAATTCGAAATGATGTTCCATCCGCCGCTAAAATTACCACCACGTGCAGCGTCTGTTGTTTTCAACGTTCGATAATATCCAAAGAACTTTTTACCAGACTCAAACGTGGCCGCACCAATTAAGACGTGATTATTAGTAACCGCCATGCCGCCCATGCTCACAAACGGTCCGCCACCTACACCGGTAATCATGCTTTGTTTCATTCCGGCAAATGGTGCACTCTTTGTGGCCGTTGCTGGAATGTAGAGCAACCGGAAGCCACCTTGATTAATCTTACCGATGTACAAGTTACCAGCAGCATCACTACGAATGATGGTTGGTGTAACTAATACGGAGTATGTTGTATATGTGTATGTATCGAAATATTGCACCGATGCACAGTCACCACCGCTTTTTACGTTGGTTGGGTCAATTGCACGAATAACAATACGAGCTTTGTTGCGTAAATTGTCAGTTGCACCACTGTCAGAATCACTGATGGCAATGTAAATCAATCCGTTCGGGTGATTTGCCGCAGTAACCGTATAACCTGATCTGTCATAGATACGACAGGTCGATGTAATTGCACCGATGCCTGCTTCGGCAACTTTGGGTTGCACGAGTATCGATGTCGCAATTACAATCGCGATCCACATGAATATGATTAGTTTCCGATACATGGTTACACCTTCAGCTATTATTGAATATACGTATTATAGTATGACAGTACATAGTATACAACTAGTGAATTACTTATGTTCCTCTGAAATCCTTGTGAAAACCTGAAACTTACCGAATACTTGCCATATTTCACTTGCGTAGCGCAATCATTATCATTGATCGTACACCAGGAAATAGAGCAGAGACGAGTGCAACTCCTGCTTTGATAATCCATCGATGCGGAACTTGTACTACACGAGGCCATTCTAATCCAACCCACTCATATGCACTATGATACGATTGTTTAGTGACTGTAAATGCGCTTTGTTCCCCCATCCATGCTAATTGTTGTAGTGAAAAAAGGCGACTGTGTGTGTAATATCGTGCTTCGCTACGGAGCTGAACCCATCGTTCGAACTCATCGCGATGATCGAATGGTTGCCATAATAACACATCGAATAATGTACGCATGCGGCTTTTAAAGTAGAACTGGTTTGGTGTACTTATCACTACATGCCCACCTGGCTTGAGTAATGCATAAAACGTCTCGAGAGCCTCAAGTGGTGGATTAGCTAAGTGCTCAATGACTTCGGAGAAGACAATGACATCAAATGATTCTGCCGGGTATGGTGCTGGCTCATGGTCGATGTTCCAACGTCGAACCTCAACATCTAGCCGTTGCCACACCTCTGCACGGTGTTCGGGGAACAGATCTGTGCCGTATACCTCGTATCCAGCATCCACGAGCATTTCGGTAAATTGTCCCGGATTTACGCCAATCTCAAGTACTCGTTTGCCCGGCAACTGCATAATCTGGTCAAGCAATGCGGCAAACCGATAGCGATGGTATCGATAATAATCGGGTTTACTCTCGGGATTGCGCATTGCATATGCTGCGACAATCGCCTGTGCTTGTTGTGTCGTGTTGCTCATGCGCCCCCTTGATATGCTTGCTGACAGATGCCGATGAGTGTAGTTGCACGGGCTGAATACGTATGCGGTGCCACCATTTGATGAGCACGTATGCCAATATCATGACGCAACCCGGGCGTGAGAATTAACGTATGAAGTGCCTGATGTAACGACTCACAACTGCCTCGCTCAAACAAGTATGCTCCATTATTGCCGACAATTTCGCGCAACGCCGGCATATCTGGGCAGACAACCACACGTTGCATCGCCATATACTCAAACAACTTGAGTGGTGAGGCAGTTTCATCTGTTACTGTATCAGGAATGGCCAAGATGTCACTAGCCGCCAAATACTGTGCAACTGTCTGTTGATTGACGACCCCGACAAACACAACCAATTCCTGTATGCCAAGACGTTGGCACTGTGCAGTAAGTTCTGCAATCTCTTGTGGTCTCCCACCAACAAAGTAGATACGGCACTGTTGACGTATTTCATTGGATAAATCAGCAAATGCTGATACCAACAAGTCGAGTCGACGATAGGCAAACGTTAATCCTGCATAACAAATCATTGTTACATCATGTGCAATATTGAGCTCCTGACGCGCTGTTGTCTGATTGCCAGGTTGATAGATTGTGTCGTTGTAGGCATCTGCCATTACATCTATCTCAGTGGCTATGCGCCACTGCTGTTGTACCAATAACGTTTTAAAGGTATGTGTGAGTGAGACAATCCGTGCAGGTCGCTTGACAGTCACGTCATCGATGTGCGTGACGAGTCCTTGTGCCCACGACTCTTTGGGCCGAGAATGATTGGTCTGCTCAAGATGATGAATTTCGTAGACGACCTTGGCTCCAAGGAGTTTTGGCGCATATTGACTAAACCAAAAGCTACAGATTACTTCGCGTACAAAGATAACATCTGTGTTGCGCCCATGACGTTGTTGCCACCACAATAGTATCAAGACAATCCACGCAAACGCGCTGCGTTCGAGGTAGTACCAGAGCGTTGACTTGTAGAGTCGTGACAACCGCCCAATACCAATGCGTGGGATATACGTCACACTTAACGTGTCAAATGGATTGACCTCTTTGGTCATACGCGGGATTATTATCTGCAACGCCGGGTGTTGGGCGCGCAGCTCACGTAGTGTCGAGTAGGTCTGCACCGCATTGGCCGATCCGAGCGTTAAGCTTGTTGGGTATGCTACATAACAGATTGACAGTTGTTTGGTTGTCATAATAATTGGTATATCTCTATGAGTTCTTGAGCTATCACTGAGCTTCGAAACGACTGCGCAAACGGAACACAGCGCTGTGATAAGTCATGTTGGTGCATAATAGCTGAGTCAATACCATGTGCAAGTGACGTGCCACTCTGTGGATCGACGACCCGTCCGCAGTCCGCATCGCGTACATAATCACTCGCCCCGGTCGTGCGCGTCACCACTGGTGGTGTGCCTACTGCTGCTGATTCAATCACCACGCGGCTGAATGACTCGGCGATCGATGGGACCACAGTGACCGTGCTTCCTGCCAAATAGTGACGGGCTTCAACATGTGGAATAGCACCCACCAAGTGCACGCGATCGCTTACTCCTAACTCTTGGGCGCGTAGGGTTAGATATGCGCCATAATCACCATGCTTGGGCGTCGTTCGATTCGGCCCAACAATCAATGCATGTGCATTGTGTCCTTGTGTGACGAGGTCTGGAAGCGCTTCAACTAAATATTCAATCCCTTTAAAAGGATGCAAGCGGTTAAGACTTAAGATGATTACGGCATCATCTGGAAGCATATGTGTGGTTATGAGCTGTGCGCGTGATAGGGCGCGAAAGGCATTCACGTCACTGTTGGCATCAAGATATGAGTGATGCGTGATGTTATACGGAATTGCACGCAATTTTGTAGGTGTAGCCCCATATTCCATGGCCACATGTGCAATTTGACGTGAGTCTGCCCGCACGTAATCCGCACGTTGTAACACCCAGTTAAGCATCCAGCGCACCACACGATAGCGTGCATAACCATAATCGAACTCTGGTACGCACATGATATCGGCACCAGGTAACGTGATGGCAAGTTTGCTCAGTGTTGGCTTCGTTAGCGCAATCGCAACACCGAGCGGGAACGCGGTTTCGACATGGATGACATCATATGCTGGTGTTGTCGCAAAGAACTGCCCAAAGCTTGCAATTGCTCCAGCTAGATATGGATATCCAGTGAGCGGCTCTGTGAGCTTGTTGCCCAACGCAACGGCGTGGTTGGGTCGTGTGGGTAGATAATGCACGGTAATGCCATCAACTACTTTGCGTTGTGGCGTACGTGATTTCGATGAAATGGTCGCAATCTCGACGGTATGGCCGAGATTGCGCCAGTGTTCGATGACTTCTGTGTGGATCTGATTGCCGAGCGCATGTTCGTCATAGCGTGGCAAACAATACAACAGGCGCATGCACTTTACTCCTGAGGCGTTGACTTACCCTTTTTGTACGCCAACATGACATAAAGTGGGTCGCTGCCGTCGAATGCTTCCTCGAGTGGGTGGATAATCCACGCCAACAACATGTCTTTAAGAATGAACACGCGCCACCACTTGGTCAACTTGGTCTCATGGTAGCTTCCATTCAAAATACTGCGACCAAAGGCATGTCGAGCTGTCACAATGGCATCAGCCGGGTCAAGATAGGTTTCTTTGATATCCTGATCAGTATAAAAGCGAAAGAACGACCCGCTCTTGCCAACCTGATCGAATGTGTTCTTAGCAACTTTGGCAAAATTGCGAATCCCAGCAAAAAAGCTGGTGCGCTCCGTGCTAGTGAACGGCAACGTCATAACTGCTACGCCGTCATCCTTGAGCACGCGGGCAATCTCGACTCCGACGGCCTTGTCGTCAGGGATATGCTCGAGTGATGAAACTGCGCTGATACGCAGTATCGAATCATCGCGGAACGGCAACTTGGTGGCATCTGCCACAATCGGAAAGAAGCGCCCGTCGCCTGGTTGGGCCGTCTCGGCCCGTTTTTGGGCTTGCCAACGCACACGTTCTGCATCGAGTTCAACAATCACGACATCAAGCCCTGCTTTACTCAACATGTGTGGATACGTCGATGTGCCTGAACCGATGTCAACCACTACATCACCACGCTTGGCGTTGAGATGGCGGGTGACCCATGGGTATTCGATAATCCGCCACAAGCTGAAGTCGTTGACCGTGCGCCACAAAATGCGCCATCCGTCCAACGAAATCTCGTATAACAGGGCGCGAATGCTCGAAATAGTCACCATAATTTGTTCATCCTCCGATGCCAATGCGAGAGGTATTATAGCACAGTGCTCTTGTGCCTATCTGATGTACTGCTGATACGCGGCCAAAGACTGCATGGCAACCATATGAGGGCTATATGTGTGATAGACGTGATGTCGGCCATTTGTTGCCATTCGCTGGTACAGTGACTGGTCAGTCATTAGGCGGACCACCTGAGTTGCGAGATCCTCTATATCGTTGTAGCGGCTTAATAACCCAGTCTGCTCATGGGTAACGACCTCGTTACCAGCGGCACAATCAGTGGTCACGACACCGCATCCTGCAGCCATGGCTTCGATGGGTGGGATGCCAAACCCCTCGTAGCGACTTGGTGCCACGAGTACATGCGCCTGCTGGAGGAGTTTGACCTTCTCTGTCTCGTCTACCTTGGTGCGAATCTCAATGGCATCTCGCACATTCAATTCGCTAGCCAACTGTTCAAGTTGTTGCAGTTGACTTGTGTTGTGTGTCACCATGATTAACTTTATGTCGGGGATTTGTACACGAATAATCGGTAGGGCTGCGATAGCCAAATCCCACCCTTTGCGCGGCACTAGTTGCCCAATAAACAGCAACGTTGGCGTGCTTGCTTTGGAATGCTGAATAGTCTCGTATTGGCGCAAATCGACGGCGTTCGGGATGACATCAATATGATCTGTGTTGGCCCCGAGATCAGCGAGAATGCCTTTTTCGTGACGTGACAGCGCAAAAATTCCGTGGTAACGGAGCATCGGTGCATGAATCAGATAATTGCGAATCGCTCGGCGTGGATGGTGCCCTTTGAGTAATGCGCCTATCAGCTGATTGCGTTCGCGCAGGAGTTTGTGGGGCGTCAGCGGATTGTCGAGTGGGCGTTCGCGGTCGACGACGAGATCGCCATCGTGCAGAATACCGTGAGGTGTCAACACCATTGGCACTTTTGTGAGCCACTGTTTTTGTGCTTGATACGCTAACAAATGGCGTAGATGATGGACGTGAATGATATCAGGCCGCCCGATGTTTTTGCCTAATTGCCACATGTCGGTCGACAAAAAGCCAAACGTACGACACCGATGAATCGTGAGATTAGGCGCATATTCGATGCGTTGTAGTTGACTCTGGTCGTGCCAATACTCGATGGCGTCGACTTTGTGCCCGAGCTCTGCTAATGTACGCGCCAACACAAACTCAGGTCGACTCGGGAACCGTGGGTCGAACCCATAGGTTGAGATTTGCAAAATATGCATCTTATAATCCCATCACACGGCGATAATGTGCCTCGATACGGTCGGTAACTGCTGACCAGGCAAATTGTGCGGCCCAATCTGGTGCATTTGCCGCAAATTGTTGACGTAGTGTAGGAGTATCACGGAGTGTACGCATGCACTCAGCCAGCGCATCGGCATCTTGGGCCGGGTAAAACAAACCAGTTTGACCCTCGTTGACCACCTCAACAAAGCCGCCAAAGCGCGAAGCAATCACAGGTAATCCACATGACTGTGCCTCGACTAATCCAATTCCAAACGTCTCGCTAGCATGACTTGTGGCCACTAGTACATGATGTTGATGCATCACATCTGCAACTAAGCTGCGCTCGACTGAGCCTAGGAATGTTACACGCTGACGTAGTCCGAGTGTATCAACCAGTGCCTCAAGTTCAGGCCTATGAACGCCATCTCCGGCA
The DNA here is from genome assembly GCA_049428765.1 of Roseiflexaceae bacterium. Classification (GTDB taxonomy): domain Bacteria; phylum Chloroflexota; class Chloroflexia; order Chloroflexales; family Roseiflexaceae; genus UBA965. The sequence goes on from JBMTAN010000019.1 coordinate 19,847, forward strand.
ATCGTCAAACTTGCGTTGTCAACCTGTGCAATTGCTCGAATGGCCGTGTCAACACCTTTCCACGGTTGTAAGCGCCCCACAAAGAGGAACTTGAGTGGTGGTGCAGCGGGGGACGTCTGCACCGGTTGAAAAACCGTAGTGTCGATGCCGTTATACACGACATCAATCTCTATTGGATAGCGTTTAGTGACCGTGTCGACATTAAACTGGCTACAACTGACTGCACCATCGACGTGGGTTGCAAGCCAGCGATCCCCTCGATAAAAGTCCTCGCCATGACATCCCAGTACGACCTTGGCACCACTGATCCGCCCTGCAAGTAACGCTGGCAACAAATCGTAGGGCTTTTGGATGTGAATGATATCGTACTTTCCACGGATCAGCGCCATAATTCCCCACGGTGCCGTGCTCAAGCGCTCAAGCAATTTACGCTCGGCATAGGCACGGCGTAACCCGGGAATGATACTGAACTTGTCTCGGGCGATGTATGGATACGTAAATACCCCGACACCATCTACTTGTTCACGTCGTGGACCATGCCCAGCAATGATATCAACATGATGTCCGCGTTGATGGAGCTGATTGGCTAAATCCCAGACAAAGCTCTCAACACCACCATACGCGGTTGTGGTCGTTAAGTTGTACAAAGCTATCCGCATTACAACACCTTCATCAGGTAGCGTTTGAACGGCAAATTGATGCGATTGAGCTGCTCACGGTCGCTTTGTTCTAGTCCACCAACGATGCGTAAGATGCCAAAGAATATGAGCGCATTTATCACCGTAATAGCGCCATAGCCAGGGAGTTGCGCCAGCCGTTCCCATGTACTCAAATGGCTGCCGAGTGTGGGCATGAGCTGACTTGCACCGTAGATGCAGATGGCCATCACTGTACTTGCAGCAAGTACGCGCCAACTAAAGCGCCATGGCCATTCGAGTTTGATAATGCGCCATCCCCAGAATGTTGCCCAAGCTCCTGCGAGGACCCGAGCAAGTCCATATGCCATGGCAAGGCCAACAACGCCATATATGGGCGCCAGAATGAACCCGAGAGGAATAACGATGAGCGTGAGTAAACGACCTATCGTCACAATGGTCAGTTTTTCGTAGACGATAAGCACATTGTGTGCCATAGTCAACAGACTTTCAACAAACAAACACGGCACAAGCACATACACGATATACACTGCATCAACATACTGTGGTGTCAGAATACTCAATGCAGGCTGGGCCAGGAGCATCAATGCGATGCCACCCGGTACAAGTAACAGCAATTGAATGCGCACAATCGAGCCGAATGCTCCTTGGATAGTGCCCCCCTCACCCGACCGTACGCGGGTAAACAGTGGCACTGTGATGCCAACGAGTGGGGTATATAAGTACGACAGCACCATGCCGACGAGTGATGCGCCTGCCCATAACAAGGCGGCATCGCTAATACTGCTAGTTAAATAAACGGCAAACCCTTTGCTGGCAATGAAATCAGTCATCGTCATGAGATATGAGACACCGGTGTATTTGAGGAATCCAGCCGGTAACCAATGCGTGGCTGGTGCAGGATTAACTACAGCTGGTGCATCATGACCCTCACGCCAAATGACGATAACTTGCCATAATGCTAGGCCTACTGCAAATGTTGGTGCAAGCGCTGCCGTCAATAGAATGCCCACAACACTCCAACGGAGTGGTTCACTAGTAAGTTGGGCAGTGATAATTGCCACCACTGCAAGCAGCTGTGGCAAAAGCCCTGCCATTAATGTAATGCCGTTCCACGCACGCTGCTTGAAAAAGCTATTTAGGTAGGCCATCAGCATGTCGTAGCAAACGCCCATGATGAGCATCACGATAATTACGCCAATGAACAACCACCCTTGGTTATCAAGAATGCTTTGTAGTAGTGTCTGGGCTGCCTGGTCAATACGCGTGTCTTCGCGCACCCGGTCAGCTAAGCTGTCGAGATAACTTTGTTGTTGCCAGGCAAGTGTAGCCGCAATGCCAAGCAAAATCGCGGCTTGTGCAAAAAATACGATTAACAAGAGTCGCAACACGCCAGCCGCACCGCGTGATCGCATTGTCTCGGGGATGAATTTGGGCAGTGCACGTGTTGTGCCAAGATCAATCCACGTACCAAACGCCGATGCCGCACCGCTGACCAATGCAAGTAGACCATAGGCGGCAATAGGCAAAACAGTGAGTTTGAGTGCAGTGGCGGCTACCTCGGCCAACATGCGCAATGGCACAAATACCGTATTCCATATCACGGCTCGTGATACCTGATGTGACAAACTCGGAGCTGGTTTGTCGTTGCTCATTGGGCAACCTTTGTTAATGCCAGTTCAAACATGCCGGTATACCAAGCACGTTGTGCTTTGTATGCCATATGCTCAAGTCCAAGTTGGCGTAATATTTGTCGTATCTGCTGCCGACGCGTTTTTTGACTAACAAAACGCCCCTCGCGTAAGGCTATTTCGTTCATATCCACTGTGGTAAATCCGTGTTGACGTGCTAGTGCCACAAACTCTGGGTAATCATAGTAGTGCATCGCACTCAGTCGTTGCATATCACGGAAATTGGTGTTTTGTTTGGTGCGGCCACGATAGCCGATATACCACTCTGCTAATCCACGTGGTACCCAATTAAGCCCACGAATATGATAATGCGGGTCAACCCATGCGCGTCGATTGATAACTGTTAATAGTAAATGTCCATTCGGTTTGAGTACGCGGTGAATCTCGCGTAACATGGCTTGTGGATCTTGTACGTGCTCAATCACATCCCAGCATACTATGATGTCGTACGAGTCATCACGGAATGGCAGGTGTTCACCGGCACCATTGATAATCGGTATATTCAACCCATAGCGCTCAGCGCGCAACCGTGTGATTTGGCAGTACGGTAAGTTGTATTCTGAGACGGTCACATATGCGCCATGGAGCGCTGAGGCCACGGCAAATCCACCCATGCCGGCACCTAAATCGAGCAACGAACGACCGGCAAGTGCTCCGGCGTGACGTTCGATTTGGGCGATGCGTTCGCTTTGGTATTGCTCTTGGTAGAGTCGACGCTCACGCCACGTCATAAAGTCGCGGCGCCAGGTCATGTGCTGTAACCAAGGGTCAATTGCCGCAGTCAAATCAGTGATGTCGTGCGTTGCCGTCGGGAGATTGTGTTGCGTCATGGTAGTACCACCGGTGCCCGATCAATGCGCACAATCCATAAGTACATTGCACTGTACGTCGTGAACAACATAATGATCGAGATCATGAGCTGTGCCGCAATGCCACGTCGCCAGAATTTGTCAGCCATTACCGCCCAACATAGCATGACAATCGGCAAAATGTAAAAGATTTGCTTGTCGACCATTGAGATGCGATAGCCAGCCACCATGAACAGCAATGCAATTACAAACATTGCAGCCATATATGCCCATAGTGGTTGGCGTTTCCGCAAAAACGCCACGCCAGGAATGACCATCAACATTGGTATGAAAATGCCGTAATACAAATACGGATTATCAATGAAGTCATAACGCAATGTTGGGAAGTATGCCCAAAAATATTCACCCCATGGTGGCCGCTCAACGCCCACGCTTGCAGGACTTGCAACACTGATTTGTAAGAAGTATGGAATCGTTCGCTCAATAATTGGCGGGATATATTGTCCATAGTAGAGTAACGTGGCAATGCCTAATCCGCCATATGTGGCCATCAAAATCGGCTTTATCGTCGATTTATCTTTGTTAGTCGGCATAATCCATAAGAACAGTGCAAGTACGCTCACAAATAATACGTGGAAGACTGCCGTAACTGTGTATATCAACATCGTCATCGTGGTTAATGCCAAGATGCTCCAGAATATCTTACGGTCGTTAATCGACTTACCAACTATTAAAAGCACTGCCGTGGTCACAAGGGTCCACCATAACCCAGTTGTGGTCGGGGCATTGCCCCATGCATGCAACAAAAACGTAACTGGTGCGATTGCATAGCCAACTGCTGCCAGCCAAGATACCCGCTCGCTCATGCCAATCCGACGGAAGATGACGGCGATGATAATCACCCGTGAAGCATCCAAAAAGGCGTTGAAAATCGTGGCGGTCTTCTCTAAGCTCCAAGGGAAGATAGCGTATATCAAGCTAAACAAATGATAAAACGGCGAGTAAGGTATCATTGGTCGCTCTTCACCCCATTCGGTAATTGGCATCACCGACTCGGAGAATGCACCAGGTAAATAGAACTTGGCAATGTCCCATGTCGTCAAAATCTCGCGTACTTTATCCATGTGCCACTCGATGTCAATAGGGCGCATGATTGGATACAAAATACCGCCACCTTTGACCCAGATTGAGAGTAAGACAACGCCTACTAATAACTGCTTTGTGCGCTCACTGAATGGACTCTCGCCAGCTAACCAGTCGAGTATACGATACCAGAGCGGTATAGAGATGAGTCCGATGCTCATGAGCAACAACAGTTGTGGATACCATTCAGCTAGATAACTCCGATTGAATAGCATAACTATACTAAGCACCACCGCCACAATGGTGCCAATACTGATTGCTGAGACCCCCACCAGCTGGGCACTGATTGCTGCAACAATGGCAATTGCAATCATTGTGGCAATCCGAGCAGACAGTCCAATATTCCACCACGGTGTGGTTAGTGGACGTACCGACACATCGGCAACAGCAATACCGATACTACGTAATTCATCGGTATTGTTGGCCCATGTTTGACTGTTGATAGTGACATGAATATCCCCCTTATCAACAGCACTTGGTGGTACGAGGTATGAGTATTTGCGAAAACTAATCACATTGTGTGGGATTAATCCCAAATCTCGATCGCCGACACGAATCCGTGCCTCGAACGGTTTTTCATCAGGGTGGCTTGGATATGCATGTGCAGTGACACTCCACCAGCCTCCGGCTACTCCATGAAAGTGGAGTTGAGATTGTGCTTGACTCCAACGGAATATCACTGTATCGCTTACACGAATTGCTTTGACTTCAAATGGTGGTGGGATGATTTTGTCATCAGGAATGGTTACGACGCGGATGACACTGTTTTCATCGAATACGATGCTCGGCGGGATAATGACACCGTACGTGGTTTGTTTGCCACGGTCATTCACCTCAAGAATACGATTGTCGTCGACAAATAAGGCCATCAAACGACGATGAATCGAATCTGGTTTCTGATCGACATCAAATTCGATGACGCGCACACTTTCTGGATTAGTACCAATAGTCGCACGTGCCTCTGTATCACTGACTTGTGCATATGGCAGACTCACAATTGGTTCTCGTACAGCATACTCGCGCGCATGGAAGTCATTGATATGGAGAATCGACCGAGGATAGAGCATATCGATATGCTCGGGGATACGCACAATATTGAATGTCGCAAACAAGATACAACTAATTACGGCAACAACTGCCAATGGTTGCCAGTGAATGATTCGAAAATATCGCATGAATGAACTTTCCCACTCATTGAATGCTACGCATGTGCGATGTATGATGACAACACTGACACACAATGCTTGAGATATTATACACAAGCCACTAGTCGTGTAGATAGCGAAACAACTGTTCCCAGCGCTCATGATATATCATCCACACACCCAACATGAATGCACTCAACGCAAATATGCGTCCCGCACGCTGTTTTTGTGCGATGTATCCAAGCCATAGGCTCGCACTCAACGCTATAAATGGCACAAGTGCGAGTGCCCACCGCACTGTTTGGTCGCGGATAAGCAATAGTACCAACGCAACCACAGCTGCGCCGATTCCAACGACGATGATACGGCGCACAGTATGACTAGTCGAAAGTCCAAGTCCCCCAAGTGCACTAATTATCAGTGGCCATACCCACCCATCCCCAATCGTGCTAAAGCGTACTGTAATCGGATAATTAGGAGGACAACCGGGAATGCTAACACTATTGAATACGGTTGCGATAAATTGACTATAATAGAGTGCTCCACCAAGACTAACGCTCGCTCCTATCACTAACAAAGTTTGCAAAGGAAACTTTTTTTCGGTATACCACTGCCATGCTACATATGTGGCCATGGTTGCGAGATACGTGATGGTGATGCCCGTATGCGTCAAAACAACAACAAAGCCTAAGAGCCAGCGTATGCGCCAGTCTGCACGCTGATCAAACCAACTCAGCACGGCTATTATATAGAGTGCATGAGCCCAAGCATTGCTCATCTCACCAATGTGAATTGCACGCATCAAAAATGGACTTGTAATGGCGAATCCCACCCAAAACAACAGTTGTCGTGTTGATAGGCGGTGCTGAATTAAGACGGTACTTGCATAGAATACCGCAATCGCATGTGCAATTATCGCGCCGCTTTGGAGTACCGCTATGTGCCACCATCGCTCAGTACTCCAAAGTGCTAATGGCGTTGCCAACAAGTAGCTAATGATTGGGTACGGTGCCATTTGCCCACCGGCTTCGCACGGGAGTTGTGCAGTAAACAATAGCTCACCCCTCATCACCTGATTGAGCATCCGCACATGCATTGATATATCAGATGAACGAAGCCAAGGGCTGTTTATGAGCAAGAGCTGAGCGACCACCACACTCGCAATGACACTCAATGTGAGTATTGATATGGTTGATGATTTTTTGCAGAGTGGTACCGCCAATAAACTTATTCCAATAAGACTACTTATCAAGAGTGTATGTGTATGTACAAGCCACCATTCTGCATAGGTGTGCACTGTGCTGATGATGAGTAGATTGATTATGAGCAACCCCATCCACGAGAACTGTGGCACAAGTATGCGACTCACAAGGCTGACCATCACAAAGCATGCGAGTAGTGCTAACATCAGTTGAACGCGGATTGTGCGCCCAAGTGAGGTGATGCCAATATGAGTAATTACAATGCCTAGATCGCGATTGTCACCCTTGATTGATAGCGGGGTCATGCGGGCTGCTATCAGTGGTGTTTCATCAGTGCTACGTGTCAGAATTTGCAGATGGCGAATCGCATTTGGTAGTACTACACCACTGATATGAGGCGAGGAGAATTCGATTTGGGCGGGGGCGTCAGGTGGCCGTGGCGTAGTATTGACACTAATGTGACTTATCCACCAGCCCAGACCTGCATTTGGCCAACTAATGCGCCAGTTTGATTTGCTCCACCGCCGAGGTTGCTCTGATGTTGGCCATTCTTCAGGTTCTGGTGGATTAAAGTTGGTGATAAATGGCTCATCAAAGTAGCGTAGCTGTGTGGTCTGATCGCCGCCAACTGCGACCGATAGCGTAGTTGGACTGCTGGTGCCAACAACGACGACTGTTACCACACTCATCAACAGTACAAGATATGGCATGATTCGTGGCAACAGTCGCACATCTCCTCCAGATTAGTTGTTAGTGAGCAGTGAGTTCGCGTTGGTAGAGTTGTGCATAAATGCCGTTGTGAGCCAACAGTTGTTCATGTGTGCCGTACTCCACTAACTTGCCTTGATCAAGCACAATAACCGCATCAAGATTTCGTACTGCTGAGATTTTTTGGCTAACCATGATGGTGGTTTTGCCGCGTCGAGCTACACTTACGTTTTGTACGATGTCGTTGGCAGTATGCGCATCAATGTTCGATAACGCATCGTCAAAAATCATTACAGGAGCGTCAGTGATGATGGCTCGTGCTATCCCTAGCCGTTGCTTTTGCCCGCCAGAAAGCATTGTGCCACGCTCACCCACAATTGTATCAAGTCCGTTGGATAATTGTGCAATGTCCCGGTCAAGACATGAGACCTTGAGTGCGTACTCTAGATTATCACTATGTGCATGGGGTGTACCAAGCATGACGTTCTCTCGGAGTGTCATGCTAAACAGCATGTGTTCTTGTGGTACATACGCAAGTCCTTGTCGTAATGCATGCAGGTCGATTGACTTTGCGTCAATACCGTCAAACAAAATCACACCACGATCTGGGTCACGCAGTCGTAATAAAAGAGCGAGCAAGCTACTTTTGCCTGCACCCGTGGCTCCGACGATTCCCACATGCTGACCTTGTGGAATCTCTACCGAGATATCGCTTAAGATTGCATGTCCATCGTGTAACCAACTTGCCTGCTTGATGCTGATGGCACCCTGAGGAATATGCGTGGTTGCATCGGTGTGGTTAGTAACTTTAGGGATGCGCTTCAAGACAGTGCCAATACGTGCGGCAGCAGCACTTCCTTGTTGTAAGCGTTCAAAAGCATGGCTCAGCGCATTGGCAGCATTACTCAATAACCCTAAGTACACGATAAACTGCACATACTGTCCAATTGTAAGTTGGTCATTGATAATTAGCATGGCGCCATATGCGACGACTGCAGTAGCGGCAAGTCGCACAACGAGTTGTGGTAATGGTGATATTGCACTCGAGAACAAGACAAAACGTATTGATTCTTTGGCGTATTGATCACTCAACTGATTAAATGCATCACGACTTGCGGCCTCCTGCGTGTAGGCTGCGAGTGTGCGTTGAGCAGATATGTGCTCCTGTGAAAACGCCGAAATGCGCGCTAATCGTTGCTGAACGACATTGAACGCATTTTCAACTAATCGACCAAGTCGAGCTTGGGCGAATAAGCTGATAAACAACATGGTGACCGTTAATACTGCAAGTGGCACACTGGTCAGTGCCATCAGTGCGCAACCAATCAACAACAAAAATATGGCGTGAATAGCCATTTGGAATCCTGCACTATAGAAGCGCCAGATATAGATGAAGTCGCTTGAAGCCCGCGATAATAAATCACCAGTGCCGAATGATGCTTGGGTGGTCCGATCAAATGTCAGAATATGCTGATACAAGTCCTGTGCCATTGTATAACTGACGCCTGCTGCCATTGTCCCGGTAAGCATGCGCAGGAGATATCGAAAAACGGCCAAGATAATCGTCAATCCAATAATTGCAGCCGTATAAATCAAGAGTGTCTGCTGATCAATTTGCTTAATCAATGCATCAATTGCATATCCAAGTACGACTGGGCTGAATGCACTTGCAGTTGAACCAATAAGCGCATAGAGCGTCCCTAGCGCTAATAACCAACGATACGGCCGACCATACGGCAATAGTGTACGCAGTCCTGATTGTTCTTCCATGATAGTTTAGGGATTTGCATTAGCCACTTTTGGCTGCCACAAACGAATAGTGAGAACGCCGCTCATCACAAAATAATACACGACATAAGAGAGTGTGAAGTAAATCATTAGCGAATTGACCCATGGCATTTGCCAGAGAATTACCGCGTATCCGAGACTACAAAGACTCGTGTAAATCAGTGTTACACGTCGCCATAGAACCGTCCGCGATGGGTAAATGTAACGAATCGGCACAAATACCAAGATGGAACATACGATAATAATTGTACTTACCGTCGTGGCTGATAACTGCATGACTACTGCATAGAACGCAATGACATTCCAATAACTTGGGAAGCCCAAAAAGAAGTGGTCTTCATCGACAATCTTGTAATCATCAGTTTTGGCATCCACTCGACAAAACTGATACGCTGATGCAATGAGTGGCACAATTGCGATGATTTGACCGGTCATGCCCTCAGGCAAGAAACCGTTCTGCCATAGAAGGACCATCGGCGCAAATACATAGGTCAAGTAGTCAACAATATCATCAAGACGCCGACCATCAAACCATGGGATGTTTTTGCTGACGTTGAACTTACGCGCCAACATCCCATCAGTGCTATCAATAAAAACTGACGCTAGGCTGTACCACAAGGCCAAAATGACATTTCCTTGAATGGCTTCCATAATGGTCAATAGGGCGAGTACTGCACCCATTGCCGTATACAAATGCACGCCAACGCCGGCGATCTGCAGAAAAATGCTTCGTTGCTGCTCTCGCATGTGCTCATCCTAGTAGTTCTATGCCATGCAATATGTATGCATCACAAACATGTTTGCATAGTGTGCGCTCTTGATACCTAGCATCATACCATTGAATTTATATTTTTGAATGCGGAGATGTTGCCGCATGTGTTTGGCGTTGCCAGATTGCCCATCCGACAATCCAACATCCATGCATTACCAATTCTATCCATGGAGTAGAATGAATGCTCGGCATGCGAATGATGTCTGGCCATGTTGCCAATACATGCGATCCTGTAACAATCCACGCAAAACTTGGATACGCAATCCACGCCATTACTTGTGCTAAGCTTGGGTGTATCAGCGTTGCCACCAGAAAGAATGTTCCGCATGCCATCGCCAGTGGAACTACCGGTGTGATAATCGTATTGGCCAACAAACTCCATATGGTTGGTAGCTCCAGTCGGCATACCATGATGGGAAATGTTGTGATTTGCGCTGCGATAGTACTTGCCAACCCTTCACGTGCCCAACTCAGATGTGGTGCATGGAGTATCGTTCGCTCCAAAAAACACTGTATGGGCGTGGCAAATCCGATCAGACCTAGTGTTGCAAGGGTACTTAATTGCATGCCCATATCCCACAGCGCAGCAGGGTCAACCATGGTGATAAGTGCAATTGCAATGGCTATGATATTTAGCATACTTCGTGGTCGGTCTAGCCAACGTCCTATAACCAACATACTCCCCATCACACCTGCTCGTACCACGGCTGCTGATGCTCCAGTAAACATTACGTACAAGGCTATGACAATCAAAGGAAATACTAATGCGACCATGCGTGATGGTTGTAATGCATTTGTGATAACAAGACATAATGCTGCGACAATGGTAATGTTCCATCCACTAATGACCAAAATATGGGATGTACCACTGCGTTTGAATGCATCTGCTGTGACTGCGTCAACATCGCCGACTACTCCGAGTAACATGCCTGTGACGACACTTGCAATCGGTTCAGGAAATGCAGCGTGAATATGTGACCAAAAATAACGCCGTGCCCGTTCGAGTACTGATATCAACGATATTGTATTTTCGCGCTCAATAATAGCAAGATCATGTAATTCACCTATGATACGTTTGCGTTGCAACTCCTCGTGATACGAACTAAGTGGTTGCGGCCATAGACTAACCGTGGCATTTAGTGTGACCGTCATGCCTCGTGTCAGTTGTGGATAGAGTGGCATCTCTGCAACATACTGACGGTGTAATGAGTCAATCAGGACCACTTTTTGTTGTTTCCAAGTGTTTCTCTGTTCGTGTACTATCATATGGTGATGGACTAAGTCTGCTGATTCATGTGTGGGTATATGTAGATGAAATTGCATTCGTACAAAGCCAATCGTGAAGGTGAGACACAACAAGAGCAGGTGTAGCTGATATTGTCTCCAGATGCGCATTAGGATGAGTATAGGGACGATTAGCAATACCGTATGCGGATGATTGCTGTAGGTTGCAAGAACAATGCCTGTTAGCCAACCTAAAATTGTTATTGCAGTGTACTGATGCATGTTGCCTGCTCCCAACACTAAAACTGCAATATGTACCGGTTTGGCGCATTTAAAAGGTACAACACTGCATATTAGGTGGGTTACGATGTTTCTGTTGCACATCACATCATGACATCACATTGATTCTTGATGGTAAGTGTGTATTCTTTTAACTTTTATTGTGCACAATCTAATTTATTCCTACGTAGCTTATCCTAGGGCAGTTGATAAAAACCATGCAGTATAAGCGTACATCTGAGTATACCGGTGCTTACAGGATTTGTACTAGTGCAATTCCGCTTTGCAAGGTGTGATCGTATCGTTTGATTCCATCGATATACCGATAAACAGTCTTATTAGGCTGATGATATGGCTATGGGGTGGAGAATTGTACTCATCATATGTTTTCATTTATGCTAAAGCGTAATATGCGCATGTTGTGACGGAGCCTGCGCGTGTGAATATGCCTATCTACGATGTTATGCTCTTTAAAAGTATGCTTTTGTTAGATGGTTTAATATATATAAATGTGTGTCAAACCGATAGCAGTGCGTAAAAATCAATTATTGAGAACGTTATTCAATATCGTCTATATGTGCATCTGCTAATCGGATCATGATTGGCACTGCTGCATGGGTATGTGTAATGGAAATAGTGTTGTGTAGCTGATCAAGAATCGTGACGTGATCAGGTTGATCAAGTACTGAAATCGCTTTACAGACACATACTGGAACTGGCATTGGCGCATTACCAATGCCCAAAGCACCGAGAGTTACGGCACTTGTGAGTATGGGACGACGAAAAATCTCTACTTCAACGTCGTTCATGGTGACACGCCACCGATGGGCATCGGGCCGATTCCGCATCGTGCGATCGAGCTTCTGAAAGAGATGAAAGATAGTCATTGTTATCGAGGTTCCGGTGCCATGGTAATTAGCATGATGAGAGGATCATTACCAATATTAATAACACCATGGAGTGTGTCGGCAGGTGCCCATATAACATCTCCTGCAACAGCAACAAACGTCTCGTCGGCCACTGTGAATTGCCCAGTGCCTGACTGAATAAAATACATCTTATCGTGGCCACGATGCAGGTGTGGTGATTGGCTTTGACCGACAGTCAAGCAATCAATGCCAACAAGCATATGCTCACTCTGAAACAACGTTCCTTTGTAGAAACGTGCATCATCGAATTTGATGTGGTCATCGAGTTTAGTGTGATACATGAGATAAAGGGGGGGAATGGTGGAGCAACGGGGATTCGAACCCCGGACCTCCTGCGTGCAAAGCAGGCGCTCTCCCAACTGAGCTATTGCCCCAAATAACAAGAACGTTGCAGTGGTGGGCGTAGGTGGACTCGAACCACCGACCTCGATCTTATCAGGATCGCGCTCTAACCTGCTGAGCTATACGCCCCAACTCATTTGCAACGAAATCGAGTATAGCATGTTGAATAGGCAATGTCAAATCAAAATATCAGCTATTTTTCAAAGATATATGTCCATCATGTTATGCATGGTCAGCGTATAATAGACAAAGGATTTACGAGGAGTTGACATGCGTTCGATGGTCCATCTCGGTGTGTTGCTATGTATCCTACTATTCGGTGGCGCCACGAGTGTCGCGTGGTCGCAGTCAGTGCAAGTGGTCGAGATTGGTCAGAGCTACGAGGGGCGTCCGATCGTCGCATATCGATTTGGTGGTGGTCCGCACAAGCTTGTCGTAGTCGGTGCGACCCATGGCGGTGCTGAACGAAACACTCAGGTTTTGAGTATGCAGTTAATCGACTGGTTTCGTAATCATCCCGAGGATGTCCCTCAAGATGTTGAACTCATTATCATTCCTTTACTAAATCCTGATGGCGATGCACTCGATGTGCGGCAAAATGCGCGCGGGGTTGATCTTAATCGCAATATGAATTCCAATCTTGATGCGTGTCCTGAAAACGATTGGTCAGAGTCTGTATTTGGTGCATATGGTACGCAATCAAATACGGGTGGTAAATATGCAGATTCTGAGCCAGAGAGCCGTGTTATTCGCAGTTTTCTGCTCGATGCCTCTGGAGTGATTTTTCTACATTCAGCCGCAGGTCTCGTCTTCCCCGCGCAATGTCAAGATGCAATTGCCATTCAAATGGCCGAAGTGTATGCAAAGGCTGCCAACTATAAATATGCGCGATTTTGGGACTTGTACCCTATTACTGGTGGAATGCATGATTGGGCGCGTGGTATTGAATTACCAGCGATTATTCCAGAGTTAATTACTGGTGATGAACCTGAGTTTGCGCAGAATCTCGCCGGCGTCATCGCTATTATGCGACAAGCGGAGCAATTGCTACCGCCAATTGCAGATCGCCAAGAGGGTGATGTGCGATTTATTATGCCAATTTGGCGTTTTTGGCAAGCGTATGGCATCGATAAGGTTGGCCAACCACTTGGTACCTATATCGTTGAAAATGGTGTCTATACGCAACATTTTGCACATATGAGCGTCCAATATGATGCCACGTCGTGGCATGCGAATGTGCAACCACTTGCGCTTGATTTGCCAGAATTGGATGGTGAAATCGTCGATATCATCGATGAGCGTACAGTCATTACATTCACACAGTCGCGGTTTATTGTCCACGATGCTTTTGCGGAGTACTATACTCGCATTGATGGTGAGCGTATGTTGGGGTGGCCCACATCGCCTGAGTATCGTATCATTCAGGGTGATACGCCCATGTATGTGCAGCAATTTTTGTATGGATCGATTGCATTTGATGAGCAGCGTAATGCATTTATTCATCAACCCGTAGTATGGCAATCGATGGTTCAGTCTGACTTAGTCTCTAATCGTCAACCATTACAGCTCCGTTAATTTACATGATGAAGAGATATTTATTTACTACATTTATTGTGTTGTGTGTTAGTGCAGTGGTCCTCACGTTTGTGGGAGTCCAGCGTTTGAACATGTGTCGTACGCCACTCCAATCCGCGATATTGACGGATAGCGCATTTGACGATGTGACGAGTGGATTACCCATGAGTTGGACGGCTGGGGCACCGGGGGTGCGTGTGGGCGATTTTAGTGCGGATGGGCTTGGGAAATCGGTGCACATGCTCGGTATTGGTACGTGGTTGGGTTTGCCACCGCAACAAGTGGCGGCCAACCAGCCTTATTGCATGCGCTTCGTGGCCTTGGCGGATAGTCCATCAATGAGTGCCGTCCGTACACGGTGGATTTGGACTGGTGCGGATGGGTTGCGCGTTGAGCGCTTGGGTGACTGGCAATCAGTGCGGTCATGGGCTGGTGCATCTGATAATCGCTCATGGAGTATCGTGGTTGACCACGATACTGCACCTGCAGGAGCAACCCAACTCGAGGTGCGAATTGAACCGGCCTCAGATGATCGTATGTACCTTGATGGTATTGAGTTTCGTGAGTCTATTGTGGCCCGTACGCTTGATGCTGTCCGTATGCAAGATACGCCATTGATTATCCGACCGTGGCCGGCCGGATATAATGCGGCCGTTTCGTTTTCGTATGATTGGGAGACAACGATGGGTGGGCTCGTGCATTCACGGTCAATCGATGACCCGAATGCGGGTGAGGATCCGTTGATTCGCGGCATGCGTATGCGCGTTGGTCTCGCAAATACACTTGAATTATTTGCGCCACATCAATACCCAGCGACGTATTACATAAACGGGTATAACTTTTTGTGGGGTAATAAAGAACAACGAATATTCATGGACAATCCGACGTTTGCCTGGGCAAGTCAAGCCAACGGATGGCGGAATGACACATGGATGCAGCAACCGTGGTTTAGTGTTGATCCATATGGTGACTATCAAACGCATCCTGAGTGGTACTTTGGTGATCTGATTCAACCGGTTGTACGAGCAGGGCATGATTTGCAAAGTCATACGTTCAGTCATTTTTATGGTGGGTTAGCGACACCGGATCAATGGCATAGTGATTTGACAACGTGGAACGCCACTGCTGCTGAGCGCCAAATCGCTCCAGCGACGTCGATTGCATTCCCGTGGAGTAGTAGCGCTGGTATGCGCTATGATGTATGGGACAAGTTAGAAGATGCAGGTATTACATCTTTGACGCGTACTTCATGGAATCCCAGACTCCCCCAATATCATATTGTCTCGGCTGCCGAAGCTCGCTGTAGGGCATTGCCAGGACATGAATCGATAATGGTTTGCCCAGATTTTTATTTGACGGTACAGTCACAAGATCAGGCATTAGCCTTGCTTGATAGGATTCGCCAGCAGGATGGCATGATTGATTACTGGGCACACACCGAAGAGGTCTATACATCTGCGCAAATTACGGCTTGGAAGCGTGTGGTTGATGCAACTGCATCCGCTGGAGATGTGTGGGTTGCTTCACTGCGCGAGATTGCATTGCGTCAGCAAATCGTGGATGAAATCGACGTGCATTTTGTGGATAACGGAGAACGTGGTATATTTCGTTTACATAATTCGAGTCGTCACGGGATAACGCAGTTGCAAGTGCAGCTGTCAGAGGGATGGTTGTTTGATGCAAACAACCAGACAACTCACGTTGTTTCAATTCATGCACAAGGGAGCATAGAGTTGGCTGTGACGCGTCCGAATGAGTGATAGATAACGAGAAATCGTAGCATATGAAGTGGATAAGTGTATTCAGCATAATAATCGTGTTCCTTGTAGGTTGCTCGGCTACTGGACTGGCAGTGACAGTACCTCCGGTACCAACCCCGCCACCTGTACCAACGCTGGAGAGTGGCTTAATTGCTGAGGAAAATACATCTAATCAAATCAAATCTGAATTAGTAGGACTCGGTAATTTCCCACGGATTGACGAAGTGGAATATGGGGTTGTGACTCATTTGTTTTATACGGATCGACCTCGCGTGTTGACGCTTACCGAGATAGCGGGCTTTGAGTGGGTGCGTCAGCAAATTCACTGGAAAGATATTGAGGCATCACCTGGTGTTTATTACTGGGATGAAGTCGACAAAATAATAGCAGATACGTCAGGTACGAATATCAAGCTACTAATCAGTATTGTACAGTCACCTGCGTTTTATGATGAGACCAACGGTATACCAGTTGACCCAAAACCATTTGGTGACTTTGTTGCTGACATGATTTCGCGCTATGGTGGATTAGTCACTGCAGTTGAGATTTGGAACGAACCGAATTTGGCAATCGAAAATGGTGGCAAAATTGATGAAGAGGCAGTAGCCCATTATGCCGAAATGCTGATGGAGGGTTATCGTCGTATCAAGGAAATTCGTCCATACACGTATGTAGTTGCAGCAGCACCATCATCAACTGGGGTGAACGATGTGAATTTAGCCATGGATGATCAGCGCTTTCTGAATATGCTGTATGCCTATAAGGGGGGTGTGGTGAAGGATTTTTTTGATGCACAAGGGGTGCATCCTGGGGCAGCAGCCAATCCTCCTGATACCATGTGGCCAGATAAACCAGGTAATCCAGTAGGGTGGAATGACCATCCTACGCACTACTTTCGACATGTCGAAACAATTCGCGAGTTGATGGTGGCTAACGGTCTCGCTGATAAACAAATTTGGTTGACCGAATATGGCTGGGCAACTGAGAACAACACACCGGGTTATGAATATGGTAATGTGGTCTCCATGGAGGACCAGGCCAAGTTTATCGGTGCTGCTGCCGAGATGGTGTATGACAAATATCGTGATGAAACAGGCCGATCATGGATTGGCGTGATGTTCTTGTGGAATATGAACTTTGCGGTGTTGTGGAACGAAGAGGGTAATCCCTTGCATGAGCAAGCAGCGTTTGGCATTCTAAATCCGGATTGGAGTCCACGTCCTGCGTTTATTGCGTTGCAAGGGATTCATCAACGCATCAAACGTGAACAAGGTAAGATCCCTGACGAAGGACGATAGAAATCCCCCATTCACTCCGGTGAATGGGGGATTCTCACATTTGCTGTTTAGGTCATCTGTGGAGGTGAGCTATCAGTTGGTGTAGCGTCAGTGTTACTTGGATTTGTAGCAAGTTTTTTACTGCGATTGCGTAAGTAGTAAACTACGCCAGCAACGATTAACGCTATGGTAATCAACAACAGCCATATGTTATGGAAGATCTGGCTAATGATAATTACAGCCATACCAATGGTAATTGAGAGGATGGCATTAATAATGCCGAATATGCCGTCCACAGCATTACCTAGAATGCCAATGACGCCGAAAATTCGACCAATTGGGCCAACAATCAGATTAAGACCAATGAAAATGCCTAGAATGCCGAAGACGCGGATAAGCCAAATGCGTAGTAAATATTCAGTATGGAGAGTTTCGATTGCTTGATCGCGTGTACCAATAAAAACACGGTAGAATTCTTGCTTGTCAACTTCGTGACGAATGATTTGATTGTTTTGTTGTTGGCCAAGCGCGGTGACGGTGATACCACGAGGGAGTGCGTTAAATGAAATACGGATGTCACCCACTTGTGGACTGTTTGCTGCTCCGGATCGATTATAAATATATTCGCCTTGGAGAACATATCCATCAGGTAGTGTTCCGGGTTTGGGTGTTGTACGATCACCCCCGGGCAGTGTGATTTGACGGGCTGCAATACCATAAACCCCAATAGTTGCGTTTTCGACTGATTGATCGAGGTTATTCAACGGCTTGGTAGGATTCTCATGACCCTCTGGATATTCAAAGCTGGATGAATTTGCCGGTGATTCAGTCCAAGTTTTGTTGTACGTGTAGGTTGTTGATGTTGTTGACCCTCCACCAAAGGTATCTTCTGTTTCAGTTGTACTCGAGCTTTCTTCCCATGCGTACATTTCGACACGACGCTGGAGCGATATAAAATCGCCAGATTGCATCCATGGTTCATCAGCGAGTGTGCTATCGCTGTCGAGAATGCCGGTGGCTGCAACAAATTGGCCTTCGGTGTTGAGATTGATTTGACTTGCATCAACCGCAATCGATGCTTGAGCAAGGACGGACAAGTCAGGCTGACCTTCGTTCCACCATAATCCCCAAATTGAAAATGGAATGAGGATTAGTCCAAACAATACGCCAACAAAAGAGTTGGTAATACGGGACCCCCAGCTATTGCGAGTAGTTTGAGTGTATGAATTGCTCACGGCATATCCTTTGAACTATATTGATGCATGAGATGATTATACTGTAAATTGTTTTGACATAATAGATGAATTTTCATCAATTTTCAGTGGATTTAGTCGATTAGTTGGATGGTATAATCATGCTGAGGAAAAAAGATGCAGGTTTTTTATACCGACCGCTTTACACTACCGCTCCCACAAGGTCATCGATTCCCGTCTCAAAAGTACCGTTTACTCCGCGAGCGTGTGACTAATGCGTCATGGATACTAGGACATCAGCTGGTAGAACCTGAGGCGATTTCGCGAGAAGATTTGGTTCGGGTGCATGATGGCGCATATGTTGATCGCGTGTTATGTGGTCAATTAAGTGCTACAGAGGTGCGACGGATTGGGTTTCCGTGGTCTGAGGCAATGGTAGAGCGTTCTTTACGTGCGACGGGCGCAACATATATGGCGACAATTGCAGCATTGCGTGATGGGCGTTCGGTCACGTTGGCGGGTGGCACACACCATGCGTGTATAGGGCATGGCGAGGGGTATTGTGTATTTAATGATTGTGCAGTGTCGGCGTTGGCAATGCATGCGCGTGGTGTGGTTCGCCGTGTATTGGTGATAGACCTTGATGTGCATCAAGGGAATGGTACTGCGGATATTATGCGTCACCATGAGTGGTGTTATACCTTTTCGATGCATGCAGCAAAGAACTACCCCTTCCGCAAAATTGCGAGTGATTGTGATATCGAGTTTGCTGATGGCACAGGCGATGATGAATATTTGTCAACGTTGCACACGGCACTTGATTATGTGTGGGCCTCATCAAGACCTGATGTAGTGTATTATTTGGCAGGTGCTGACCCGTTCAAAGGTGATAGTCTTGGGCGACTTGCGCTAACCAAACAGGGGTTATTGGCGCGCGATCAAATGGTAATTCACCGTGCACATCAAGAGGGTGTACCGTTGGTGGTTACAATGGCTGGTGGGTATGGTATCGATATTTTGGATACGGTGGATATTCATTATCATACGGTAATGCAGGTAGTGACACAATGATGATTCGTCCAACATCTCAACTAGAGTTTGAACTCTTGCCGAGTCGTGCGTTGTATTGGCCGAGCCGGCAGATGTTGGTGGTGGCTGATTTGCATTTAGGACGACTTGTGTCACGCGCCCCTACATTTGTTGAGGATGTCACAAAGGCATTGCGACGAGTCAGTGATGTACTTATATACACGCAAGCGCAGCGCTTATTGTTTTTGGGTGATTTGTTTCATATGCGTAATGCATACCACCCCGATGTGGTACAGGCATTTTATGAGTGGCGTGAACGATTTATGCAGACTGAGATGATTCTTGTGCGTGGTAATCATGAACGCGCGATGGGTGATCCTCCAAGTCAGCTATGTTTGAACTGTGTAAATCCCGGGTATGAGGATGGTGGCGTGATATTTTTGCATGAACCACGTCATATGCATGCATTTACTATGTGTGCGCATCTTCATCCGTGTCTGTTAGTGCCAACAGACCGTGCAATTGCGACAACGGTGCCATGTTTTGTTTGGAATCAAGAATACTTGTATATGCCTGCATTCGAAGATACGATTCCCGGTCGTGTGATTTCACGACGATTTGATGAGCAATATGCGTGTATTCATAATCAACAGGTGGTGATGTACCCATGAATCTCTCTTTGCATCCTCGTGTGTTTGTAGTGTTTTTGATTGGATTGGTATGGATTGTACTCACACGGCATGCCACGGTTGACGTGCCCGTCATGACTGATGGTGAACAGATTCCGACTGTGCAATTCGTGGATATGCAAGCAAATCCGGTGACGACTGCAGGTATTATTGGCCAACCTACGATATACACATTGTGGGCAAGCTGGTGCCCTCCGTGTATTGCCGAGATGCCGATTTTGAATCAGCTCTATCCTGAGTTACAGGCGCAGGGGATTCGATTGATTGCAGTGAACCAAGGTGAGGCTACCGATACTATTTCGAACTACCTTGCAAGAGATCCAGTTGATTTTGAGATTTGGCAAGATCCACAACGGCAGATGGGGCGCACGTTGCGCGCCGATGATTTGCCGACCACGGCATTTGTGGATAAGCGTGGAGTCGTACGATTGTTGTATAGAGGGCCGGTAACACCTGAATTGGTGCGTGCGATGGCCAAAGTGCTATCTGAATAAGTTATAGGGGTAATACAAATGATGCCATTGGTCTCGTTGGGCCCAATACGCATGAGTACGGCAGGATTATTAACCTTGGCGGCACTCGCACTGTGGTGGTGGTGGGGTGAGCGTCGTTTGATTGCTCGGGACATCAAATTGCCGGATTGGGTATTCATGTTGACTATTGTGGCAACGTGGATAGGTGCCCGTATATGGGCGGTCATCGCGGCAGATACGCCGATATCCCTGATTTGGGAGCAACTTACATCATTGCGGATTCTTGATTTTGCTTGGCCAGGAGCAGTAATTGGGGGTTCTCTTGCCTTATGGTGGAGTGCACGTAAATTAAACGCAGACTGGCGCGAGTGGGTATCCGTGCTGGCAATGCCTACGCTCATTGCATTTGCGCTGAGTGCATTCGGCAGTTTCTGGTCAGGTGCTGATGCAGGTCGGAGTTGGACAGGCCCATTCGCCGTTGAGATGCTTGGTACACTACGTCATCCGGTGCAGCTCTATGAGACTGTGCTGTATCTGATTGGGTTTGGTTGGTGTTGGTGGGTTGAACGTCATCGGATACCTGGTGGTTGGTGGCATTTGGTTGCCGTGATTGCGATGAACATATTGGCGGTTGCCTCATTCCGCGAACAAGTCGTGGTATTGGCTGGTGGGATAGTCTTAGCGCAAATTATTGCACTGCTGATTTTGATTGTTGCAATTGAGCGTGTTATGATGGTGCGGCGCACCACAAGCTAGGAAATATATGGCAAAGCGACCGTTTTTTTACAAAGAAACCTTCGGGTTTCGTGTCTCGGTAACTCCAGAGTATCTCGTTGAGGAATCCGACGAGGAAGCTGGTCGTTTTGTGTTTGCATATATGGTGCGGATCGAGAATTGCAGTCGTGCTGGCGCTCAGCTTGTGCGTCGTCACTGGGTCATTAGTGATGCGATTGGTGAACAATATACCGTATCAGGCGATGGCGTGGTTGGGCAACAACCATTTTTGCGGGTTGGTGATGTGCACGAATATCGCAGTTTTTGTGTGCTGAAGTCATCACGTGGGACCATGTCTGGTCATTACACATTCTTTCATCAGCCTGGCGAGACATTTGAGGTCGAAATTCCGATATTTGATTTAATCGCAACCAACAGATAAGACGTGGTGAATAGCAGATGATTGATTTGCCAAATATATTGCAGTTGCAGTTAACGCCTGGTGTCCTTGATTTGGCGTGGGGACATCCTGATATGACATTGCTCCCAGTCGAGCAAATCCGTCGGGCATCTGATCGTGCGCTCAATAAGTATGCAGGCGCTATGTTGACCTATGGCATTGATAGAGGCGTTAAACCGCTTCGTAATGCTGTGCAACACTGGTTAGCTACGCATGAAGGTGCCGCACCAAATGACAATGAATTGATGATTAGTGCGGGCAACTCACACGCACTTGCCTTGGTAGGTGCTATGTATGCACAACCAGGCGATATTGTGTTCGTGGAGAATCCGACTTACCATTTGGCGTTGCGGATTTTGCGCGATATGCCGATTGATATACGGCCTATTCCGTGTGATGAAGAGGGTCTGCGCATTGATGAATTGGCAACACAAGTGGCAATCTGTCGTGCAGCGAACCAACGTATTGCATTTATCTACATGATTCCCACCTGCCAAAACCCAACAGGTGTGACGCTTTCAGCAGAACGACGTGTGGCTCTCAAACAGTTAGTTGAATCGCAAGCATTACTCGTTGTTGAGGATGACGTCTACCGCGAGTTGTGGTACAACACACCTCCTTTGCCATCGTTGTGGCATACAATTGCGCGTGGGCACGTGATTCGTCTCGGATCATTTGCCAAATCATTAGCGCCGGGGTTGCGAATTGGGTATATCACGGCGAGTGCGCCAATTATTGATCGGTTATCGGGGTGTGGCTTGCTCGATAGTGGTGGTGGGATGGCGCACTTTCCTGGTTTGATGGTGGCAGAGCTGATAGAAAGCGGCGATTATGCGACGATTGTGTCGGGTTATCGAACGGCATATGCACGGCGCCGTGATGTGCTCCATCATGCACTTCTGCCATTACAACAGCATGGCTATCAGTGGCAGTTGCCGACAGGCGGATATTTCTTGTGGATGAGACTACCCGAGGGTACGACTGCTGCCGATGCGCTGGTAAAGATGCGCGCAGTGCAGGTGGATGCGTTACCTGGCACGTTGTTTAGCCAGTTGCCTTTAGCATATCAGGCTGTACGGTTTGCGTTTAGTCTGTTTGATGAGGTGCAATTAACCGATGCAGGGCAGCGTATTGTACGGTCATTGACATAAATAAACATAGCGCCATACCGGAGGGACTAGATACAGTCCCTCCGGTATTTTTGTTAGAGGGATGCACCGTCTGCAATTGTGCGCCCGCTCCAAGCCGAGATATCAGCGCGTGGCTGGATGATAACGTTACTGCCGATTGTTGTGTTAACAGGCACAGTGGTGTGCGCCCCAATCAATGTAAGCCCAGTGTTGAGGAGTGTTGGGGTTGCTTGGTTAGGTGTTGCAGTGTGCTTATGCCCGATGGTGCTATTGCCATGGATGTGTGTGGCACGATCAATGATACATCGTTCTATTCGGCATCCAGGCTCAATCACAACATCGGGGAATATAATACTGTCAATGATATGCGTGTCAGCTGGAATGCTGACGCCAGGGCCAATAATTGAACCGCTTACGTGTCCGTTTACGCGACTACCATCACAGATTAAACTATTATTGATTGTGGCACTAGTGCCGACTTCGGCAGCTGGCATCTCGGCACTTTTGGTATGGATAATCCAGTTTGGGTCGCTGATATCGAGCGCTGGTGTCTCAGTGAGGAGTGCCATGCTCGCTTCGTAGTACGCTTGTAGAGTACCGACATCTGCCCAATATCCCTGAAAATGGTACGCGTGTACGCTGGTGTCACGCACAAAAGTAGGCATTAAGTCGCGGCCGATGTTCTCCTCTGTGGTCGTGCGCAAAACGTTGAGTAAATATTCTTTTCGGAACAAATAAATGCCCATTGATGCAAGTGTTGAGGTGCTACGTTTGGGTTTTTCTTCGAAACGTGAAACAGCGCTGTTAGAGTCAACCGTCACAATGCCAAAACGATGAACCTCATGACTCCCCACCGCATGAACGGCTACTGTGACATTTGCGTTGTTTGCGAGGTGGGCTTGAATCATCGGCCGATAGTCCATTTTGTAGATATGGTCGCCGGCGAGTACAAGTACAATCTCCTCGGGTTGCTCCGCAATAAAGTCAATGTTGGCACGGAGCGCATCGGCATTGCCTTTTTGCCAACCAATTGATGCGCCCATATATGGATGCAGAATATGTACACCACCAATACGTCGGTCGAGATCCCACGGCTTACCGACGCCGATGTGTTCTTGTAGGGAGCGCGGACGGTATTGAGTCAACACACCTACATTGGTAATTCCCGAGTTGACGCAGTTAGAAAGCGTAAAGTCAATGATACGATATTTGCCGGCAAACGGTACCGCTGCCTCGGCACGTTCGGCGGTAAGAATGCTGAGTGCAGGGTGTTCACCACCTGCGAGAATCAGTGCAAGTACACGGTTCATGACGATAGTTCTCCTTGCTATTCGACCGATGCCCGCTGACGAGCAGCACGAATAAGCGCAAATCCGTTACTGCTCCAGGCTATGCCCCAGCCAAAGATGATTGCGAGTACTCCCAGATGGACCACGTATGCCAACCAATCAGCGGCTGTTGAGGCACCTTGAGCAGGTAATATGGGCAGGACAAATTGGCTACCTAGCCATATTATCACCATCCCGCTTATACTTAGCAGCAAGTTCAATGGTTTGGCTACGAGTATAATGTCTGCTATCTTGCGTTTAAGGGTCATAATCAATATTAGTGCCTCTAGAGAGTTAGTTACGCTAAACACGAGGGTTATCCGCCAAATCTTATCGCTGAGCGCCCCTTCTTGTGTTAAAAGCCAGCCTAGTATCAGATTGACTGCCACCGTTGTTGCTCCCACAATCACCGGCAAGCGAGTGTTTTGCAGTGAGTACCAGATGCGTACAGCAATCTCAGCCAAACTAAACCCAGCGATACCTAGAGCGTATCCACGCACGGCTTGTGCTGTCAACATCGCCGAGGTGCTATCAAATGAGCCACGTTGATAGAGCACACTAACAACGCTTTCTGCCCCTAAAAAAAGGGCGACCGAGGCTGGTAATGTAACTGCCAAGACACTTTGGAGCGCCGTGTTTGCATGCTGGGCAAAACGATCAAACCGTTGCTCGACTGCCAAGCGGGCCAACAATGGGAATATCACCGTGCCGATGCTTAAGCCAATCAGGCCATGCGGTAAGAGCATGATTTGCATACCGAAGCCTGTGGCAGCAACGGCTCCTACGCCAAACGTCGATGTAATGCTAATCATCACGGCTAAATTAATCTGCCAGACTGATTGACCGAATATTCGTGGCAGGAGTAGGTGCCATACCGCACCGAGTCCCGCAGTGCCGAATCCAGCACGACGCCAGCGCCAGCCGAGGTGCCAGATACTCGGTATTTGGATGAGCAAAAACACCGCTGCGCCGATAATGACACCATACACAACGCCATAAATGCCCCAAATTGGTGCGAGTAATGTGACACCTATGATAATGCCTATATTGTATAGATTTGAGCCAAGCGTTGGGATGCGAAAGTTGTCGTGAGCTTCGAGCGTGGCTTTGAGGATGCCACCAAGTCCAAGTAGGATAGGTTGTAGTAGTAGCAGACGCATCAGATCGATGCTTAGAAGCTGTGTGTCACGATCAAACCCACGGGCAGTGGTCATGAGTAACAATGGCTCAGCCCAGATCCAAGCAACAATTGAGATGAATACGAGAATCGGCAACGTGAGGTTGAGCACGGCGTTAATGAGTTGCCAACCTGCTTGGTTGTGTTGTTGTTTTTGCTGTTGATAAATCGGAATGAGCGCTGTGCCGAGTGCGCCGCCGGCTACCACAAGATAGATAAGATCGGGTACGGCAAATGCGGCACGATAGGCATCAACGATATTGCTGGTGCCGAATTGGGCGGTGATGAAAATGTCGCGTATTACGCCGAGGAGTCTGCTCAACAGATAGCCGATTGCAACGGTTATGGTGTTGAGGATTGTACGAGAACGGAACATCTGAATCGCTTCTGTTGCAGAGCATGGTATCTTTTGGTATAATCAGATGTCAGAGACTCTGATGAGCCCAATGTAGTTTGAATTATACGGGAGAACCGTCACCTTGGCGAACACGAAATCAGCCCTCAAGCGCATCCGAATTGCGGAAAAGCGCCGCGAGCGCAACACCTCCTACAACTCACGCGTCAAGACCATGCTGAAGAAGGCCGAGCAAACGATTGCTAGTGGTACAGCTGATGTTGCTACCATTACTGCCGCCATTAGCACACTCGACAAGGCTGCGGACAAGGGCGTTATCCACAAGAACAACGCTGCACGCCGCAAGTCACGCTTGATGAAGAAAGTCAACGCCGTCGCCAAGTAATCTGGCAATGTGTTGTGCTAGAGCCCAGGGAGCATTTGCTCCCTGGGCTTTTAGTTTTAGGCCTCCATCACTAACAAATCAAGCCCTGCGAGCACATCAACGCCGCCAGTCTTGCTCTTGTGATCGAGCGTGAGTAGTCGTTCGTGTAGCCGTTCCAGCTCGTCTGCGCGGAACCCACGTGCTTGTTGAATCGCCTTGTCAGTGAGGAATCCAGGGCGTAGCCCAACTTTGGTAGCAATCTCGTTAGGTCGTACCCTTTGCACATCGAGCTCGCGCACCTGGAGCAAAATACGAATCTGACGTGCAATCATAAAGATGATGTATTGCGGAGCTTGACCGTCTGCAATGAGCTTGCGCAATTTCGCCAAGGCTGCACCTTTGCGTCGTGCAGCCATTTCGTCAATAAACGTAAAGAGATTTTGTTCGGTATCATCGGCTACCATTAACTGCACGACCGACTCATTGATGCTGCCCCCTGGACGCACATAGTTGGATAATTTGTCGAGTTCATTTATCAGCGTGCGTCCATTATTGCCTACGAGTGCAATTAAGCGGGCTGTAGCAGCGTTATCGATGACGACTTGACGGGCACGTGCTTGTTCTCCAATCCAACGGATCAACTCCGTCTCTTTGGGATGCAAAAACTCCTGTACTTGGCCGATTTTGTTGATGTGATTGAAGATGGCATTGCGCTTGTCGAACTCTTCGTTTTCGTTGAACAACAAATCTGCCCAGGCAGGTAGCTTATCGAGGTAGCTTTTGAGTTCTTCACGATCCTTGCCGGCTTTTTGCTGTTTGAGCAAATCATCGACGATAACGAGTCGTCGGTCGTGCAAAAACGGAAATGCCTCGCAGGCGTTCATTAATGATTCAAGTTTAAAGCGTTTTCCATCAAGGCGCACAACATTTAATGACCGTGCCGCATCAGGTATTGAGGCCAACAGGTGTTTGATGGCCTCGTTCCGCATGTATTCATCTGGTCCGTAGTATACCGCTATCATGGTTAGCTCGTGTGGTAGCCAATGGCTTTGAATTCTGTATAGGCACGGGCTGCATCGGGGTGGGCAAGTTGCGGTAAGAGCGGGGATCCCATCGAAGCAATGTTGGCATGGTTGAGGATTGCCTTGATAGTTGACACCGCACCGACCTTGCGGACATATGCATCGACTTGTGCGACTTGCTGTTGTACCTCGTGGTCATGTGGGTTATCGGTGAGGTGGCGCAATGCCTTGGGTACGATATTGGCAATTGCGAGAATCGAGCCTGCCGCGCCATCAATAATTGCTTGACCAAGTAATGGTGCATTACCCGTGTAGATTTTGAGTTGTGGGTAGCGAGAGCAGAGCATGTGTGTGTGTGCCATATCAACTGCACTATCTTTGATACCGAGAATCGCATGTGGGTGGCTCGCAAGTAATCCATCAATGATTGCTGGGGTGATTGCCACGCCAGTCATCGGTGGAATGTGGTAGAGCACGAGTTTTCCGTGGGCTGGTAATTGATCGCATATTGCACGATACCATGCAAGGACGCCTGCCTCTCCGGATTGCTTAAAAAAGAACGGCGGGAGCACTAGTGCGGCATCTGCACCTGCCTCAATGGCTGCATTAGTCAGTGTGATAGTCTCATGTAGCGACTGACATCCTGTGCCAGCAATAACTGAGAGCGTGCCACGTGCAGCGATGGCTGTTTTGATGATTTCGATGCGTTCTGCCACACTAAACGATGGCCCTTCGCCAGTTGTACCACAAGGTACGATGCCGTCTAATCCTTGATCGGCAAGATGGTTAATCAGCTGCATGAATGCAGAAGTGTGTAGACGCCCTGTCGCATCAAGTGGTGTTGCTATAGCAGCATAAAGCTCTGGCATGATGTGTGCTCTCCTTTATACGAATTATAGCACGCTGCATTTGTGCAACGTGCTATAATCAGGGCGGTAGACACGCGAGAGAGAGTTTTATGGTACGTGGATTAGTAACCGGATTTGTGATGGCATTGCTTGTGGGCATATGGGCTCGGCGCCAGCCGGTGCAATCTACACCAGTTCGCCATTGCGTAACCCCGAATGCCGACATTATTGCGCGCGCTGCCATCCACACAAACGAAATACTGAATACAATCGAACGAGAGTCACCATGGATTCTAAAGCCCAACGTAAAGCCATCCAACAACTCGTCAGTGCAGTCTTAGCGATTCTTGCGGCGCGACTTGCAGTCTGGATTGTTGATCAAATCATGGGTGATAACTAAATAACCTAGTTGTTACGCTGTTGCATCATATCGGTGTAATAGCCATGATACTCAGTAGGGAGCATCTCAGCGATACGGCACATCATCTCGTCGGTGAGTGCCGTCATTTCGTCTGGATCAATATTGATTACACCACTTTGTGATACTGGTTGCCACGCTTTACCGTAGGTAATGGTAATTGGAGCACCAATCCCTTTTTCGACGCCATGGATTGCCACGGGGACGATCGGCACGCCTGCACGGAGCGCCATACGCACTGCACCGCCACGACCTTTTTGGAGCTTGCCGGTCCCACTCCGATGACCTTCGGGAAAGACAATCATGACATGATTTTGTTTGAGTGATGCCACTGCTGCATCAAGGGCTGTACTGTCGCTTTGTCCGCGCTTGACCGAAATGGCCTGCATATTGTGTAACCACCAGCCTAGCACCGGTTTGAACAACTCAGATTTCGCCAACCAGTACGGGATGTGCGTCAGCGGGATTGTACCGGCTACTACCAAAATATCGTGCCATTTGACATGATTGACAATCAAAACAAATGGTTGTCCTTTGGGAGGCAGATGTTCACGGCCTGTGACGGTCCATTTGAGGATACCAAGCCGACGGAGCATGCTAGTGATTGTCTGTAGAAAGACAAAGTGGCGGTAAGCAAACATTAATTCGATCCTTGTTTTTGATATTCTTGCATCAACTCTCGGTAGTACCCGTGATATTCGGGTGGCAAGAGTTCGCACATTTTGAACATAATCTCGTTGGTAAGACGACTCATCTCGTTGGCCGGGATTTTCTCGCTGTTGGCATCGCCCTCGCGAACCTCAGGGTAGTATGGTTTGCCAATAATGAGGGTACGTTTGCTGAACCAGAATTTGCGTTGTGTACCTACAATTGCCATAGGCACAATCGGTACGCCGCCACGTAGTGCAATACGTGCGGTACCACCACGCCCTTGGAGCATTTCGCCGGTGTGATTGCGTGTTCCTTCGGGGAATATGACCACAACGCCACCGTTGCGGGCACAATCGGCAGCGCGGTCGATGGCCTGAATATCACGTTGTCCGCGTTTTACTGGGATAACTTGCATCATGGTGAACCATTTGCCAAACAGACTATTCACAATTTCAACTTTGGCGAGCCACCATGGTCGATGGGTAAGCGGTAAGCCCCAACCAATCAAGGGAATATCATGCCATTGGATGTGGTTGCAGACTAACACCATCCCTTGTGGTTGTGGTGGTAAGTTCTCAACGCCAACAACACTCCATTTGATGAGCCGAAGTTTGTTGCAGAGACCGATGAACGACGTGATGGCAACAAAATTGATGATACTCAGCATGTAATCCTCTACCAAATTATGATAAACGACCGAGTTGGAGTTCGTAGACCATATACCCACCACTCCACCCAGAGATGGCGACGAGCACAAAAGCGATTGTGAGCATGATGGCATAATTGCGGTATGTGTCGTCATCCCATACTGGGGTATGAGTAATTTTACGTCGAATCTGCCAGGCACGCCACATCACCACAAACAGTGCGATGGCGCTGAATGCATGCAGATTAATCCAATTGAGTGCTTCGTCAGGAGTAGCAGGGTTATTGAGGTGTCCAACCGCATCAATGGTGCCTGAAATCAAGCTTGGAATCATGGTGATCCAGGCAAAGATGACCAAATAAAAACTACTGAGTTCGAGTTGAACATGTTGCTTGTAGCGCGCCCACATGGCAAATAAAAACGCAGCAACAACTGCTCCGATTGGCACATGAACGGTAGCAGGATGCAAGATAATGTCAATCATAAATGCTGTTTCATATCAGGCGAACCGCAGTCATCATACCATATTTGGCGTGGTATGATGCATATTGGAGAGATTTAGCCACAGCACATACATATGGTAGTACACATGTTACAGGTTCTCAAAGCATCGCATATCATCTTTATCGCTTGTTTCGTAATGATTTTGATGCCTCGGGTTGTTGCCGCACATGGCATTGTCGCAGGCGGAGCTCAGGTCATCGAAGTCGATGCAGGTACATATCCATTACGAATTGAGGTTGAGGTTCCCACAGGTGCGCCGACTGTGCTCAATGCACGTATCCTGCCGGTTAAACCGTTTGTTGGTGATGCAAATGTCACGTTAACTGCGGTACACCGCAACTCACAGACAATGTCAACCCAACAGGTTGATGTGCCGGCTGATCAACGTACAATTGTCGTAATTGCTGTTGATATTACCCACATTGGACCGTGGGACTTATGGATTGAGGTCAAAGACGCTCGTGGCGAAAGTGGCTTGTTCTCTGTGCCGATTACGGTTTTGCCAACGACAACTCCGTTGTTGACTATCCCATTGTTTGTTGCGTTTGGTGTACTTGCCTTGGTGCTAACCACTAGTATTATCTGGCCAACGCCACGACCGTGGATTCAGGCTTTGTATGCACATGCATTCACCGGTACGCTGGTGAGTGTATTAATCTTAGGTGGATTATATGCGTGGCCAACAATTAACGTTGAGTGGAATACGCCGCTCAATCAGTCACGACCGTATGCCACAACGGTCATGCGTGCCGATCAACAAAAACTTACCATTCAGCTCTTTGATGGATCAACCGGATTACCGGTGGATGACCTCGTACCCCATCATCAAGCATTAATCCATTTGGTTATGATAGAGCAAACTACGCACTATTTTGTGCATGCGCATCCGGTTCGTACTGACCCTGGAGTGTATAAACTCGACATAACAAATGTGCCGAGTGGTGTGTACGATGTGGCAATTGAACTTGAGCGTCTCGGTAGTGGTTCGCAGGTCTTACGGAGTGAGGTGGAGTGGAGTGGGGGTAGGAGTGCGTCGCAACCTTCACATGATTTCATCGCAATACCGTTTGAGACGGTCATTGATGGATATGCAGTGGCAGTTGCTGTTCTAGGTGACATCAATGCTGGGGTGCCGACTTCGATTCAGGTCGCTGTCTCTAAAGATGGTACGCCTGTGCGTGCGCTTGATTACTGGCTAGGCATGCGTGGCCACATGATTTTGCGCGATCCAGCGGGTAGCATGTTTGGGCATGTGCACGCTGCAGGTGCCATGAACGAGGATTTTCAGCCAGTTGCTATCCCTGGTCATACCGTCGATTTTATCTACGCATTTCCGCAAGCACAAACGTATCAACTATGGCTTCAGGTCCAGGTTGATGGGCGTATTTTGACGGTACCAGCACGGATTACAGTGACACAGTAGGGAACACAATCATGGCGCGTTTGTTTGGGCTGATATGGGTTATAGTAGTTCTGTTACTCAGCGGGTGTGCTGAGCCAATTACTGCGCAATCTGCACATTTTAAGGTGGGAATGTCACTTGAGCAGTTCGGCATTGGTAAACGCCCCATTACCATTACCGTGCATGACCTTGATGGCTCACCAGTTGATAGCGCTACCGTGACACTCTTGCCGGTGATGCGCCAACATGGTATGCTGGCTCCCCCTCGTACGGTGCAGGCAACTGATTCGGGAACCTATCTCTTTCCTGAGATGAACCTTGATATGAGCGGTGAGTGGCAGATGCAAATCACCATCACCGATGATTCGGTTACTGATATGATCGAAATCCCTGTGCTCATTGAGTGAGATGCTATTCCATTGCGTGATGCGCTTGTTCCGCATATTGTTTCATGATACATTGATTCTAGAGTGGCTTTGTGTCCAAGAATTATGTGACGCAGATGCGTGCATACGTGAGGTTGTATGAATCCCGAAACCACTATACTTATTATCAATACTATTGTCGTTGTTATCGCATATACCCTTATTTATCCTCGTTATGCGAAATCAAACATGGGCAGATTGGCTGTATACGATATGCTCCTAAGCCTGGTACCATTGTCGTTTGCCTGGTGGTTATATGCAGATAGTGGTCATCAGTTTAATATCATCATCACACAAACGAATTGGTTCATTTTTACCCTTGTGACGTATTTTGTTGTGGAAATGCCGTTGTCAGTTGGCTATATGCGTGCCTACTACAAAGAACCAACCGAAGAATAAAACACACGATGTGACTCGCGAGTCACATCGTGCATTGAATTACAGCTTCCTATTTGTGGCGCGTAATTGTGACCTGATCGCCGACTCGAATCGTGCCAAGCGTGCGGTGTATCAGATTCTGTCCAAAAATGACACCATGCCCGAATTTGCGGAACGTTGACATCGTGGCTAGCGGTTCGACCGAGCGCTCGCCTGTCGATTGATCGGTTGTCGTTACCACACAGCGCGCGCATGGCTTGACGGCAGTTACGGACACAGCGCCAATCTGAATCTCGTGCCACGTGTCTTCGTCCCAAGCTGGCGCACCGCTAACCACAATATTAGGGCGGAATCGATCCATGCCAATCGGTGTGTCCAGCTTGGTGTTGAGGTCATCGAGCGACCCTTGATTGGTGATGAGGCTGGCGTAGCCATCAGCAAAACTCACGGCATCGTTAGCTTTTAAGGCAAAATCAGCACTCACCAAACGGCGATAATTTGGCGCCATGACGACCAAACGACACGTCTGACCGAGCACTGCAGTCAACCAATCACCAATCGCGTCACCTTGATCGATGACCATGCAAGTATCGCGCCAGACCGTAGCAAGGCGCGTAGGACCATCGGTAGTTGGTGTGACGACGATGCTCGGGTGATTGGGGGCTGATAGTTGCCAACCGTTTGGGTGGACTGCAACGTCAATTAGGGCCATGATGGCCACCTCGCGTTGTGACAAAAACGTCCCATTTTGGTCAATCACCAGCATGCGCCGATCGCTAGCCAAGCCAATATCCTCGACGATTGCTTCATTCAGGGCAATGCCACGACAGCCTTTGATTGGATATATAAACAAACTGCTGACATGCAACATACTATGACCCTTGCTTGGATTGTTGGCGCGGACTCACCCACGGGACATCGGTAACGCCTGTGAGGTGATTGGCGGCGCGGGCAGCCACAAACAAAAAGTCTGACAACCGATTGAGATAGACACCAATGACTGCATTACACGCCTCTTCTCGTGCAAGAGTCACCACATAACGCTCAGCGCGGCGACACACAGTGCGTGCAAGGTGGAGTTGAGCGGCAGCGATACTGCCGCCGGGCAAAATGAATTGTGTCAAGGGTGGGAGCTGCTGCTCGAGTGTGTCAATTGCCTGTTCAAGCATAGTGACATCGCTCTCGTGCACTCGTGGGATGTTGGCTGCATCACCAGGGGTTGCGAGGTCCGCACCAACCACAAAAAGTTGATTTTGGATGGAAGCTAACATGGTATCGATTGATTCGGGCAGTCCATGCGCTCGTGCAAGGCCAATTGTGGCGTTGCATTCATCAACAGTGCCGTAGGCATGGACGCGGATAGTGTCTTTGGCGACGCGTAAGCCCCCCCAGAGTCCTGTCTCGCCTTCGTCACCGGTTTTGGTGTAAATCTTCATGGAATACTCCTATCAACTTGCGTGATAATTATACTGTGGTTAGTTGTGGTACAACGAGGCTATTATTGCGGTTATGCTCGTACAACATGTAACAAAAAGTCGCCGTGTGCGTCATGACG
>JBMTAN010000020.1:0-52726 GCA_049428765.1 Roseiflexaceae bacterium
ATGGTGCCGACGTTGATATGTGGCTTGTTACGCTCAAACTTCTGCTTTGCCATGATTTGTTGTACTCTCCATGAACACGAACGCAGCGTAAGGCTAGTATGCCCACGCCGCATATCCCAATAAAAATGGTGGAGCCCACGATGGGGATTGAACCCATGACCTCGTCTTTACCAAAGACGTGCTCTACCACTGAGCCACGTGGGCACACCGTATATCAGCGTCATTTTGTGTGGCCAAACACAGATGACATTGATTGTGGTGGGCCGAGCTGGATTCGAACCAGCGAAGGCGTAAGCCAGCAGATTTACAGTCTGCCCCGGTTGGCCACTTCGGTATCGACCCACACGCGTTGTCATTTCGGACAACGTTTTGTATTATACGTGGCAAAAGCGGAGATGTCAAACGGAATTTGAAATTGGTGGGGAATGTGCAAGCAGGTAGGAATGAATATTGTATACGGTGCTGCAATGCTCAGTAGAGATAGTGAGAGTGAGCTATGTATATAGGTTATAGAGTAGCAATAGCATGATTGTTATGTACTAGGCGATAGGACTTCATCGACGCCACGTAATCGCCAGGCTGGATGGGAATAGCTGCTTTTGAGTATGAGGCGAGCAGGGCGTTGCAGTCGCATAGTTGTCAATGATGTTGCATTGAGCTTGTGAGGATTACCACCACGAGCTACGACGATTTTGTGGGCGAAGTCATAGCGACTGATTGCTTGGGCGCCAACGAGGTGAAGTGGGCCGCGATGTTTTTGGCCGATCAAAATAAGTAGGGCATTGGCTAACTCGTCAACGAGCACAGGACAGCGAAATTCATCGACGAAGAACGCCATGTCATTTTTGCCGGCAGCTGCATCAAGAGCGAGTTGTTCGTGGCGGCTTGGTGGCATATGGAGTGGACTATAGATGAGCGAGGTGCGCACGATGCTCGCCTCGGGATTGGCTTGAGTGACACCTGCTTCGGCAATCGCCTTGGCAGTACCATAGGGAATAATTGGCTTTGGGATATCGATTTCATCATAATCAGTAGCAGTACCTGCAAAGACCATATCGCTAGACATATGAATATGTCTGGCGCGTAGACGGGCACTTGCTGCGGCAGCCTCGATGGCACCGAGGACGGTAATTGCGTGCAAATCAGGATTTTGTTGGACATATGCAGTATGGATGACGGCATCAGGTTTAAATGCTTCAAGTGCATCAGTGAGTTGACCACGATAACGCAAATCAATAACATCGGCAGTCGAATCAGATGAAGTACTGTGTTGGAACACACTGTAACGTACATGCCACCCATTGGCAGTTGCAAGTCGTACTAGCATGGATCCAAGGTAGCCTGAGCCACCGGTGATATAAAGTCGCATAGGTCACCTTTAGTTGTTCTGTCGATGAGCGCGAGCAAAGGCAGAGGTGGGCTATAAATCCGTACGATATTAGGATGGAACGTCTGCTTGATCGCGTAGGGTATTCATGGCACGTTGTGCCGCATTGAGCCGTGCGGTTGCCTGACTATGACCCGTGCCACATCCTACCACCCGATGGCCGATGAGTACCTCGACGACGAAGTGTCGTTGATGGTCGGGGCCACTTGCCTCGATGGTACGGTAGGTCGGCGTGATATTGTAGCGTCGTTGACTTTCTTCTTGGAGGGCACTGCGGGGGTCTGTGGGTGTCCCTTGTTGTTGCATGGTGGCTAACTGGGCAGTGAAATGTGGTAAGAGAAACGTCCGTGCACACTCAAGGCCTTGATCAAGGTAGATAGCCGCCACCACGGACTCACAGACATCGGCAAGGAGGGAGATGCGGTTGCGCGCACCGGCGTTCTCTTCGCCTTTGGTCAAAATAACATAATCACCGAGGTTATATTGTTGCGCAATTGATGCGAGGTTTTCGGTGCGAATGAGCGCGCTCCGCAGGCGTGTCATGCTACCTTCGTCAGCTGATGCGAACGTGGCATAGACCAATTGAGTGGCAATGATGTTAACCACACTATCGCCGAGGAACTCCATGCGTTGAGTGTCGGGGTATTGTTGGGCCTCAAGCGGGTGCTCGTAGCGATATGAGGTGTGCATGACCGCCCCCCGGAGTAGCGAGATATCGTTGAACGATACGCCAAGTACTGCGGGGAGTTCGGTCACAGGTCGTAGCATGATTTAGGCACCCCAACGGCGGATTGCGAGTGATACGTTATGCCCACCGAATCCAAATGAATTGCTTACGGCGATGTCGATTTTGCCGGGGCGAGCTGCATTAGGCACATAATCGAGAGTACACTCGGGATCTGGTGTCATCAAATTAATCGTTGGTGGCAAGATTTGATGTTGCATAGCCAACACACATATGACTGCCTCGATTGCACCGGCGGCGCCAATGAGGTGCCCGAGTTGTGATTTGGATGAGCTGACGGCAATCTTGTGGGCATGTTCGCCAAAGACGCTCTTGATTGCCATGGTTTCGGCGATATCGCCGGCGCCGGTGCTCGTGCCATGGGCGTTGATATAATCGACGGCAGTGGGGGTAATACCAGCTTGTTTGAGCGCCATTTTCATGGCGCGGCCGGCGCCTTCACCACCAGGAGCTGGGGCAGTGATATGGTGGGCATCGGCCGAGAGACCATAGCCGATGAGTTCGGCATAAATAGTTGCACCGCGTTGCTGAGCCGACTCGAGCTCTTCGAGGATGAGAATCGCACCGCCCTCGGCCATGACGAAGCCGTCGCGGCTGACGTCGAATGGTCGTGATGCGGTCTCGGGTGAGTCGTTGCGGGTTGAGAGGGCTTTGTTGGCATTAAAGCCTGCTACGCTGATGGGCGTAATCACGGCCTCGCTACCACCAGCAACCATAATGGTTGCGATACCGCGGCGAATCATCTCGGCTGCCTCACCGATGGCGTGGGCGGCGGTAGCGCAGGCTGAGGTCGGACAAAAGTTCGGACCTTTGAAGCCGTGGATCATCGATACTTGTCCAGCTGCCATGTTTGTAATCATGGCTGGAACCATGAATGGACTGACACGGCCCGGGCCTTTGTCTGCCATGGTTTGCATGTTTTCGGCGAGTGTCGTTAGCCCACCCATCCCGCTACCAATTACTACACCGATTTCTTCGGCATCGACAGTGGTATTGTTGATGCCAGCCATAGCGATTGCCTCATTGGCTGCTGCGATGGCAAAGTGAATAAAGCGGTCGTTGCGACGAACCTCTTTGCGGTCCATGTAGTTATTGGCATCAAAACCTTTGACTTCACCGGCAAATCGTGTTTCGAAATTGCTGGCATCAAAGAGGGTAATCGGCCCGATGCCACTCCGAGCAGATTGGATGCCGTCCCACAGGCTTTGTGTATCTAGTCCAAGCGGACTAATGGCGCCCATGCCAGTAATGACAACACGACGCTCCTTCATGAGATGAATCCTCCGTCACACAAACAGAATGATGTAATGTTGCAGGTATGATACCACATGCGCTGTGATTTGCCCGGTCTGTTGGGATCGGGCACGGTGTGTCAACGCGCGTGTGATGTCGCCGGTCTGGACAAATTCAGCTAGAATAGATGAAATTCGTCAGCGTCAATTTTTAGAGTACACACCAACGATATGTATGTAATAGGCACTGCTGGACATGTTGATCATGGGAAGTCGACGTTGGTTCATGCCTTGACAGGTATCAATCCAGATCGTCTTGCCGAAGAGCAAAAACGCGGTATGACGATCGAACTGGGCTTTGCCTGGCTAACATTGCCATCGGGAGCCGAGGTGAGTTTGGTCGATGTGCCAGGCCACGAACGCTTTATTAAGCATATGTTGGCGGGCGTGGGGGGATTCGATGCTGCGATGTTGGTAATTGCTGCTGACGAATCTGTGATGCCCCAGACGCGTGAGCATTTGGCGATTATTGATTTGCTCGAAATCAGCCATGGGTTGGTAGTTATTACCAAAGCCGACATGGTAGATGATGAGTGGTTGCCACTTGTTGTTGAGGATGTGCGGCGTCAGCTAGCCGAAAGCCGATTGGCGCAAGCGCCAATCGTTGTGGTGTCGGCACGCACGGGCCTCGGTATGGATACGCTCCGGGGCGCACTGGCGCAGGTGGTACAGCAGTTATCACCGCCACAACGTCGCGATGAGCCAGCTCGATTATGGGTTGATCGCGTATTTAGTGTGGATGGATTTGGGGCTGTTGTTACTGGGACATTATTGGCTGATACGCTCAAAATCGGCGATGAGGTGAGTGTGCTACCACGTGGCGTACCTGCACGCATACGTGGAATCCAGATGCATCGCCAGCGCCTTGAAGTTGCCCAACCGGGGACGCGTGTTGCGTTGAATCTTTCGGGAATTTCGCATCATGATTTGAGGCGTGGAGACTTAGTTGTTCTACCACAACGGATAACAACCACCCAGCGCATTGACGTGCGTTTGCGTACGACAACGATTGCGCCACGACCAATTACACAAGGGATGCACCTTGATGTATTTGTGGGATCGGCTGAGAGCAGTTGTCGTGTCACAGTTCTTGATGGTGATGAGATTATACCAGGTGCAAGTGGTCTCGTGCAGTTGCATCTGACGAATCCCCTGCCGTTATGGCGTGGTGATCGACTAATTGTGCGCCAGGCCTCACCAAGTATGACATTGGGTGGTGGGCGTGTGATTGATACACACCCATTGCGGCATCGACGCAATCGCCCTGAGGTGATTGCTGCACTATCAGCCCTTGAGCGCGCGACGCCGGCTGATTTATGCTGGGCGGTGATTCGTGGCAGATTGGTACACATCACTGAGGTGATGCAAAATACTCATTTGGCGCCAGCGGTTGTGGCACAGACAGTGGTCGACCTTATGCCGGTGGTACAACTTGGCGAATGGCTGGTTGATCGGGATCTATTGCAGCGCATGTATGAAAAAACGGACAAGGCTATCCACGCCTATGCGGTGCGTTATCCCTTGCGTGTGGGTATGCCGCGTGAAGAATTACGCCGACGGCTTGATGTGTCTATGCCGGCATTTGATGTGCTGTTGCATGAGTGGCGAGCACATATTGAACGCATCGGGGATGGACTCGTACGGCGAGTCGGTTATCAGGTAAGCTTGACACCTGTTCAACAGCATACGGTACAAGAGGTACTATTCCAACTACAGTCTGTGCCGTATAGTCCGCCTGATGTGGTGATTGATCGTGAATTGCTGATGTATTTGGTGATGACTGGACAAGTGGTTGAAGTCAATGATGGGATTGTATATGTGTCCGCTGCCTGGCATGAGATGCAGCAATGGATATTACAGACGATCGATGAGACAGGGAGTGTGAGTGTGGCACAGATGCGCGACCGGTTTGCTACAACGCGCAAATATGCCTTAGCAGTGCTCGAATATTTGGATGCTAAACGGATTACGCGACGTCAAGATGATGTGCGGGTACGCTTTCGTGGATAACGAATGCATACACGCCAGTAAAGGATAGGGTTCATGAAGCCAATAAATCGGATGTCGCCGTGGCAGATTATTTTGGGAGCAGTTGCAACGGCAGCGGTGATGCGCATTGGCATCAAGGTGGCTGCTGATCGTGAGCGACATAGACCGACCGCCATGGTAGATTGGTCGGCTGCTGTGCAATTGGCACAGCGTATGTTGCCGGCGATGCATCAACCGAATTCCTATAACTATCAAGCGCTTGCAGATGCAGCCGGTGAAGATGTCGCGCGTTTGACCGGGTTAACGATTCCTGTTGGGGCATTGCAGGTGCGAGTCGTTGATCAACAAACATGGTTGCAGGCCAATATTCGTTCGTTTGCACGGTTGATGTCACCTCTTGAGCCAATGTGGTTAGCCCAGCATGATCAGAGCGACTGGGGACTAGCGACACGTCGTGTGAATGGTCGAGTGGCTGGGATTCAGAGTGGAGCCATGTTGAGTTGGATGGCAACTCGCGTACTTGGCCAATATGATACAGCGTTATTGCATGATGATGATGCTCCAAATGAGTTGTTGTTAGTGGAACCAAATATTGCACGTATTGCTAACGAACAACGAGTGAATGTAGCAGATTTACGCCAATGGATTGTGATTCACGAGGTCTCGCACGTATTTCAATTTGAGGGCGTTGCTTGGTTGCGCCCGCATCTGCGTGTCTTGATGGATCGGTTTATGCAGACATTAGCAGCGCAACTCGAGTCTCCACATGATGGGGTGTTATCGATGGTACGGCGTGTAACGGCACAATCGGCGACCCAAAGTTGGATTGAATGGGCCCTTGATGATGCCCAACGGGCGATATTTTATGAGATGCAAGTGCTTATGTCGCTGATTGAGGGTCATTCAAATTATGTGATGAACCAGATTGGTGCCCAAAAAATCAGCACGTTTGGCCAACTTCATCAGCGTATGGAGGCACGGCAACACGAGCGTCCCACGCTTGATAGCTTGATTATGCGCGTGACGGGTATGCAAATGAAGATGGCGCAATACCGTGACGGGGAGGCGTTTATTACTGCGCTTGCCGCACATGGTGGTGATGCACTGGTGCGGTATTTGTGGACAACCCCGGCGCACCTCCCGACGGCAGCCGAGTTGGCGAACCCCGGTGCATGGATTCGGCGATATGCGGGGACACGCGATGCATATGATTCCTGAGGAGCTTGTTCCACAAGTTAACAGATTGGTGTCTACGTTACGCATGATTGTAGGTGATGACATTGCGGTGGTGATTCATGGGTCAGTTGCGCTCGGTGATTATCAGCCGGGGCGGAGTGATCTTGATGTGTTGGTGTTTAGTCAGGGTGCATTGACGCCGCCGCAGCACATACAGTTGGCGACTACGATGCTTGAGTTATCTGGCCTGCCTGCACCGCTTGAGATCTCGGTGATTGATCAGGCGTTGCTAGCGGAGTGGGTGCACCCGGTGCCGTTTTACTTTCATTATAGTGAGGATTGGCGTACAACAATACAGGCTGCGCTCGCAGATGAAGCACATGAGTGGATCCACGACCGCACTGATGCTGATGTATCGGCGCACATGATGATTGCGCACCATCATGGGGTGATGGTATATGGCGAAGTTCCGTTGCCATTGCCGACTCCGGCCCAGGCGCTAGCGGCGGTCTGGTATGACATTGCTGATGCAGAAGAGCAAGTTGTTTCATCTCCTGAGTATGTCATTTTGAACTTGTGTCGGACCATTCGATGGCTTGAACATGGTGAAGTACACTCGAAGGGTTCAGCTGGCGAGACGATGGTGTCAGCGTTAGCCGAACCAGATCGAACGGTGGTGTCGTGCATGTGTGCAATGCGGCGAGGAGAGGTGGTCGTGCTG
This sequence comes from Roseiflexaceae bacterium, assembly GCA_049428765.1. Classification (GTDB taxonomy): domain Bacteria; phylum Chloroflexota; class Chloroflexia; order Chloroflexales; family Roseiflexaceae; genus UBA965. The sequence continues at coordinate 7,311 of JBMTAN010000020.1, forward strand.
CCTGATGCAACAGAGTTACGTCGTGTAGCCCGCCGATTGCTTGAGCGAATACAGGCGCGGATTTCACTAGATTAGGGTTTGACGAATTTGATTCGTATCCGTGTAGATTCGCATATGCATGTGCTATAATCCAACACAGCGTGTATACGGTTTATCTCCGAATACGATGATTTTGATTGGTGAATGATACAAGATACTAGGGAGTAGCATGCAATGGAGACAGCATTGTCGATTGCGCTGATTGCGCTTGGAACAGCTCTTACATTTTTGGTGGTATTGCAGGGACGCAACGCAGGATTACAGTCACGCGATGCTTCAAGCATTTATCAGACCAAGCGTGGTTTGGAGAAGACTATTTTCCAACTCACCATTGTGTTAGGTGTATTATTTTTGATTTTGGCGTTGATTGCCAGTTTGCCGATTTTTGGCTCGGCTGCAGCTGGTTTGTTAGTCTGGTAAGGTTGCATGTCACGGCGCATTCGTTTTCAAATCGTTATTGCAGTAGTCAGTTCGGTCATCGTCTTAGGACTGATGACGTATTTGGCGTTGTCACGAGCGGTCGTATCGCGACCATCAGCGGGTGGTAGCTATATCGAGGGTGTCGTTGGTTTGCCCACATCATTGAACCCACTGATTGGTGACACGGGGCGCGATTTGGCGGCTGCAGATGTGCAAACATTGATTTTTGATGGATTGGTACGTATCAATCTTGATGGAACACCAGGCCCGGGGCTTGCTGAGTCGTGGGAGATAGATGAGACTGGGATGGTGTACACATTTACACTGCGAAGTGATGTGCAGTGGCATGATGGTGAACCACTCGACGTTGAAGATGTCTTGTTTACGCTACGTGCGATTCAGGGACCGGCGTTTACGGGGGCCCCGAGTGTGGCAACGGTATGGCGGACGGTATTGGTTGAGCGTGCTGGTGATCGGAGTATCCGGTGTCAGCTTCAGGCGCCATTTGCACCGTTCCTCAAATTTGCCACGGTGCCTATTTTGCCAGCACATTTGCTGAGCGACGTTCCACCTGAACAGTGGGCGAGCTCGCAGTTCAGTATGAAGCCTATCGGAACTGGGCCATACCGCTTGGATCAGTTGAATTCTGAGGGAATCGTATTGCGAGCAAACGCGAACTATTATCAAGGGCGACCGTTGATTGAGAACATTACCTTGCGGTTCTACCCTGATGAAGCAACAGCGTTTGCCGCGCTAACCCGTGGTGAGATTAATGGGATGGCGTATCTTGGCACAGGTAATCTTGGTAGCTATAATGTGCCACGCGGGGTAACGCGTCGCGTTGTCCCGATTGATGCGTACACGATTCTGACGTTTAATCTGCAACAAGCACCATTTAATGATCCGGTATTTCGTCGTCAGCTTGCACAAGCCATTGATCGAGATGACATGATTAACAGGGTGTTCACTGGGCAGGTTGCGCGCGTTGATACGCCTATCCTCCCGGGATGGTGGGCGTATGACCCAACTGCTGTTTGGTATATTCCGAGCAAAGAACGTGCAGCTGCAGGCCTTGAAAGCCTAGGGTATCGTCTCGGTGATGATGGTGTGCGTGTGAATGCAGATGGGCAGCGCCTTGAGTTTGAGTTGTTTGTTGATGGTGCAGTCGATCGTAATCTCGCAGCAGCAGACATTGTCAATCAGTTACGGCAAGTCGGTGTTAACGTAATCATCACGCCACTTGATGGTGATGTGTTGCGTCAGCGCCTTGAGAGTAACGAGTTCCAAATGGCGTTGCACGGTTGGCAACGGCTTGGCAGCGATCCTGATGTCTATGAGCTATGGCATTCGACACAGGCAGGTATCGGACGTAATTATGCTGGCCTGCAAGATGCATTAATCGATGATGCCTTGTCTTTGGCGCGCATTGAGCGTAGTCGCGATGTGCGGAGCGAGCTGTATGCTGAGTTCCAACATCGTTGGATTGATCTCGCACCAAGTATTATCATGTATCAACCGTATGAGGTATATGCAACGATCTCAGATTTGGGCGGCACTGCGATTACACGCAAAACTGATATGCCTGGGATGATGAGTTTGTTGTTCGGGCGCGAGTCACGGTTCCGTAATGTGGTGTATTGGTATGTCTCACGTTCACGAGAGATTAGTGGTGACATTCAACCGTAACCATGAATGGCTATTATGCATAACCACGCGGACATTCATCTGTCCGCGTGGTTATGTTTTGGTGGAGTGAAACTAGGCTGATTGACGGAGTGCGTTGATGGCATCGCGGGTGCGGAGTGCTTCGGCTCGAGCAGCTTGGGCATAATTCGCATCGTTACTTGCATACATTACGCTGCGTGACACAGTGATTAATAGTCCGCTCCGCTGTGCGTCAAGTCCGGCATTTAATGCGTGAGCCAAATCACCACCTTGTGCACCAATCCCAGGTAACAAGAACGGTAACTCTGGGCAGATTGCGCGTACCGACTTGAGCGCAGCGGGTTGTGTGGCGCCAACTACAAGCCCAACATTATGATTGGTGTTCCATTGAGTTGCGGCGAGTTCTGCAACTGCTAGATAGAGTGGACGACCATCGGCAAGCATGAGCTCTTGTAAATCACGACTTCCCGGATTAGATGTACGGCAGAGTAAGAACCCACCACGGTCGGCATGACGCAGGAATGGCTCGAGTGTATCACCACCCATGTATGGGTTGAGTGTGATGGCATCTGCATTGAAATGTGAAAATGCAGCGTGAGCATACGCACTTGCCGTATTGCCGATGTCGCCACGTTTGGCATCAAGAATCCACAGGTTATGGCGGGTGAGTTGCATCAGTCGGGTTAGCGTCTCGATTCCGGCGACTCCCATTGCCTCAAAAAATGCGATGTTAGGTTTGTAGGCGACAGTGATGTCGTGGGTTGCAGCGATAATCTCATGACAAAACGTATATACCGCATCTGCATTATTGTGCAACGAGGCAGGGAGTTTGGAGATATCAGGATCGAGGCCGATGCATAAGAGGCTATTTTGCTGCTCGATAGCTGATTGAAGTCGTTGATTAAAACTCACGATGGATTCTCCTTGTGACACAGTAAAAAGCATTGACGTTTAACCCCCATAAATGATATAGTAATTACTGATATGCATCAACTTCGCATATACTTTGCACAATATTGGTGTAGATTGTAGTAACAACTCGGTTGCTCTTTATATGCGAGTGTTGCAACCACGTTAGTGTACGGTTCGTCTGTGCATAACGTTGAGGAATATCTGATGGATGAATCACATCAAGCAGTCAACGGCGTAAGAATTACCCGTTTCGCGTGCGATACGTGCCTGGTTGTGCAATTGAGTACTGTATCAACGATGGTACATATGCGTTTCACAACACCTTTCGTCTGGTGTTATCTCAATTCCAAGAGTCCGAACGTAATCAAGGGGTCATTGTGATGGGCAGTGCAGATTATCCACAAGATGACCGTAGTGAGTTAGATATTTATCTCAAAGCAGATGATGTGCTCGGTACTGATGATTTTTCGAGCAATCAACTTGGCTCTACGAGCGATGATATCATGGCACCCGAAGACGATGTCATTGATACCGCAATCAGCGATGTCTCACTTGATGATCCAGTCCGCATGTATCTACAAGAGATAGGCAAGGTGCGTTTGTTGCGTGCTGCGGATGAGGTCATGTTGGCACATCGTATTGAGATGGGTCTCAAAGCTGTACGCGTGCGATCACAACGCCTTGTCATGAGTGTGCCGATGACAAGTGCACGCGCACTAGTCCATAACACAATTCATGGGTTGGGTTGGAGCACCGTGTTGTGTAGCAATTGGAGCGATAAACCTGCTGAAAGTGCAGAGCGAATTGTTCCATTGTTGACCGATGTGACTGCACCCGTGGCCATTGTTGATGTTGCTGCGCAGTTGCATCAATGGTTGCATGATGACAATGATCGCAAAGAGTTCGACCGGATGAAGTTTGGAGGACTCGAACGACGTGACGTAGAGCAGGCTGTTGCTCAATGGTTGTCAGATCGTGATGCTATGCTGTGGCGTGCGTACGAGATACTCAAGATTCATCGTGTAGTGCGCACGTTCCAAGTGAGTGACCGAGAGTCATGGCGGCTGCTGTCAGGTTTGATTGGGGCAGATTTGCGCCACGATGTAACCTCGGATATTGAGCATTGTGTAGTTGAGATTGCCTCAGTATATGTGACTAGTCGCCTGTCAACCAAGGAAAACTTGCGTTATCAACACAAGTGGCCTGAGATGATCGAGACCGTCTTGTCACTCTACCTCGTATGTGCTGGGAATAATGATTTATTAGCACACCTTGGTGATGACAAACCACTCAATAGTATCGTTGAAGCTGCCGATGTTGCTCGTCAAGATTTGATTCAAGCGAACTTGCGCTTGGTAGTATCTATCGCCAAAAAGTACACGTCGTATGGATTAACCATGATGGACCTGGTACAAGAAGGCAATATTGGCTTGATGCGTGCTGTTGAGAAGTTCGACTACACCAAAGGTCATAAGTTTTCGACGTATGCCACTTGGTGGATTCGCCAAGCCATTACACGTTCGATTGCTGATCAGAGTCGCACTATTCGTCTACCAGTCCACATGGGTGAGGCAATTAGTCAGGTCAAGCGTACGGCGCACAAGCTCCAACAAGTGATGCAACGTGAGCCCACGCCTGAGGAAATTGCCGAGAAGATGGGTATGACCCCGGCCAAGGTGCGACGTACGCTCGAGGCGGCCATGCAACCACTCTCTCTTGAGATGCCTGTTGGCCAAGAGGGCGAGGGTCGCATGGGTGACTTTATCGAGGACGAGCGAATTGCTGGTCCAGCTGAAGCTGCCTCGACTTTGATGCTCCGTCGTGAGCTTGATGAGGTGTTGGCGAGTCTACCCGAGCGTGAGCGCCTGATTATTCAGTTACGCTATGGTTTGAGCGATGGCCAGTATCGCACGCTCGAGGAGGTCGGCGACAAGTTTGGTATTACGCGTGAGCGTATTCGCCAAATTGAGGCTGTGGCATTGCGTAAGTTGCGCCATCCACATCGTGGTAAGAAGCTACGTGGGTTCATCGAGTAGGGTGTTGAGGATGCTGGGCATGGTGCAATATCGGTTGTGGCAACTCTGGCGGGCATTGACAGGGCAAATACAACCGGATGAGCATATGTTTGTACAGGCGCTGCTGACTCCGGTCGAGCAGCGCCTTTTTTGGCAACTCCCACGCTATGACCAACGCCATGCCCTCGACATAGTGACTTTGCTCCGTGCACAAGAATCTACCGTGTCTGATGATATGTACGTGCTTGCACTTTTGCATGATATCGGTAAAGTCAGCGATACTGGGCGCCCGTTAGGATTGTTGTGGTATGGAATTGCCGTAGTGTGTCGGCAGGTGCCTTTGATGTATGAGTGGCTCACTAGTTGGATTGAGCCGCTATATCGCCACGCACATCACGAGCAACGAAGTGTTACAATAGCGCAACAGGCTGGGGTTCGCTCTACCGTATGTGATTTGTTAGCTGCACTTGCCACCGGTGCTGATACTGCCGAGATCCGTCTTTTTCAGTGGGCAGATGACCAATGTTGATTGATGACCAAAGTATGTATACAGTGCACCTCGACCAGTTCGAAGGTCCACTAGATTTACTGTTGCACCTCATCGAAAAATCCGAGCTTGATATTACGACAATTGCGCTAGCCAACGTTGCTGATCAGTATTTGGCGCATGTGCGCAAGTTACAAGAGCGTGATGCTGGCCAAATTTCATCGTTTGTGGTGCTCGCAGCACGACTTCTAGTTATCAAGTCACGAGCCTTACTGCCTGTTACGCCGAGTAGCGCCGATGAAGTCGACGACAGCGTCGATTTGGTGCGCCAACTGCGTGAATATCAACATTACAAAGCCGCTGCTGAGTGGTTGCGCCAACGTGAGCAATCTGGGTGGCAACATATGGCCAAAGCGCCATCACTGCCGACAACATCTGTTCAGCAGATGCCATTGATGATGTCGTTGGATGAATTGCTGGCCGTGTGGAATCAACGAATGCGCTTGATTGATGTGCCACCACCCACAGTTCCTTTACCTGCACCTAAGATTTTGACGGTGGCAGACGTAGTGCAGTCGGTACGCGAGCGCCTACAACGACTGCGCCGAATTTCGTTTTTTGATTTGCTACCCCGCCAAAAGACCACACGAGTTGATGTTGTTGTCTCGTTGTGGGCCGTCCTTGAGATGATTAAACGACGCACGATTGTAGCGCATCAGGATGAGTTGTTTGGCCCGATTCAACTCGAGGCATATCAAGAGCCAGCGCCGTCACATGAGCCAAATCAGTAGCGCTACACCAGCGCCACACAGCGAACTCACAAAATTCACCATGTCGTTGTTGAGCCACATCCAGCCACGAATCAGCAGATGCTCACTGCCGTCAGCCGCATAGCGCCGTTCGCTTGGGCCGTGTGCAGTCGCAAAGAGCCGTTGCACGGTGGCCCCCATCAAACTGTCACTCAAACTCCCGACTAGCCCGCCGACCGCTCCTGCTAGCACAAATATTGGTGTGATAACCGGTAGGCTCAGCGCAAAAACGATGCCCATGGCGAGTGCCCCAGCCATAGTTGCCAACGTGCCTGCTACACTTATCGCGCCGGATGTACCACGAGCCACCGATGCGAATGTGGTAATCAGGCGCGGAGGATTGCGTGAGAGCACGCCTAACTCGGTGGCCCAGGTGTCAGCGGCTACTGTGGCCATGGCGCCAATGTAGAGCGCATTGAACATGTCAGCTGAGTCGGGGAATAGCGGCATCAATAGACAAATTACACTGCCTAAGCCACCATTGGCTAGCGCTTGCCAGATATCACGTTGAGAGCCTTTCTCGAAGACAGTTTGCTCGAGTTGTTGTTTGTGCCGTTTGCGCCAGCGCGATAACAGCGTTGAGCTGATAAAGAACGCTACCAGCGTTAGTCCGTGAGCCCATCCGCCAAAGCCAAAGGTGGCAGTGCCAGTGATAATTGCACCGATCCAGCCACTTTTGCTGAGTGAGCCACGTCGATAGGCGATTGCACCGATCGCACTACTAATTAACAGCCCGAGCACAATCCGTGTCACATCAATCATAGGTGCCTCGTGGGATTAGGGCTGCTCACCAGTGGCAATTGGTCGTACCTCTTGACTACTCCAGTCGCTCCAAGAGCCCGGGTAGAGTATGGCATCGATGCCTGCTAGATGGAGGGCAAAAATATCGTGAGTGGCGGTGACACCTGATCCACAGTAACATACGACCTGCTGCGCCTGATGCGCCCCCAGCTCTTGATAGCGCGTCGTCAGGTCGGCAATCGATTTGAGGGTTCCATCGGCATTGAGATTGCCCACAAATGGCGCTGATAATGCCCCGGGGATATGACCGGCTCGTGGCCCAAATGGTTCGACAGCACCGGTGTATCGTTCATGCGCGCGAGCATCAAGGAGCAGTACGTGTTGATCATGACGTAGGTGATCGACTTGTTCAGCATCGACGGTCATGGCGTGATTCGGCGCTCCCATAAATTGTCGTGCAGGACGCGCCTCGTTCCCACTACGCACAGCACCACCGGCTGCCACCCATGCCTGCCAGCCGCCATCGAGGATTGACACGTGCGGGTGGCCATAATAGCGTAACAACCACCATAAGCGGGTAGCGGTTGAGCCACCGGCGCTGTCATAAATGACTACGTGGCAGGTGTTGTCGATGCCGGCGTTGCTCATGGTGGCGATAAATCGTTCAGATTTGGGTAATGGATGCCGACCGGGACCATCCCAAGCCTCAGCTGACAAATCATGGTCAATTGAGAGGTATACAGCGCCGGCGATATGGTTGGCAAGATATTCCTCTTGGCCTTGCGGCGGGTTGAGCAAATACCAGCGTGTATCGACAACAACAACATCCGGATTGTGTAGGTTGGCTTGGAGCCACGTACTATTGACAAGAGACGAAATAGACATAAAAATCATCCTTTCGTATTCGCGACTGAATTGAGTAGTTCAAGCGTCTGTTGTGCAGCGTTATGCCATGAGAACTTAGCTGCTTGTATGGGGCCACGGACTGACATCTCGGTGCGTAACACCTCGTCGCTCCAGATGAGCTCGATGGCATCTGCCCAAGCACCTGGATCGTCGACGGGTAGGTACTGCACGGCATTGCCACCGACCTCTGGAAGACTCGAAATATCGCTAGCGATACTTGGGGCTCCACAAGCGAGTGCCTCAAGCAGCGGCAAGCCGAACCCCTCGTAGCGCGATGGATTCGCATAGATGCGTGTATTGGCATAAAGCCAGTGCAAATCATCGTCATTGACAGTACCGAGCAGGGTAACTGCATCGCCTAAGCGCAAGTGTTCGATTTGCTCAATAATCGGCTTTTCGCGCCAACCTCGTGCACCTGCGGCAACCAGTTGATAATTGCGATCCGGGTGGCGATCACGACAAATGCGGAGCGCATGAAGAAGTAGTGGGAGGTTTTTGCGAGGCTCGATGGTGCTGACAAACAAGATATAGTTGTTCGACTCGACATCGAATCCATTGATGCGTTTGCGCTCGTGGGGCACTTGTTCCATGGGTGTGTAGTGTGCGGATGCAGCTTCGTAGATGACAGAGATGCGCTTGGCCGGAATATTGAGTCGTTCGATAATATCGCGCTTGGTCGATTCGGAGACGGCGATAATCCCTTGGGCTCGTTGCGCACTTACACCAACTCGCCCATAAAAGGTTTTGGCATCATCATCGAGCAAATCATCAAAATGCAAAAATGCCAGATCATGAATCGTGACAACAGCAGGAAAAGTGCGATACAGCGGTGCAATAAAATCGGGGAACAGAGCGACTGATGGGCGAATTGCGCCGATTTCAATAGGCAATGTGAGTTGTTCAAGCCGATGATGAGGCGGTGTGTAAATCACACGGCGTGTGATATTTGGTGCACTAACAATGCGTTCGGGCTGACGACGGTGCTGGAGCACCACAAAATTCTGCTGTGGTGCAATCTGCGTCATTGCACTCGTAATCTCACGTGTGTATTTGGGAATACCGCCAGTGCGATAGGCATTGAGGCGTGCATCAATGACAATACTCATTCGGCTACCTCAATCATTTGCCCGTCATAGCCGGGTTGCATGTACTCGGGCAGACGGTGGAGCAAATCAGCGTGGTGTAGATCATGCGATAAATGCACAAAAAACGCTCGACGCGGCCCTATGCGCTCGACATACTGTTGTGCCTGAGTAAACGAAAGATGCATAGGATGTGGTTGATCGCGGAGCGCGTTGATAATCAGCGTGTCAACTCCTTGAATCGACTCAACGACACGGTCATCAATGTAGCTCGCATCAGTAATATACGCTAACTGCCCAATCCGGTACCCCAAAATATTCATGGGGCCATGGGTGATTGGTAGTGGAATAATCGTGTGATTTGCCAATTGAAATGGCTGCCACGGGTGAATGGCAATAAGATCAATATTTGGCCGTGATGAACCTCCACTCTGGGCTTCGAATGCATAGTGATAGCGTTTGCGCAGAATGTTGAGTGTATGCTCTGCACTGTATAGTGCCACTGATGTCTGCATTCGGTAATTGAGCGGTCGCAAGTCATCAAGTCCGCCAATATGATCTTGATGCTCGTGGGTGATAAGGACGCCATGCAACGACTGTACGCCGGCACGCAAGAGTTGATAGCGCATATCAGGACCGGCATCAATTAGGATGTTGCCGGTAGTCGTCTCGATTAAGGCTGAGGTACGTAGGCGTCGGTCGCGCAGGTCTGTTGAAGTACAGACGCTACACTCACAGCCAATCATCGGCACGCCAGTCGATGTGCCAGTGCCGAGGAGTGTTACGCGCATGGATGAACTCTCTGTCTGCTATGAGATATCCTCATAAATTATACAAGATAGCCTTGTTCTATTGTACGCCCATTCATAAAATGCGAGTATAATGGACGCCAACGTCGTAGTACATAGGTCAGTGTAGGAGTAGTGTCATGTCGACAATTCCCGTTCGTTCGTCGAGTAGCGCCCGTGTTGATGGGTTGCGTCGGTTGGCCCATACATTGCGTCGGAATGAGCTTGTCTGGTTGGTTGCTGCCAACTATGACGACTATGCACAGGTCTGGTTATTTGATGTGTTGCGCCAAGGTGCCAAGGGTGGCTGGGTGATTCAACGCTTTTCGTATGATTTGCATAACGATATTCAGCATTATCGTGGCGAGACAGCTGTCGCCGATAACCAAGTTCGTGCCACTCGTGCCAATGCACAGGAGTTTGATATTGCTGAATGGCAGGACGGCATCGTCGAGTAATCTATCATCCGATGACATGCATTGCGCTAGAGTGCCTTATTGCACTCTGGCGCATTTCTTTTTGAGCGACATGTTGCATACTTTTGTGATACGGTATGGATGTTTGGTATAGCACACAAAGGAAATCAGTATGACCACCTCTCAACCATGGCGTAGTGACGATGTCTATCAGATTGAATACGTCGAAAATCCCACCTGGAGCCCTGATGGCCAGTCGTTAGCCTATGTCCGTGCAACACCTGATCGCGTACGTAATGCATTTAAACGGGTAATTTGGGTGCAACGTAACGGCGATACACCGCGGCGATTTAGTGCTGGTACGCATAGTGACCGGTTGCCTACCTGGAGTCCTGATGGCCAGTGGTTGGCGTTTGTGTCAAGTCGTGGCGGTGATGGCATGCAGCTCTATGTCATGCCTACACATGGAGGCGAGGCTACGGTATTAGCCTCACTCCCGGCTGGTGTACGTGGTTTTGCCTGGAGCCACGATAGCCAACGCATTGCGTTGGTAAGTTATCCATTGCCGTCAGACCTCGTGACCGAGGCACAACCACCTTCGACACCCACCTCGAAGTTTGAGGCTGATCAACAAAAAGCCGCTAAGGAGTATGCGGCACAACAGCGGATCGACCCGCGTGTTATCGACGAACTGCCGTTTCGCACTGGTACCGACTATATTGAGGGACGTCGTGGCCAGTTGTACGTGGTCGACGTCAAACAAGGTGCAAGTTCGCTCAAACGTATTACTGACGATCAGCGTGATTATGGTGTGCCTACGTGGTCGGCAGATGGGAGTGCCGTCTACGCCGAGGCCAAGCGTGACCCGCAATCAACCCACTACTTCATTGGCCGTTGTATCGCTAAGGTGATAGTTGCTGATGCCCCACAGGCTGTAACGCTTATCGAAGATGAGGTGTGGTCTGTTTATAGCCCGCAAATCTCGCCAGATGGAGCTTGGTTGGCGGTCACTGCCCAACGCACTGCGACGCCGTTTTATGGCGGTTCGGCCATCTTGATTCGCCCAGTGGATGGTACACAGTGGCAGCAAGTTGATGTCAATGATGTGACTATTGGTAGTTGGGACTGGCTCCCAGACAGCTCAGGCATAGCGTATGTCGCCGAGTGGCACGGTCAGGGTCTGTTGCGTACGGTTGCCTTGCCTGGTCGCACGGTATTGACACTTGCCCAACCAACAGCAGGTGCCGGAGTGGTGATTGAGGAGTTTGCGGTCCATGCTGATGGCCGTGTGGCATACACGCAAGGTGGTCCAGAGGAACCCAGCGATCTGTTTGTGGCATCACATAGCGGTGTGATGCGTGTGACTAATCTCCTTGAAAGTGTGCGTTCCAATCGTGTGACGGTGCCGTTTGAGGAGATCTGGTATCCGTCGGCTGATGGCCAGATGGTCCAGGGGTGGCTGTTGCCACCCGCGCAGGTTGAACCCGGCAAGCAGTATGGCTTGGTCTTACACATCCACGGTGGCCCGCATGCAATGTGGAGCCCAGGTACGCGTTCGATGTGGCTAGAGTGGCAAGCCACCGCAGGTGCGGGGTTCTACGTCTTCTTCTGTAATCCACGTGGTTCAGAGGGGTATGGATCTGTCTGGCAAGCTGGGAGCAAGGCTCGATGGGGGCATGCCGATCAGCCTGACTTTGAGGCGGGTATTGATGCGGTGCTAGCCAAGGGCTTGCCAATTGATCCAGCGCGTGTCGGCGTTACTGGTGGCTCGTATGGTGGCTTCATGACGGCGTGGTTAATTGGGCATAGTAACAGATTTGCAGCAGCTGTCGGTGTGCGTGGGGTGTATAACTTGATTACGCAGCATAGTATGAGCGACGCGTACGAGCTTATCGAGTATTCATTCGATATGAATCCGTGGCAGGATGCGGATCGGTTGTGGCAAGCCTCGCCCATTGCAGCGGTGGCCGATATGCATGCACCATTGTTGATTATTCACAGCGAGCTCGATTTCCGCGTCCCCATCGGTGAGGCTGAGCAACTTTATACCATGTTGCGTCGTCTAGGTCGTACAGTTGAGTTCGTGCGTTACCCACGCGAGGGTCATGAGTTGACCCGTAGTGGTGAGCCTGCCCACCAAATTGACCACATGCAACGTACCATTGCCTGGTTTGAGCGCTATTTGGCCTAAGTGAACATCATGCGGCATCTGCTGGTTACACAACAGGTGCCGCATCGTGCAAAAAGGAAAAACAGATGGATGGAATTGAATCACTGCGTATGCGCACCAAAACACTCCTCGAAGGCGTGCTAAAGCTCTGGGATGACGTGCATCAAGGGCATCGCGATGGCGCGGAACGTCACGTGCTAGTTGAGACGCGGGATCATCTTGAGGATGCATTTTTGGTGGTCATCGCCGGTGAATTCAATGCCGGTAAATCGAGCTTACTCAACGCCATTGTTGGTAGCGAGGTGATGACCGAAGGTGCCACCCCAACTACTGATGCCGTTACGATGTTGCGCTACGCCCCGCAGGAACTTGCAATTGCTGAAAGACCAGGCTGGGTAGTCCGAGCCTTGCCAGTACCTTTGCTTCAACGGATGTCGATTGTTGATACACCTGGTACTAATGCAGTATTACGCCATCACGAGGTGTTAACGCGTGAGATTGTCCCTCGTGCCGATGTCGTCTTGTTTATTACGTCGGCAGATCGACCGTTTAGTGAGACCGAACGGGCCTTTCTGGCGATGCTCAAAGATTGGCGTCGCCAAGTCATCATTGTGGTTAACAAAATTGATCTGCTAAATGATGCTGAAGAATCTGAGGTATTAACGTTTGTGCGTGAACAGGCGATAACCCTCTTCGGTGAGTCTCCGCTGGTGTTGCCACTCTCGGTACGCCGCTGGCGCCAAGGTGACGAGATTTCGTCCGGGTTTACTGCGCTGTGGGATTACCTCAATCAACGTCTCGATGATCGTACCCGCATGCGCATTCGTCTTGAGTCGCCGCTTGGAATTAGTGACCAAGTCGTCAAACAAGCACGTCACGCCATTCAGTCACAACGGCAGAGTGTCAATGACGACGTCCAAGCGGTTGCATACTTGCAGGGACAAATTCAACAGTTTGCGAATGATCTCCGCCGCGATGTCCAAGGCCATCAGTCAGCTGTACATGCAATTTTGAGTGATACCGAAGTGCGAGGGATGCGCTTTTTTGATGAGTATATCCGCTTTCGCCATCTGCATCGCCTCATCAAAGGTGATGAGCTTGAACAGCTGTTTGCCCGCGAGGTTGCCGCTGATTTGGCCGATCAGGTCGAGGAGCGCACACAAGTGATGGTTGATTGGTTAATTGAGCGGAATCTCCAATTGTGGCAGCAGGTGAGTGAGTACGTCTACCGGCGTGCACGCACGTCTGAGTCATTATTGCCCGAGGGTGCGGCGATTTTTCAATATCGACGTCAAGCGCTTATCGATGATATTGTGGCGACTGCCAACGAGATTGTTGCCAGCTACGACCGTAGCGCCGAGGCGGCACATGTGGCCAATGAACTGCGGCAAGCACTGGCCACGACTGCAGTCATTCAAGTTGGCGCGATTGGCGTTGGTGCAATTATTGCAACAGCGCTGAAAGGTGCCGTGTTTGATACAACTGGCGTCATTGCCGCAAGCGTGATTGCACTCGGTGGCTTATACGTGATTCCAGCACGGCGTACCGCCCTCAAAAACCAACTGCAACAACGAATGGCTGAGGTGCGTCAAGCACTCCTCAATAAGCTCATTCAACAGTTTGAGTCTGAGCTTGATCGCATGCAAGGGCGCATCAATGATGCAATTGGCCCATATACGCGTCTTGTGGCAGCCGAGGTGGATCGCCTTGAACTGGCTGACAATCATGCGCGCCATCTCGATGACGATATCGCCGAGATTCGTGCGATGATTCGCAATCAACTCAGCTAATCTGGCACCCAACACCGCAACCATGTGGCATCTTGATTAGGGGTACTCTGATAGGTCGGCATGTCGGCTGGGATAATCAATGAGTCGCCACGAGTGAGTTGATGTGATTCATGATCGGCGCTGATAGTAAGTGCACCTTCGATAAGCGTTATTATTTGAAAGCTATCGCCTGGCCGCGTCCAGGTATACGATTGTGTGTGGTGGATATGTTCCATCACGAAAAATTCCGATCGCACTAACTCACGTACCCCGTGACCGCGGTCAATTGGCGTACTAAGTGCATTGCGCGGTTGCCCAAGGTATGACACATCAAGGGCTTGGGCGATGTGGAGATCGCGTAGGTTGCCTTGCGCATCGTGACGATTGTAGTCGTAGACACGATACGTCAAATCTGATGTTTGTTGAATCTCAAAGAGCATAATTCCTGCATTAATTGCATGTACTGTGCCAGCAGGCACAAAGACCGTATCGCCAGGTGCAACAGGTACATGGCGGAGCATTGCTTCAAGCGTGCCGTTGTGAATAGCATCAGCATAATGCTGGCGATCAAGCGCCTGTACGAGGTCGTGGATGATGTCGCTGTCATGTTGACAATCAATGATATACCATGCCTCTGTTTTGCCGTGGAATCCGGTATGTGCCTCATATGTGTGGGCGTACGCATCATCCGGGTGTACCTGCACCGAAAGCGGTTGTGCGGCATCAATGAATTTGGCAAGGAGGGGGAATTCTGCACCGTAGCGTGCAATTGACGCCTTACCGACAAGTTGCGCCCCGTACTGCGTGACGGCCTGGCGTAAGGTCGATCCTTTGAGCACCCCGTTAAGAATCACATTGTCGTTATAAATTTCCCATGTTTCGGCAAGTTGTGCTGGTGCATCATCGAGATTTAGCCAATGCGCAAGCTGATTCCCTCCCCATAAACGTTGTTCAAGGTGTCGGCGTAGACGAATAATTGGCGCAGGCATTACAGTTCCTTTAGGTACGGTCACGGAGCTTATCTTCTTCGGTTTGAATAAACATGCGAAACTTAACAGAACCAATCGAGATGATATCGTTGTGTGCGATGACCACTGGATTGACTACTTTGAGATTGTTAATGTAGGTACTATTGGTGCTGTTGAGATCACGAATAATCCAGCTATCATCGATGAACTGAATGACCGCATGATTATCAGATACATATGAGTCACTAATCACAATCAGATTATTGGTGTGTTTCCCGATGGTAGAATGTACATCAAGAATGAAGGTTTGCCCACGGTTGAACTCACTTTTTCCTGGGTCACTTACGACGAGATATGCACCAAGATCACTAATCAGCGAGTCGTGCTGACTTCCTTTCATCATGACGCGCATCACACGCCACACAAATAGGTAGACCAATCCGACGAGGATGAGTCGTAATACCCAAATAATAAATTCAATCGATAAATTTGCTAGGTCATTCATGACGATATGTCCGTTTTATCTGAATTGTATAACTCCCTAAAGTGATAATATCTTTGTCGACAGTAATCGGGAAATCTGGCTTCTTAAGCAGATACCCGTTTACTTTTGTGCCGTTACTTGATGCTAGGTCGGTAATATAAAAGTGTCGATTAGTATAGTTGATGCGTGCATGATTGCGCGATACGAGGTGATCTAACAACACGATGTCATTGCCTGTTTTATCGCGCCCAATGTAGAGTTGAGTTTGCGTAATTGGATGCGTTTTGGTCTCTTTACCATTATCAACGGTGATTTGATAGGTCGAGTCAGCAATGTAGTGTGAGTCAAGTTTGATGATGCTTGTTGGTAACGAAGAACCTGCAAATTCACTTTGTACTGCATCGAATGTATCAGTTGAATCACTCCTTGTCCGTGGATTAAGATCAAACAGTGGAATTGGATCAAATGCGATGCGGATTGTTGCAAGATCGCTCGTTGAGTCACTGACAGGTTTCGCACTAATAGGACTAATAGTCATGAAATTACGTGTTTTTGATAGCTTCAATAGGTAATTGGTTAACGTTTGTTGAAGTTGAGAATTTTTGCTCATGAGCGTTTTGTAGTCAATAGGATTGATATAGGCATAGTAGTTATGCGGTACGTAGATCTTGTCGTTATGCATCATTTGGTTTGATTCCATTGTGCGCTCAAGACGACGCATGATGACCGACTCCTCGAGTCGGCTATCCAAGACACGCGCAATGGACGTTTCGAGCAATCGCTCCATGAATTCTTCGAAGCGTGCAATAGGTGACGGCATATGTCTTATAACCCGTTTAAATACATGACGCCATTGTAGCATTTTCTTGGTGAGGACTAATTGACAACGTACGATACGCACATCACGTATGTGTGATGTGCGTATTGATGACCGTTATAATTGACCGAGCCAATTAGCTTGGTTTGGCCAACGAGAGCAAGAAGTCAGCATTTGTACGCGTTTTGGTCATACGGGCGAGTACTAACTCAGTGCCCTCGTTTTCACCAAGCATGGTAACCATACGGCGCATGGTCCAGACTTGCTTGATGACCTCGGGGCCGAGCAACAACTCCTCACGGCGGGTACCGCTACGAGTGATATCAATGGCAGGAAAGACGCGCTTCTCGGCGAGCTTACGGTCAAGATGCAACTCCATGTTACCGGTACCTTTGAACTCTTCGTAAATGACATCGTCCATGCGGCTTCCAGTATCAACCAAACAGGTAGCGATAATTGTGAGTGACCCGCCATTTTCGATGTTACGGGCTGCCCCAAAGAATCGTTTGGGTGGGTAGAGTGCAATTGGATCAATACCGCCAGAGAGTGTGCGACCGCTGGGTGGAATCTCAAGGTTATAGGCACGGGCAAGGCGCGTGATTGAGTCCATGAGAATCACCACATCTTGGCCGATTTCGACCAAGCGTTTGGCTCGCTCAAGTGTCATTTCGGCAACCTTGACATGATCCTCTACGGGCTCATCAAATGTACTTGAGATGACTTCGCCTTGGACTGAGCGGCGCATATCAGTGACTTCCTCGGGGCGTTCGCCGATGAGCAACACCATCAAGTGAATATCAGGATGGTTGACCGCAATACCGTTGGCAATCGTCTTGAGCAATAGTGTTTTGCCAGCTTTGGGTGGCGATACAATTAAGCCGCGTTGGCCACGACCAATTGGTGCAACAAGATCGACCAAGCGAGTTGATAATATGTTTGGCTCAGTTTCGAGTTTGATTTGCTGATTGGGAAAGATAGGGGTCAACTGATCTGCTGACGGGCGCTTGCGCGCTGTGTCAGGATCCATGCCATTAATCAGCTCTACACGCAATAACGACAGGTACCGTTCGTTCTCTTTGGGGGGACGTACTTGTCCCACAACTTTGTCGCCGGTGCGTAAGGCAAATCGACGAATTTGCGATTGTGATACATAGACATCGTTGGGACTTGCAAGCATGCGCTCACCGCGCAAAAAGCCAAACCCCTCTTGGACGATATCGAGAATACCTTCGCTTGTGATACTTGTGTTGGTGCTCTCATCGACGGGCGCGGGTGTGCTCATCAAAGATTTGATGATGTCGTGCTTTTTCATTTGAGGCGTGACGATAATTCCACTGCTTTTGGCCATGTCGCGTAGTTCTTGGATAGTCAATCCTTCGAATTCAACTGGCAATACTGGCCGTGGGTCCGTCGAAATAGGCGTTGTTGCTGGTGGTGTTACGGGAATCGAACGCACAGCAGCCTGTTTAGGCGTCTCGTATTCAACTTCACTACTGGTGAGCACTGGAGGCGGCTCTGGAGGGGGAACCGGGGCATTGGCACCGGTATTTGGCAGTTTGCTACGAATGCGTGGCACACTGAACTCCTTAAAATGATATAGTGCGAAAAATCGCTGTTGTACACAGTATTCATTTGCACTTGGACCTGGTTGCGGTGACTTCAGCTTTTACAGAGGCTCCAACATGTGTGCAGGGCGCACGTGAGGTGTCGCAGATGAGCTGAGGGTGCCGTATACGTGGCTCAAGAGCATACGGAAGGATACAACGAAACCGGTTAAACGAAAATAAAGTGTACTGATTCATTATAGCACTCTTTTAGAGTATGACAATCCTGAATTATGTACGAAAAACCGCGATAATCGCTTCTTTTATCGAGGAACGGGCGATTATCGCGGTTTCATGTGGATAAGTCAGGTGCTTATCGTATGCGTGTCGGGGTACGTGTAGTTAATGCACCGTGTTGCTTGACACCAAATGCTTTGACTGAACCATCATTAAATGCCAGTACAGAGTGCGTATATCCTGCTGCTACCGCTACGATGTGCTTGCGATACTCCGGTACTTCAATCTGGCCGATATCGCGGCGTCCCCACGCAAAGACTTTCCCGTCATCGCGCAATGCTAATGAATATTGGAGGCCTGCACTAATCGCAACGATATTTGTTGCGCCATAGGGGATCTCACATTGGAGGTGTTTGTTGTTTCCCCAACAGGCAATTGTTCCGTCTCGCCGCAATGCAAGCGAGTGGTCAAATCCTGCACTGATTGCAATGACATCAGTTAAGTCTTTTGGTGGAGTAGCTTGCCTAAATGAGTCGCTCCCCCAAGCAAATACTTTGCGATCGACAGTGATTGCAAGTGAATGCGAATGGCCAGCTGAGACGTCTAAAGCTCTTTTTAGCGCTCGTGGAACATTAGCTTGCCCACGATGATTTCGCCCCCAAGCTACAACTTGATTGCTATTAGTGATAGCAAGTACGTGGTGGAGGTTAGCTGAGACCTTTTTGATTTTACTACGTGCAATCGGTGGGATATTTAATTGCCCAAAATCATTCTTACCCCAGCCGAAAAGATGACCTGATTTTGTACGTACAATGACATAATTTGAGCCAGTACTTACTTGGCTAAATGTGCTTTTGCTTGTCCATGCTGGAAGGCTTGATTGTCCTCCATCATTAAATCCCCACGTGACTAACTTACCTCGATTGTTAATGCCAATCGTAAACGATGCACCATTTGCAATTGTTTTAATGGCATTACGACTACTGGTCGGTGTGGCTGTTGGCGTTAAAGTTGACGTCCTTCGTGCAGTAACACTCGCCAATAGTGGGGTATTCGATGCGACAACTGAGCTCGGTGATTGCGTTTTAGAGCGTGTTGCTGTGCGTATAATCGAGGGTGTCGATGTGTCGGTCGGCGTCAGCGTAATCGAGGGTGTTGATGTGTCAGTCGGCGTCAGCGTAATCGAGGGTGTTGATGTGTCGGTCGGTGTAGTTGTTGGCGTACTGGTCTCAGTGAACGTTGGTGTAGCTGTTGGTGTGTGTGTGGACGTGTATGTTGGCGTGTGGGTGTTTGTCGGAGTGCGGGAAAATGTTCGCGTCAATGTAAGTGTTGCTGATCCATTTGATATATAGAATGTTTCTGTAACAAATGGTGCTGCCGCATATGTGGTGCTTCCTACTGTGCCTCCAGGTTGTGATGCTTGGATGTTACACGTTCCTAGTGCTACAAGTGTCACGGTCGTACCACTTACGGTACATACGCGTTCAGTGGTAGATGTAAGTGTCACCGGTAATCCTGAACTCGATGTCGCATTCGCAGTAAAGCTTGTGGTTGGCGTGACAGATTGATCAATATCACTTATGGGCGTAAATGTAATTGTTTGCGCAGCTCCCATAGTGATGTTGTCGATATACATCTCCGCACCTGAATATGAACCCCCAGTGAGATCAAACGTACCATTTACAAAGACGAGCTTATAGTTGGATCCGCTTGCTGGTACCGTAACACTTGCGGTTTGCCACCCAGGCACTTGTGTATCGGTGTAGTCGAGGAATTCTGTTTGGGTGCAGGTGCTTGTATCTAGTAGGTATCCAAGTACTGAAAAATCATCAAATACATATTTTGCATACCAGTCAAGTGTGATTGTATCCCCAGCCGTTGCACTAAATGTATCGCTTACGGCGGCTGGTCCATGTAACACGTGCCATGCCGTTGGATTGTAATACGCACGTGCATCAATCTTAAGCATGAGGGTATTTGCCCCTGATCCGATAGGAATGGTGTCGCCATACCTTGATGTGACGGTGTTGGATATGCCGGCTGTCGCAGTAAAGTAATGAATCAATGTTGGGTCGTCATTTTCAGGATCAGATACTCCGCGGAGTTTTGTGGTCTGATAGTCAACAGTGTCGACACTTGTACATCCACCTAGGCTAGTTACGCCAAGATTGATTCGATTGGGACCTCCGACTTCTTTGTAATCAGATATGCCAACAATCTCCCATCCAGTTAAGTTAGTGCCATCTGCAACCGTACCTGCCGTATCTGCTTCGAAGCTCCCATTTAAAAATGCAGCACGTGGCGTGATTGGATGAGATGTCATTTGGGTACCAGTGCTTCGTTGACGAAGGAGTGGCGTTACGTTGAATGTGTACGTAGTGCCGTTTTGTAATCCTGTGACTGTGGCATACGTATTCGTGCTAATACCATCATCGTAGATATTGCAGATACTAGACTCATCACAATATTCTATTTGGTAATCAACAATGTCTGTCGTATGACTAGATGTCGTCCAGTTCAGCGCCACTTGCTGATTACCACCTACTGCGGTAATTGTCGGTGTCTGCGTTGTTGTCTGCGCACCAGCAGATAATGTCATTATGATTGATGCTGGTATTGTTAATAATAACAATATTGATTTGATGAGATATTTCCGGTAATTAGTATGCATTCGTAGTACCCTAATTCTTTTTAGCCCTTATCTTAATAAATTATAGGGTGTGAGCGTTTGATTTTAATACTTAATTTGTATGAGTGTTTAATTTTAATTATTTACATATATAAAATTAAATAGGTGTGTAGTTGTTGTTTGAATAATGAAATTACACAATTATTTAATTTAAATTAAACAAATATGTAATTAATATAATTTATGATAAATAATAAGTATAAAGTAAAAAAGAGAAATGTAAATGAATTGCTAACATTCCGTGTAGCAGGGTGTAGTAGGATGAGCGCATAGCTATACGGTGAAAGAGTGCTTACTATGACATATTCCCCTAGTGTTTTAATGATTGTGCATGATCCAATAGTCGATAATCAAGGAATGCGGTTGCATCAGCACATGGGTTGGCATAATCCATATAACTTGGCCACACAGTATGTGTCAGATATGGCACTTGCGAGCCACGGACGAGTGCAGTATCAGATACAACAGACCATTGATGCGCCGTGGTTCCCACGCAAGATTGATGGGTTTCGCTATGAGGCAAGCAGTTATTTGCAGCGGCTGAGACGCCAAGATATGCATCACCCTGACGGACTTGATTATCGGGCACGACTTGAACAATTTGATTTGCTGGCACGCCATGCTGCTGGTGAATTTGATGAGGTGTGGTTTTTTTCATTCCCATATGCAGGTGAGTACGAGTCAATCATGATTGGATCACAGGCAATCTGGTGTAATGCACCGCCAGTGGTTGTGCCTGAGGCTACAGGGAACTTTGTGATGATGGGGTTTAATTTTGAGCGCGATGTTGGATGCATGCTCGAGAACTTCGGTCATCGGGTGGAGTCAATAATGGAGGAAGTCTACCGGCGCACTCCTCATACACATCATTATTGGCGTGAGTTTAGTCAATACGATGCGATTGCACCTCGTCAATCGGGGTGTGGTAATGTGCATTTTGCGCCGAACAGTCGGCATGATTATGATTGGGGGTATCATGCATCAGTGATGTCGTATTGTGATCGTTGGCGTGACTTCCCGCAGACCATAGATGCGCCACCTCGTACTGTTGATTGTCGTGAGTGGGGCAATGGAGATATGCGTGCACATCACATTTGGTGGCTCCAGCATCTTCCACGACATGCAGGGATTGTGGATGGTGTGTGGGGTGATTGGTGGCACTACTGTATGACATACGATTGGCTAAAGCAATAAAAACCTGTTGCATAGTAGTACCATGCAACAGGCTTGGGGGAGGGTGGAGATGATTAGCGACTCAGCAAATTGACGCGAGCACTCATGCCGGCACGTAAATTTGTGACATCGTCTAAGTCAATATGGATAGTATAGGATCGTACATTGCCGATGATATTGGCAATTGGTGAGATAAAGGTGACAGCTCCTTCGAACTGTTGCCCTGCGAGTGCATCCACACTCACCGTTACGCGTTGATCAAGTGTGATGCTGGCGATATCTGCATCACTAATTTGTACTTCAACGCGCAAATTCGTGGTATCGACTACCCGTACGATAGGTCGACCAGCTGGGTTTGCGGCATCGCCAATGTTGATATCGACAAGTGCAATGACACCGTCAAATGGTGCGCGAATCTCGGCACGATTGCGATTGAGTTTGGCGAGGGTCAAGGCTGCTTCAGCTTGTGCCACACCAGCCTGGGCTTGCATGCGTTGGGTATCGATTCGATTCAAGCTGGCCTGGGCACCGGCAACTGCGGCCTCGAGGGCTGCACGGTCTTTGCCGGTTGGACTCGTCAGCCGTTCGAGCGCTAGTTCTGCTTGCGCCACTTGAAACTCGGCCGCAGCCACACCGACTGTTTCGGCTTGCTTAGCTTGATCGAACCCTATTTCGGCATTGCGGAACGAAATCTTCGCAGCATCGCGGCGTGACAGCGACACCTCATAAGCCACCTGATAGCGTTTGATAGCTTGGTCACCAAGTTTGTTCTCACGTCCACGGACAGTTGGCATGGACGGGTCCGTGCCATTTTCGAGAATCCATTCCCAATTATAGCGATCGAAATCAAATTGAGACTGTGCTTGTGCTAGGCTCTGGTTGGCTAAATCAAGTTGAATTTGTGCTTGTGTCTTGGCTAACGACAATCGATCTTTGGTACTCTGCAAGTTGTATTGCGCTGTCTGAAGATTGAGTTTTGCAGCGCGCACATCGGCACTGGTGCTATCGGGTTTGGTTGCGTCGAGTGCTGCTTTGGCTTGTGCTAGTTGCGCACGGGCAGCAATCGCATCCGCGCCGTTACTTTGGAGTGCGGCGAGCGTAGCCTTGGCGCTGGCCAAATTAGCTTCAGCTTGGGTTACCTGTTGATCATAGAGGGTGGTGTCAAGTGTCGCAAGCACGTCGTCTTTCTTAACTTGTTGCCCCTCAGTAACCCGTACCTCGGCAACTGTGCCTGTAACCAAAAAGTTGAGTTGGCTATCATTGCGAGTGGTCACTTCGCCTGTGCCACTGACGAGTGCAGTAGCGATGGCATTGGTTGTCGTCGTTGGTATCAAGCTCCCAAGGTCAAGGCCTGGTTGCGGTGTTGCTACAACGGCATTGGTACTATTTGCCATCGGTGTGACTTGTGGCGTTACTTGGGCGGTGGTGCTACAGGCCATCAGCCCGGTTGCGATTCCACTCACTAAGAGGGTGCGGATAAACTTGTTGCGCATAGATGATTCTGCTTCCTTTGGCTGTCCGGAGGCATATGCATGCCTCCGGCGTCGTTGTATTTAATTATTCTTGCGATCGACCGGGTGCACGATTTGGTAATCCTGCAGCAATTGGTTGGGGCGTCTCTGGTGTGTCTGCACGGCGTAACCGGCTTGTCAGTGAATCGAGGAGACTATAGGCAACCGGTACAACAAACAGTGTGAGTAACATGGACGTTGTGAGACCGCCAATCAACACAGTGGCTAAGCCACGACGGAATTCACCACCTTGGCCAGTACCAAAGACGTGTAGACCCATAGCGACTGGGAGTGCACCGGCAATCAGCGAAAGTGTGGTCATGAGAATTGGTCGTAACCGCACTTCTCCTGCGATCCGCAATGCTTCGTGTTTTTCGAGACCAGCATCACGCAGACGATTGGTAAAATCGACGAGCAGAATTGAGTTTTTGGTGACAAGACCAAGCAACATAATCAGACCAATCATACCGGTGATATCAAGATCGCTCCCGGTGATAATCAATCCGATAAACGCACCAATGAAGCTGAACGGCATTGCCAACATGATAACGAGTGGTTGTGTAAACGAGCCAAATTGTGATGCAAGCACCATATATACAAACAATATCGAGAGCGCCATGGCGATAATCAACGATGAGAACCCTTCGGTTTGTTGTTGCGTTACGCCAGTGAAGGACCAATCGACTTCACTCGGGATTGTCATTTTTTGAATGAGCGCAGTGACATCTGCTTGTGCCTCACCCAAATTGCGATTCTCGAGGTTTGCGCCAATAAGAATCTGATTTAAGCGATCATACCGGCGAATTGTGACAGGACTGCTCGCTAACTCAAATTGTCCAAGTGAACTCAGCGCAACTGATCCACTACGCGTCGGAATGATGATGTTTCCGAGTGCTGTAGCATCGCTGCGATCTCCTGGAGCAAGACGTATCACAACATCTGTGTCAGTGCCATCGCGACGGAGCACCGTAGCGCGTTCACCATTGATAAGTGCACGTACTGATGAAGCAATGTCTTCGTTTGTAAGCCCTAGGTCGCCGATACGATTCGGATTGGCTAACAAGCGAAGTTCTGGTTTACCAGGCGTATAGTTGGTAGCTACGTCGACAAGCCCAGGAACTTGACGCATCTCTTGGGTGATTTGGTTAACAATTGGCAAGAGTGCGTCAGGATCTTGGCTTGTCTGCAGGCTGAGCTGCATGGTTCGTCCAGTAATCCCCGTGCTTGACCCTTGGAAGCTAGGCACTGCAAAGGCCAAATTAGGGGCAAATGACAATTTGGGACGTACTGCATCTTGGGCCGCTTGCGTTGGCGTTTTGGTCACAAGTTTGACGCTAAACTCGGCACGCTCCGGGTTACCGGTGAACCCTACTGTGCTAATGACCGATACAACATTCGGCTCGCTCATGAGCACTTGTTCAACTTGACGCGCAACCCGGTCGGTTTCGGCTAAGTTTGTTCCAGGTGGCATTTCAAATCCCATGATGTACTCATGCGGATCTTCGGCTGGGAAAAAGGTGAACTTGAGTTGTCCAGCCACCAAGAAGCTAAGCCCTAACACGACCAATGCAACGACCATGACCATGATGCGATTGATGCGATTCTTGAGGCTGCTACGCAACAAGCCACCATACCACGCACCGAGCCGTCCGGGGTTTTCGTTGGCTTCGTGTAATAAGGCAGCGTTTGGATCCGAATCATCGATATCAACGGTATGATGCGTGTCATGCGGTTGTGGTGTTTTGGGTTGTTTGGTACGGAACAAATTAGCTGAGAGCATGGGCGCAAACGTGAACGCCTCGACCAATGAGAGCAACATTGCGACCGCAACAGTAATACCAAATGACTTAAAGATGATGCCTGTTGTCCCTGACGTGAATGTGACAGGCACAAAGACGGCCACAATGGTCAATGTCATTGCCAACACGGATAACGAGACCTCTGCGGTTCCTACACTCGATGCAGCACGGGCTGATTTGCCACGTAAGGTATGACGGAAGATGTTCTCGCGCACTACAATGGCATCGTCAATAACCAAGCCGACACACAACGAAAGTGCAAGCAATGTAATGAGATTGATGGTCAAGCCAAAAATTGCCATAAATGTGAATGTGGCAATCAAGATGATTGGCAGACCTGCCATGGTGATGAGGGTGTTACGGACATCGCGGAAGAAGGCGAATACTACGAGCAGGGCTGCAATTGCAGCAAAAATTAACTCTTCAATTGAACTAATAACTGATTCGCGTACCGCCGTTGACTGGTCACGCGGAATAATGTAACTAATATCAGTGCGTTCCACAAACACACGATTAAGCTCTGTTTTGACTCCGTCGGCAACCTGTACGGTATTGGCTCCCGATTGTTTACGTACGTCAAGAATAATCGCATTAACGCCATCTAAACGCGTGTAGCTAGTTTGATCGGCAATGCCTTCCTCGACGGTAGCAACGTCACCGATGGTATATGCTGTGCCTGTGATTTGAATATTTGCAATATCCTCGACACTTGCCAACATGCTTGGTGCGCGCAAGTTGATATCTTGCGTCCCTGCATTAATTGAACCGAGTCCGAGATTCGCGTTTGCAGATTGCAACGAACGCGTAAGTTGTGCCGGTATTAACCCATAGGCTTGGAGCTTATCAAGTTGCATCCAAACATTGATTTGTCGTGTTAATCCGCCTTGCACACTTACGGATCCTACACCCTCTGCACGTTGCAATCTTGGTGCTATTTCATCTTCGATGCGATCGCGTAATTCAAGAGGGTCCATGTCGTTGGTCGCCGACATGGCAATCGACAAAATCGGCGCTTGATTAGGATCAAACCGCTGATAAATTGGCTCACGAATGTCACGTGGTAGCGAATTTCGTATCGCATTGACGCGTTGTCTGACATCTTGTTCCGCTTGATTGATATCTGTTCCCTCATTGAATTCCAAAATGAGTAGCGTCAACCCTTCACTTGAATTTGACGTAATGTGTTTGATTCCGCCGAGGGTGTTTACGGCTTCTTCAATCGGTTTGGTGACTTGTTCAACTACACTGTTTGGACCTGCACCCGGATATTGCACAGTCACTGCAACAATTGGTAAGTTGATTTCAGGGAGCAAATTGACTGGCATAGTGTTGAACGATAACACGCCAAATGTAATCGCTAACAGCATCATCATGGTAATAAATACCGGCTGACGAATCGACGTATCTGAGATTGGCATTCCATTAAGCTGTTCACGGGGTGGGCGTTGCGCCATGCAAAACTCCTGTTGTTGTGATGTTTTTCACACCGAATAAACTCAAAAAATAGACAGGTCATAGGTGTTTACGGAAAACATCATGCCTGTACGTGATGACTCTTATACTGAGTCTATCAAGATGGGTTACGTATTGCATCCATCATGCGCACGAATCGACAATCATGCAAACGAATGATGTCGTATGCTTGCACAAGTACGTATTTAACTATACTGCGATTTGTGGTGTGAAGGGGTAAATTGCTAGATGAGAGTTTGCTTAACGAATGGTAGGTAAGTATACAATACCACCCCTAGACGTGCCTAGGGGTGGTATTCCATGTTGATTGTAAAGATTATGCTCGACCGTGTTGTTTAAGCCAATTGTAGCTCATAGCGACACTCTCAAAAGGATCACGCTGACAGACATCTTGTTCGACAATCAGCCATTTGCTCCCTGCTGCATCGGCAGCTTTGAGAACGCCGGCGATATCCAATGTGCCGTGGCCCACCTCTGCAAACGCACGATCCCCAGCGGCCATATCTTTGAGGTGAACACATGGGACACGGCCTGAGTATTTGTTAATCATTTCAATGGGATTCATTCCTGCATATTCTACCCAGTAAATATCTATCTCGGCGTCGATGGTCCCCGGCTTGCTTTCATCAAGCAAAATGGTCAATGCATTCGTATCACCGAGTGGTGCAAGTTCGAAGTCATGGTGATGATAGAGGAATTGCATTCCGGCAGCGCGACATGTTGCCCCAATAACCTCAAACTCGTGCATTAATGCACGCCATTGGGCGGCGTCACCACGCTGATCGGGTGACATCCACGGGCAGATGACATAGGTTGCGCCAAACAGCTTGAGATCTGCAATGACTTGATCGAGTTGATTGCGCAAGAAATCAATGCCGACATGTGCACCTGAGACCAATAGCTTATGTCGGTCGAGCTCGGCTTTAAATTCAGCAGCAGGAATGTTATCGGTGTATACAACTTCAACACCAGCGAAGCCAATTTGTGCAACACGGGCGAGTGTGGCTTTCCAATCAGCAGACATAGCATCACGAACAGTATAGAGTTGTAGGCAAATCGGCTGTGACATGGTGTTCCTCCGTGAACAAGTAAAAACAACTACGACCATCATATCATTGCTTGTGATGATATGTGCGACACAATGATAACAGTAATCCAAGTATTATATAGAGAGGTGAAGACATCTCAATGAAGTAACGAACATCTAGGTGAATATATGCGTGTCATCATAGTTGGCGCAGGATTAGCTGGACTGACAGCTGCACGGGCTCTCCAATCGCGCGGTATTGCCATTACGTTATTAGAATCCAGTGATGCTGTTGGTGGTCGGGTGCGTAGTGACGTGGTTGATGGATGTATTCTTGATCGTGGCTTTCAAGTGTTGTTTGATGCGTATCCAGCGGTGCGACGATGGCTTTCGTTGCCAGATCTAGAGCTGCAGGCATTTGATCCAGGTGCTGTTATTTGTCGGGCGGGGCGTCAATCTACGATTACTGATCCTTTGCGCGATTTGGTATCTGCATGGCCTGCAATCTGGTCTGATGCGGCTACCACACTCGACAAATTACGCGTTCTGCAGTTGAGCCTGACATTGCGCGGTCAGACAATTCGTCAGATTCGTCAGGGTGTTGATACCACAACGATTGCATATTTGCGCCAGTATGGGTTTAGCGAGCAGACCATTGAGCGCTTCTTTGCTCCGTTTTATGGTGGCATCTTTCTTGATCGTACATTATCAACGAGTGCTAAGTGTTTTTTGTTTGACTTTAAAATGCTCGCTGATGGTCGCACCGTGCTGCCGAAACAAGGCATGGGTGCGTTGAGTACGCAACTCGCTGCAGGATTGAATGCTGACACCAAACTGCGCACCAATACGGCTGTGGCTGGGTTGGTGCGTGAGGATAATCGCGTGGTAGGTGTTCGTTTGCGCGATGATCAGGTGCTATTAGCTGATGCTGTAGTGTTGGCAGTGCCGGCACCTGTGGCGCATCAGTTGTCTGGCTTAACGGTACCGACGGATGGGCTTGATACCGTGACTATTTACTGGCACGGATCTGCTGCATTGACCCAACAGAAAAAAATCTGGCTCAATGCAAATCCTGACGCATTTGTCAATAACGCCGCGCAACTAACCGCAGTAGCACCGAGTTATGCGCCGGAGGGTGAACACCTGTTGAGTGCCACTGTGCTAGGGATTCCTGAGCTCAGCGATGATGAGCTGTACCGCCGCGCTGAACATGATTTAGCAGCCATGTTAGGACCACACGCGCCACTTGATACATATCGCCGCCTCCGGTTATATCGTATTCCGTTTGCACAGTTCCGTCAGCCGGCCGGAATTCACCCTTTGCTCCCGGATAACAGTACAGGTGTACCAGGATTATATTTAGCCGGAGAATATACCGAGGCCAGTAGTATTAATGCGGCCATGATTAGTGGCGAAAAAGCTGCTACGGCAGTTGTTCGCTCACTATTGGGGTGATCGTGCCATTCCGTACCCAAATACTAATATCAGTAACAAACAAACCGATACCTGTTACATCAAAGGTTACTGGTAATCGTTGATCGGCATATATGATGTCGAGCGTGTGGGATCCTGCGGCTAGATTGACATGCCGAAATTGATCATTTGGGTCAAGGGGTAACGGTTGTTTATTGAGTTCAAGCGTGATGTCTAGCGTATCAGCACCAATAATTCGGCCACGGATATAGCCTTTTTGTGTCACATCTGCTTGTTGTACTGCGTTGATGACGCTTTCAACACGAAGCAGTCCATGGCCATATATGGGGTCATACCCCGGATTACCTAGGTCCTCGGTATGGACAAGGATGAGTTCCTGAGTTTGTTGAGCACTTAATTCGGGGCGTAACGCGCGCACGATTGCGGCGGTTGCGGTGACCTGTGGAGCTGCTGTACTCGTCCCTTGTTCGATGCTGTAGCCATCGCCATGTGGTGAGGTGCTCACAATCTCGACCCCTGGTGCAACAAGATCAATTCCTGGGTTGTCTTGCGCAAACGAAGCAATCCGATTGTTTTGGTCAACAGCACTTACTGCAAGAACGCCAGGATAGGCCGCCGGAAAAACCTCTTCGCCGGGACTCTTTTCGTTATTGCCGGCTGCAGCTACCACAATAATATCTGCAGCCAATGCGCGTTCTATTGCAGCCTTGATGGCAGGAGCATCATGGATACTGCCTATACTCAAATTAATGACTTTGGCTCCGGCATTAATTGCATTATCTATGCCTTGCGCCACGGTCACATCACTACCATATCCATCATCATTAATGGCTTTGATTGCGATAATTTGACATGTAGCGCAAATACCACGAGTATTTGTGGTTAGGTTATGCGTGGCCGCTATAATGCCAGCGGTATGAGTGCCATGCCCTTGTATATCATTCATTGTCGATTCATCAAAGATATTGCGTGTTTCGACAATTTGATTTACTAAATCAGGATGTGTGGTGTCAACCCCGGTATCAATTATTGCTACGCGTACTGGTGGTATAGCGAGATTATCAAGAATTGGTGCCTGAATGCGGTCCAAATACCACTGTTGTGGTGTTGATTCTGGTGTGCGTACTGTCATCGCCTGTAGCGCATCAGTGAGCACGATGCGTGTACTAGTTGGCGCAATTGGATTTGGTGAAGGAGTAATGATCTGATTCACGGGTTCTTGGCAAGCTGACAAGAGAAATTGTGCGCTCAGTATCATAGAGACAATGTTTTTGTTCATGGTTTGGGGTGTACTGGTTCACCAAGATAGATCGGTTCAACTAC
Organism: Roseiflexaceae bacterium; assembly: GCA_049428765.1. Taxonomy (GTDB): domain Bacteria; phylum Chloroflexota; class Chloroflexia; order Chloroflexales; family Roseiflexaceae; genus UBA965. Next base: position 38,009 of record JBMTAN010000020.1, read on the forward strand.
TGGGTGTCCAGTTGGATATGTATGGAATACCTGAAGTCCGAGTTCGGCGAGTATACGAGGATGTGGCCATGCACTATGCTGATGGCCATGATTTATCATGGATGGTGATAACTGTGATGTTGTAAGCGGTTCATATACGAGTACATGTTGTGTATCGACTGTGATATCGCCTATAGTTTGGTTGATGGGCGTAATACTGCCAATAGCCCACGCATGTTGTGGATAAATCGCCGTCGCAAAGCGTCCACGTCCCAGAGGAATACACGCTGTGACTGGTGCGCGGTTACGGAGTGGCCAGGCCAATAAATCGAGTGCATTGATTCCTACAATCACTGCATTATTGGCAATTGCAATACCCTTTGCGATGCTAATACCAATACGAATCCCGCTCCAACTTCCGGGTCCAATCGAGACGGCAATATGAGTGATATGCGCCGGATTACACTCCACTAAGCGGCATAATGCATCGAGTTGTGCCAGCACTTGTTCGCTATGACGTCGATTGCTGTGCCATGATTGCTCTGCAAGGAGGGTCCCGTTATCGGTCATCAATGCTATACCACTCATGGCACCACTTGTGTCAATTGCAACTATCATGCGTGTTGTGCTCCCGGGTATGGCCAATGTGCGCTGATATAGTCAATAAGTGTATGCGCACGCTGTCCGTGCGCAGTGCAAATAATTTCGCGATTTGTGGCTGAGCGATGGTGTATGTGTATTAATAGGTGTGGCATATGGTATAAGTCGAGATCGCGTTCTGGCCACTCAATGATTGCAATGCCGTGCCCTGCTGTGGCATCTGCGAGCCCAATACCGTCAAGCTCTGCTGGACTGTCAATGCGGTATAAATCAACATGGTAGAGGGTATGCCGCGATGCTGTCCGATATTCGTTTATAAAAACGAAAGTCGGGCTAGTGACTGCATCATGACTCCCAGCGCCCATCACTATCCCTTTGGTGAGATGTGTCTTACCAGCTCCGAGATCACCTGAAAGCAATAGCATGTCACCACATTGCAGAACCCTGCCAAGTAGCATCCCCAATTCAATTGTCTGTTGTACGTCAGTTGTTATTGTGCGCCATGATGATTGTGTCATACAGCCATTTTATCATGTTGTGATTTGCAGTGGTAGCTCGGTGTAGTACTGACTTGGTTGCACATTTTTCGGCTCTCGGCTACAATAGCGGGCGGGTTGAGCTTGTGATAGGAGTAACAAATGGGAGTGCGTAATCGTTACGAACGCTATATTTGGATAGTATTGTTGTATACGATTGTCGTGATTTTATGGGGAGCAGTGGTACGTGCGACCGGGTCAGGTGCTGGTTGTGGCGATCACTGGCCATTGTGTAACGGCGAGGTCATCCCCCGCGCCCCCGAGGTCGAGACCCTCATCGAGTTATCGCATCGCATCACTAGTGGATTTTTGTTGTTTATAATCGCCTGGATGACCTATCAGGCATTTAAGCTTTATCCCAAGGGTGACATTGTGCGTAAAGGTGCAGTGGCCACGCTTATTTTTGTGATTATCGAGGCCTTAATCGGCGCATTGCTCGTGTTGTTTGAGTTGGTAGCGCACAATGCATCGCTCACTCGTGCCGTATCTATGGCTGCACATTTAGTCAACACATTATTACTCCTTGCGGCAATTACATTGACTGGTTTGTGGGCACGTGGCGTGGCAGCGCCTGTTTTGCGTAATCAGCGTCGTTTAATCATATGGACTGTGGTTGGTGTGCTGATGATGATGTTATTAGGGGCGAGTGGTGGAATTGCAGCATTAGGCGATACGTTGTTCCCCAAAACCAGTTTCGTGGATGGATTATACAAAGATCTTGATCCGACATCGAACTTGTTGTTGCGTTTGCGTGTAGCGCATCCAGCGATTGCAGTGGGAACTGGTTTTGTGATGGTGATTATTGCTCAACTCTTCCGTGGGGCGTTTCCTACGCCACAGGTGTCAAAGACCGCTAATATTTTGATTGGTTCATACGTTGCACAGTTGGTGTTGGGGACGATTAATGTGGTATTGTATGCTCCAATACCGATTCAAATTTTGCACTTGTTCTTAGCAGATGTCATTTGGATTACTTTTGTGATTCTCGTTGGTCTAGGGTTTGCCAAACCGTCTGACAAAGAAGCACCTGCGCACGCATAACGCAGCCGACAAGCCTAGACACACAAGCCCCCTGATGGATGAGTCCATCAGGGGGCTTGTCTACACAACGATACGTTTATGCGATTGCAAGGGATTTGCGGTTGAACCACGTACGGATAATCAAGTACAACCCTACGACCACAAGACTATGGACCAGATGCATGATGATACCTGTCAAGGTATACACAGGCGTAACCGCATTGTCATAGACGGCAAATCCAGGCCACAGCGCGAGTCCCCAGATGGTCGTGATGGCGGATACTACCGCCCCATCAATATCAGGCATGGATAGATTAATCGTTGATACGACGATATTCCAGGCAATCGGAATCGTGATGATAGCTAGGATAATCAGACGTTGAGTTGTGGTCGCAACCAATGGTGTCATGAGGAGCATGAGCATGATCGCAGTAATAATCACCAAGATAACACTTGGGAGAGCGAACAGCATGGTTGTAATGGTTGGCATTGCCAGTGGATTCAGGACTGTTCCAATGATTGCCAGTAACAGGTAGGATGTCACGGTAATGACGAGCGCACTCCCAACAATTGCCCAGAGCAGCGGCTCACGGCTTGGCATTGCCAAGATGCGTTGCATGGCTGCCGGTTGCTCGTTGCTATCAGCTAATACAGAGGTAGTGTAGAGTGCCATCAAAAAACTATACAAGACGAGCGTTGCTTGACTTGCTTGGCTCTCCATCAGATTGCGGAGTACAAATAACGCCGTAAACGCCATGACTGACAATTCGACCAAGATGCGTTGACTTCGAAGATGATCACGTATCACGAGCATCATGAGTTTTATCATTGTGCAGTCTCCTCCTCCACACCTGCGTCAGCTATTGGTGATGTGACAACGCGTACCGGATATCGGTGTGCAAGAACCTGCGGTTGTTTGGCTTGGTTGACAAGATCTGCAAGTGGGTGATTGAGTGGTTCTATCGCAAAAATATGCACGTGATAGTGGAGTAATACCTGCAGAATTTGTGATAATGCACGTACGCCTTCACCCGTGAGGACAATATTGCGACGCGTGACCACAATTCCGTTATCAAGGGCTACGATATGCTCATATGCGGCGGTAGGGATAACATCGGCGCGTATCAAAATTGTGCGTGGCAGGTTGCGAATCTGTTGTTGGTCGAGTTCTGCAATAATTGTGCCATTGGCGAGTACGCCAATCATGTCAAAAAGTGAATCAAGTGGTGCATCACCACGTGATGTAATGACAAGTGTCATATCACGATCGCGTAGTCCCTCAAGGATGTCGATCATGACGTTTTGCTCGCTCGCTGTGAGCCCAATCGTGGGCTCGTCAATCAACAACAGCGCAGGCTGTTGGATGATTGCCTGCGCAAGTACGACACGGCGCTGGTTAAACACCGAGAGCGTACGTACCTGCTGTTGCGAGATTGACTCGAGTGCACACAACCGGATAGCGCGTTGGTACGCTTGACGAATATTATCGACCTGCTGATGATATAGTTGCGCGTGCTGTAAGAGTAGTTCATCAATGCGCGCATCTGCCGATAGTTGAATCCGCGGTGATACGATACCAATGCGTTGTGTTGCGCGGTTAGCTGGTACATTATCGATCAATACGTTGGCAGATGCCTCACCATGTAGGCCGGCAATGATGTTGAGTAAGCTACTTTTGCCACTGCCACTTGCCCCAATGATACCGTAGCAAATCTGCGTCGGAATGTTGAGTGATAATGATTGAATAGGCGTATTTGTAGCACTGAGTTGTTTAATGCACACCAGATACATATTTACCTACGCTTTAGTTAAGACACAAAAAATTGCAGGTAGGCGATAGCGATTACTGCAGGTGGTAATGCTCGCCACCAACACCAACGTAATGCCGCTGCTAATGTGACAAACGGTTGATTTCGAATCATGAAGCGAATGATGACCATTGTCACAATCGTACTAACAATAATAGCGATCAAACGCCCAACGCCGTTGCTGAAATCGAGTGGTACGAGACTTGATGTCACCATAACCACCAGTACTGTTGCACGTACATCAGCGGCAATTTGCATGAGCGCAACGGTTGAAAGATTTAATCCTGTGGTGATAACGCCAGTTAATGCGGTATCATTACGAAACATGCCAACGCCAATTGCGGCCGGCAATGCCAATATGCCTGATATCCATGCGAGTGCCAATGCTGGTACAATATCCCAACTTATTGTTTGATTGGCCCAGTAGAGTGCGCCAAATGCACACCAAATCACAATCCGCCCTGCTAACCCAATCTGGAGCGAACGGGCTGCTCCACGAACTACCATCGGCGATGAAGAGGTCTGTGCAATAAGTGACGGCACCAAAAATGCCGCTTCAAGTGCTGCCCACATCAAGAGTGGACCAGCGACATTACTATAGGCTCCATTAAATGGCCACGGCATATACACTAGTGCACTGATGGCGAGGATGATACTGACAACTGCGCCGAGTCCGTCCGTGCTAAGTACAGCCTTCATGATGTCTGGGGGTAACACCAATCGGCGTTGCGATACCAAGATGTTGAAGAGCAACGTCAATAGTACGGCTGGAATAAGGCCTGGGTATACAAATAAAGCAAAGATAAGATCCACCGTCACTCCTTATTACGTATCGCCGACTTCGTAGTCATAATTCTTGATATCTGCACAGTATTATACGCAAAATAATATACCGTGATATTGCTATGCGCGCATTTGGCGTGCGTTGTAAATCGCACCGATGATGTCTTCTATGCGTACAGGGCACCCCATTAAGTGTAAACTCACCGGGATTTCTGGCGCTGCATTGAGTCCACCTCGCCCAAATGGTTGGCCATTGACTGCACACAACCCGGTCGCAATAATATACGGGCGTTGGGCGTTATTGAGCAATACCTGAGTCAAATAGTTGCGAATAAACGTATTAAGCACGCCGGTAATTAACCAGACATCAGCGTCAGCGGGTGAAAGGATCATCTCAATGCGTGGCTGACGATATAACCCCAAGACAATCTGATTGTCGCAACCCCCACATGAACCACTATTTGCATGAAAGACGCGCACGGTCATATGCCTATCCTCTAATTATGATGTGACACGCACAAATGTTAATCCGCGAATGACATCTTCAATGGTGACCAAAATCAATTGCGGATACACCCCAATCACCGCACTAATTCCTAATAACAAAAAGATGACAATGCTGAGTCCTACAGGTTCACCAATCAACTTGCGATCGCTTTGGCGCGACATCTCTTGTGTGGCCAACAAAATTGGCATCTGCTCAGTTGGGAGCTCCTCAGCAGCGCCGAGCAAGCGCTCGTAGAGCAATCGTGCAACTGCCGCCAACATCAACAGGCTCCCAATGCCAAGGAGTACCACAAAATGCGCTCCCGACTCGGCTGCGGCGTTGTAAATCAGCAATTTGCTCGTAAATGAACTGAATGGTGGCGCACCGAGGAGTAATAAGCACCCTCCAATAAAACCACTTCCTGCCAACGGCCAGCGCCACAATAAATCACGTCGCAACGTGACGACTGGACGCCCATCAGGTCGTTCAAGGAGCGCAATTGATACATAAATGACTAATACGGCAATCATGTGATTGAATAAATCAAGAATCGAGCCGGCCAACCCGTTGCTTGTTGCACTTGCCACACCAAATACCATAAATCCACTATTGGCAACCATCAGGTAACTGGGCGTACGTCGTAAATGCGCCGTTGCTAAGCCAAAAAGCGCAGACACAATCATGGTGATGGCTCCCAAAAACATCAACACTTGCATGCCCCGTGCGTTTTCGGTCACAATAATCGGAAAAAACTGGAAGGTGCTGATTAAGAACAGCAGACTTGTACTGTTGAGTGCCGTAATTACGATGACCGTGACCATCGGCGTCGTGTACTCAGCTAACTCTACTAACCATGAGTGGAACGGGAAAATCGCCAAACGCATGCCGAAGCCGACAATGATTAACGACATGATTAATCGCGCTGGCGATGATTGACTAGACTGATCTGTTGGCCAGTAAATCGTCAGCAAGACATACGCCATGTACATGGCAAATCCTGACAATAATACCAATACCAAATAATGCAATGCAGTAATCAATGGGGAACGCTCTACCAACACCGTACTGCCTATCGGTAAGTCCACGATCGCCAAAATCGCCAAGAAACCACTGCTAACCAATAACAATGTGGCTACAAATGGCTCTTGCATCAAAATAATCGTCGTATGTGTAAATCCTAGGAGCAATAAACTAATTGGAATAAAATGCTCGCCATGTGCAATAAAAAAATTCACCGTATATGCAAACAAGGCAATGCCCAAAATAGTCAGCATTACCAACTGACCCAATGGATCAATGGCCAACGTTAGTCCAAGTAGTCGCACAGGAGCATCTACTGGCAGTTGGATGACCAATAGTATCTGTACCACCACGGTGAGAATAGCACCAGTGATTGCTGGTATTTGTTGGGCACGCAAGAGGAAGAGGCCTGCGGCCATCGCAATCGGAAAGAAAATTGTCAGTAGATAGAGCATTAGCGTTTATACAATTCGTTTAACTCAAGTGTCTTGAGGCGACCATACATCAACCCACTTAAGTAAGACACTGCTAGCGACAACACAATGGTCGTTAACCCTAATAATGCAAGTGGAAACACCTGCACAGTGCTTGCAATTGCCGTGTATAGCAAGTCAATACTACTGACACACAGCAGCAATCCTAGCCCTAATTTGAGCACATCACTCGCAGTTACAATAGTAAAGAATCCTGTCAATGTCAACCAGTACCACGCAAAATCGACCTCTTCACTGCCGATTGGGTAGAGTCGTGGCAAAATGAAGCTGGCAATTGCGACCAACACCATCGCCCACATGGGGACAACCACATCCGCAAAACGTCGTGGCGAGACAATCTCAAGTCTCCGTGCCTGCCGGGCAGCGCGACGAAGCTCTGCTAATGAAAACTCATCAAGCGCACTTGCTTCGTAATCGCGAGAGAATGTAAGTGCGGTAATCGCCAAAATACTGACGGCTGACGCGCCGGCGATAATCTTGATAAGTACTGTTGTGCTTACCATAAACCCCAATAAATCGAGATCTGGTTTGATGTATTGCTGTTGCGACAGGAATGCAGCGACAAATAAGTAGTTGAGCAGTAACCCAATGACGCTAGTTCTACGTTGTTGCGCCATCAAGATAACGGCTGCCGACACCGAAATGCCGATAAGTGGCCAATAGGTCCCCAAAAAATCACCCATATACAGACCTCTTAGATAAGCAACAACACGACTACAATAAACCCGAGAACGATTCCTGCAACATAGTAGCGATCTTCGCCGAGACGGAATATCCATTGTAATGAATTCCCAAAGCGAATTAAAAACGCCCACACGGCTTTTAGGAGCCAGTTAGCCTGCACCATACTTACAAAAATCCCTAAACTCTCGGCCGTTGCTTGCGGTGGGATGGTGACTGCTCCCTGCTCGCCACCTGCACTCCCTTGACGTTGTTGCAACCGCCCAGCAATCACCGGAACGATGATGATTGCCAATGCCATCATAACCAGCCCTATCTGCTCAAAGAGTGAGGGCATGCTTGGCGCTATGAGCGTTGTATCGCCACTCAAACGCCCTTGGAGTGGAATAAGCCATTCAGACCAAATATACTGCGGTATGATTCCCAATCCGATTAATATGGCGCCGAACATTAAGGGACCTAACCATGTGCCCCAAATCGGAATCGCAGACCTCATCATACCGGTACCAGTAATGGTTCGTGGTAAACGCCGCCAAATGCTTGCAAGTGATACAGACCACGCTAACCCGAGGAGTGATCCACTGACAAGCATGGTAATAATTGTCCATGGTGCACGGACTAACAGGATTTCGGCCATCCACCAACGTGCTACGAACCCAATCGTGCCTGGCAACCCAATCGAGGCGGCGACAGCCACGAGAATCATCACACCAGCCACCCCAATCGGCAATCGAGGTCGTAACTGCGTTAACTCATCACTATTGCTACTAGACTCAATGAATCCCACTGCCAACGCAATGATACTAGTGGTTAATATACTGCTGATAAGCAAGATTGGTACACCAAGCACCATCACTTGTGCATCACTAATGGCAGCTAACGTGAGCAATGCATATTGATTACTGGCATGCCAGCCGAGTAATGTACGTAGCCGCGTAGCACCAATTGCGCCTACAGCCGTTCCGACTGCACTGATAATTGCCAAAACCATCAACACATTGCGCCAGCTTTCACTGATAAGCGGCCCTTGTGTTGCTATCATTTCAATAAACGTGAGCGCACCAAGAAGGGGAATGCCAAGTGGTACCAAAAATAACGTAAGAATTGCTGGAGCACTACTTAATCCTGCAAGATAACTATGAAATGGTATTAAACCCATTCCCAGGAATGCAGCGAAACTCCAAGCCATAACTAATGCACTCGGTAGCGCTCCAATAGGCAGATAGTTACGCCACAATACGGCCACCATTAATAATATTGCACCGCTTAATCCGCCAACAATGCTTACCAATGGTGTATTACTGCCCGGTAATGCGCCACTCACGCGCATCAAAATACCGCCAATGATGGCGGCAATTCCCCACATGAAGATGCGCAAGATAGAGTCTTGGGCAATGATGCCAAACAAAATAATCGATACATGTACCAAAATAAGTGACAGCAGGCTACCGTAATTGCGCAACTGATAGGGCAATGAATAAATCAACCCAATCATGCCCGCAACGGCAATTAGCAACACCATAATTGATAATACCCAGTTGAGTAAATCAATGCGAAGTGTGAGTAGTACGACGTATGTGTCAATTTTGATCCACTCAACATTAAGTACCTGAATCGGCAACCCGATAATCGGATTTGCTAAGATGAGCAGGAGTGCACTGATAAACAATGCACTAATTGCCAAATACCCTATGTGCCGAGTTGGCACCACACGGTCGAGTGCCCATGCGGTTACTGCTGCGAATAATGGAAGCAAAAGTGCGACAAATAACATAAAATAACTATCCCTTGCTTAACCTTCGGCACAGGCGATACAGGTATCTGTCGAGGCAATAATCGGTACTACATCATCGAGTTGCGCATTGAGTAGCAATGTACGCGTTACTAATCGATCCATTTGCCGTTGGACTTGGATAGTACAATCGGTCAACCGTATTCCATCACTGCTCAATATATAGGTAATTGCCCCACGTGGACCCTCAACACTGCTACGGACATTGCCAGCTGCGAGGAGTGGTATTGAACCTTCGCTTGGACCAGCTTTGAGTAAGCGTTGTGCCTGTTCAACCATCTTGGCGCTCATGTGGGCTTCAAGCAACATCACCATCAAGCGCGCATATATATCGCCACTCTCTTGAACAATCATGCTTGCATCGAGGCGCTCGTATACCTCGTATGGTGCGACAAACCGTAAATCGGTGCTTAACCCTGACGCCCGCCCAATAATCCCACCAACATCAAGTTGACTCGCAGCTTGATGATTGAGCACTCCCACATTGACTGTGCGAGAGAGAAGCCGGCGGTCATCAATAATACTATCGATGGCGCGATAGAGTGACTGTGATAGTTGTACAATCCCAGATTGGAGTGATACAAATGCACTTTTGGAAGGTTCGAACGCCAATCCACCAGGCATAATAACATTATCGTTACTTGGTCGCCCAATGACATCGTGTAACAGCGTATTGGCGGCTACATGTAACGTATGTAACGTGTGATGGTAATTCTCAGCACCAAGCATTGCACTAATATTTGTGGCACCTGCCAAATGCATTACTATCCGTTCGAGTTCAACAACAATAACGCGAATATACTGTGCGCGGATAGGTACCGGGAGTGACGCAAGTTGTTCGAGTGCACGGCAATATGCCAACATATGCGCATGGCTACAACTCCCACAGATACGTGGTACAAACTGCAAACTCTGCGTCAGTGACAAATGGACGACTCGATTAGCACAACCGCGCTCATTCATGCCGTTGTGTAAATCTACGGCTGTTACGGTTTCGCCCTCGAGTTCCATGATGTATCTTTGTGGACCACGCCAAGCGGGATGAAAAGGTCCAAGTGTCAGGGAATAACTCACACCACCATGCTCCCATTGACAATACAGCTTATTAGTGATTATACACCCTATGTACAGCGTTATGTGTGGCAAACACTCTGCGCTTCAACAGAACACGCCAGCAGTATACTGCCGGCGTGTTGACCGTCCATGTGCTGATTCAACTATGTGACTGTTATCGGCGAACCACGAGCAATCGAATGGCCGTACGTTCTTCGTTTTCGATCATGACATCCATGAACGCTGGGATACAGACAATTTCGATTTGCTCAGCAGCCAAGTAGTTATACGCAATGGCAATAGCCTTGACTGCTTGACTTGTAGCCCCAGCACCAATGGTCTGAATTTCGGCACTGCGCTGATCGCGGATAACACCAGCAATTGCGCCTGCTACTGCACTTGGTCGTGACCGTGTTGACACCTTGAGTACTTCAACCTTCGGATTGGTGACACCCTCATTGGTAACCCCAGCATTAAGTACATCACTGGTATACTGTGAATCCATGATACACACCCCTTCACTACAATGTGTGTTTGGTCTGAGACACAGACGACCAGAATTGATGCGCGTGACGAAGCGTCGTCCATGTGTATTGAATTAACAAACACGGCTTGCCTACTATGCTACCGTGCATACTCCGTTGTGCGTGTCTCGCGAATCACGGTTACTTTGATTTGACCAGGGTATTGAAGGCTCTCTTCGATCTTCTTGGCGACATCCCGGGCAAGGTGGATGCTCCCCAAATCGTCGATGGCTTCAGGAATAACCATGATACGTACTTCACGCCCTGCTTGGACAGCAAATGCACGTTGTACTCCTTCAAACGATGTGGCGACACCCTCAAGTGCCTCTAATCGCTTGATGTACAAATCGAGCGTCTCACGCCGAGCTCCCGGACGACCACCTGAAATAGCGTCTACAGCCTGGACAAGGAATGCCTCGACTGTCTGTGGCTCCTCATCATTGTGGTGTGCCGCAATTGCATGCACAATTGCTGGCGATCGACCTAGGCGTTTGGCTATGTCTGCACCGATAACGGCGTGTGGTCCCTGAACCTCATGATCAACTGCCTTGCCGATGTCATGCAACAACGCTGCAGTCTTCGCAATCGTAATGTTTGCCCCCAACTCAGCTGCCATATGAGCTGCCAACAATGCACATTCGAGTGAGTGTTGCAGCACATTCTGACCATAACTGGTACGGAACTTGAGTCGCCCCAACAACTTAATGAGATCTGGATGCAACCCCTGTACGTTGGCCTCATAGGCGACCCGCTCACCTTCTTCACGCATGACCACATCAAGCTCTTGTTGTGTCTTGGACACAACCTCTTCAATGCGGGTAGGGTGAATCCGTCCATCCTTGAGCAACTTCCCTAATGAAAGGCGCGCTACCTCACGGCGGACTGGATCGTGACACGAAAGAGTGACGGCATCTGGTGTATCGTCAACAATAATATCAACGCCTGTAATCTGCTCGAATGCGCGAATGTTGCGCCCTTCGCGTCCGATGATGCGTCCCTTGATCTCCTCAGATGGCAATGGCACCGTTGATACGGTGACCTCTGCCACATAGTCCGAGGCACATCGTTGAATGGCCATGCTGACGATTTTGCGTGCCGTCTTGTCGGCTTCGTCTTGGGTGACTCGCTCAATCTCACGGATACGTCGTGCAGACTCATCACGAGCCTCAACCTCAACACGTTGCAAGATAATCTCGCGTGCTTGCTCACTTGTTAAACCTGAGATACGCTCAAGCTCTTGACGCTGTTGCGTCTTGATCTGCTCGACCTCTTGAGCCTGTTGTTCAACTGAGCGCTCACGTTGCTGTATCTGGCGCTCACGACGCTCAACACCATCAACCTTGCGATCGAGAACCTCTTCTTTGCGATTTAGGCGCTCTTCTTGCTGACGAATTGTCTGCCGTGCCTCGCGAATTTGGACTTCAGCCTCACTTCGAATACGCAATGCTTCATCTGATGCCTGAATGCGCAATTCCTTGTGCTCTGTCCGGATTGCCTCTACTTTAAGTTGCCATTCAGCCTCTAGCCGACTGATTTGGTTTTGCGTACTCGTTCTATATATGAATAGCGCTACTCCAAAGCCAATTGAACCGCCGATGAGCAACATGAGGACTGGTAAAATTACTTCCCCCACTTGCTTGCCTCCATACACATGTCATGAAACAGCTCTATGTAGCACCGAATAAATGGCGCTACCCACATATACGTTGTGGACACAAAGGCTGTTTGCTTATATTACTCGTTGATAATACTTTCTGTCAAGATAATGACTGATATATGCAATCCTATTTGTCATTGTCGATTTTGTGTCAACAGATTGTCAGTTATTTGTGCAGTTTTTTGCTTTCGATAGTAGCGTGTGAACGAATATACACCAGCCACCCACTGGCTGTTAATGTCCCAAACTGGTTGTGCGAAACACGTTGCTGCAAATCGATGTTTGCATCAGCGAGTTGTTGCACAATCGCACAACTTTGCGCACGTGTTTGTTGCATGATGTCGGCAAGTTCGGCAACGGTATGATGCGCAGGAGGTTGATAGTTGTCGTACTCTTCGCGGAATGGTGCAGCACCCAGCAACTCACGTAGGCGTGCTTGTGACCAATGTTCAATGCCGATAATATGCCGCATTACTGTACGATTATGTTGATCGTCACGGGCATGGCGGAACTGTGTGACTAATGCATCGCCACTTGTTTGTAGCCCAGTGATGTGTGCTGCATGGTCAATTGAACGGCCGGGTTTTTCAAAAAAAAGTTGCGCGGCAACGGTAAATACACGATCAACAAATGATGGCATGGTGTGTCCTATATATCTTCAAACATTGATCCGGTTAAATACAAAATGCCTATCCACAACGCCCGTGCGTGTCGATAAAACAATATGCCAAACACCGTCATGACGACTGCCGTCACACCGATGATGACCCAGGCAGGGTAGTCAGTCACGACCGAAAGCGCCGCACCTGCCACTGCAATCAGCAGCACAAGCACGGTATTGATGGCCATGCCACCGGTAATCTCGCCATGGTCACGCTCAAAGACGACGCCACACACTGGGCATCGCACATTCATGCGGAACAAGCTACGGAACATGTGACCACGCTGGCAGGCTGGACACCGCAACCAAAGCGTAAGCCAAAGCACATGAATAATCCGTAACACCGACAACCTCGTATTATGTTGGGAATATGTGGAGAAATACGGACTGAGGAAATGTGGTGGGCGATAGTGGATTCGAACCACCGACCTCAACGATGTCAACGTTGCGCTCTAACCAACTGAGCTAATCGCCCGCAAGCAGAATAGTAGCATGTTTGGTCGCGGTTTGTCAAATGCGATTTGTTGTATTGGTATGATGTTGTTTTGTGTCACAATAGAGGTGTATTCGTCAGCTAATGTGAGAGATGCCATGCGCTTTTCGATTCGATTCAACAACGACCGTCCGGTGCGTGAATACATGGAGTTGGCACAGATTGCAGAGCACGCCGGATTTGATCAGTTTTGGGTGAGCGACGATTTGTTTTTGTATGGTGTATGGCCGATTCTCGCAAGTTGTGCGACCGCCACGACGCACATTCACCTTGGCACCTGTATTGTCAATCCGTATACGATGCACCCAGCCGAAATGGCGATGCAAGCGGTCGCACTCGATGAGCTCTCGGGCGGTCGTGCATTGCTCGGTATCGGTGCAGGGGCTGGTGACTTTTTGGGGTGGGTTGGTATGCCACAACAACGCCCGCTAACGCGCATTGTTGAGAGCATGCAGGTCTTACGCTCTCTGTTTGCGGGTGAGCGTGTGACTCATATTGGTAGTGAACTCGGCGAATGGAGTGCCGAAGCCTATTTGCGTACCTCAAGCCGACAAATCCCGATATATCTCGGTGCCATGAGTCCCAAAATGCTTGAAGCGATTGGTCAATATGCCGATGGCGGCTTGCCTCTACTCTTTCCTCCTGAGCACTACTATCAAGTGCGGGCGCACGTCGATCGCGGCCTAGCCCTCGCTGGCCGCACTCCTGATGCTGTTGATATGGCGGCATGTATTTGGGTATCGGTCGGCGATGATGCACAGGCCGCTGAGACCGTACTCCGCCAAAAAATCGCTTACTATGGCCACGCCCTCAGTGATACGATTTTGGCAAATTTAGGTGTATCGCGTGATGAATTTATCCCCATTCAGCATGCTATTCAACATGATCATGATGAGGAACGCGCCTGTGCAATGGTAACTCCCGAGATGCTTAAGATTGGTATTACTGGGACTGGTGCTGATTTGTTACCCCGATTAACTGCGTTAGTTGAGTCTGGCGCTCGTCATATTAGTTTTGGACCACCACTTGGCCCCAACCCGCGCGAGGCGATTGCCGTGTTAGGTCGTGAGGTATTGCCTGTTTTGCGCGCAATGGCGTAGGCCTTCTTGCGTATAAAAAATCGCGGGGGG
>JBMTAN010000021.1:0-51957 GCA_049428765.1 Roseiflexaceae bacterium
GACGTGTCCCCCGGCCGCCATCCACACCCACCAAGCTACGCCAACCCTAACTCGTAGCGCACCATCTGGCGCATCGCCACACAATCCTCGGTCGGGTCAAAGGTATTTGGCTCATGTTCAATCGACAGTGGCCCCTTATACCCACGCTGCTTAAGTAGTTGAATGCACCGCATAATCGGCACCACTCCTTGGCCAAACCGACAGGTATCATGCCCTCCAACCGCTAACACATCTTTGAGGTGAACCGCCAGAATGTGTGGGTAGAGCTCATCAATCGCATCGGCTGCATCATACCCTTGAGTCCCCCACCAACCAGTATCAATTGCAGTACCAATCCGCCCATGACACCCATCACCAATTTGCACAAGCACATCTGCTGGTGTTTTCTCAGCAGGATGGTTCTCAATCGCCAAATAACAGTCGTGCTCGGCGAGAATTGCTGCCACAGCCATGCGGTTTTGCGCCAACAACGGTGTTGATCCCGCCAAAATATTCATGCCCATGGCCTGTGCGGTATAACACGACTTACTAAACTCAGCCTCGGTATCACCAAAACGACCACAATAACAAAGCGGTGTCAATGCGTGGCGTTGGAGTGCAGCCTTGGCAATGTCAATGTGCTCAGGCGTCGCCCATGACCAATGCAAATGCGCATTCCAAATATCGATGTAACTATACCCTTGGGCGGCAATCAAGCCAAATAACTCGTTGATTCGCGCTCCGTATGTCTCGAGTGGGCGGTAATGTGCATGTGTCGCCGCATCGCCCTGCCCCCATCCCTCGGTCATGTTGAATCCCAATTCACGTGCCACATAATTGGCCGTAATAAACGACAGTTTCATGCCAGCTCTCTTCTAGGCGTGGGCGGCCCGCAATGCCTCGAGCGCAGCCTGCGCCGATGCATGATGATCGCCGAATATCCCCGTCTCAAGCACCACGTGTCCCATATAGCCGACTTGCGTCAATGCTGCCAACACCTCGCGCAACGGCACATCGCCGGCCCCAAGTGGCTTTTTGTTGAGCAAATCAAAGCGCGGGTTAGTCCGATTCCCGTGCGCACCACCGTCATACGCATATTCTTTGGCGTGCACCTGCACAATCCGCTTGCCTAACGTATGCACATCCGCCACTGGGTTATACCCGACCGCCATACCGTTGGCCATGTCCCAGTACACACCCACTGCCGGTGAGTTGACCGCATCAATCACGGCGACGTTCTGGGTGGCCATCAAGGTATTCTCAATCCCCAGCATAACTCCAGCCTGCTCCGCATCAGGCGCTAGAGTGCGCAAATTGCGAATAAGGCGCTCCATGCCGGCATCGCCCTCGATTTCGCCCTTGAAAAAAAACGGCACGAGCAAGACTTTCGCACCAACCTCGCGGCACACTGTAATGCCCCGGCGAATCTGGAGCATCGCCTCAGCTACTACATCAGCATCGGTACTGGCAATATTGCCGTTGTTCAAAAAATGTGCTGCCACCGAGGCAATCGTGATCTCATTGAGTCGGGCAGTTTTGGGAATCATGTCACGCATGGTTGGACTCAACATACCGCCCGGCAAGGCGTCCTCCGGCCGATTCCAATCCAACTCCACACTGGCAAAGCCCAACTGCGCCGCCCGATAAAACACACTGCCCACCGACTCATTGATGACGTTCTGCATCGTGCCAAAGTGCATGATTCTATCCTTCTAAATTCACCGGGCGACCGCCCGCTTGCAACGATTCTTCAGCTGCCATCGTCACGATGAGTGTTTGCATAGCATCCGCATACGACGACCGCACCAACGACTGTTCCTTGGTACGTACCGCCTGCAAAAATTCGCCGACCTGTCGAATATAGCCACTCTCGTCACCCCGATAACTGACGACTTGACCATCAATCACACCGCTCAAATCCAAATCCATGGTCAACTTAAGGTACAAATCACGCCCCGTCAGCTCCCACGCAGCCCCATCGGGCACCTGCGTACAACTCGTGCTGACGACGCTACCAATCCCACCATTAGCGAAGCGCAAATTCACAATCGTGCTATCCTCAAAATCGGCAATATCGTCACCCGCGCCTTGATGGCCATAACTCTGGACCTGTACCACATCGCCCATCAAATAGCGCAACAAATCGAACATATGCGTGCTCTGCTCAATAATTTGCCCACCGCAAATCGAGCGCTTACCCCACCACGGGTGATTGGTCGGCATGCGCACCATAAAGCGAGCCAAGCCCATCACAATCTTGCGATCACCAATCAACTCCCGTGCCTTGGCTGCAATATCTGCGTAGCGCGCCATATATCCGACCTGATTGATAACGCCACGCGCCACAATCGCATCATACGTCTGCCGTACCAGATTGATATCGAGTCCAATCGGTTTGGCCACAAACACCGCCGCCCCGCTGTTCACCACATCAATTACCTGATTCGCATGCACACCTGGAGGAATCGAGACAAATACTGCATCTAACTGTTCTTTGGCGATCATCTCACGATAATCGGTATACCCGATTGCACCAGTCGCACTAGCAACCTCAGCCACACGCGCATCGTTGATGTCACACACGGCAGTGATCGGTTGATTGTACTGTACTAACCCCTTGCGATAGACATCGGCAATCCCGCCAATCCCAATCATTCCTACTCGCATACGCCCTCCATTGGGTGTTATTCGATTTGTTTCTTTTGATATGCACACAGCGTAGCATATTTTTTCCATCCAAAAACCACTATGCCTCCCGTCATGCACATCATGCCGCATTATATCGCATATGTTCGTATGTTCGGACATTAAAAAACCGCCAGCGGGACGGCTGACGGCTTCGGACATACATTATGGGTCGGTTACGTTACTTCTCGTCAAGCATGACAGGTGCAATCGGTGCAGGCTGAGCCAGCAACGCCAAACTTGCGGCAATCACGCGCCGTTGTTGGTCTGCATCACCAGGATTCCCAATCGTGGCACCACGGCTTAGGCGCGTCATGGTCGCGCGTGGGGGTGCTACCCCAACTGTTTTGCCGACATTCCAACTAGTCATCACGGTAGCAATTCCGGCCACTTCCAAGGCACGGGCAATCAGTCCCACGGACTGTGTACACAGCGGTCATGAAGGCACCAAAAATGCCGCATCAACGCGCAAATCATGTGCCACCTGTACAATCTCGGGGATCATCTCGTCAACCACTCGGCCCAAATCCGGTTGATATCCCATAAAGCTGACCACTTGCGGTGCCAGCTCACCAATCGCGCCGGCATCTTGCATCTCAAGCAGGTGATGAACAGGCACCAACACCTGTGGGTCGGCATCCACCGCTGTATGGTCATAATGATCGTGAGCAAAGTGATAGGCACTTGGTGGATATTGTGTATCAACTAGGCGAATCGAGTAGTCACCAAGGTCATTGGCCGCATCAAATGCGTCATGGACACTGGGGATATAGCCGCCGGCCGAGGTAATCAGCAACAGGTTGGATTGTGTCACATCAATCGCTACACTAGCTAGAGCCGCATCAAGCTTGAGGGATGGGTACAATTTCCAATCAATCGCTCCAGTTGTCTGGTAGTGTGTCAACCAGCGCTCACGATACGCCGTCATCCACGCATCACGGGTGGGAAATACCACATCCATACACACCTCCTTACCAAAACACAAAACGCACAGGTGCTTTTGCAAGTCACGCTGTGCGTCTATCAAATGGAGCCGATGGTCGGGGTTGAACCGACGACCTGCTGTTTACGAAACAGCTGCTCTACCACTGAGCTACATCGGCGACACAATCATGATAGCACACTCAATACCCGCTATGCAAATCACTCAGCACCACGATTCAGTCCACGCATCGCCTCACGTCGTGCGACCGTGCTGAGGTGTGGATGTGCCACTACAAACTGCCGAATACGGTCCGGATCATACCTAGCCATATCGCGCAAAGCCCAGCCGATTGCCTTGGCGACAAAAAACTCCGTATCCGCAACATGGGGTTCACACATTGCCAATACAAGGTCAAAATCATAGGCCTGCTTGCGCCCACGTTGGTGCTGGATTGACGCGCGAATCAACCAGCGATTATCACTTGCGTTCCAACGCCACAACGTCTCCATACAATCATAGCGCAAACTCAGCGGATTAATCACCGCGCTGCCCCACAAATCTACCGTATCCCACCACGAGTGTTGGAGCAAAAAGCGCTCCACATGGCGATCAATAAACGACGCATCAAGCAGTTTATGCTGACACGATGCCACATCAACTGCCGCATAATGAAACTCCCGTGCGGGCTCGGCTAGTAAGCGTTGCGCAAGTGAAATAACCTCATCGGCAGATGTCATCGTCACCGTGGCACACCATTGCCGCACTATACGGCGGCGAGCGTCAGCTTTGACTCCCAAAAACGGCGCTATCTGCTTCATATAGGCCGACATTGGGGCAGCATCAGTAGGCATAGCCACAGACATTAATTGCTGACGAAGCCGATTAATCGCATCCATCAGCGAATCTCGCCAATAATCAAAGCCTCAACCACACTCCCAGCCTGCAAGCGCATATCGCCAGGTGCAATCACAAGCAACGCATTGGCAGCGCGCATCGACAACAAGCGGCTCGACCCTTGAGCACCAGTGGTACTCGCAACCAACTGTCCATCCTGCCAGCGCACTACCGCACGTTGATACTCGGGACGATCGGGTGATGGCATAATCGGCTCCAGCAGATGCACCGGCACGCGTGGCCGATCGGGTGTCGCATCGCCCATCAGGCGACGCAACGCCGGCCGCACAAACACCTCGAACGACACCAACGACGAGACCGGATTGCCGGGCAAACCGAACATGATACGCTCGCCGACCGTAGCACACATCGTCGGCTTACCCGGCTTAAAGGCAATTCGACCAAAATGCACCGTGCCGATATCGGCCAACAACGGCTTAATGAAATCCTTGGTGCCCATCGATACACCACCGCTAGTAATCAACACATCGGTCTGCATCAGTCCCTCAATGATTTTTTGGCGTTGGAGCTCCTGATCATCCCGGGCAATCCCTAGTGAGCGCGCCTCACACCCAGACGCCTGAATCGCCGCCATCAAGGCATGGCGGTTCGAATCACGCACCCCACCATACGGCAAGGGCTCATCGTACTCATAGACCTCGTCGCCGGTCGAGAGCACCGCCACAATTGGGCGCCGATAGACGGCAACCAGTGACAAGCCGATATTCGTCAACAACCCAACATCACCAGCCGAGATAGTGGCACCTGCCGGGATTACTACGTCGTCGAGGCGCATGTCGTTGCCGACCGGCAAGATACACTCACCAGCCCGCACACTGCCTTGGTAGGTGAGCACACCATCCATTTCTTGGGTGCGCTCGACCATCACAGCTGCATCGGCGCCAGCCGGCAATGGGGCACCGGTCATGATGCGTGTCGCTTGGCCAGGAGCCAAGACGATGCGTTCGCCACCGCCTGCAGTCAACTCAGCAATCACCTGTCGTGGGCCATCACCGTCGCTGGTCCGGATAGCATAGCCATCGACCGTGGCACGAGGCTCAGCGGGCATATCAGCAGGAGCCAGCACCGTTTCGGCAAGGACTCGTCCGATTGCTAGATGTGGGGCAATCATGTCGATACCCAATGGCGTACGACTGATATGTGAGACAACCTGCAATGCCTCGGCCACACTTACCATTGGCCATGCTGATTCTCGTTGCATCATATGCTCCTCTAATAGGCATCGCCCATAGCGTGGCTATGGGCGATGCCTTCGTGTCAATCAATCGTGATTAGGCGGTTGCGGCCTCGGCCTTGCTTGCCTTAAAGTCTTGATCGGCCAAGTACCACACAGCCTCCATAGCAGCCTTACACCCCTCACCGGCAGCCGTGATGGCTTGGCGATAGACATGGTCGACTACGTCGCCAGCTGCAAAGATACCTGGGATATTGGTACGAGTGTTGTGTTCAGCCTTGATGTAGCCGTTCTCGTCAAGTTCGAGCAAATCGGTGAAGATTTTGGTGTTTGGCACGTGGCCAATATATGGGAACACGCCCTCGGTCTCGTGCAACGTCACTTCGCCCGTCTTGAGGTTACGAATCTTGACGCCTGTCACGCTCTGCTCACCCAAAATCTCATCGACCGTTGAGTCCCACACGAAGCGCACTTTGGGGTTGCTAAAGGCGCGCTCTTGTAACACTGGATCAGCGCGCAAGCTGTCACGGCGATGCACGATCACTAATTCTTTGACGTAGCGGGTCAAGAACAAGCCTTCATCAAGTGCACTGTTCCCACCACCAACGACTACCACACTCTTATCGCGGAAGAAGAAGCCGTCACAAGTGGCACAGTATGACACACCACGATTGGCCAACATCTCCTCACCAGGTACGCCCAACTTACGCGGGGAGGCGCCTGTCGACACGATGATTGTATCGGCAGTGATTGTATCACCGTCATCGGTATGGAGCACAAATGGACGCTGTGATGCATCGATTGAGGTAATCAACGTATCGCGGTATTTTGTGCCAAAGCGCTCTGCTTGCTTCTCGATGTTGTCGGCCAATTCAAAGCCGCCAATGCCATCGACAAACCCAGGGTAATTCTCAACTTCGCTGGTCGTGGCAATCAAACCACCGGGTTGTAACCCACGGATAACTAGTGGTTCAAGATTGGCGCGAGCAGCGTACAACGCAGCAGTCAAACCGGCCGGACCTGAGCCAATAATGGCAACGCGAGTGTGCATACTTTCCTCGATTCACACGCTTCAAAAGGCGGTCAATACGACCGCTCCTTACTGATTCATATTCTAGCACATACACATCAACATATACCCCCCGGGCGTACCCTTTTGACCTTTTCTAACGGTATTCACATAAATCGTTTTGTGCAAGGAGTAGACCATGAGCGTCCTCTTTTTGACCCTTATTATCCTCATCAATGAAGTCATGCCTGCCCCCTCCAATGCACCAGAATGGGTTGAACTTTACAACGCCGGTTCAGACCCCATCGACATCAGTCATTGGTATCTCGATGACGATACACCTGGTGGCACCCAAATCACCATTCCCGCAGACACGGTCATCGCACCAGCCACACTCTACGTCATCACATTGAACAGTGCCATTCTCAATAACACGGGCGATGCAATCACACTCTATGACACCGATAAAAATCTCGTTGATCGCATCGATTTTGGTGCCATGAAAAGCAACGAAAGCCTGTCACGCGTACCCGATGGCAGTAGTGTGGTTATCAAAACACCACCATCGCCTGGACAATTCAATGACCACGCAATCAGCCCAACGGCTCAACCCGCCACGACAACGCCGTCAGCCACAATCACCGCTGATGCCACAGAGATACTCCCAGAATCAACACCGACTGCGCTCATCGCCACACACATACCAAGTGAGTCCCATACGATTGCGCCCACAAACACGCTATCGCCGAGCAGCACCCCGAGTCCGACTGTAACCGAATCAGCAATGCAGACATCCAGCCCTACCAAAACCCCGAGCGACACTCGTACATCGAGCCCTACCAAGACCCCAAGTATCACTCGTACGCCAAGCCCTACCAAGACCCCAAGTATCACTCGCACACCAAGTCCTACCAAGACCCCAAGTATCACTCGCACACCAAGTCCTACCAAAACCCCGAGCGTAAGTAAAACCCCATCGAACACGTCCCTCGTGTCAGCGACCCGCACCCTATCACCTACCCGAACTGCCAGTGCCACCAAAACGATGAGTCGCACACGGACACCTCGGCCTAGCAAGACGCTCCCGATTACAAGAACTCCAAAAAGTTCACAAACACCCAGTCCTACCAGAACACCACGTCTCACACGGACACCGATCTCCGGAGCATCCCCAAATAATCCCCGTGCGAGTGATAAAGCATCAGTAACGCCCCCAATCATTGCCATCACTGGCAAAGCACACACGCCACAACTAATGATCTGTCCACCACCTCCTAGTACACTCAGCCATTGGATGCTTACTGCAGATAGCCACCATATCGCACTGCCCGATAGTAGCGATTGTGTTACGGTTGATCTCCCAGCAAATCCGCCGGCCCACTGGCAACTCAACAATCCGCATGGCCTCGTGGTAGCCACGATTGACGTGTTCGCCGCATACTGCGCCCACGATATCAGCGACTGTCAGCCGAGTCCAACCATGGCACAGATGGCGTTGCATGTAGAGTACCAACGCCCACAAACAACACCAAGGCGCCGCACTGCAACGATAGCTCCCACAGATGCAGGAGCGGTTATGCCGATAGAGGCGCATAGCAATCCTGCGCCAAACACCACTCCATCGACCATTCCACTCGGTATGTTATTGATGCTCGGCGGTTGGATCGCGCTCAAGCTTCTTGCCCGACCAACGCCTGACGTGCTATACTCTGAGGCAGACGAGGATGCGGCGAGTAGTGCTGATTCACTGTCCAGCGAGTCGAGGAAGGTGTGAGCTCGACCAGGTAATCACCACGAAGGGCACCGCGGAGTCTGACAATCAACACAAGAGGGATCGAGCCAATTGCTCGATAACTGGGGTGGAACCGCGCACGTACCTGCGTCCCCAGGCGAGATTCGTTTCGCCTGGGGTTTTTGTATACCCTAGGCTCATATGGGAGAGCGTTTATGCCAGCAGCATCACTCGAACAGCTCGCATCACTCTGCAAACGCCGTGGCTTCATCTACCCCAGCTCCGACATTTACGGTGGCCTACAAGGGGTATTTGACTACGGCCCGTTGGGAGTCGAGCTCAAGAACAACATCATCAACTCGTGGTGGAGTACCAATGTCTACGCCCGCGACGACATGGAGGGGCTCGATGCTTCAATTTTGATGAATCGCTTGGTGTGGAAGTACTCGGGCCACGAAGAGACTTTCAATGACCCACTGGTTGACTGCCGCCAATGCAAAGGGCGCTGGCGCGCCGACCACATCAAGGGCAAGTGCCCAAGTTGTGGCTCAAGCGATTTGACCGAGCCTCGTCCCTTCAACATGATGTTCAAGACGGCCATTGGTCCAGTCGCCGATAACGATTCGTTTGCCTACTTACGTCCCGAAACGGCCCAAGGTATTTTTGCCAACTTCGGCAATGTATTGGCCACGACGAGCCGCAAGTTGCCGTTCGGTATTGCCCAGGTCGGCAAGGCGTTCCGCAACGAGATTAACCCGCGCAACTTCTTGTTCCGTGTACGCGAGTTCGAACAAATGGAGATCGAGTTCTTTGTCATGCCTGGCACTGACGAAGAGTGGCACGACCGCTGGCTCGAAGATCGCTTGAGCTGGTGGGAGTCCATCGGCGTGCCGCGTAGCAAGATTCAAATCTACGACGTGCCTAAGGATGGGTTGGCGCACTATTCAAAGCGCACCTACGACCTGATGTACGACTACCCGACCCTCGGCTACGAAGAGATCGAGGGTATCGCTAGTCGAAGCGACTACGACCTCGGCTCACACTCACGCGACCAAGAGAATCTGGGGCTGAGCGCCAAGGTCTCGCCCAACCGCGACAGCGTCGCCAAGTTGACCTACTACGACCAAGCCAATAACCGGCATATTGTGCCGTTTGTGATTGAGCCATCGGCTGGCGTCGGGCGCTGTTTCTTGGCTGTTTTGTCCGAGGCCTACGACGAGCAATTAGTCAAAGAACCAGCTACCGACAAAGTCGAAGCCGTGCGCGGGGCGCTCGAGTCATTCGCCAAGTCGGTCGGGCGCAACGAGAAGCTAAGTGGCGAGCAGCGTGATGCCATCATGGCCCAAGCCGAGCATATCGGTGGCGACTTGGCCCACAATCTGCCCCAAATCGAGCAACTCTTAGCCATGCCTGGTGCCGATAGCATTGAGGTCGGCAAGAAGTTGCGTGGCATTGCTCAACCCGTCGTCGACGAGTTTTATCGCACGGTCTTGCACCTCAAGCCTCATTTGGCGCCAACCAAGGTTGCCGTGTTCCCGCTCAAGCGCAACCACGACGGGCTCGTAAGCATGGCCAAGGGCATCCGCAGCGATTTGCAGATGAACGCCAACATGCGCACCGTGTACGATGATACCGGCGCCATCGGCAAGCTCTATCGCCGCCAAGACGAGATCGGCACGCCGTTCTGTGTGACCGTCGACTTCGAGTCACTCGAGAACGGCACCGTCACCGTGCGCGACCGTGATAGCATGCAACAAGAGCGGATTCTTGCCAAGGAACTCGAACAGTACGTGCGTGAGAAATCTCGCTAATTCGACACACGCAGGAGCGCAGTCACATCTGCGCTCCTGCACCCTCACGAGGTCAACATGCCAACAATTACCTGCCCACACTGTCATACGCCGACCCCAACTCCACTACTCGACGGCGCCTGAATGGTGCGCTGGATGTGCCCGCAGTGTGCGCGGCTTGTCAGTGCACAACCCGGTCAGTGTTGTGTCTTTTGTGCGTATGCCGATATTGATTGTCACGGTCAACCAACCACTAATACTCCATGAGGTCTGATTATTATGGCCAAAACAACCACGCTGACCTGCCCTCATTGTGGCCACGTCTCTCAAGAGACAATGCGCTCGACCGATCAAGTCGAACGCATCATCCGCTGCTTTGAATGCGACATGATGATCGAGGCCCCAGCCGATGCCCATTGTGTGTGGTGTGCCTATGCCGATCCCGCCTGCCCGATTATCCAGAACCAGGCCAGTTGTAACCCAGTGATTATTCCGCCGGCTCGCTAGCATACCAATGCGGTAGCGCCTCTTGCAGGCAAAATTATTTCCAATTGATTTGAATAATTAAAATGTATTTGAAATAATTTTTCATCACAAATTGCATATTACTCGAGCACTTGAGGCAACAGAATCTCGCTCAACCGCCAAGAGAGACCATCGCGACGCAGGAGCAATGTTGTCACGCTTTGGGTATCAGTGTTAGTAATTGTCACACCAAACGTGTCCAACGACTGATAGCCCATTGAGACTGCCGTGTTAGACGGAGTAGTCAACGATTGCGACGCGTTTTGATCGAGCACATCGGTCATCGAATCACCGTTAAGCACGGCGATAAGGCCAGCCGGGGTGACAACCGCGTCGAGGAGTAACTCGATAATTTTGCTACCGAAGGCTGCGCCGAGCAGTCCCATGGCGCCATCATCACTTGATTGAGCCATCTCATCAGCAAGCATGGCAGTCAGTTGGTTTGTCAGACTCTCGCGCACTGCCACAAAATCGATGTATTCGGCGAGCGCTTGGCCATCGCGAGCCTCGGCAGCAGCCTGCATTTGACTCACTGTGATATAGGGCGAGGCCACCACGTATCCCAGCAACGATACCAGCACAGCGATGACGCCGACCATGATTACACGCACGTTCATGATATGGTGCTCCTTTCGACCTATATCATATCACATGCACGTAATTGTGAAACATCAATCCATCTCAGCAGGTGTGTCAGCGTGCGTGACATCAAGAGCGCGGCATGTTTTTGTTGAGCCTACCCGAGCTGCGTAGCAGTATCGAGCATAGTGGCAAACCGGGCGTTTTTCGCTTTTAGAAAAAGAATATACTGTTCGAGCATGGCCATCCGCGAACCCCTGCCGATAATCTGGGGATGCATCAGGACGGTCAAAATCCCACCATCGACGTGTGCATCCATCCACTCAAACTCTTGTTGCCAAATCGACAGCACCGATTGCGGATTGGCAGTACCGTTGCGATAGGGTGAAAAATTGAATTGAAAGTGGACCCAATCGTCGAACTCGTAACTCGTCGGCAGCTCCCACAACCGGGCCTCACGACCGCGCACCAACGGCTCCTCACAGCTGACCCGATCGCCGATGCGTGGTCGGTAAGGGCGATAGTCGTCGCCTTTAAAGCTCGAGTCATACACAAAACCGTACTCCTCGAGCAGGAGCATGGTCTGAACGGAGTGCTCACCCGGACCACGATACCCCTTGGGCGTGACGCCGAATTGGGCCAACGCCGCCAGGGCCCGCTCAAAATCGCGGCGCTCGGCATCGGGAGACAACTCGGCAGGCGCTACATGGTTGTACGAGTGGTGCGCCAACTCGTGCCCATCGGCGACAATGGCAGACACCTCATTGGGGAACGAATCGCAGGTGTGCCCAGGCACAAAAAACGTGGCTGGGATTTGATACTGACGCAACAGCGCCAAGATGCGTGGTACACCGACGCGAGCACCATATTCACCGCGATGGAGCATGTTGGCCGAGGTCTGTTCGTAGCTGAACCAGACTGATAAGGCATCAAAATCAAAGCTCAGACAAATGGTCGAGTGAGGCATGGTGGACTCCAATTGTGGTGGTAGTGTGAGGGTATTGTATGGTAAAATGCGTGATTTGCCACAAAAAATGCTCCCTCTCGACATATGCGCCAAGAGGGAGCAGACTATGATTAGCCGAGGCGCTCAAGCTCATCGAGCAAGGTACCAAAGCGATCCATGGCGGCCTGCACGGGTGCGGGCGAGGCCATATCGACACCGGCGCCGCGCAACAAGTCAATGGACGACTTGGACGAACCGCCGCTGAGGAAGCCAAGGTAATTCGTGACGGCAGCGCTGTCACCTTGCTGCACCTTGTCGGCCAATGCCAAGGCGGCCGAAATGCCGGTGGCGTACTGGTAGACGTAGAAGTTGTAGTAGAAGTGCGGGATGCGCGACCACTCGAGGCCAATCTCGTCGTCGAGCGTCACGGCTGGGCCGTGGTAACGCTTGACCATCTCGTAGTAGCGCTCGGTCAGGCCATCGGAGGTCAACGGCTCATCCTGCTCGGAGCGGGTGTGCATGTCGAGCTCAAACTCGGCGAACATGGTCTGGCGGATTAGGGTGCGCCGAATATCCTCGATTTGCTGGAGCACCAAGTGGCGGCGCAAGGCGGCGTCATCGCGGGTTTGGAGCAAGTGCGAGACGAGCAAGGCCTCGTTGAGGGTTGAGGCGACCTCGGCCACAAAGATGGTGTAATCGCCATAGTGGTAGGGCTGCGCCTTGCGCGTGAAGAACGAGTGCATCGAATGACCCAACTCGTGCGCCAACGTGAAGACGTCGTCGAGGCGGTTTTGGTAGTTGAGCAAAATATACGGCGCGGTGGTGTAGGAGCCGGTGCTATAGGCGCCACTGCGCTTGCCCTTGTTCTCGTAGACATCGATCCAGCGTGACTCGTAGCACGTGCTCAAAGCTGTCTGGTATTCGTCACCGAGAGGTTGCAAGGCGGCTTGCACCATTCGGTAGCCGTCGTGGTAATCGACGGTCAACTCTGTACCGGCGTGGATGGGTGAGTAGAGGTCGTAGATGTGGAGGGTGTCGAGCTTCATCAGGCGCTTGCGCAACTCCATGTAGCGATGGAGCGTGGGTAGATTTGCCTGGACGGTCGATACCAAGTTGTGATAGACGGCTACTGGAATGTCGTTGGGTGCCAAGGCGGCCTCAACGGCCGAGTTATAGCCACGCACACGGGCATTGATGACATTGCCGCGCACGCCGTTGGAGAGAATCATGGCCAGCGTGTTGCGGTGAGCCTTGTAGGTCTGGTAGTAGGTCTTGAAGGTATCACGACGCACGCGGCGGTCGTTGCTTTCGAGGTACTTACCGTAGCGGCCGTGTGACAAGGAGACGTCGTTGCCTTGCTCGTCTTTGATGCTACCGAACTCCATGTCGGTGTTGTTGAGTACACCAAAAATCTGGTAGGGAGCACTGGCCATCTCACCGGTTTGAGCCAGAATACCCTCGACCTCGGCGGTGCGGGTGTGGGCACGATTACGCAGCAAAACATCGAAGTAATAGGCATACTTGCTCAACTCGGCATGACTCGAGAGCCAGCCACGGAAGGTTGGCTCATCGATGGCCAGAATCTCGGGCTCAATGAAGGCGACGGCCGATTGGGCCTTGGCCACCATGGCTTGGGCGCGGGCGTTGAGCGCTTGACCGGCAGCATCACCCGAGTCTGAGTCATAGCGACAGTGAGCGTAGATGTAGAGCTGGTGAGCCGTCTTCATCAATTCCTCACGGGCCTTAATAGCCTCCACCACGCTATCGGCGCTCTGCCCGACCTTGCCTTCGTGGGCAGTCACGCGAGCGACGAGGGTGTCGACTTGGGTCAACTCGCGTTCCCACGTGCTATCGTCGGCATACATCAATGTCAAATCCCAGGTATCGGCTGGTTTGGCCTGGCTACGACTGGGGACGTCTTGTGTCGTCATGACCACACTCTCCTCTGCATCAGATTATTGGGGCGAAGGGGCGACGGCGGCCCAATCGATGCGCACCATCAGGCGACGCATCTGGCCGAGCAGGGGACCACGTTGCCCGCGATAGTCGAGGGCGTCGGGAACAAACTCGGGGCCGCGCAAAGTTATCTCAATCGTACTCGTTTTGGCGAGCACAGGCAAGTCAAATCGCTCAACCCGTGGCTCACGTCGATCAGCGGCAAACGTACCGAGGAGTTGATTGCCCAACCAGACCTCGATTGGGTTAGTCGGTAGGAGATCGGTCGGCCAAGCGCTACCATCGACCTGGATCAGTAATTGCTGCACAAATCCGTCAGCAGCCTGTGGAAAGCGGATCCGTGCACCATTACCACACCAGCGCAGACGGGCATCATGTGTCGCATCGTACTCGCTGGCGTAACAGCCGTCGATATAGCCCAAATCGAGATCATCTCCGACATCGATGCGCTGAGTTGGCGCCGGATTCAACCAGGTATAACTCCAGCTGACCGGATTGCGTTGTTCGACAGGCGTCGAGCCCAACAAGGCGCGGGCAGCATCAATCTGGCCGAGGGTGCGCCACATATCGGCCCGGACAATCTCGACCTCGATGTGCTCGCTCGTGGCCGGTAATGTAGCAAGGGCTGCTTGGGCATCGCCGGTACGTTGCAAGAGTAAGGCTTGGCCAACCTCGTCGTAGGGGAGTGGCAATGGCAACGGCAGAGCCGTATCACGTGTAATCGGCTGTTGCAACAGCGTGGCAAACGCATCGCGATTGGCACGGAGCATTTGGGCCTGAGTGGTGAGATCGTAACAAAACCAAATCGATGGCGACGGTCCGAAGAACGACGGCGGCACGACCGCAGTCATGTGTGCAAGGGGCGTGGCTGCCAGTGACCAGAGCAAGAGTGCGCTGGCGCCAGCCACACCGGCACTGGGTGTGAGCAATGCGCGCCAGCGTTTTTGCCAGAAAAAGACAATCGTCATGGCTGCCAAAATGGCAACCATCGGTAATAGAATCAGTCGGAAGCGGGTGATGCTAAATAACACGGCGCCGAGAAGCACGGGGACAATCACCCAGATGACAAGGAGCCACCACTGATCAACACGGACATCTCGCCGACTGACCCAGACGCCGAGGACAGCCGGGATAAGCAACGCTAGATACCAGACGTCGTCGAGCCACAGCAACAGGTCGGCATAGGTCTGCGAGACGTTGCCGATGGTGAACCCTTTGGTGAAACGTTCAGCGCTCGAATAGCGGATTTGCCAGAACGAGACAAACTCGGCGGGGATGCGCGATACAAAGGCAGATGGGTTGGCTTGAATCAAGCACAGCGCCTCAGCCGTCATGGCCGATTGGCGGGCGCCTTGGGTGGGTAGTAGGCCTGGATGAGGCACACAAGTAATTGCTGGCGCCGACTTGTCTGCTTGACTCAACGCATCAACAAAGCGATCGGTCTGGGTGCCGGCTTGATCACCGTAAACAGAGGCATTAGCACTCAAGAGCAAATTATAGGCGCCACTGGTATCAACAATGATGGTGCCACCAAACGTACGGCTGGCATAGATGCTCCACGGTAGAACCATGAGCACAGCAGTGACGCTAAGAATTAGGGCATCACGCCAGCGGTGGGATGGCGCCGTGGCCCAGACCCATGCAGCGAGGAGCGGCCAAAAGACGAGGGCCAGACTGCGCGTCAAGATTGCCAGCCCGATGCACACGCCCATCATGAATAATATGATGCGCCGATAACGGGTAGTAGTGACAATCAGGGCGAGCCAAAGCAATGCCAAAAAGAAGGTAAGAAACAACGTTTCGGAGAGGAGCGTTTGGCTAGCGGTGGCCAAGGGCAGATTGATGGCCAGCAACATACTGGCCACGATCGAAACAGCTGGTTGTTGTGGCATGAGGCGGTTCGTGATAGCCCAAACCAGCACGATATGCGTGAGTGAAAGGATAATCTGACTGATATAGACCCAATACTCGTTGCCACCGATGAACAAATGGGCGGCCACGAAGAGTGGATAGAGCGGGGCACGTGTCCAATAGTAGTCGAGATACCAGGCAAAGCCACGTCCATATGAGAGCCAAGTGGCCGCCGCAAGGTACTCGCCCTCGTCGGAGATGAAGCCAATACGCGGTAACTCGCCCCACAGCACCATACGGAGCACCACCGCACTTACAAGTGCGAGTACAAGCCAGATTCGAGGTGGGGAGGACTGCATGCCAACTCCTTGTGAGATAACGATTACCAATGCAAATGGTACACTGAACACGAGAGAATATTACCAGAGATGATGCGCATGTCGATGTTACGAGCCACACACATAAGTCACTCATATGATACTACGCAGGCAGTCACCGACTGCACGATTACGGTGGATACGGCACAACGAGTGGCAATTATTGGGCCATCGGGGTGTGGCAAGAGCACCCTATTGCGGATTATCGCAGGGCTTGAGCCTGGGCACACGGGCAGTATTTGGTATCGAGATCAGGATATTACCCGGCTCGCAGCTCACCAACGTGGGATTGGCTTGATGTTTCAGGAGCATGCACTCTTTCCACATATGACAGTGGCAGCCAATGTGGCATACGGGTTACACGGCCAACCAAAAGCCACAATCCGCGCACGGGTTGCCCAACTCCTCGAGTTGACAGGTATTGTACATTTGGCAGATCGATTGCCCGAGCAACTCTCAGGTGGTGAGCGGCAACGGGTTGCGCTTGCACGCAGTGTGGCACCAAAACCTGGACTCCTGCTCCTCGACGAGCCGTTTGCAGCACTGGACCGGATTCGGCGTGACTATTTGTTGGACGAGGTACCACCATTGCTTACACATGAGCAGGTGGCAGCAATCTACGTGACACACGATGCGCTCGAAGCATGTCGTTTTGCGACGCAGATTGTGGTCATGAGGGCGGGACAAATTATCCGCCAAGATACGCCGCAACAGCTGTATCAATCACCGCAAAGTGCTTTTGTGGCGACCTTGCTCGGGATGCGCACGCCATTACAGTTGCAGGCACATAGCGCAGGGTGCAAAACTGCATTTGGAGTGATTCCACTGATACCGCCACAAGCGGGCATGCGGTTACTCATTCACCCTGAGGCTGGGATTCCGTTAGGTAATCAGCCACAGATTTTGTTGGAGGGGCGGGTGGTTGCAACGACCTTCAGACCACCATGGTGGCGCATCACGCTTGAGAGCATTGATAGACAGGCAATCATTGAATGTGATTTGGCGCTGACGCAGTCGCCTGCGGTTGGTGAGATGTATGAGGTAGCCCTGCGTCTCAGTGCCATGAGCTTTGTGACAGACGACGTATAATACGCATACACCGAGCAATACAAGGAGGGGCAGATGCGCGTTGGTTTGGTACAAATCAATTCTCAAGAGGATCGTCAGCACAATGTGGCACGAGCGCTCGAGTTGGTCGATGAGGCTGTCGCCCAAGGAGCGCAGTTTGTGGCAATGCCCGAGTGTGTGAACTACTTGGGCCGCGGCGAGTTCCATCCGGCCAATGCCGAGACACTCGATGGTCCTACAGCCACAGCATTTGCAGCGGCCGCCAAGCGACATGGAATTTGGTTACACGGCGGGTCAATTCTTGAGGTGACGGATACACCGGGCAAGCATTACAACACTAATATTGTGTTTGACCCACACGGCAACCAAGTTGCGATCTACCGTAAGATTCACCTGTTTGATGTGGATATTGCGCCGGGGAGCTACCGCGAGTCAGACACATATTTGCCAGGCGACCAAGTTGTCACCACTGATATGAACGGGGTGACATTGGGATTAAGTATCTGTTACGACGTCCGATTCCCTGAGTTATATCGGTTATTGGCGCTTGCTGGTGCCAAAATCATCACGGTACCAGCGGCATTCACCGCTTTTACGGGCAAAGATCACTGGGAGGTGTTGTTGCGGGCCCGTGCTATCGAGAACCAGGCCTATGTGCTGGCGCCAGCCCAGTGGGGCGAGCACCCGGTTGGACGGCAGTGCTACGGCCGAAGCATGATTATCAACCCATGGGGCACCGTAATGGCGACTGCGCCGGATGGTGAGGGCGTAATTGTGGCCAATTTGGACATGCAAGAACTTGAGCGCTTGCGCAAGAGTGTACCATCATTGGCGAATCGCCGGCCACAGATCTACAAATGGTAAACACGAAACGGGCATGGCGATGATATCGCCATGCCCGTTCATCATACCTACTCAACACGCAAGACAATCTTGCCAGCTCCCATATTGTTTTGATAGGTACGAATACCGGTCGCTGCCTGATCAAGTGCATATGTGGCCATCACCTCGGTGGTCATGGCCTGAGCCAGTGATCCTTGGATGTCGATCATGGCTTGTACTACACGAGTCATGCCGTGACGGCGAATCCACTCGGTCAGCCAAAACCCCTCAACCACCCGATTGCCAAACAACAGCGTACCGACATCGACTTGCACGGGCTCGAGCGATAGTGCGCCATAGACGAGCACACGCGCACCACCCGGGAGCGCTTTGAGCATGGCGCCGGTCATTGTACCAGCGACCGCATCAAACCCGATACCGGCACGATGCACCTGACAGGCATCGGCGAGGTGTTCAACAAACTGCGCATCACTACTCACGACGACCGCACTTGCGCCAATTGCCTTGAGTTCATCAACCTGACTAGCCTGACGCACGATGGCGACACTCGAAAGCCCGCGTGCCGCCGCCGTACGAATCAGCATGCGCCCAAGAGCACTATTGGCGGCGTTCAACAAGACACCACGGTGCTTGTCACGCACGGCGCGATCAATCAAGGCCCAAGCAGTCAATGGGTTCACCAACATCATTGCCCCTTGGTCGTCGCTGATAGTTTTGCGCAGAGGGAAAACCTGTGTGGCACTGGCAATCGTGTATTCGGCCCATGTACCGAAGTTGCCTTGTGTTGCCAATGCCACACGCCGCCCCACCCAAAGTGCACCGAAGCCAGGTCCAGCCGCTACCACAGTGCCACACCCCTCAAAACCGGGGGTTGTTGGTGGCTCACGACGCACGCCATAGCGACCACGCAAAAACATCAGGTCAGATGGATTGACAGCGGCAGTATGCATCTTGACAAGCACTTGTCCAGCCCGTGGTTGGGGCGTAGGTATCTCGCGGACAAACAATCCCTCTGGACCATCAAACGATTCGAGTTGGAGTGCGCGCATGGTTGTTGGAATCATCAACTATCCTTCAGTCTGTCTCATTACTACGCCAAAATTGTTTCACTGCGGCAATAAATTGTTCAGGTACTTCGTCTTGTACGGCCATCCCGGCATCAAGTACACTGCCCTGAACGTGTGGCAACGCCGCAGTAAATGCCGACATACGCGTTACCGGCGTAGTCTTCGCATAGCGCCCCCACACAATTTGGACTGGAATCAGAATCTGACGAATCATAGAACGCAGATCACAGTTCAGTAAACCGGAGACAAAACAAATCGGCGCCCAACGTGCACCAGGTTGATGCCCCGTGCGATAGTACATGTCACGCATCGCTAAATCACAGGCATCTGAATTGGCATACGTCATACTTCCTAAAAAGTAGTCCATACTACGTCGACTCACCAGCGCCTTGAAAATAGCTGCACCTAATGGACTTGCAAGGACCTGATAGGATACTCCTGGTTGAGCTGGCACAACCAAATCCTCGAGGCCAGTGGGGCAAACCACTGTAATTTGCGTAAACAACGCTGGTTCTTTGGCTGCAGCCGCTAGGACATATGCAGCACTCAACGAGACGGCGATAATCGTAACAGGTGTCGCCAAATTGCGAATAACATCGAGGAGCAAATCAATATACAAATCAGCAGTATAGAGCTGGTTTGGTCGGTCTGAATCACCAAAACCAAGTAAATCGACTGCCACGACTCGATGTGTCTCGGCTAATATACGAAACGGATTGCGCATTTCGTGGGCTGATGCAGCCGCATTAATACTATGTACTAGTACGACGGTAGGGCCAGATCCAGCCTCGTGAATTGCAATTCGATGACCACGCCATATCACAAACCGTGGAGCAACACCAAGCAACGCCATAGGGGTAGATGACATCATCACACCTCCTTGTGATTTGCGCACATACAGCAACAAAAAATATGTTGTACCAAAACTCTACCATAATCG
The DNA here is from genome assembly GCA_049428765.1 of Roseiflexaceae bacterium. Classification (GTDB taxonomy): domain Bacteria; phylum Chloroflexota; class Chloroflexia; order Chloroflexales; family Roseiflexaceae; genus UBA965. The sequence continues at coordinate 20,362 of JBMTAN010000021.1, forward strand.
CTCATGCGTACCCTGCTTATACATGAGGAATTGATGAACACGACACGTCACACAGCCGCTTGCGCGGCATAATAGCGCTGGAGCCAAGCTATTCCGTCGGCTACCTCACTAAATTCACCATCGAGCTGAGCTTCGTACGCGGCATTGAGCAGTTCACCCACCCGTTTACCCGGAGCGACGCCGAGCGCCAACACGTGTTCACCTCGCACAAGTGCGACGGGTTTTTCGTCGACCACCTGCAACTGTTGCGCAAGTGCCATCACCTCGGCACCGTGATTACGCACCGGCAACGGTGGACTACCGCCACCATCGGCATGCGTCAGCCGACTCCACAAATCAATATCCGTGGGATGGAGGCGGGCCGCCAATCGTCGGACCATACGTGGTGAAATGATTGCCCCAAAGACAGCCATGTGCTCACGCACAAGTGCTTTGACGGGCTCAATAAAGCGTTCTGGCGCATGGATCAACGCCAAAAATGCCTCGGTATACGGCACACCTTCAGCAGCATGCCCCGGGCTAATAATGCGCCCTTCGTTGACACTCGTCGTATACGGTTTACCGAGATCATGACACAACGCTGCTAGCAACAACGTGATGCGTTGCTCCTCGGCCAGATCAGCCCCTGTGACTACGGCATGTTGACAGACGAATCCGGTGTGTAGCCACACATCACCCTCAGGATGATAGACAGGGTCTTGCGGGCATGACACCAGTGGCACCAACATGGGGTATGCAGGCAGCCAACCACATTGATGCAAGGCGATTAACCCTTGACGGGGGTAATTGGACAATGCCCAGCGACGCCATTCGTTCCAGACGCGATCAGGCGTCAGCTGTGATGCTTGTGGCAACAGGTTGGCAGCCACCACGGCAGTTGTCGGGTGTACGCAAAAATCAAGTTGGGCAGCCAAGCGCATCAGACGTAACACGCGGATAGGATCATCACCAAAATGCTCGTCGTCAATATGCCGTAGCACTCGCTGTTCAATATCAGGCAGGCCACCGTGTGGGTCATGTAAAACGCCATCCGGTGTCAACACCAGTGCATTGATGGTCAAATCACGGTATCTCGTTGATGCAATTATATCTTCATCAAGGGTCACACTCACATCAAGCCAGCCCCACTCAGTATGGAGACGCACAATTGGTTTATCCGTGCCAACCACGCCGTGACTCTGTAAATCACGTAGCATTATCGCCACATCGTCAGTGGATACGCCAACTACCTCAATGTCAATTTCGTCAATCGGGCGATCCATGATGATGTTCCGTAACGCACCACCGACTACACGCCACTGCCACCCTTGGGCATCAAAACGCTGACGAATCGGATTCAGTTGTTGCCATATACTATGTGTTTGCCAATTGATCATGATTACTCACTTAAGATAGGGTTTCTATGCAATAATTCTATACGAGGAATCAGTTTATATATCGATTATTTGAAAATATGACTAATTTGAGTATACTACTCATGTAGTCATATCAACATGACACAAGGAGAATAAGCAGGATGAGTAACGGAATTACGATGTACACCACGGCGTGGTGTTCAGATTGCCGCGTAGCCAAGCGCGTATTTGCCGCTGAGAACATTAGTTACACTGAGGTCGACATCGAGAAAGAGCCAAGTGCCGTTGAGGTTGTACGCAAGCTCAACAACGGCAACCAATCGGTGCCAACAATTGTGTTTCCGGATGGGTCGATTTTGGTTGAGCCATCAGCTGCGGTCCTCAAGGCCAAGATCGCCGAGCTGGCGCAGTAATTATTGCGCGCAGTAGCGGCCGGTGTCTAATGACACCGGCCGCTCTTCTTTTAGAGGACTGGAATAACCTCAATAATCTGGTCATGGCCTGGGCCAACTGACACCATCGCTACCTGGGCACCACACAACTCAGCAAGGCGATTGACGTAGGCTTGGGCATTGGCTGGCAAATCAGCCCATGTGCGAACCCCTTGAGTAGGGCTCAACCAGCCTGGCATAACCTCGTAGACGGGCTCAACCTCGGCATAGATCTCGGGTTGGCTGGGTGGGTGATTAATAAGCTGACCGCGATGACGATACCCAACACAAATCGCGATCTCGGCCACCTCGTCGAGCACATCCAACTTGGTAATCGCCAAACGATCGATGCCGTTCAGACGAGTGGCATAGCGGGCCGCAACGGCATCAAACCAGCCAACTCGGCGTAGACGACCCGTGGTGGTACCAACCTCGGCCCACGGCTTGCCCATCTGGCGCAATGCATCGGCAGCAGCACCATCGACCTCGCTAGGGAACGGCCCCGAGCCGACGCGCGTGGCATACGCCTTAAAGACTCCCATCACGTGATTAATTTCACTCGGAGCAATGCCAGCACCTTGACTGGCACCGGCAATACCGGGCAACGACGATGTGACAAAGGGGTAGGTGCCATGGTCGATATCGAGAAGCACGCCTTGGGCACCTTCGAGCAAAATGGACTGCTTTGACTCAAGCGCATGCTGGACATCCGGGTAGACATCGGCGATATATGGGGCAAGGCGTTGGCCATAGGCAACATATTCATGGTAGATAGTATCAAAGTCGAGGGGCTCGGCTTGATAATATGTCGTAAGCAGGCGATTTTTGATGGCAAGGACAGCAGTCAGGCGCTCACGGAAGAGTTCAGGTTCGCGCAGGTCTGCCACACGGATGCCGATTCGGGCCATTTTGTCGGCGTAGGCAGGGCCAATACCGCGGCCAGTGGTGCCGATTTTGGCGTCACCCTTGAGCTCCTCATCGAAGCGATCTTGCATGGCGTGGTAGGGCATAATCACGTGAGCGCGGTCACTGATGCGCAAATTATCAACAGCGATGCCACGAGCGGTCAGACCATCAAGCTCACCGAGGAAGTGCTTGGGATCGATGACGGTACCATTACCCACAATATTCAGTGTAGCTGGCTCAAAAATACCAGCAGGAACCATGTGCAACTTAAAGGTACCGTGTCGATTCACCACGGTATGACCGGCATTATTACCGCCACCGTAGCGGATTACGGTTTGTGCGCGGGCAGCCAAAATATCAACAATATGCCCTTTGCCCTCGTCACCCCACTGGGCACCTACCACTGCTACCACTGCCATGGGCGTATCCTTCCACTCCAAATCAACCTGGTGAATGTTGTAATCTGTCGTGCACACAAAAAAACCATGCGTGCAGGTTGACGTCACGCAATGTAGTAGTAATATTATACGGTAACTTGAAAGGAAGGCTATGGACTTCGTCGATATCGCACTGATTACCATTGTGCTACAACTGATTTTTCTTGAGGGAATTCTGTCAATTGACAACGCAGCGGTACTCGGAGCCATGGTTGCACACCTACCCAACGACAAGCCGATTCCATGGCCCAAACAACTGCATTTCTTTGATAGCTGGGGCCAACGAGTGCTTGGCAATCAACGCGACGCAGCACTCAAAGTCGGCTTACTTGGTGCGTATTTTGGGCGCGGTTTGATGCTTGTCTTGGCTGGATGGATCATCCAATTCCCGTGGTTACGCGTCGCTGGTGCTGGGTATCTGATATATCTTGCTATCCATCATTTCGGCCAACAATTTCATCAACAGCAGTTGGCTGAAGAGGGGAGTATTGGGCGCTTGTCCACCAGCGGATTCTGGGCAACAGTCGGTGCCCTTGAGCTCGCCGATTTGGCCTTTAGTATCGACAATGTGATTGCGGCCGTCGCCCTCTCCGACAAACTGTGGATTGTCATGTTGGGTGTGGCGATAGGCATTGTGCTGATGCGCTTTGCAGCCGGCATCTTTAGTCGCTTGATTGCCTGGGAGCCAGCTTTTGAGGCGAGTGCCTTCTTGCTCCTACTCGTCATCGGCGGTGAGTTGTTATTACACACCTATGCGCATATTACGTTCACCGAGCTCCAACAGTTTGGTATCTCGTTGAGCGTGCTCATCGGCACCATTCTGATTGCCCGTTCGCCATTGCGCAAGCCGGTCATCACCTTGTTATGGCCGATTCGCTGGCTTTTCTACATCATCGCTAGTACGATTGAATGGGTGATTCAAATCATCACTGCACCGTTCCGCCGTGGTAAACACGCCTAAATGAGGCTACAACTAAAGGGCGGTGTGCAAGGTATCTCGCACACCGCCCTTTTGTATGATGTTAGGCCATCTGCTGATAGCCGGGGACGGTCAAGAACTCAACAAACTCGGGAGTTAGCACGAGTTGATCAAGTAGGGCCACCGCCTGATCGAGACGTGGGCCGGCTAATCGCCCTTGTAGCGCGGCCACTTCTTCATCACGAATCTGCCGATAGAGAGCAGCGTCAACCATCCGACCATCGTTGAGTGCGGCACCATGATGGAGCCACTGCCAGATTTGTGATCGTGAAATCTCGGCCGTCGCGACATCCTCCATCAGGTAGTTGATGGCCACTGCACCACGCCCACCAAACCAAGCCTCGATATACTGCAAGGCCACGCTGATGTTATTGCGCAAACCGGCCTCTGTAATGTCACCAGTAGGAATCATCAACAAATCAGCAGCCGTAATCGACACCTGTGGCACACGACCAATTTGGTTGTCGCCACTAAAGGCCGCATTAAAGACCTCTTGCACAGCTGTCACCAAACCTGGGTGAGCCACCCACGCACCATCAAACCCTTGATTAGCCTCGCGCTCTTTGTCAGCACGGACATTGACTAAGGCACGCTCGTTGGCGGCTAAATCATCGCGGCGTGGGATGATCGCTGACATACCGCCCATGGCGTGCGCACCACGTTTGTGACAGGTGGCGGCAACCAGCTCAGCAGCTGAGCGCAAGAAGTGCACGCCCATCGTGACCTGGGCGCGATCGGGCAACACGAAGTCATCGCGATGATTGAACGCCTTGATGAAGCTGTAGATGTAATCCCAACGCCCATGGTTGAGGCCGCTTGAGTGATTGCGCAACTCGTACAAAATCTCGTCCATCTCGAAAGCAGCCAAGATATGCTCAATCAAGACCGTGGCGCGAATACTACCTTGGGGCACGCCGAGGCGGTCCTGGGCATAGACAAAGATGTCGTTCCACAAACGTGCTTCAAGGTGATGTTGGAGTTTGGGCAAATACATGTATGGACCGCTACCGCGCGCCAAGAGCTCTTTGGCGTTATGGAAGAAGTAGAGACCGAAGTCAAACATGCCACCTGATATCGGCTTGCCGTTGTAGGTAACGTGCTTCTCATCCAAATGCCAGCCTCGGGCACGAACGGCTAACACGGCCGTCTTCTCGTTTAGGCGATATTCTTTGCCATCGGTGACGAGCTCAATCGTGCGCCGAATCGCATCGCGCAGATTGATTTGGCCCTGTACGACATTGTCCCACAACGGGGCGTTGGCATCCTCAAAGTCTGCCATGAAGACCTGAGCGCCCGAATTAAGTGCATTGATGACCATCTTGCGATCCACGGGGCCGGTAATCTCGGTACGACGATTGCGAAAATCCGCCGGTGCCGGAGTAACCTGCCAATCGCCTGCACGAATATGGGCCGTTGCCGGATCAAAATCAGGCAAACGACCTGCTTTGAGCTCATCCCAGCGCTGTTGACGGCGCTTGAGCAACTCTTGGCGCCGAGGCTCAAAACGCTCAACCAACTCAGCGACAAACGCCAATGCCTCAGGGGTCAGAATCTCGCCATATTCGGGGCGCATTGACCCATTAATTACTAATCCCGTCATCGGAACGACCTTTCTCCACTCACTTATTCATCAATCATAATCGCCATATTGAGTCGGACACCGAGCTCGCGGAATGATTCGACCCAGGCTGCTGACACGGGATGTCCTCGCTCAGCTGACGCGACCATTGCGCGATAATCACGTTGCCAAACCACATTATAGTTGTTTTGGACCATCCACAAATCAACATCGTAAGGAGTAGCAATCCGCACAAGATCAAGTGCCACATTAACAAACTCACATTGACAAGGTGATTCGACCAAGTGCGATGACAAGCGTTGAATCGCTTGTGACACATAGTAGCCAACGACAGATTTATCAAGCACGACCCCAGATTGATTGGCACTTTGCATTAACCCAAGCACCTCCGAAGCCGCAGGAATGGGTTGTGCCAATGCAAGACGAATATCGTTGTGTAAAGCCATTGCCGCAGCAACCTGCAACTCGCGCGGGAGCGCCATCTCCATCTGATCCAAAAAGCGCATTACACTCGCGTGTTCATGATACATGTCGTGGTACTGCTGTTGAACCCGCGTAATCACACTGTTGAGCATGGTGCGCATAATACTACGTTGTTCGGGCCGAAAGATGGAGCGCAACGAGTATTCGAACTGGCCAAGCTCAGCATACATCGCACGCTCAACTTCGTCTTGGCGTTGTGATTGCACAGCCTGTGTGACATTTTGGAGCAGGCGCTGATAACGTTCTGGAGCAGGTCGTACGCCGCCGGCTAGGACCTCGGTCCCAGCAAACACGACGCCATACACAAAGCGCTGTTGTTCACCTGTTAAGAGTGACATCACATTTGAGACGCCGATTGCAATCGACATATCTGCAAGCTTCCAGCGTTGTTGCGCTTCGCGCTGGACTTGATGCAAGTAGACAATCTCAACCGCCGCCGTATCAAATACGGCAGTCAATGCATCATGGGCGCATACGTCGGCGAGTGACAACACATGTGGTTTGACTTCATCTGCGTAGATCTGCGCTGCCGTCACACCGGTATTGCCAACTACCTGTTCAAGTTGCTCATGGAAGCCCTCTTCGAGATCAAGTCCCATTACCTGATCGGCGAGTTGCATCATGCGGGCTGCATAGCGCAACACCTGTACCGTCTCGATGCCGGCCACATCATTGAAGAACCAGGCACAACTCGTAAAACTCTGCATCAACTGGCGTTGCAGCTCGAGTAAGCCGAGGGCCGGCCAACGCTCACTGGTGCGCGCGTGCGTGCGCATGAACGCCGTAATGTTGGCATCGCTCGGATCATTGATAATCCCAATATAGGCATCTCGCGCCTGCCATGGTTGGCCGAAGTAGCGTGTTGCCTGTTGCTCCCACTGCCGATCAATTTCGTCACGTGTCCAATCAAGGGCAGCGCGCAACGGTCCGCGCCACGCTTGATTCCAGCCAGGTTGACCGCCGGTGTGACAGCCACAATCGCTGCGCCAGCGCTCGACGCCGTGAGCACAGCTCCATGAGCTCTGCTCGACAATGCGCACCTCGTGCGTCGGCGGATGAAGCTCAAGATACTCACCATAGACAGTGATGCGAGCTAGTTGATTAGTATGGATATGATGGAGCGCATAGGCCAGTGCCATTTCGCCATGACGATGATGATGTCCATACGTCTCACCATCCGTCGCCACATGTGCCAGCCGAGGTTGTGGACCATCATCGAGGCCTGTCAACAGCGCCTGCGCTAGTGATTCACCACGTTGAAGCATACCTTGGAATGCGATCGCTTGCGAGACACCACCGTTATAAAAGAAGATAGCAATCTGCCGGCCCGACGGCAATTTGACCAGATAGGGCATCGTGGTATCAATGCCATGCCAATCAAGCTCCCGCCATTCATCTGATCCAAGCGCACGCACTGCCGCTGCTTGATGCGGAGCCAAAATGGTGTACTTGATACCATACTCAGCCAAGGCCTCAAGCGAGTCGGTACACACTGCCGCCTCAGCCAACCACATACCTTCGGGGTGACGTCCATAATGATGCACGAAGTCCGCCACACCCCAGGCGACTTGGGTGCGCCGATCGCGCGGAGTCGCCAGTGGCATGATGAGATGCCCATACACTTGTGCAATCGCTGGTCCGTGCCCACCAAAGCGTTGGCGCCCTTCGTGGTCGGCCGCAATAATTCCTTGGTAGGTTGGATTATCATGGTACGCCAGCCAGCGCATCAACGTTGGGCCAACATTGAAGCTCATCCAGGCATAGTTATTGACGATATGCTGAATACGCCCTTGCGCATCAAGGATGCGAGCAGCGGTATTCGGGGCGTAGCACTCCGCAGAGATACGCGCGTTCCAATCGTTATAGGGAGCCGCACTCGGTTGCGGGTCGATAGCATCAATCCACGGATTCTCCCGTGGGGGTTGATAAAAGTGCCCATGCACACAAACAAAACGTGTCACTCCACCAGTTCCTTAATATACACAGACTGGCTAAGGATTCCCCTAGCCAGGTACACACCATTGTTATTCGGCTGGTGCCAAATAGACCGTCGCAAGCGGTGGCAATGTCATGACAATCGAAGCTGGCATGCCGTGACATGGCACATCCTCGCTGACCACCTGCGTCATAGCGCCACTGCCGCCGTATTTGGTATCATCCGTATTGCAAATCACCTGCCAGTTGCCATGGACTGGTACACCAATTCGATAGTGATAACGTGGCACTGGCGTAAAGTTACCAGCGATGACCACATTGCGTGTGCCCTCATAGCCACGCCGCAGGATTGCCACCACACTCTGGTCGGCGTCATCACAGGCAATCCAGTGGAAGCCCCACGGATCAAAGTCGAGCTGATGCAAGGCAGGCTCGGTGGCATGGAGCTGATTGAGGTCTGTCACTAATTGCTGTACGCCGCGATGCATTGGATCATCGAGCAAATACCAATCAAGATCGCGCTCATAGCCCCACTCGCGCCACTGGGCGATTTCGCCACCCATGAACAAGAGTTTTTTGCCAGATTGTGCATACATGTAGCCGTATAACAGCCGCAAGTTGGCGAATTGTTGCCAGCGATCGCCGGGCATTTTGGATAGCAACGATCCCTTGCCGTGGACGACCTCATCATGTGACAAGGCCAGCGTAAAGTTCTCGCTTGATGAATAAATCGAACGGAACGTGAGCATGTTATGGTGGTAGCGGCGATGGACAGGATCTTGGCTCATGTACTTGAGCGTATCGTGCATCCAGCCCATATCCCACTTCATGTTAAAGCCGAGCCCACCCATATCAGTGGGCCGCGAGACCATCGGCCACGCTGTGGACTCCTCGGCAATTACGACGACACCTCGATGACGCCGATGGACCTCCTCATTGAGTCGGCGTAATACCACAATAGCGTCGATGTTCTCTCGGCCGCCGTATGCGTTAGGAATCCACTCGCCATCTTTGCGCGAATAATCGAGATACAGCATCGAGGCCACGGCATCGACGCGCAATCCATCAATATGATAGCGCTCTAGCCACGACATAGCACTACTAATCAAAAAGCTTCGCACCTCGTGACGACCATAATTAAAGATATAACTGCCCCAATCAGGATGATACCCCTGACGTGGGTCTGAATGTTCATACAAATGCGTACCATCAAACAAGGCTAATCCGTGGCCATCCACAGCAAAGTGCGACGGCACCCAATCGAGAATGATGCCGATGCCGGCCTGATGCAGATAATCAACAAATCCCATGAAGTCATGTGGTGTGCCGAAGCGACTCGTCGGCGCATACAAACCCACTGTTTGATAGCCCCATGATCCATCAAACGGGTATTCCATTATTGGCAAAAGCTCGACGTGCGTATACCCCATCTTGGTGACGTATTCGGCTAACTTGCGGGCCGCATCATAATATCCCAGCCATGAGCCATCAGGATTGCGCATCCACGAGCCGAGATGCACCTCATAGATGCTCATGGGGGCATGATTAACATCATAGTGGGCGCGCTTAGCCATCCAGGCGTCATCACGCCACGTGTGGGTCGACAAATCGACGACGACCGATCCAGTCCGTGGGCGAACCTCAGCTGCGGCACCGCAAGGGTCAGCTTTTTCGAGCCAGGTCCCTGTTTGGGTCTCAATAGCATATTTGTAGCAGGTGCCAACCATCACATGTGGTACGAAGTTGGCCCAGATGCCGGAATTACCTTGTGGGTAGAGCATGGTGCTACCTCGGTTCCAGCCATTGAAATCGGCAACGACCGAGACTTGGCGGGCACTCGGTGCCCACACCGCGAAGTGCACGCCCTGGATGTTATCTTTGACACATGGGATTGCGCCGAGCTTCTCGTGCAGTGCAAAATGTGAACCCTCATTAAAAAGGTAGAGATCATCGCTCGTAAGTAGGGTATGACCTGACAATGAAACGGGCATGCCTCCTCCTTCTGATGGTGTGATTACCGCGAGACTACTGCATCGCGAACGGCAGCATAGAATGGATCTTTATCAGCCACTGCCTGCAAATCGGCGATACCGGCTGGATTTCGTGGCTCAAGGAGCGTATTTGCCCAACCACGTAAGAATTGTGCACTCGTTAACGTGCTATCTTCTTCGAGAGCAATAGAAGTAAATCCTACCACATTCCACACAACTGCATCAACAAACCCATCTGCAGCCGTATTGGTAAACAGTAATCCGTCAGGATTAATCAGCTCATCCGCATCATACGTACGCAGCATAGACACTGCCACATCATAATCCCCATAAAATATCGCTGACAAAAACGGATATGGATCATCGCGCGTAGGCTGACGCAAATCAATCATACGCTCGATGATAATTTGGTTCCATTGATCCTGAGATGTCGTCGGCGTAGCGACTTTTTGCAGTTGTATGGCGGCATCTACATATCGTTGCACCTGCGCATAATCAATGGCGAGTTGTAGTGCCGGATCTGTAGAATCTTGGAGCGTCTGCTCGACAAACGTCGTACCGTTCCAGGCATAAATCGTCTCGCCTTGGATTCGTACACCACAGGCATAGCAAAAGACATAGTAATCGGTATTATCAGCGACCAAATCAACTTGGCCATCCTGATTGACATCCACAATCATCAATGCGCCACCGCCTGCAGCCGAGCTCGCCTCGAGCTCAACTGTGAGTCTCTTACCATCAAACGAAAAAACCTTGGCAAAACTGCTGTGCGCACCCATACCACCGCTTACCACAAAAAACGCTTTATTGGTGTCAGACACCTCAATAAGCTCAAGGGTGCTGATGTATTCTTCGGCAAACTCATAGGATACGACCGGCACAAAGGCGCTCCCTGACTTCTCATAAATCGTCAGCGGATGAGGGTCATTCATATTCGCCATCATCCCCAACGTGATTCCAGCAACATAACGGTCAAGCAATCCCAGGACTGCTGTATCACCTTGGAGTGAGCTTGACAGCCCTTCAGCATCCGGGGTTGCAGTAGCGGGCATCTTGGCAACCATGGTGGCGGCAATAGCAGTGGCATCAACGGAATCAACGTTACTCGGCGTCGATGTCGGCACAATAAATCGCGTCGGAGAAGGCACGATTGTGCCAACAACCGTCGGTGAGGATACCTCTGTTGCTACCGCATTTGTAGCAGGCGTCATAGTCATACCGACATCAGCCGGTACAGAGGTGGCACTCTCTGGTGCAACTGCTACTGGCGCAGCACAACTCACCACAACTCCCCACCCAAGAATGATGCTTACTACCCGCTGCCACATGACATTACTCCCTTTGTGTACTGGGTGGTTTGAAATGTATCCTTTTCTGTATTCTACTACACACTATCGCAATCACAATGCATTTATGGGTATGAATCCTATATCAGCACTCGCTCTTTCGACGTGCGCATCAAACGCCACGTCGCTGACTAACAACAATCCCCCTCAATACACGACAAGATTTGGTCATCTCCGATGATTGTTTGCACAGCTTCCACACACAACATCGGGCATATGTATTAATTGAAAGCGACATGCACAGCCACGACACAAGAGTAAATATCAAGAGCATGACCAGCTGCACATGTTTCCGCATCTTCAAAACCATGAACTACGTGCTATTTGCGCTGTAGTCACCGCATAGGCGAATGGGTCGCTGGTGATTATGTGCATGTGCTGATTATCGCCATCACGGTCATCCGCAGATACCACATCACCGCCCACGCTTTTAGAGCCACAAGGCAATAACCCAGCCAATCACATAGAGCATACCGAAGCGCATATGCAGAACGGCGGTTTGGCGCAACACGGGATGCAACTTGGCGGCCTCGACCTCAGTTGCCGCAATCTGCATCAGACGCCAAGCCAGCGGCAACATCACCGAGGTAATCAGGGTTGGCCACGGTACCACACCCAGTCCAATTAATACCCATTGACTCACAAAGGTGCCGCCGACCAGAATGTAATATTCGATGCGGGCGCCATCACGGCCAAACACGGTCGCTAGCGTACGCTTGTGGTTAAGTCGATCGGTATCGATGTCACGCAGGTTGTTGGCGTGCAAAATCGCTGCCACTACGAATGACACCGGCAACGAGGCCCAAATTACCGACCACGACACATCAGGAATCTGCAAAAAATAGGACCCAAGCACCATGACAGGCCCCATAAAGATAAACACCGCTACCTCACCGAGCCCGACATATGCTAGCGCAAACGGCCCAGCCGTATAAAAGTAGCCGACTGCAACGCTAAACAGGCCCAACCAAAAGATGAACGGACCACTGACAGATACCAAATACAATCCGATAACAGAACCTATCACAAATGCGATAATACCACCCCAAAAAATCTGATTCGGCGTCAACTCACCACGGAGCAATGCCCCGCCAGTGCCTTTGACAGTGGCGATATCCGTGCCTTTGCGATAGTCGTAATAGTCGTTCATCAAGTTGGTGCCACCTTGAATGGCAATCGATCCAATCAAGGCCAACAGCAGATACCACCAATTTAGCGCTATCGATTGAGCGGCAATTGCCGCGCCCAACAACACCGGGACGATAGCAGCGGTATAGCTCCATGGGCGCACCGCATTCCACCACGTACGCACTAACGGCATTCTGGACTCCTTGATTGCGTGACGCCACGGCAGCACCAATCGTTCAAATTCATCGAGCACTAAGGTAATCAACCAGCCGAGTACGGCAATCACACATACCGCCGCCATCATATCAGCGATGGCATACAGCTCATATGACTGCCAGATACGATAGCCGATGCCATCGTTGGCCCCCACAAATTCGACACCGACAATCAACGTCAGCGCAAATCCCATCGCCAGCTTCCAGCCCTCGACGATTGCCGGTAGGCTCGCCGGAAAGGCCACAGTGCGCAATATGGTTCGTTGATTTGCGCCAAAGACCTTGGCCGCTTCAAAATAGCGTTTATCAATTTGCAACACGCCACCAATAGTGTGAATTACGACCATCAGAAACACGCTGACAGCCACCGTCACCACTTTGCTGACTTCGCCGATGCCCAACACCACAATCACCAGTGGCAACAAGGCAATTTTGGGTACAGGGTAGAGCATAGTAGCCAGCGGGCGCACGAGGAGCAACACGGTGCGATTGAGGCCACTCCAGATGCCTAGTAATGTGGCGGGAATGGCACCCAACAAAAACCCGAGCAGGATGCGTTGGCCACTAATCAGCACATCAGCAAGCATACTGCCATCGCGCAGAGACTTCCATAGTTCGACCACAACCTCGCTCGGAGGTGGTACGAAGACTCGATTAAGCAGTCCAATTGCAACGGAGACCTCCCACACGATGATTAAGAGCAACGGCGAAAGGAGCGATAACCAGCGACTTGGCATCACAACACTCCTTCATGCATTTGGGCCGAAACCTCGGTCTTAATTTGTTGCCAGATTTGATCAAATGCGGCATGGAACTCGGGCAGTGTGCGGAGTTGATCGGCGTGATGATCGCTAGCAAAATCGGGCGTGATATCAGCAACAATTCGGCCAGGACGTGACGACATGACGATGACCCGATCTGCGACAATCAGCGCCTCGTCGATAGCGTGCGTGACAAACACCATCGTGCCACACAACCCTTGGGCACGCAGATCACCAAGCAACTCCTGCATCAACAAACGCGTCTGGGCATCAAGTGCCGCAAACGGCTCATCAAGCAACAGGATATCCGGATTGGTTGCCAATGCACGTGCCAGTCCGACACGTTGTTGCATGCCGCCCGATAGCTGATGCGGGTATGCATCAATAAAGCGCTGCAGACCCATCCGCTCACACCACTCGCGTGCAGCGGCACGACACGCTGACGGCGACACACCACGCACCATCAAGCCATAGCTGATATTTTCGGCAACAGACATCCATGGGAACAGCAATCCCTGCTGGAACACCATGGCTAAGCGAGTCTCAGGCGCAATTATCAGCTGCCCATGATTCGGCTTTTCCAAACCAGCTAACACACGCAATAATGTGGTTTTGCCACACCCACTCGGGCCAACGATGCTGACCGCTTGATTGCGTGGTATATCGAGTGAGACCGTATCCAATGCTTGCACACCATTGGGGTATGTCACGATGATTTGATCAAAACAAACCAAGGCAGACTGGTGCATACTGATTCCTACCTATTCCTCAAACACAACGGCGGCGCATGATTCATACGCCGCCGTTCAACCATCACCTCTGCTTGTACGCACCTCAGATTAGTTGAGGCTGGCCACCAATTCGGTGTTAATCAGCGCATTCACATCCAAATCGGCATCATACTCGAGGACACCACGCTTGCGAAAATAACTCTGCAGTGTCTCGAGGTTGCCCACTGGAATCGTGCCTGACGCATCATATTGAGCTGGTGCCGCGCGAAGCACGACGTCTGCCGGAACTTTGGTGTACTTCTCAATAATTGTAGCAATTTCTTGGTTCATGTAATCACCTTGTAAATCACCACAAGCCTTGAGGTAGGCGCGCATAAAGCCCTGAGCAGTCGCTTGGTCACTTAATAGCGGCTCACCCATATAGAGGTACGTCGCAAAGAATCCATTAATGAAGTCGTTGGAAAGCAACGCCACCTCGCCCTTATCCATCGCAATCGTTGCCAAAGGCTCGCCGAGGATGGCCGCATCGATTGAGTTACTAGCCAATGCAGCCGGCACATCCTTGAATGGCACGGTCACCAACTCGACATCCTCCATGCGCAAACCACCTTGACCGAGGGCCTCGCTCAACCAATACTCAGTTGCAGCACCGGTAGCGTTGATTGCCACTTTCTTGCCCTTGAGATCGGCGATTTTGGTAATCTCGTCAACCCGTTTCGCACTAATCACGAGAGGACTCGTCAGTGGCGCCTTTTCACTATGCATCGGAGCCACTATCGAGAACTCAACGCCACGCGCAGCCGCATTAAACAATCCGGCTCCAGCGCCACCAAGCGCCACATCAAAATTGCCAGCTGCCAACTGCACCACTGGATCACTACCGCCTTGTACCGGTGTCGACTCGATAGTAATGCCCTCAGCTGCAAAGTAACCACGCTCGATACCGATATACAATGGAGCATAAATCATCACCGGAACATAACCAATTCGGAGTATCTTGGTAGAACCTGCGTCGTTCGCTGTGGGTGTAGCTGGGGTGGAGCCACAGGCAACCAACAGAAACAACGCCATTACGACTAACATCAGCCGCTTCATCTCTTTGTCCTCCACATGCGCACCGACACAGTGCGCTGATGCCTACATAGTAACAGATTTCACGAATAATAGACAAAAATCATATTACTACGGTCGTATCACGCATATCAACGCTCTTTTTGACAATACTCTATCGGGTTGTCTACAATGAAATGCATTCACCCTAAATGCCTCGTCTGTGAATCATTGAGCACACAAAACATATGACAACAATACCGCTTTCACAACCACATTTACCGGTAATTGCCGCGTGTGCGAAGGCATTGGCGAGTGATCAGCCTTTCCATACGCGCATCGAACAGGTATTTGTGTTGTTACGCACCATTTTGAATTATCACGATGCGCGACTCACCTATTGGCGAAGCAACAATCAAACTGATCAAATTCACATTTATTCGAGCAGTGCCTGGAGCACGCCGTGGGACGATACATCACTCCAAGCAACGCTCTTAAATCAACAATCAACTACCAAACAAATTAGCGTGGATGTGACCCAATCCAACGAGGAGGTCACCACCTATCAGCTCGTAGTTAACGGTATTCCAATCACGTGGAACGACCATATCTGGGGAGTGCTTGAGTTCCGCACCAACCCTGAAGAATCGCTCACTCCGCAAGAGCACGGCACCATTGTGGCACTATTGCCGTTCTTGGCAGCCGAGATTGAGATTGCCAGCACGCGCCCACTCCCCAGCGAACCTGTTGAGGAGCAGACCAGCATCGTTCCAGTAGCATCAACTCAAGATGCAATCGTAATCGCCACGGCGACCCATGATCTCGCCCAACTCTTATCGCGTCTACGCCAAGACTTCGACCCACCATTACCAATGCACAGCCTATTGCCACTCATCTTGAGTCGCGGCATCGAGTACACGGGCGCCGAGGCAGGCATCATCGTCTATGTCGATCACGACCGCCAAGAGCTTGAGTTGATGTCAGCGCACGGCTACACTGTCGCTATGTTGACACAAGGCAACGGTGGCCAAAAGCGCCACCGTTGGAGCTGGGAGAATGGCATTGCCGGCAAAGTAGCACGTAATGCTCGACCACTACTGGTACGCGAGATAACCCAAGATGTTGACTACTTTCTTGAAGATAAACTAGAGGTGCGCGCCAAACTCGCTATCCCTATTACCATTGATGGTCGTGCCGAGGCAGTGATGATTCTCGACAGCCTGCGTGCCGATACATTTAGCGACCACATAGCAACATTAGCGCTCGGTGTGGCCGAGGCGGCTGTACAGCCATTGCGGCGCGCCCTGCGCTACCAAGAATTGCTCGAGCGCAGCACACAGCTCAGTCAGGTGTTCAACAGCATGCCATCTGGGTTGGTCTTGATTGACCGGCACGGCCAGGTGTTACGCCATAATCCGGCGTTTTTGCAGATTTGGGGTCTGACGCAAGCACAGGTTGGCCCTGGGTTCCGCATCCCATTCGACATGTTGTCACTGCTCTTGCCTCGCTTCCATGATTCAGCAGCATTCAGCGACTTTTGTACGAATATGCAAGCAAAACCGGAGCAAGAGTTCTCGTTGAATCTCAAGTTGCGCAACCCGCACCAAGATTTGAGCATCTTCTCGGTACCGACGCGCGACAGCACCGAACAAATCACCGGGCGGTTGTGGGTGATTTATGATATGACCCGTGAGAAAGAGGCTGACCGACTCAAAAGCGAATTCACCTCCATGGTCTCGCACGAGTTGCGTACTCCGCTCACCTCAATCTTGGGGTACGCAGAATTGCTGCTCTCACGCGAGTTCTCACCTGAGGATCAAAAAACGCATATCCGTACCTTATACAACTCAGCCGAAAACCTGCAGACGCTTGTCAACGACGTGCTCGACTTTGCTCGTATCGAGGCCAACACCATGCGTATTACGCGCTGGACGATGTCGCTCGCCGAGATGACCAACGATTTGACGCGCCAACTCCAGCGTCAGCCCGTCTTTGATAACCACACCATCAAAAGCGATATCGCCGCCGACACACCACCTGTTCACGCCGACAAAGAGCGCGTGCGCCAAATCATGACCAATCTGCTGACAAACGCCGCCAAATACTCACCAAACGGCGGCACGATTACCGTACATATCAAAGAGTTGACTGAGCTACCCGACGAACATCCACAAGGGCGATTTGTAATGGTCAGTGTCAGCGATGAGGGCATCGGTATCTCACCCGATAATCTGGCTCGCATCTGGGATCGTTTTATGCGCGTCGATAACTCGAACACCAAGAGCATCGGCGGCACTGGGCTCGGCCTATCAATTGTCAAGGGCTTGGTCGAACTCCAAGGTGGGCGGGTCTGGGCCGAAAGCGTCGTCAACAAAGGCAGCACCTTTAGCTTTACGCTACCGGTAGCTAGCGATTTGACTCGCTAGGGAGCACAACGCATGGCACACTTTGTCCCCACTGGCCCTGTCCATTGCGAGATTCGCGTCAGCAACTCACGCTTTATTACGCACCTCGCCCCCGCCAGTGATGTGGCCACAGCCCGGGCATTTATTGCCAACATTCGCCAGCAGATGCCCGATGCCAATCACCACGTCTACGCCTATGTGATTGGCCACGGCGGCACCACTACCCTCGGTATGAGTGACGACGGCGAGCCCTCAGGCACGGCAGGGCGCCCGGCGCTGGCAGTCCTCAAAGGGAGTGGGCTCGGTGATGTAGTGGTGGTAGTGACGCGCTACTTCGGTGGCACGCTATTGGGTACCGGTGGCCTCGTGCACGCCTACGGCGACTCGGTCAAGGCGGTACTCGAGATTACCGAGCGCGAAGAGAAAATCGCCCGCACCCAATTAGTGCTGGCGATGAGTTATGCCCAATACGAGGGCATCAAACGAACCTTGGCAAATTTTGACCACCACATCGACGACGAATCATTCGGCACCGATATCACCATGACTGTCACGGTGCGCGTCAGCGACGTCGAGACAGTCAATGCCATCTTGACCGAGCAAACCGCCGGACAAATTGTGATTATCCCGGCCTAGCCGCGTAATTTGGCCACCACATCAACCACATCGGCAATTACCTGCTCGACATTGGCGACGGTCGTCGTACGACCAATCGTCAGGCGCAAAGCGGCTTGGGTGTCATCACTAAGTACACCGAGCGCCTGTAGCACGTGTGACGGCTCCATCGAACCGCTGGTGCAGGCTGATCCGCTCGAGGCACAAATCCCGCGCCGATCGAGCATAATCAACAAGCTATCACCATCGACCTCATCGATGACAAAACTCGCATTATTGGCCAACCGCTGCTGAGCATGGCCGGTGACGCGCACGCCGGCAATCTCGCCACCAATCCCCTGGAGCAATAGGTCGCGCAATGGCGTCAGGCGAGCGACCTCATCGTGACGTTTGGACTCGGCCAATGTCAGCGCCGCCCCCAAACCAACAATCCCAGCCACATTCTCGGTGCCAGCGCGGCGGCGGCGCTCTTGAGCGCCACCATGGATTTGCGGCCACAACTCAACGCCGCGGCGTACATACATGGCACCAACGCCTTTGGGTCCATAGAACTTGTGAGCGGTAATGGTGAGCAAATCAACCCCTAGCGCTTTGACATCGAGCGACAGCAGGCCAGCCGCTTGCACTGCATCGGTATGAAAGAGCACCCCACGTGCACGACAGACCTCGGCCAGTTGGGCAATCGGTTGAATCGTGCCGATCTCGTTGTTGGCGTACATCACCGACACCACAGCGGTGTGGGGTTTCAGGGCAGCCTCCAGCGTCGCCACATCAACGATGCCATCGCTGTTCACATCGAGTATTGTCACCTCGATTCCTTGGCGTTGCAACGCCTCAGCGGCATGAAGTACCGCATGGTGCTCAATAGCGCTGACAATCACGTGCGCGCGGCCGTGCTGGCGCAGGTACGACTCGGCCACGCCCTTGACGGCTAGATTATCACCCTCCGAGCCGCCGCCATTAAAGATAATCTCGGCATTGCTACAGTTGAGTACGGCGGCCACTTGGTCACGGGCGTGGTCAAGGGCATTCAGGCTGCTGCGCCCCATGGCATGCGGACTCGACGGATTACCAAAGTACTCGGTCAAATATGGCTGCATCTGGGCCAACACCGCCGCATCGAGGGGAGTGGTAGCTGCATGATCAAAATACAACACGCTCATGGTAAAAACCTTTGTATAACCAACTCTTTTTATATTTTACTGGATTTGGTTTTTGTGGGGGGAATAAATCACCCCCCGTAGAGCCGCAGCAATGCTGTGGCTCTACGGGGGACACACGTTTACGGGGCGCGTTGCTCCCAGGGATGCACGAATGCCTCGGGCTCAACCCCGAGGGCATCGGCGATGCGATTGATGTAGTTGAAGTAGCAGATGACCTGGGTGGCATCGTGGATGGTACGGTCGTCCATGCCATGGGTACGGAGTACATCGAGGTCAGCCGGGCCCATTTGTTGCGGCGTGCGCGTCAGCTTTTCGGCGTATTCACACAAGGCGCGATCAAAGGGTGACAGGCCAGCTTGGCGCCAATCGCTACAAATGTGGTGGACAAACAGGTCGGCCTGGGTCTCGTCCGTAATCCCAAAATCCTTGACCTCAGCACGGAGGTCATGCGCATGCGAACGCCTTCAGTAGAGGCAATGGTTAATCGACGAGGTCACGGTTGCAAGCATCTCGCGTTGGCCACGACTGAGGGGTGATTGGCCAAACATGACGGCGCCGTACATGTCCATTGAGGCCTTCATGGTGCGAGGATTCTGGCTCATGATGCCGACAATATTCCAAATGCGCCCAGCGCGTTTGATGGCAGCATCGTACTGTTCTTTGAGGAAACCAGTCGCCTCCTCAAGAGTAAAGACTTTGATCCACGGCATAGTGGCTCCTTGGCTAACGTTGTCCCGCATGGGTTAATTATAAAGCAAATTAAATGAACTCTTCCAAATAGTATTCCTGCGGAATCACAACTAATTTAAGCAATTACAATCATGTAAGATATTGTATAGTATGTAGTAGAAAAAATAGTCAAGGAACCACTATGACACGGATTGTGACGGTTGCCAACTTAAAGGGTGGCATCGGCAAAACCACCACGGTTATTAACATTGGTGCCGGTTTGGCGCTCCGTGGTGTCAAAGTGCTCATGATTGACACAGACCCCCAAGGTAACCTGTCAACATCACTGGGCGTTACCGCCAAACATACCCTCTACGAGCTCATGATTGAGGGCATGGATCCTGCACGGTGTATTGTAGCCGCCCGCCATAACCTAGATCTGATAGTTGCCGATACGACGCTCCTCACTGCGCAAACCATGATGTCTCGTGGCGCCGAGTGGGGACGCACCATTGAACGCGCGCTTGAGCCCATATCTGGCTACTACGACATGATTCTACTTGACTCGAGTGGGTCGCTGAATCCACTTAATGCTAACGCATTAGTGGCGGCACATGATATCATCGCGCCGACAACGGTTGAGCCGTTTTCAGTGCGTGGGCTAGAGTTGCTCCACCAGCAAATGCGTTCGATGCGAGGCGATGCCAACTCGATTAAACTCATCGTACCGACCATGTACGACCCACGCTCACGCCAAGCGCTTGAACTGCTTGAGAGTCTGCGCCAAACTTATGGGAGCAAAATCACCCAACCGATTCGCACCAACGTACGCCTGTCCGAATCACCCATGTACGGTAAGTCAATATTCGAGTATGATCCCGAAAGCCGTGGTGCCGAGGATTATCGCGTGCTCGTTGACCGCATTATGGAGTCGCTCGAAATTGTACCGACTGGCAATGCACGACCGAGCATTCATCAACGTAATAATCCGACGAGTGTCGCCGAATGCGGCGCCCAAGGAATACAGAGTGGTTCCTCGTTTGCATCACGCTCAGCACCGGTCTATGATCTCCAAGTATGTCCTCGCTGTGGTCGCGATGTCCGCTATACCAACGCCGCCGGTTATCGCATCATGATCTGTAATTCGTGTAATTACACCAAACAAGTACTCATTCGAAATGTACGATAAACCTCAACGTACAGCCTATTGATAGCAATCATCATAGAGCCGCAGCTGTGCTGCGGCTCTATGGGTTACGTATCGTATAACCTCAAGTTCAAAGCGCAATCCATACCAGTCATTCAATGTACAAAATGACTACACATCCATAGCGCGCACTCAATCAATCGTTTGGACTCTCTTACGCTGTCGCACCTTCGATGGCCTTGAGTGCCTCGTCTTCAGCGTCTTTCATCGCTTGGACTGGATCTTTGCCTTCGTTCATGACCTTGGTCATCTCAGCATTGACGATGTCCTCAGCTTGAAGGTCGTACGGGCTACGCACGATTGAGGCCACGTTGTCGGCAATATTTGCCCACATGCGGAATGCGCGCTGGCCACCAAAGAACTCGACGGGCTCGTCGTACAACGGATCAGCCCACGCCGGTTTATATGCGGGGAATACGCCCGTTGGCTTAAACATTGCATTCTGGCCCTCGGCGCTACAACAGGCCCACTGCAAGAAATCCCACGCCATTTCGGCGTTTTTGGTTTGCTCAGGAATCGCACAGAACGAACCGCCCCAGTTATAGCTGGCCTCAGGCGCTGGCACAATCCGCCACTGCCCAACCGTTTCAGGATGTTCAATTGTTAATCCACCCTGCATCCAACACGCAATCACCATACCAGCAAATGCGTTATTCTGGACACCAGCAGCCCACTCGGCTCCCCACCACTCCAAATCGGCATCAAGACCCTGCTTGCGATACTCTGCCGCTAATTGTGCTGGCCGCGTGGCTTTCTCTTCGATTAACACTTTCATGCCCTCGAAATAACCCTCGCCACCTTGACGCAACGCACTCCCAAATATATCGGTGGTAGCATCAGCAACCAGCTTGATTTTGCCAGCGCTCTTTTCGGCGATTTGTTGCGACAATGCAAAAAAATCATCCCACGTCTTGCCTTTGGTGTGCGAAATCAACTCTTCGACTGCCTCGGGTTCGGTCGGCAGTCCCAGTTGTGCCATCAAGTCCGCACGATACCAGACGCCGGCCGGTCCAATGTCCCAGGGCATGGCAACCAAACGGCCATCAGCGGTTGAACCTTGTGTCCACTTGTATGCGACCATGTCCTTCTCATGTTTGCCACCATCGAATGGTGCAGCCTTAAGGTCCATCAAGCCACCCTTGGCAGTGAATCCACCAATGCGACCGATTTCGAGAGAGGCGATGTCCGGCGCACCTGAACCTGACGCAAACGACGTAAGCAATTTATCGTGGGCATCTTCAAACGGAGTGTTCACATAATTAATCTTGGCACCACGATTAAGTGCATTGTACGCATCGGCCCAAATTTGACCTTCATCACCCCACCACCAGAACGTCAACTCCACAACAGCCTTGTTTCCCTCGGCAGGGGCCTCTGTGGTAGTCTGCCCACCACACGCCGCCAAGACTCCCATCGACACGGTGGCACCCACGCCAGTCGCCGCCAACCGCAAGAACGTACGACGCGATATTTTCATCATTAACCATCCTTTCAACACATGTTGATTAATACCATCTTGAACGACGGTACACGGCATTCACGACATGTGTCACGAATAAAATTAACTTTGATTATAGGGAAAGAACCAAGTAGTGTGGTGTTTCAACCATATATTGATACAATCAAAAACAAACCAACCTGCAAACAGTTTTCACACTCACCACATACTACTCATATATTTACTTTATCATGGCTTCACAAAGAAATCACCCCTTACCATGACGTATGGTGTCCTCACAACCCGTATATCACCAGTTCACATTGTCTACCTACCACCCATCCGCACCTCAACCGCATCCCGGGTCACTGCCCCAGCCCGCGCCCCCATTCCCCCCACACAAATGGCAGCAGTGGCATTGGCAAAACGTGCTGCATCAACGAGACTGTCGCCCTGGGCCCGCGCATAGACAAAACTCCCCCCAAAGGTGTCACCCGCACCCGTCACATCGACCACATCCACGGCGAACCCAGGGACATGATGAGACTGATTGTGCGTATACACCATACATCCCTGCGCTGCCTGCGTCACCACTACCACAGATATACCGTATGAGAGCAAGCGATCGGCGGCAACCTGCATTGACAGATCGCCTCGGTAGCGGTCAAAACCTACTTCATTGAAAAGCACCACATTGAGGTGCTGATAGCGCGCTTCGTCACCATCCTGAACATAGTCAACATCAAGATCAAACACCAGCTGTGCCCCATGCGCACGGCAATAGGCACGGATAGCCATGTTATCCATGTCTCCACAATGCAACACATCAAACTCAATAGGCGTGGAGTAAATCACATCAGCATGTGCTAGTACATCCAACTGCGCCGGTGTAATCTCAATATGGGTAATGCCCATGGTTGGAATAATCACGGTATGCTCATCCTCAACCAAAAAAATCATACATTTGGCATCGGGGAGTGTATCATCAAACATCACCAGCGACGTATCGATACCACGTTTTTGCAAATCTGCCAATAATAACTGCGTAATGGCACCGCGATTAAGCATCGCCAAAAACTTGACTTGCATTCCCAGCGCCGCAGCCACACAGGCCGCATTGGCAATCATTCCACCAGGCACAGCAGGGAGCGGTCGAACAATACTCTTGTCCTTAATATTTGGCCAATAATTTGCCAGATAATACTCATCAAGAGCCACATCACCTATAAATACACTATATTTCTCACTCATTAGTATTACTCCATGACAACATTAACTATTCACATACGGTGCATCATATGACAAAATATACTGTAATCAGTTGACGAGTGTATCAAATTTTGTCAACATGAACTATATACATTACACGAAAGATATAGTGTGACCTATCTCATTGCCGGGTGTACCCACATCAACGATCTCATTTATGCTGATGGGCGCACCGTCACAGCTCAATTAGGTGGTTCCATCTATGCCGTCAACGGCATCAAAACCTACTATGATGATCTGCTGTTTGTGACTACAGTGGGGCCAGACTTTGATGCATACTTTGGTGAATACTATCGCACCAATCAACTCTCACAAAATGGCGTACATCAGGTGTTGCCCCACACACAGTACAACATGTTGACCTATCAACCCGATGGACGCTGGGGCGAGTCCTCAAAGTATGGGGCTGACTTTGAAGCGCAATGGGCGACAACCTCACTTATTCAATCAGCACACATCCTGCCTTTTATCACTCACACCACACAAGGCATCTACCTTGAATCGAGTGTAACTGAGCCAATCTGGCAGCACCTCGATGCCATCCGTGCGGCTGCCCCCCATGCTACCATGATGTGGGAGGTGGCTACCTCCGATATCGAGACACCAGCACGCCATGCCAATATTGCCGACTGTATCGCTGCCGTAGACATCTACTCAATTAATCTCCCTGAATCACTAGCATTGTTTGAAGTGACAAGTGAGGCCGATGCACTCACTGCAATTATGGCCCAAGATACGCCATGCCTGTTCCGTGTTGGGACCAAAGGGGCGTACATGGTGGCTGACGGCCACGCATGGTTTGCACCATCATACGACCTCGAATATAGCGTTGACCCGACCGGGTGTGGTAATTGTGCGACCGGGGCGGCGTTGTACGGCATGGCCGAGGGGCTACACCCACTTCATACTGTGATATTAGCCAACCTCGCTGCTGCTCTCAATGCCAGACAGTACGGGCCATATCCTGCATATACGGCAACGATTCGCGCCGAGCAGTTACACCG
This sequence comes from Roseiflexaceae bacterium, assembly GCA_049428765.1. Classification (GTDB taxonomy): domain Bacteria; phylum Chloroflexota; class Chloroflexia; order Chloroflexales; family Roseiflexaceae; genus UBA965. The sequence continues at coordinate 45,459 of JBMTAN010000021.1, forward strand.
CGCCGAAAGGGAATTTGTGCATTTACATTCGGAACAAGTCCATGCTTCTTGATTTTTTTGCCCAGTCGAAGCCGATTTTGGCTATGCTCCACCTCAGCGGCGATACCCGCGACAACAAATTGACACGAGCTTTGCGTGAGGCTGATATCTATGCCGAGAGTGGTGTGGATGCCGTAATTGTCGAGGATTACTTCGGCGATGTCATCGATGTTGAGAGCGTGCTTGCACTCCTTCGGCGGGAGCGGCCGCAGTATGTGGTGGGGGTCAACGTACTCGACGATTTCGCCCGTAGTTATGAGCTCGCCGCCCAATATGGCGCCCAATTTATGCAGGTCGACTCGATTTGTGGGCATCTCACACCAGCTGACGAGCAAGACTACTTCGCTATGGTTGATCGCTACCGGGCTGATAGGCGCGTAGCCGTGATTGGCGGCGTGCGTTTCAAGTATCAAGAGTATTTGTCGGGGAGGAGTCTGGCCGAGGATTTGGCCATCGGTATACGCCATTGTGATGCAATCGCCGTCACTGGCTCGGGCACCGGCGTTGACACCGACAGCGACAAAATCCGCGAGTTCCGTCAACACCTCGGCACATTCCCTCTCGTCGTCGGAGCAGGCATGACGGTGGCCACTATCAAAGAAAAGTTGACGCTGGCGGATGCAGCCATTGTCGGCAGTACATTCAAAGATACCCGCAAAGACTCCGGCGACGTAAGCCGTACGCATGTAATGGAGTTCATGGATACAGTGCGACGGGAGTTTAGAGCTTAAGGAGCACAGCATGACTAACGCCATACACATCCGGCCCGTACATGCTAACGATTACACGCGACTTGAGGACATCAGGCAAGCGGCGTTCGCACCTGTTTTTGCGTCGTTTCACCAAATACTCGGCGCAGAAATCTCTGACATCGTACACCGAAACAATGATGCGGAGCAGGCGCAGTACTTGGCCAGCATACTCGCACCAAACTCGGAGTGGGAGCTCCATGTGGCGACACAGGACGACCTCGTTATTGGGTTTGTGTCGATTCAAATCAATCATACGACTACGGTAGGCGAAATTGGCTTGAACGCTGTGCACCCAGATTGGTCGGGGGCCGGCATTGGCACAACGCTCTACACATTTGCGCTAGATCGGATGCGCGCTGCCGGTATGCGGGCTGCCACCGTGTCTACTGGTGGCGACGATAGCCACGCCCCAGCCCGACGTGCCTATCAAAAAGCGGGGTTTGCAGTAGGAATTCCAAGTATCTGGTACTGTCAGGAGCTCTAGGAGCGTTGTCGGGGGCACGTTGGAAGTGATCTACGCTTGCCCAACCACGAAGAACACCCAGCATCTACCTGAGCCCAAAAAGTTTCTCACCTATAATGAATAGTGGTGTCGTAGCACATCTCCATTGTCATTCAACGGATACCAGAAGACTTGCAAGAGGAAGGATTATGACCGACGATACGCTCGATATCAGCCCACTTGCACGTGCCATCCAACGCCTTGATGAGGAGTGGCAACGCTATCAGCGCAACATCAGTGATACCCAAATCCGTGATGGGTTGATCCAGCGGTTTGAGTTCATCTACGAAATCAGTCACAAGATGATCAAGCGTTATCTTGAATTCACATCACCCACACCATCTCACTTTGACACCATGAGTTTCGCCGATCTGATTCGCTCAGGTAACGAACAAGGGCTGTTGCTCGGCACATGGCCAGACTGGAGGCGCTACCGCGACATGCGCGCCAAAACCAGTCATACCTACAATGAAGATGCGGCGCTAGAGTGGTAGCTGATATTCCTGCATTTCTCGCAGAGGCACGCTACCTCTTCATGCAGCTTAGCGAGCGACTCACATGACATACGCGCTGCCACCCATTAACATACTTCCTGCCCATTGGGACATCGTGCACACCGTTTTGCAGAAACACGTTCCATCTCATCCAGTTTGGGCGTTTGGCTCATGCGTTACCGACAAAGCCAAGCCGTTTTCGGACCTCGACCTGGTGATAATCGACAACCAACCGCTATCATGGGATGTAATGCGGATTTCGAGGCAGCCTTTGCCCAAGCGAGCCCACTGATTGCCTCGATTCTCGAGTATATATCGCATGAACTCCAAAAACATCTAGAGCAGCCACAGCGCTACTTGCTCCTCGCCCGCTGGCAAACGCTCGAAGCGCACACCGTGGACTTCCGCCAGTCGCCACAGTACCAAGAGTGGAAGCGACTGATTCATCATTTTTATGACACGTTCCCCATCGTCGAGCACTACATCACGTTACCAAACACTGCCGCATTATAGGCGTGTTGTTCCTCCTATGCCCCAACCCCCTCGGCATCGCCAAACGCCCACACATCCAAGTCATCAAGATTGAGCGCCGTCACACCATTAGCGATGAGCGCCCCAGCAATTTGGGCACGGTGCTCGGTGGCATGGTGAATCGCTTGGGCGAGAACCGTGGCGCGGAGCAAAGACGGCCGATCGGGGCGCGCCACCACGCCAGCTGGCGTCTGGGCGGCCACATGCAAGCGTGCGTCAGCAGTGGCACAAGCAGCTGCCACCACGGAGAGATTCGCACTAGTGGTCGGCCGCTCAATCCAGGTAGGTTGATAGATTTCGTCTAGCAAGCGCGCATATGCGCTGGCTGATCCAGCCATGTGCTGAACAATCATCGCCACATTCCACGAATTACCCGGCTCACTATACGCTAACACAGCATCAGGCAACATTTGCAACACGGCAAACATTTGCGCATTAGCCCAGGCCATATGGCGGAACATGCGGTCGCTGCACAGATTAATCGTCATGCCCCCAACCCCTCGGCATCGCCAAACGCCCACATATCAAGGTCATCAAGATTGAGCGCCGTCACGCCATTAGCGATGAGCGCCCCAGCAATTTGGGCCCGATGCTCGGTAGCGTGGTGAATCGATTGCCCCAAAACGGTGGCCCGTGCCCGCGTCAGTGCCGGATTATCACGGCGCACTACCACGCCAGCTGGTGTATGTGCGGCCTGGTGCAAACGCCCATCTGCGCCAGCACAGGCGGCCGCCGCAATCGCCAACTCCGCATACGTCGATACCGCATCAAACGGCAGATCAGCGTAGGGTTGGTCATCGAGGCGTGAGGCATAACTGGTGGCGGCTTCGGCGAGGTGCGCGACGATCATGCCCACACTCCAGTCGTTGCCGGGTTCACGATACGTGAACACTGTCTCTGGCATCTCGTGGAGCACGGCAAACAGCCGCGCATTGGCCCAGGCCATGTGGCGGAACAGTCGGTCGCTGGTCGGGTCAATTGCATGGGTCATCACCTAACTCCTAACACTTTGTGTATGCTGTGTCTATCGTACACGAGCGCACGCCCCGTGCAACATCACACGCGCCCTACGCGATTGATACTTTTTTGCAAAAAGGTACAATACACGTACGTCCTCTCGGTTATATGCGCGATGCACCAAGGAGTACGCCATGTTCCGCTACTTCATCAAATATAACAACGACACACCCGTGGCGCTGATTCGCCTGTCAATAAACAACGCCACTCAGACCATCATCGATCAATACTGGAATGCGACGTTGACCCACTGGAAAGACGGTCATTTCGGCATGGACGAGCTCATCAAGGGCAGCACGAATACAGAAGAAACCACCGAGACCGGGGCACGACGTATCTTCCCCAACGCACCGTGGGACGAACAAGAATGACCATACGTATCACCGCCACTGACCGACTGACCATCCGCCACCTACACCACGACGATGTCGCCGCCCTCTGTCAGCTCTTCGGCGACGCCGAGGTGATGCGCTACGGCGACGGCGTGCAATCCCGCGATTGGGTTGTGCAGTGGATCCACCGCGCCAACACGCACTATCAGCAGTGGGGGTATGGACCCTATGCGGTCGTGCAGACGGCCACCGACACGCTGATCGGCTACTGCGGTTTGTTCTTGTTCGATGATGTCAACGGCCGCCCCGAGATCGAAATCGGCTACCGCCTGATTCGCTCCGCCTGGGGTCACGGTTACGCCACCGAGGCCGCCCAAGCCGTCACCACACACGCCACGACCACCTTAGGCATCCGGCGCCTGATTGCCTTGATTGACCCGAGCAACGTGGCCTCGATTCGTGTGGCCCACAAACTCGGCATGCACTACGAGGCCGATGTGATGTTTGATGGATACACCCACCCCGACCACGTGTATGCAATGGAGGTGTGATAGATGAGCAATAACGCACCAACCGAGCCACTGAAAATCGCCCGCATGGGTGCCGAGGGTGGCGGAGCCACTATTTATGGCCAGCACACTGATGGCGTTTGGACATTCTGGCACGAGAAGACGTCAATCGCCTTCGACGACAACGACGATGAGGTCACCAAGCGCTGGGCCAGCGACCCGACGCCCAACCTGCTCGATGCCCTGCCACGCCGGTGGTGGCGCTTGTTCACCTCATACGTTCATCCCGATTTTGTGGCACAACTGCGCCAGGCGTTCGAGCAACATCGGGATGAACCCGGTTGGGACGAAAGTCGATTCGATCCCACGTTCCGTCGCCGGCCGTAATGGGGTTTACACACGGTAGAGACGTTGCGGTGCTGCGGTGCACGTTACAGAGGGGGCACAGCTGTGCCCCCTTTCTGCAACCGAATTACATCCCCTTTTTGTCACCACCCATGCCCATTCCACCCATACCGCCCATCGGGTCGCCCATACCCATGCCGCCCATACCACCTTGCGGTTTGGGTGTCGACAGGCTCCACTCCACGTTCGAACCGGCCGAGGCGGTCGGGTCGACGCCTCGCAGCATCATGCCTTGGCCGCGCGACAGGTGCGTCACGATGGTCGGCGGATCCTCGGGGTCGCGCATCTGCACCAGCAACGTCGTACGGGCCTCGGTGCTGGTATTGACGCCCGAGCCGTGGATGGTCAAATAACTAAAGAAGAGCACGTCGCCGGCTTTGGCCGGGCAGGCCACCGACGACTCGAGTGGGTACTGATCGAACGGCAAATGCCAGCCACCCTCGCCGACGTGTGGAATCGGGCCGTTTTTGTGGCTGCCGTCGACCACGCGGATGCAGCCCTTTTCGAGCGGCGCATCATCAAAGTGCACCACAGCCGCAATCATGCTGTTGTTGTCATGCGGAAAGAAGGGCTGGTCTTGGTGCATCGGGAACGGCGAGCCCTTCTCGGGTGGCTTAATGAACAACTTGTTGTGATGGAGTTGCACATTGGGCGAGCCGATGATTTGGGCGGCGGCGCTGGTCAAACGGTCGTCGAGCATCAGGCCACATAACTGCGCCGAATGGAACTGCACGTTGTGGCAGTGGAGCAGCGACGTCTTGGTGGCCGTCACGGCCCGAGCACTGGTCCAGGTAGCATCGACCTCGCTGATGCGGCGCAAACGCTCAATGACGGCGTGCGCCTCGGTGCGGAACGCGGCCGCCTCCTCGGGCGTGAACATCCCCTCGACCAACAAGTAGCCATGCTCACGAAAGAAATCAACTTGGGCCTGTGTCAGCATACATCCTCCGTTGGATAGGTGTGCGGCAATGCACGATGGGTTAATCTTTGTCCGTGGGGTGTGGCGATTGTACCATGAATCAATGAAGAGGAAAAAATGATGCATATGAGAGAGAAATTGGGATGCAAGCCATACTTTCATTTATTTTAAAAGTGTTAATAAATAATCAAAGACGCTATTGCATATTCAAAAAGTTAGTGATAAGATTGCGGTAATTCAACGTAATAATGTTAGTGAAGGAAGTAATGAGCAAAATTACAAATTCGAACATTTCAGGTGCCATTGGTGCACGGTTTGACGTAGATAATGATACTCTCACGTGGTATATCAAACGCGTTGTTCTATTCACATCAACAGTTATATATCAAGTTGCTGAATCAGATATTGTTCAGTTCAAGATAATTGATAACAGAAAGCCTTTTGGAACTTCCACTATGTCTACTGCATATAAATTTCGTGATGGGAATTGGATTGTTATTGCATACGACGTATCGAATACTACGTTAGGAAAACTTAATCTTTTGAACATTGAAGTTTTAAAACGCAGATTTGCACACATTCAAGAATCTCCTTTCTAATGCCTTGCCAACTATAACTCAATCACTCAGTAGTGCACCATGCGTACATTTGCTAGAGATGCTGTGGTGTGTCTATTTCATATTTCGCTTCAGTCTTACTAAACAATCAGGACAGAGTGCAGTAGTACATTTTATCAGAGGTGTTTTATGAGCAATCAGCAATTTAAGTTCCAAGATTTACCGTATTGCGATCTCATTGTCGATGCTATATATGAAAGTGATGGAAGTTCTCTTGCAGGAGAACCTATTGCAAGGTTATTAGGAGTAGGAAATCTAGGTGGATTTCGTTTACTAGGAAGAGTTGACCAAAAGAAACTCGTAGGCCTCTATACTACTGGTGAAGATAGTGACTGGCCCGATGATTTTGATGCCATCACAGGTAAATTTGTATACTTCGGTG
>JBMTAN010000022.1:0-51665 GCA_049428765.1 Roseiflexaceae bacterium
GTGCAGGAATCGGTTGGAGCGCCACCGGCGTGCAATCTTCTTCGACGGTGTTCATTGTGCACAAGGAGAAGATTGCACGGCCAGCGAGAATTGCAACGAGATTGACGATGGCATCATGAGCTGGCCATGCAATGACGGGCTGGGGGGATTGTGGTAGGGGCGTGGCTTGCCGCGTCTGGTAGGGTGTCCGTGTGAGGCTCCCGTGTCCGTACGTGTGCCACTGTGATTCTGCATACCACAACGCTTGCGGCGCTCCGTCTCTGTCAGATCGCATACCACCACCCCGTGATTCGGCTACAATAACATCATCAACCCACAACCACAACAAAGGGACTAACAATGAAGTTAACCGATTACCGGCCACGCCCGCAACTAGTCACCAAGACGACCACGATTACCAAGCCCCGCTATCCCGTGATCGATGCCCACAACCACCTTGGTCCGGACTTTGGTGGTGGCTGGGATCAAAAGCCGGTTTCGCACCTGCTTGAGGTGATGGATCGCGCCGATGTGCGCTTGCTGGTCAATCTGGACGGTGGCTGGGGTGAGGATATTTTGCATCGGCACTTGGCCCACTTCGTCCAGGCCGCCCCCGATCGCTTCCGCGTTTTTGCTGGCGTCAACTGGGCGGCCTGGCCCGAACACGGCGACGAGTTTGGCTATTGGGCCGCCGAACGTCTGGCCGCTCAAGTGGCCGCCGGCGCCACTGGCCTCAAGATTTGGAAGCCGTTTGGCTTACATGTACGCGATCAGCACGGCACGTTGGTATCTGTCGACGACGCCCGCCTCGATCCGTTGTGGGCCAAGGCAGGCGCGCTCAATATCCCCGTGCTCTTCCATGTGGCTGACCCGGTGGCGTTCTTTGATCCGATTGATGCCACCAACGAGCGTTGGGAGGAGTTACACGCCCACCCTGATTGGCAGTTCCCCAGCCCACCGTTCCCACCGTTCTTGACGATTCTCGAGGCCTTTGCGCGCGTGGTCGAGCGCCACCCGGATACCGATTTTGTGGGGGCGCATGTGGCTTGTTATGCCGAAAACCTGGCGTGGGTGTCGGAGTGGATGGAGCGTTGCCCCAATTTGTACATCGACTTTAGCGCACGGATTGCCGAGGTCGGTCGCCAACCATATGCCGCGCGTCGATTCTTTTGCAAATATGCTGATCGCATCTTGTTTGGTACGGATATGGCTGCCGATGTAGCGATGTACCAGCTCTATTATCGCTTTTTGGAGACGGATGACGAGTACTTCCCCTATCACCTCGGCCCCACTCCGCCGCAAGGGCGCTGGCACATTTATGGGCTCTACCTACCCGATGATGTGCTACAGAAGATCTACTTCAAGAATGCCGAAAAAGTCATGCTCCGCCGAGTACAATAGAGGCATGCAAATGGCCTCGGTCAGACCAGAAAGGGAGTGCGATGCGGGCGGTAATTTTTGATGGTGAGCTCCGGCTTGAGCGCCAACAGCCGATGCCAATGGTGCCGGCTAAGGAGGCGTTGGTCAAGATTCATATGGCGGGAATTTGTAATACCGATATCGAAATCACCCGTGGTTATAAAGGGTTTAACGGCATCTTGGGGCACGAGTTTGTCGGCACGGTTGTCCAATGCGCCGATGCGCAGTGGGTGGGGCGCCGGATTGTCGGTGAGATTAACGCTGCCTGCCGCACCTGCCCCACCTGTTTGCGTGGCGACGACCCCCACTGTCCCAACCGCACCACCGTCGGCATCTACAAACGCGCCGGCGCCATGGCCGATTACATCAGCCTGCCGATTGACTGCTTGCACGAGGTGCCGGCCGATGTCAGCGATGAACAGGCCGTGTTTACCGAGCCATTAGCAGCTGCGCTCGAGATTATCCAGCAGACGCATCTGCGCCCCACCGACCGCGTTGTCTTGGTCGGCGACGGCAAATTGGGTCTGCTGATCGCCCAAGTTTTGCGCTTGCCCGGTTGCGAGGTGACGATGGTCGGGCGCCACCCCGAGCGCTGGGATTTGCTCCACAGCCAGGGAATTGCCACCTGTCGCCCCGAACACGCCGAGGGCTGGTACGACGTGGTCGTCGATGTCACCGGCAACCCGGAGGGGCTCAAAACCTCGCGTCGATTGGTACGGCCTCGCGGTCGTCTGGTGATGAAGAGTACCGTGGCTGCTGAGACCCAACTCGACTTGACAATGTTGGTGGTCGACGAGATTCAGCTGATTGGCTCGCGCTGTGGCCCGTTTCCGGCTGCCTTGCGCCTGCTCCAACGTGGTCTGATTGAGACGGCGCCGTTGATTACGGCCACCTACTCCCTCGATGATGCGATAGCGGCCTTTGCGGCCAGTCGCGGTGCCCTCAAAGTGTTGTTGCAGATGGAAGGATGATGACGATGAGTTTAGCAGATCATACCGCAAATCTTTCACCGGTTTGGGCCCGTTATAGCAACATCATCGTTGAGCGTGGTGAGGGTGCCATGCTCTATGCCGATGACGGCCGGGCCTACTACGACTTCACCTGTGGCATTGGCGTCACCAATACGGGGCATTGTCACCCACGGGTGGTGGCGGCGATTCGTGACCAAGCAGGATTGTTGCTCCATGGTCAAGCAAATATTGTCTACCACAAACCGATGTTGCGACTAGTAGAGGCCTTAAAGCAGGTTGTACCGTCTGGTATTGATGCGTTTTTCTTTAGTAATAGTGGTGCCGAGGCGGTCGAGGGTGCGCTCAAGTTGGCACGCCAAGCAACGGGGCGCACGGATGTGATTGTGTTCGACGGTGGGTTCCACGGTCGTACCTCGGGTGCGATGGCCTTGACCACCAGCAAAGGCAAGTACCGTAGTGGCTATGCGCCGTTGCCGTCGGGCGTGCACGTGGCACCGTATGCCAGCTGTTACAACTGTGCCATCGCTCGGGCGGCTGGCCGTGATACCGCGGCCATGTCGGCGGCTGCGCCGGCAGACAACGGCTGTTGTAATGACCCGATTGCGCGGATTGAGCACATTTTGCACGGCCATACGACGCCAGAGGATGTGGCGGCGATTTTGGTCGAGCCGGTGTTGGGCGAGGGTGGTTATGTGGTGCCGCCGGCTTCATTCTTCCGCGGCTTGCGCGAGATTTGCGACAAGTACGGCATTTTGTTGATTGCCGACGAGGTGCAGAGTGGGTTCGGGCGCACCGGTAAGTTCTTCGCCATGGAGCATTTCGGCGTGACACCTGACATCATTGTGGCGGCCAAAGGTATCGCCTCGGGCTTGCCACTCTCGGCCGTGATGACCCGTCAAGAGATTATGCAGCGCTGGCATCCGGGCTCACACGGCGGCACCTATGGTGGCAATGCCGTGGCCTGTGCGGCGGCGGTGGCTACGCTTGAGGTGATGATCGAGGAGCACTTGGTCGAACGCGCCGCCGCCATGGGGCGAGTCCTCAAGGATGAGTTGGCCGAGTTGCAACAGACGATTCCGACAATTGGCGATGTGCGCGGTATCGGTTTGATGGTCGGTGTCGAGTTGGTTGACGACAAGGGAGCACCCAACCCTGCTTTGGCTAAGCACACGCTGGCCGCCTGTCGCGAGAACGGCTTATTGTTGCTGACCTGCGGTACCTACGATAACGTGGTGCGATTTATTCCGCCGTTGGTGATTACCGACGACCAGATTCATGCGGCCGTGCGTATCTTCCGCGATGGACTTTTGGCCGATTAGTCGTTCCTTTTTGTGCAAAAAACGGGCACCCTGCAGCTGATACGGCTGTGGGGTGTTTTTTGTATGCGTGCATGCCACGCGTTTTGACAGATGTGTTGATGTGGATGACGGTAGTCAGTGCCGAACGGTGGTTGTGGCGCTATGCGGCGGTATTTTTTTGCACAAAAAGGCGCCCTGCATGTTGCCATGCAAGACGCCCACAACAGACATGTTACGGTATGATGCCCCAGCGATAGGGAATGCCAGGTAGGCGGAGTAGACGTTCGCCGCCGTTGGCAAGTGAGGCAGTGTCGCCAATGTACTGTAATAAAGTCTCTTTACGCAACCAGAGATGGATGTCGTTTTCGCGGCGGGCAACGTCGGCCACTGCATAGGCGTCACCATCGAATTGACCACTAACGACAATCTCCCGCATGAAGTCGTAGCTGACCACATCATCTGCAGCTGGTAACAACACGGTGGCGCCGCGCAACCACTCACCGAGTGGGGCTGGGCGGATGCCAGCTTCGTCGGCAATCAGACAGCGCACGGTGAAGCACTGCAGAGTCATATCAACAAAGGGCATCGCTGGCATCAACGGCTCCCCCCACACTACAGGGCCGCCGTGTGTGGCGATGTACTGAACAAATTGATCGGGGATAAGGTAACCCTGTTCGCCCCGCACCTGCCCTGCGCCGCGTTGGACAACGATGGTGGTGGCACTGATGGCCGGTTGGGCATCGAGTTGGACAGCAATAGTGTATCTACCGTCCGGAAGCCGAGCGGGGAGCGCCAGTGCCTGCAGATGTTGCAACGGTGCGATGGCATCGGCGACGGTCAAGGCACCAGCAAAAAGCGGTTGCACGCTCCGGCTTAGCACCTGCTGCTCGGCGTCGACGAGTGTGATTGTGACCGTGTGTGGCGTTGTATCACTTGATGATTGACCTTGCCAGGTGAGTAACACCGGCAATTGCGTGCTGGGTTCGTAGGCCGGGCGCAAGAGTGGCGGCGGCAAGGCAATCGAGACGAGCGTCACATCACCGAAGGTATGATTGGTGGTGACTGGTGCGCCAACGGCGATTGGTTGATAGATGTCGTAGCTGCCGCGTGAGCCGCTTTGGGCGTAGCGAGAGGTAACGAGCGCAATGCTCTCGGGCGTCATCCAGTTGCCCAGATAATCGAGTATCACAATCGGGATGGTGCCGTTGGCCAGCTGCTTGAGCATTGGGCGTTGATCCCACAGTCCCACATCGGCGAGTTGACGGTGCTCAAAGACCTGCATTGGCGCACTGACGTTGGCTTGGGCAGCAATCCCGGGCACATCAGTGAAGATGGTGGTTGCCCCAAGTCGCGCAATGCGTGTGTTGAGGTCGCTGGCTGTGACGGCGTTGGCCTCGAGCACTTGCGCCTCACGACGGATGTCGTGCCAGACGGTGTAGCTACCAAACGCCAAGCGGGGCGGTCGTTGGCGTTCGATCATGCCGTAGGGCTTGGCGTAGGTCTCACTCCACAACGGGATGTAACGAGCTACGCCCAGACTACAGGCTGCGACCAAGGCAACCCCAATCCAACGGTGTCGGGTGGAGTGGTTAATAATGGTGCTGGCGCTTAGGGCAATCAGCCAGAGCATGCCGGCATACAACTCGAGGAAGTAGTTCGCATAGGCGCCGACTTTGCCGATGCCGATGCCTACAATCACACCGCCGATGATATACACAATCGCCATGCTGGTGCGGATATGATCAGGGCTGAGCAGGGTGCGCCAGTGGCGTAGGTGCACGATAGCGAGGCCGAGGGTGGCGAGTATCAGTGGCGCATGGAGTTGCCAAGCTTCGCGCCAGAAACCTTCGGCCAAAGCGCGCTCCCACGAGTTGATATTGGATTGCACCACGTGGAGCCACAAATTGCCGCCAGTAATTGTGATGCCGCCAACAATGATGACTGCAGTCGCTATGGCTGCTCCAACAGCACGAATGACGGATTGACGCGGTTGACTAAGCCAGAGTACCAGTAGTGCCATCGGCGCCGCAATCAGTGATGGTTTGGTGAAGAGTGACAGTGTCACCAAGATGGCCCCGAACGTCAGTCGGCCACGCAATGATACCACGAGTCCAATGAGTCCGAGGGCAACACCAAGCATATCGACGCGCATGACACCGCTCCACTCGCGCACGATGGGAATGACCAGCCATGTACTGGCGATGATGGCGCTGACGATGTGGGGCAATGCATTGGGGAGTGTAGTCGGCCGGCTCAGTAGATAGATGGCAAGCCCAGCTACAAGTCCGGCAAGCGTCGATACGAGCCGTCCTGCCCATAAATTGTCACCGATGATGGTGACGAGTTGACTCGCGACTAAATATACTGGAGGGTAGTTGACTACGATGTAAGGGGCTGACTCGAGTGGTCCATACAAGCTAGCAAGGCTGGCAGTTTGTTGCAGGTATTGGAGTTGGCGCAACAGTGGCCCCTCACCATAATCGATGGGAAACGGATAATTGAGGCGTTGCCAGACAAATAACAACCACAACGGGGTTTGGACGATGATGAGGAGACCGGCTAATATGGTTGCCATCAAGGGCAAAGGTGATTTTTTCATCGATTACATCTCATCGGGTGAATACCTTAGTATCATATCATTTTCGGGTGGGTAGAGTGTGTTGATACATCGCGTATGAAGCAGGTGATTGACGAGTTATGCGTCATTATGGACGGTACAATGTTGCGTAAACAAAGGCAACGGTGTATAGTTGAAAAGGTTTGCGGGGAGCAACGGAGCTACTCCGCGTGTCAGATTCCTTCTGTTATTGCATGAATAGAGGTGAACCTTGAGCGCTACGAGTGCTGATTTGTTGTTTACGCCGATCCCGGCCCGAATTGCCCGACTCCGCGACATCGCCTACAACTACTGGTGGGCATGGAATCCCGAAGCGACTGATTTGTATCGGCGTATTGACCCACACCTGTGGGAGGCCATCTACCACAACCCGGTGCAGTTCTTGCGCAATGTGCGCCAACGCAACCTGGTGGCCATGACCAATGATGTAGCTTGGTTGGCTGATTATGATGCCGTTGTGGTTGCATTTGATGCCTACATGACCGACAAAAATACCTGGTTTAAACGCACCTACCCCAACGAAAAAAGCTCAATCGCCTACTTCTCCGCTGAATTCGGTATCCACGAGTCACTCCCAATTTACTCGGGTGGTCTCGGCATTTTGGCCGGCGATCACGTCAAAGAGGCCAGCGATCTGGACTTGCCGTTTGTGGCGGTGGGATTTATCTATCCCCAAGGCTATTTCCGTCAGCGTCTTGACCACAGTGGTTGGCAAGAGGCCATCTACAGCAAGATGAACTTTGCCGATATCCCGGCGCGCCCAGCCCTGACACCAAATGGTGACGAGGTCGTGGTCGAGGTCGAGTTGCCTGGGCGGACGATTTTTGCCAAGGTCTACCACCTGCAAGTCGGCCGTGTCACCTTGTACCTGATGGATACCGACATTCACCCCAACAGCCCGAGCGACCGCGAGCTCTCAGCTCGGTTGTACGGTGGTGACCACGACATGCGCGTAGCGCAGGAGTTGGTGCTTGGTATCGGTGGCGTGCGCGCCTTGCGTCAGATGGGAATTAGCCCGAGCGTCTGGCACATGAACGAAGGCCATTCGGCGTTTTTGGTACTGGAGTTGGCCCGTGAGTTGGTCGCCAAGGGCGTACCGTTCATGCAGGCCTTCGACATGGTGCGCGACCAAGCGGTTTTTACCACGCACACGCCAGTGCCTGCCGGTAACGATGCGTTCTCGCTCGATTTAATTGACAAGTATTTCAGTCGCTTCTGGGACCAGTTGGGTATCAGTCGCGACGAGTTCATGAATATCGCCATGCAACAGCAGTCATGGGGCCCAAGTTTTGCCATGACGGTGCTGGCCTTGCGCCTCTCCGAGATGCATAACGGCGTCAGCAAGTTGCACGGGCATGTGGCTCGCACGATGTGGCAGTGGTTGTACCCCGGCAAGGAGCTCGACGAGGTGCCGATTACATCGGTCACCAATGGTATTCACTCGGCTTCATGGTTGGCACCGGGTATGAAGAAGCTCTACAACGAAGTTCTTGGTGCCGATTGGTATGATCGAATTGATGACCCGGCCTTGTGGGAGGCATTGCAACAGAGCGACGATGCTCGTTTCTGGAAGACACGTCTCGAGCTCAAGCAGGCCTTGGTCTACTTCGTGCGTGAGCGCTTGGCTCAACGCCACACTCGCCTCGGGTTCCCACCGGTAACGTGGCCGATTTTGGATGAGAGCCAGTTGACGATTGGTTTTGCCCGACGCTTTGCCACTTACAAGCGGGCGACGTTGTTGTTCCGTGATGCGGAGCGACTTAAGTACATCTTGAACCGTCAGGATCAGCCAATTCAGTTGGTCTTTGCCGGTAAGGCGCATCCGGCCGACGAGCCAGGTAAGCACTTCATTCAGGATGTCTATCGCCGCTCACAGGAGCCAGGCTTTGCCGGCAAAATCGTCTTCCTCGAGGAATACGACATGTGCGTGGCCCGGGCCTTGGTGCAAGGTGTCGATGTCTGGTTGAACACACCGCGCCGGCCATATGAGGCTAGTGGTACCAGCGGTCAAAAGGCCAGCTTGAATGGTATCCCCAACTTGAGCATTCTCGACGGGTGGTGGCCCGAAGCCTACAACGGCACCAATGGGTGGGCTGTGGGTGACGAGCGCGAATACGACAATCTTGATGAGCAAGATTGGAACGACGCGCAGCACCTCTACCACCTGCTCGAGAACGAGGTGGCGCCAGCCTACTACGACCGCGATGCCAATGGTGTCTCAGCCCGCTGGGTGGCAATTGCCAAGGCAGCTGTGATGACGTGTGCGCCGCAGTTCAGCACCCGTCGCATGCTCAAAGAGTACGTCAACCGCTTGTATTTGCCGGTAGCCCGTTCGTAGTCCATCAAAAACAAAGCGCCCCTGCGTGCTATGGCACGCAGGGGCGTTGGTGTTTAGAGGGGGCGTTTGGAGGGTGTACCTGGTGATCGTGGATATTGCTCGGGTGTGGGGCGGGTTTTGTCGACACGAATGATGGTGCGTGGCTCGAGCGGTGGGGCCTCGATGGGCACGATGTCGCGCACATGGCCGCCGAGGACCATGATGGCGTGGCGGGCCGCTTTGAGCTCGGCTTCGGGCTCGGGTCCTTTGGGCGCATACATCACGCCTTTGATGGCGCAGAACGGCAACAAGTATTCGGCGAGTACGCGCAGTTCGGCGACAGCTCGGGCAGTGACAAAGTCGTATTTGGCGCGGTGGGCTTTTTGATGGCCTAAAACCTCAGCACGCTCACTAATCACCGTCACGTTGGGCAGGGGTAGCGTATCGACGACGTGCTGCAAGAACGTGCACTTTTTGGTGATGCTTTCGACCAGTGTGATGTTCGTGGTGGGCCATAGGATGGCGAGGACGAGTCCAGGAATGCCTGCACCACTGCCGACATCGAGCATTCGTTTGGGCGGTTTGGCCCAGAGAGGCAGGTAGGTCATGGCGTCGAGCAGGTGTTTACTGACCATTTGGACGGGGTCGGTGATGGCAGTCAAGTTGAGCTTCTCGTTCCATTCTTGGAGCATGGTCAAGTAGGTATCAAGTTGGGCATATTGGGCATCGCTGATGGTCAGTTCGTGCTGAGTCGCAAATGCGGTTAGGACAGAAAAATCGTGCTTCACGAGGGACTCCGATATAGCCCATGATGGGCGATGTAGGCGGCAACAGCCGGAGTGACGAGGTCATCGATAGGTTGATTATTGCCACAGCGTTGGCGAATGCGTGTACTCGAGACTTCCATACCAGGCCATGGAATTAGATGCATATGACCGGCCAGTGACGGTAGTTGAATAATCAGCGCAGCGGTGTCGATGGTGGTGCCAATGCGGGTCATAATGGCGATGTCGGCATAGATTGTGAGCTGGTCGGCCTGATACCACTGGGGTAAGAGCAGGGCGGCATCGGCGCCTAGAATCAGCGTCAGACGCTGGTGTGGTTGTGCGAGGGCGCGCAGGGTGTCGATGGTATATGAGGGGCCATTACGCTTGAGCTCGATGTCGCTGACATATGTATGCGGAATACTCTCATCAACCAGTTGGCACATGGCGAGTCGTTGCTGGGGTGTCGCCATAGGGGCAGGTCGGTGGGGTGGTGTATTGCTAGGAATCAAAATGAGCTGATCGAGGCGCAAATGGGCCATCGCTGTCTGAGCGATGGCCACATGTCCACGATGGATGGGATCAAATGTTCCGCCAAAAATACCGATGTGTATCATAGTTATATTGACTACTGCTGTGCCTCGCGAGACCCGGCTTGGATTAACTCCCAGGTCATCCAGATGATTTGTGCCTGATCTGCAGGGATTAAGTCGTCGATGTAGGCATTGACCAAATCGGCGACGTCATTGCGACTGAGGCGGAACGATGCGTCACCGAGGCGTTCGTAGATGCGAATGGCGAGCAAGTCAACAAGCTCGTGCATATCATCGGCGGAGAGCGCCCCACCGGTGGCGTATCGACGACCGCGTAGCATGCTTATTCCTCACCACGCGGATGATACTGATTGCTACGGCGAGCGACAGCTTGGCCTCGTTGCATTTGCTGATCAGCACGTGGCTCAGCTAACCGAGCAGGCTCGTTCGAATCGTAATCGTCTACGAGATCTTCATGATCTTCATCAACACCCAATGCTGAGCTCTCGAGGCTCTCAGAGATATAGTCGAGTACGTCACGCACCTCTGTGTTATCCTCGAGGAGTCCATCAAATGGAACCGCGACACCGCTGACGGTACGAACAGTTTGTCCCATTTCGCGCAAGGTGTTATCGATGCCACCGACGAGCGAACGCATGACGGCTGCTAACTCTTGGCGCTCTTGCAAAGTCAGATTGGCAAAGCCAATCAGGGCCTTCTCTTGGGCACGCAATAGCGTGGCGCGCAAGATGGCGATGTCAGCTTGGGTTTGTAACTCGTAGCGCTTGACCAAATGGGCTTGGCGCACTTGTTCGACCAGTTCGTCAGACGAGACCGGTGTCCACAACAATGCGGGAATCACGATGAAGCCGATGATGCCAATCAGTACTTGTTGATAAACCAACCCAGCGTCTGCGACAATGGGCTGAGCGGCCCACCAGCTCCACTGGATCTGGAATGAGTAATAGATTAAGTACAGTGCGGCACCGATGATGACGGGGTAGCCCCAGGTGCGGGCGTTAATCTTTTGGAGTAACATGCCAGCTGGTGACCATGGAATCAAGAATGAGACCAGGCTTGGCGGGGCAAGCACTAAAATTGCAGTGAAGGCAATCGCCACTATTCGGTTGTCGGTGAGTTGTGATTGCACTCCCCACCAGTAGGCTGCAGAACCGCCCATTGCAATGACGGCCAAAATTGCAAGCAGGGTTTTGGAGGTAAATTGGAATGTGCTCGGACGGCGACGCTGATTGCGCACCATTTCTAGATATTTGCTACTCATTGCACTCCTCCATGTTTTTGATGTTGCTGCTACTTAGCGCACAACCACGACGTTGTCAGTGATGACTACAAACGCTCGTACGCTCGCTGCATACCCGGCATCGCGCATACGCATGGCCACCGCCTCGGAAATTGAGGTCAGGCCGAAATCCTGATTGATACGATAATCAACTTCATATGCAGCACTATTATCTGACGTTAATAGCATCTGTGCGGTTGCAACGAAGTCTCCATTGAGTAGTCCAATTTCGAGCACTTGTCCATTGCGCGGATCGAGCCAAAGTAACGGCGTCGGCTGGAGCGTGGTAATGCGCTTTGGCGTATCAAAGAGTTGGCGTTGTGTCGCAAACGCTGCCCACCGTTCATCGCCTGTTGGTGTCGCCCGCAGTCGTGGTGTGACCTCAATGGTCACGATAACCTCATCGACTGTTGTCGTTGCCTCGGTAGCTGGCTCAGGCGTGGCGACAGCGGTGCTGTTGGCATCAACCGACACTGTGGTTGCATCAGGTGTACTAACAGTTGCCTCTGTTACCGGTGTCCGACTGGCAAGTGGCGTGCGACTCAGTGGTTGGATGGGTTGGCCACAACTGGTAATGATAAGCAAAACGGCGCTGGTAAGACCAATCCGACACCATTGACACTTCATGAGAGAGACGCTTTCAAGAGGATAACGACATAATGACATACTACATCTGATTCTAAGTTGTTGTATAGTAGTTGTCAAGATAGGATTACTTGACAGTTACAAAGAATAGGGCTATTCTAGACGATGGTATTGACCATCGTTGCAACGCATGTGCATGTGTTATACACGCTGTTTCGTTGAGCCCTGGTCTGCAAAGTTGAAGGAACTAACATCATGACAAACAATGTCACTTCTTCAGGGTCAACACCGTTTGCTGCCGATGAGGTGATGACGTTCACCGTTGCCGGTAGTTCACAGAGTGCATTTGTCGAGCAATTTACGGAGCGGTTGCGCGACAAGATCGTGGCTAAGGGCAATATCTATCGTCCCAATGTTATCGACCAGAGTGGCGAAGTCAAAGAAGAGGGCTCGTTGCGTTTGGTGCTGAATAAGTGTGATGTCGACAGCCCACGTCCTGTGCGTCGCGGTGGTCAAGGCACGTTTGTGGCCTCGATTTTTGAGGGTCCCGGCAATGAGACCAGCGTGATGCATGCTGCCTACCCATTGTTGATTCGCTCGATTTCGAACTTAATCGTATACAATACGGTGATCAACGGCGTACGCGAGAGCCATTTTATTACACCAGAGCAAGGCCACTACGTCGTTAAGCACACCGGCGATGTGAGCACTGACTACGATCGCATCTACGAGCGGGTGCAACCATTGGCCTGTAGCCACTTGGTGATTAATAACGAGTTCGTGCCCAACCTTCCTGAAAATTTGTGGAAGGGTGAGGATCCGATGTGGCAAATCTGTGAGGCTGGCAAGCGCCTTGACACTATGGGCTTGTTGCCATCACCAACTCGCATCGAAGATTACTTGACCGAGAATGACCTGCGCATGGTGCGCCGCCTCTACAATATTGGTGGTCTCAGCTACGGTAATTTGAGTGCGCGTGCCCACCACAACCCTGAGCACTTTTGGATGTCGGCCTCGGGCGTGGACAAGAGCAAGCTCGAGATTTGTGGTCGAGATGTGTTGCTTGTTACTGACTATGTCCCCGATCAGTTGATGATTCGGTTGAGCGTACCGGCTAACGTAGAACCACGTCGTGTCTCGGTTGATGCCATTGAGCACTGGATGATCTACAAAGAGCATCCAACGGTCGGTGCTATTGTACACATTCATGCGTGGTGGAGCGACCCAATTCCATCAACCCAGGTCAACTATCCGTGTGGCACATATGAGATTGCCGCTGAGGTGGCCGAGCTTGTGCGTCAAGCGCCAGATCCATCACGTGCGGTGATTGGTCTGAAGAATCATGGGTTGACGATTACCGGCCATTCAATCGAAGAGATTTTTGCGCGCATTGAGGGCAAGATTGTCCCACAAGTGCCAATGAACTAGGATTGACACGACAACGCCCCGGTTCGTATCGGCGAACCGGGGCGTTGTGTATTCGGAACAGATTATAACAATCCCTGTTGTACACCACGAATCGCCACGACCACATAGATGACGCCGAGCATCAGCATGAATGGTTGTGTCAGTGCACCAATCAATAGCAAAAAACTAGCCATCCCCAATCCAACACCGATACTCGTTGCGACGGCGAGTTGGCGACCGCGCTTTTGGCTGAGTCGCTCACTGACCCGAGCTGCCAAATTGCCTGCAAGTGCGCCAGCAGCCAAAAAGATGAACGGTCCTAAAAAAGGGATACTAATCACAAATAAGACGGGTAATGGCAAGATGGCAGCTGCAATATACCCAACAAGAAAGCCAATCATGTGATGACCAATGTTGGTGCGATAGCGCTCAGGAATACGCTGTGTGCGGCAGTTTTTGCAGAGTTGGCCGACTTCGTTAGGGATGGCACAACGGACACAGACGGGGCGATCACAGCTGGTACAGCGTAGTGTGGCCTCAGTATCAGGGTGATCAGGGCACATAATGATATTGACCGGTGGTGGTGACGGTGGCAGTGGCTCTTCGAGCTGCTGTGTATCGGTTTTTCGGGGTACTGCAACAATTTGGATACCTTGGTCGGTCCACTCGGCAATTTGTTGGGCGGCGGCCTGCACGTCGGGGTGATTTGGTGAGAGTGACAGTGCCTGATTAATGAGTCGCTGGCGCTCACTGACAACTGGTAACAACTTGGCTAACGCGAGGAGTGTAGTGACATCATTGGGGTTTAGGTCGAGTAGTTGGCGGAGAATATTACGTGCTCCGACGGTATCGCCGGCGATTATCGCTTGTTGTGCAGCGGAACGCAGGCTCTCACGTGTATTTTCTGTCATATGATGATATCCAAGATGATTGCGCTCGATGCGTGACACAGAATCAAGCAACAGAATGGCGTCTCTACGTATTATACGTGAGCTTCAGTTGTTCGTCATATAGGGAATCCATGAGAAAAGCTGGTTATCTATTGTGCGCGTTGTATATGCATCCGCCCCCTTTGATTCTCCAAAAGGGGCGGATGCGCCGTTTATTTGGTGGGGAGGTATTTTTGCATGAAGTGCATTTTGTCTTGTGACTGATATGTACCACCACCCTCGTGACGATTGTAGCGCCAGACGGACATTTCTTTATGGCCTTGCCAATGATTGTATGCGGCATACACCGTTGATGGTGGACAAATGTCATCCATCATCCCCACCGAAAAGAGAGCTATGGCGTTCGCTCGCTTGGCAAAGTTAATGCCGTCGAAGTAACTCAAGGTAGTGAATACTTGCTCAACGGCCTCACGATGAGTCATCAGGTAGCGACTAATCTCGCTATATGGATTTGAGTCTGTAATCTCAGTCGCACGGCGGTAATGGCACAAAAACGGCACATCGGGCATTGCCACATTGACATCTGGAGTTAATCCAGCTGCGGCAATTGCAATACCGCCACCTTGACTGCCGCCAGTCACCGCAATCCGGGTGGAGTCGACTTCAGGATGACTCCGAGCAGCTTCAATGGCTCGCACCGCATCACAAAAGACACGACGATAGTAGTACGACTCTTTGTGGCGAATACCGCGTGTCATAAAGCCTGGGTGGTGTGGGTTGGTGTCGGCTGGCTCGGGATCTGGCGTGTCACCGCGTGACCAGGCACTGCCTTGCCCGCGTGTGTCCATCACAAAATGTGCATAACCACGGCTACTCCAGAGCAACCAATCGTTAGGGTAACTGCGACCGCCACCGTAGCCGATGTATTCGACGACGCAGGGGAGCGGACCAGTGCGATGTTTGGGCAACAAAAACCAACCTTTAATGGATTGCCCTGCCCAGCCGGCAAAAGTCACATCAAAGACGTCAACAGTGTGATATGGGTTCGCGTAAGGGATAAACTGTGCGTTCAATGCGTGTTGTCGCGTCTGTGACAGGCTCTCTTGCCAGAACGCATCAAAATCTGTTGGTTCAGGTACATTCGGCAGGTATTGCTCTAGCTGGCTCTGGGGCATGTCAAACATTGCCATCAGATGACTCCTTTGTCTCGAATTATCCGGTGTGTGTAGTATACAATACACCATATTCTGGATTACATGAGGTACGAGATGACTGCTGATATCGCGTTGCCCCACACGCTCCCCGATGATCTCCATCAGGCGTTGATTGCCGATACCCAGGTGTATGGGCTATGGCAGTCGATTACGCCACTCGCCAAAAATGAGTTTATCTGCTGGGTCGAATCAGCCAAAAAGCCAGAAACGCGGGCCAAACGTATCCGACGCACCTGTGAGGAATTGCTCGAGGGCAAACGCCGGCCGTGCTGTTGGCCAGGCTGCCCACATCGCGGGTAGCGGTGTAGCTTGTTGCGGGATGTACTGGCATCGTACTGTTGCTCCTACGCAACTCGTAAGGGTGTCCGAAAGGGCGCCCGAGCATATGATCGTCGGTTGGAGGTATGCGGTTTACCGCGCAAATGTAGGAGAAGATGATTGCCCGCCACCGCGCAGGTCGGTGCATGACATGTGGGTTGTAGCGGTGCCCGATAAGGCGCCATGGTATTGAGGGGATGGCACGGCCCCTGATTTATGCTGGCAGTTTGCCTGCCGGTAAGTGTAGTGTATCGCTATCAAGTACGATGGTGTATGGGCCGTCATTGACAAGTGCGACCTGCATTTCGGCACCAAATTGACCAGTCTCAACGATGACGCCGTTATCGCGCAAAAACGTTGCCATGTGATCAACGAGTGGAGCTGCAATGTCTGGGTGGGCTGCGTGTGAATACCCGGGGCGCCGCCCTCGGCTCGTGTCGGCATACAAGGTGAATTGTGAGACGAGGAGTACCGCACCACCGCTATCGCGAAGCGAAATATTGGGTTTGCCGCTTTCGTCATCAAAGATGCGGAGTTCGAGGATTTTGCGCCCGATATGCTCAATCTGTTGGGTAGTATCCCCTTGGCCGACACCTAGTAAGACGAGCATGCCATGACCAATTGCTCCGACTATCTCGTTGGCGACTGTCACATTAGCCTGACTGACGCGTTGAATGATGGCCCGCATAACAGGAATCCCCTAATCTTCGTCATCGCGCGCTTTGCGTCGTGGAGCGGGGCCGAGGGCGGCATCGATGGCCTCAAAGAGAGAGCGCGCATGGGTGATTTGCATGCCATCAACGCGAATCGGTGTTTGGGTAGGTGGACAGACAGCGCGGCGGAAGCCGAGTTTGGCGGCCTCGCCGAGGCGACGCTCGAGTTGACTAACACCACGCAGTTCACCACTCAAACCAATCTCTCCCACAAGTACCATATCGGATTCGACACGTTGATTGCGGAACGACGATGCTATGGATGTTGCTACCGCGAGGTCTGCTGCGGGTTCGCCTATTTTCATGCCACCTACAATATTGACATATACATCTTGATTGAAGAGAGGAACGCCGACGCGCTTGCCAAGGACAGCAAGAATCATCTGTAGACGGTTCTGGTCAAAGCCATTGACAGTGCGACGTGGTTGCGGGTTGGCCGTGTTTGATGTCAGACCTTGAATCTCGACCAAAATCGGGCGTGTGCCTTCGAGGGTGACTGCTACGGCGGATCCGGGTGTGTTGGCGGATCGTTCGGCCAAGAAGACTTGTGAAGGATTGGTAATCTCTTGCAGACCATCAGAGGTCATCTCAAAAATTCCGACCTCATCGGTTGATCCAAAGCGGTTTTTGACGCCACGCAGAATGCGATATTGATGAAAGCGCTCACCCTCAAGATAGAGTACGACATCGACAATATGCTCGAGCATGCGTGGCCCGGCAATTGCCCCTTCTTTGGTGACATGGCCAACGATAATTATCGGTATACCAAGGTCTTTGGCGATGCGCAACAAGCGCAAGGCGCCCTCACGAACTTGGCCGACCGATCCTGCGGCAGAGGTTAAATCCTCGAGGTAGACAGTTTGGATAGAGTCGACGATGACTAAGCCAGGTCGTTGGGCATCGATATGACCGATAGCAGTCTCAAGATTGGTCTCAGACGAGATCCACAAGCGTTCAGGGTTGAGTCCCATGCGGTCGGCGCGGAGTTTGATTTGTTGGGCGGATTCCTCAGCCGAGATATACAAGGCCTCACCGACGTTTTCGGCAAAGTGGGCAGCGCTTTGGAGGAGTAAACTTGATTTGCCGATGCCAGGCTCGCCGCCGATGAGTACGAGACTGCCAGGGACTAGGCCGCCGCCAAGAACGCGGGCGAACTCTTGAAAGCGCACAGGCAAGCGGCTCACACCGCCGCTAGGGATGGCGTTGAGCGGTTGCGGGGCACCACCGCCGGTCAGGACTGAGGTGCGGCGGGCGGCGCTTTGGGTGCTCTCACGACGCTCGATATGTTCAACGAGACTGCCCCAACTTCCACAGTTGGGGCAGCGGCCCATTTCACGAGCTTGTTGAGCGCCGCACTGTTGACAGACAAATACGGTGCGTGATTTGGCCATAATGGTTATGCCAATGAGTCTACGGGCGTCTCAACCTCGCGTTGAGGTTGGAGGCGTAGGTACGATTCGCCATTCTCGAGGGTGGCCACATCAACGATGATGGTATCGCCGGGCACAAAGCGTCCGTCAAGTACACCTTCGGAGAGTGGATCCTCGATGAGGTTAGTGATAATGCGGCGGAGCGGACGCGCACCGAATGCCGGGTCGTAGCCACGCTTGGCGAGCAGGTCACAGGCCTCGTCTGATACATTGAGGGTAAGTGAGTGCTCGTTGAGTTGCTTCTGGACACGGTTGAGCAGATAGCGCGTGATTTGACGAATCTCTTCGGTCGTCAAGGCATGGAAGATGATGGTCGCATCAAGCCGGTTGAGGAACTCAGGGCGAAACACCATGCGCAGTGCGTCGTTGACTCGATTGCGCAAATCTTGGTTATTACCCTCATTGTCTTTGCCAAGGAATCCAATGCGCGATGCGCCACGAATCTGCTCGGTGCCGACATTTGAGGTCATAATGATGATGGTATTGCGGAAATCGACTTTGCGTCCCTTCCCGTCAGTTAAGTGCCCGTCCTCAAGAACTTGCAAAAGCATGTTGTAGGTATCAGGGTGGGCTTTTTCGATTTCGTCGAATAGCACCACTGAATACGGTTTGCGGCGCACGGCATCGGTCAACTGCCCACCCTCGCCATAGCCGACATATCCTGGAGGTGAGCCGACCAAGCGTGAGGCCGTATGGCGTTCTTGGAACTCAGACATGTCGATTTTGATGAGCAAGTCCTCAGAGCCGAACATGAATTCGGCGAGCGCCTTGGCGAGCTCGGTCTTACCGACACCAGTTGGTCCAAGGAAGATGAAACTACCGATGGGGCGACGCGGATCTTTGAGACCGGCGCGAGCACGGCGTACAGCCTTGGAGATAGTAACGATTGCTTCGTTTTGGCCGATGACGCGTGAATGTAGCGCAGACTCCATTTGGAGTAGGCGGGCGGTTTCATCGCCGGTCAAGCGAGTGACAGGGATGCCGGTCCACATGGCTACGACAGCAGCAATGTCTTCTTCGGTGACGTATGGCGGAATGGCAGCTGATGCTGTATCGATGCCATACTCCTGTTCGAGCTGGGTGACACGTTGCTTGAGTGTATTAGCACGTTCACGCAGCGTGTTGGCCAAATCTATTTGCCCCTGTTCCTCGGCGACGTCAGCCTCTTTGGTGACGACCTCGTAGCCACGCAACGCATCACGCAGGGCTGATGGCGTTGAACTGCGGGTCATACGGACACGAGCTGATGCCTCGTCGATGAGGTCAATCGCTTTGTCGGGCAAAAAGCGATCGGGCACATAACGAGATGACAGGTGCGCTGCGGCGCGGATGGCCTCATCGCTGATTTGGAGTTGATGGAAATCTTCGTAGCGGGTCTTGATGCCGCGCAGAATCTCGATGGTGTCCTCTTCGCTTGGTTGATCAACCATGACTGGTTGGAAGCGACGTTCAAGGGCAGCATCGCGTTCAATATACTTGCGATACTCATCGAGCGTGGTGGCGCCGATAGTTTGCAACTCACCACGTGACAATGCTGGCTTGAGAATATTGGCGGCGTCGAGAGTTCCTTCAGCGCCACCCGCACCAATAATAGTGTGGAACTCATCGATGAATAGTATGCAACGTGTCTCTTTGATTTCGTCGACGACTTTTTTGAGACGCTCTTCGAACTGACCGCGGTACTTGGTACCAGCCACGAGGGCCCCCATGTCAAGTGAGACGACACGTTTGCCACGCAAATTCTCGGGGACATCGCCGGCCAAGATGCGTTGAGCGAGTCCCTCGACGATAGCGGTTTTGCCGACACCGGGCTCACCAATCAAGGCTGGATTATTTTTGGTGCGGCGTGAGAGGATCTGTACGACACGGTCAATCTCTCGGCTACGGCCAATGACTGGGTCGAGCCGACCGCTTTCGGCAAGTTCGGTCAAATCGGTACCAAGCGCATCGAGGTAGGGGGTTTTGCCTTGGCGGGCACTACCACCACTACTACTGCTACTGCTCCCTGAACTTGCGCTTGGGGATGCGCTACTGCTGCTCCCCTGACCAGTGCGCTCGGGTAATGGCGTACTCGACCCGGTGCCTGTACCACCTGATGGTGCTGTACTTGTGCCACCTTGACGGATGACGCGCATCACGTTGGTCTTGATTTGTTCGATGGAGACACCGAGCATATCAAGTACACCGGTGGCTACACCCTCGCCGAGGCTAATCAAACCGAGCAAGAGGTGTTCGGGACCGACATAATTGTGTCCGAGCCGTTTGGCCTCCTCGATGGCAAGTTGAATGACGCGTTTGGCACGAGAGGAGAGCTCTTTGTCAGCGCGCGATTCACCTTCACCGATACCGACGATGAACTCGACGGAGTGGCGAGTTTGCGCCAATTGCACACCAAGATCCTCAAGCACACGAGCAGCAACGCCTTCACCCTCGCGAATTAGACCGAGCAAAATATGCTCAGTGCCGATGTAGGCGTGGTTGAATGACTTGGCCTCTTCGTTGGCGTATTGCAGTACCTGCTTGGCGCGTTTGGTAAATTTATCAAATCCACCTGACATATCGTGCTCCCATGACCGCTCATTAGATATGAGCGGGTGCTATGACGCGTCTGAATCGGTTGATTCAGGTACGTCGGGGGTAATGTTGAGACTCAAGCCGATGCGTCGGCGGTTGGGCTCAATCCGAACAATGCGGACCGTCACCGGTTCGCTCTCACGCACATGCTGTAAGGCATCGCCTTTGAGCTCTGACACATGTATTAACCCTTCGATGCCCTCGGCAAGTTTGACGAATGCCCCAAATTGGGTGATTTGGGTGACTGTGCCGGTGATGACTTGATCAACGTGGAATAACTCACTTACTGCACCCCATGGTTCAACTTGAGTGCGCTTAATCGAAAGTGCAATACGACGTTGATCGGCATCGATGTTCAAGATAACTACTTGGGTGCGGTCACCAACTCTGAAAGCATCGCTGGGGTGGCGTACGCGACTCCATGAAAGTTCCGAGAGGTGAACCAATCCGTCAGCACCACCGATGTCTACAAAGACACCGAAGTCGCAGACAGAGGTGACTACGCCCTCGCGCACATCGTTGACATGAATCTCGCTGAGGAGTGCACCCTTGCGTTGATCACGTGACTCAGCGTTAGCTTGACGTTCAGACAAAATGAGGCGATTACGCTGTCGGCTCATTTCAACGATTTTGAGACGGACCGTGTTGCCAACCATACGTGCCATTTCGGCTTGTTTTTGGGCTTCGTTGCCACGACCAATACCACTCACTTGTGAGGTGGGGATGAAGCCACGCACACCGTCGAGGTTAACGAGCAAACCACCCTTGTTGTAGTTGACGATAACTGCCTCGATGATACCTGCTTCGTCAGCAATTTGTTGGAGTCGGCGCCAGCTGCGCTCTTGACGAGCCCGATCAAGCGACAAGGAAATACGACCCTGATCATCCTCAGGCTGGAGTACAAAGACCAACACCTGCGCACCAACAATGAGGGCTGCGCGCTCATCATCGGTAAGCGTGTGCATATCACGAGCGGCAACAACGCCTTCGGATTTTGCGCCTATGTCGACTACCAGTTCATCACGGCCTACATGTAGAATTGTGCCGTCGAATGTGTCGCCATATTTCAGTACTTTGAGAGCACCGCCCTGGCTTTCCAGCAACATCTCAAAAAATTCAGGGCTGTGTGGGTCAGCTGCGGGGGGTACTGCGCTGACTCCGGCGTGTGGCTCTTCCATAATCTTCCTCTTTAGCTGAGGTGAAGTGCACCGGATTTGTGAATATTCACTATCTAAAGTATACGAAATTTAGCAAGAAAAGGCAAGATAAGGGGTTGGTGAGGAGTCGTATAAGGCATCAGTGTCTGATGAGATGAATAGCATTAATCGAGATGTGCTCTATGACTGCCATTTGATGTTGCGACAGCATGAGTTATTCATTGTATGTTGATGCGGTGGTATAGCGCCAACAGTAGTGTTGTGATACATTCACAAAGCCAATTTGATTGTAGGTTTGATTAGCAGCAATATTGCTGTGCCATGCTTCAATCCATGCAGTCCCAATGCCACGCTTTTGTGCACGAATGAGACCATGGATAATTGCGGCACGTGCAAGACCACGCCGTTGGTGTTCGGGATGTGTGGCTACGGGCTCAATCACGACAAACGATTGTGCATCGTGTATGGTCATTCCGGCATTGGCAACAATGGTGCCTTGGTTGTCATGGATAACGATGTCGAATTCGGTACGATAGCTTGGTGCCATTTGTTGAAAGGTACGATATTCAGCGCCACTATGAAAACTCCGGTGGAAGGCACGATTAAGGAGTTGTCCCATTTGGTCAGCAGCATGGGAATCAGTTGTCATGGTGGCAATACGATATCCATCTGGCAGTGAGGGGTTGACGAGCTGTGTGGTGGCGAGATTAAGGCGTTTTTGGTGTTGATAATTAGATGTTATCCTGAACCCAGCGGCCTCGAGGGCACTGGTGAGTGGTTGATTATCAGTATGAGACCAGACATCGATGGATGTGGCGGGATGCGATGTGAGGTAATGAATCATCTGAGGAATGACGTCGAGATGCTTTGGATGGAGCTGGGGATAAAAGCTCCCAGACGATTCATTGAACAAGGCACCGATAATATGGTCGTTGGAGTCATACCACATGACCCATGTGGTGCGCATATGGGTCTCGACGTTGGCGAGCTCGTGCGGTGCATTATGAAAGGCCGTGCCTTCGAGGCGACGTGGTTCCCAGTTGCGTAAGGCACCATATTGCTGATATGTGTCGAGTAAAAACCGACGGAGTTGGTTGAATTGGCTGTGTCCACGATACAAGGACTGTAGATATGTCATACGGTACTCACGATAACGAGCATTAAATATAGAGCAGATTATAATGCGAAAAAATTTGCCACGTTGCAGTAAATGAGCCTTTCTGCTATACTAGCGCCCGATATTTGCCCATACGAACTATATGACCCTTGGTCATATCTAGTGAGGAGAGTCGAGGAGTGGAACCGCCGTCTACGATTGTCGCCCATCTTGCTCCGGATCTTGATTGTATTGCGGCAATCTGGATTTTTAAGCGGTTTGGTGGAGCGCAAGATGTGAAGCTACGTTTTGTGCCAGCCGGTGCCACGCTCGATAATTTGCCAGCAGATAGTGATCCATCAGTGGTGCATGTCGATACCGGGCATGGTCGGTTTGACCATCATCAGCGACATGTGAGTACGTTGAGTGCTGCTGAGCTAGTGCGTCGCACGGTGGCATCGCACGATGTGGCACTTGAGCGGATGGTGCGTCAGGTGACTATCATTGATAACGGCTTGCCGAGTGATCGCGCGGGATGTGATTTGGGAATGTTGGCGGATTCGTTTAACATTCTGTATGAGGATGATCCCGAGCGAGTGGTGGAGCTGATGTTGCCAGCACTTGATGCATGGTATGCACATGAGGTGCGGCAAACACATATGACACAGGCGTTCACTGACCGCATCGAATTCCATACGCCGTGGGGGCGCGGGATTGCAGTTGAGAGCCCATATGGCGGCTCATCAATGATGGCATATCGAGCTGGGGCGGTGCTCTCTATATATCGTCACAGTGGACATGGGTGGATGGGTGTTGCCGCCCAAGCACGGTCACACGTTGACTTGCGTACACTTGCGGCGAAGCTTGCCGTAATTGATGCGAATGCTGATTGGTATTTACACCCGAGTCATCGGTTATTATTGTGTGGGACAGCCAAAGCCCCAGCTAAGCGGATTTCGCGCTTGAGCTTGCGGGAGTTAATCGAGGTTATCGAGTCGTTGTAAGTGCGGTACATCAGGCGACGACGATGTCGTTTGTTCATCCAATAGATGGTTTGTTCAGGTTTTGCGTTTGTTCGCTAGAGGAGCCACAATGCCAATACGTCGTGGCACCGCCAAGGCAGCCAAGTCTGCCCAACAATCGGTGAGGAGCACAATGACAAGTACGCCATTTTCGCGGGCTCGTGAGCAGCTCGGTGCAGATCAGATGGTCGAGTTGTATCGCCAAATGATGCTGATTCGGCGCTTTGAAGAGAAGTGTCAAGAGATGTACACGCGCTCCAAGATCGGTGGATTCTTGCACCTGTATGTCGGTGAAGAGGCCACTGGTGTGGGGGCTATCTCGAATTTGCAGCCACAAGACCACATTTTTACTCATTATCGTGACCATGGTCATGCGATTGCTCGTGGCCTCGACATTAATCCGTTGATGGCTGAGTTGTTTGGTAAGGACACCGGCTGTTCACGCGGTATGGGTGGCTCGATGCACTTCGCTGACCATACCAAGAACTTCTGGGGTGGGTATGCGATTGTTGGCAGTCACTTGTTG
Organism: Roseiflexaceae bacterium; assembly: GCA_049428765.1. Taxonomy (GTDB): domain Bacteria; phylum Chloroflexota; class Chloroflexia; order Chloroflexales; family Roseiflexaceae; genus UBA965. The sequence goes on from JBMTAN010000022.1 coordinate 24,131, forward strand.
TTGGGCGTTGGTGTGGCGTTGTCATGTCAGATGCAAAAAACCAACGGCGTCGTGATGATTTTCTTTGGTGATGGTGCCACCAACGGCGGTGAGTTTTATGAGTCATTGAACTTTGCTCAATTGTGGAAATTGCCGGTGGTTTTCGTATGTGAAAATAACTTGTACGCCATGGGCACACCGCTTGAAGTACACTCATCAGTGACAGAGATTTATCGCAAGGCCCATGCATTCGATATGAAGTCACAGCGTATTGACGGGAATGATGTGTTGTCTGTGCGTGAGGAGATTGGAGCTGCCGTTGAGTATGCACGTTCGGGTCAAGGCCCCGTGCTTATTGAGGCAATGACTTACCGGTTCCGCGGCCACTCAGCCCAAGATACGCAAAAGTACCGTAGTAAAGAAGACGTCGAAAAGCGCCGTAACCAAGATCCCGTCGAGATTTATCGTCGTGAGTTGATCGAGGGTGGTGTGGCGACGGCAGCTGCGCTTGATACACTTGATGCCAGTATTGATGATCAAGTTGAGGAATCAGTCCGCTTTGCCGACGAGAGCCCGGTGCCAGGTAACGAATGGTTGACTGACCGCGGTATTTATGCGGCTCCACTTGAAACCGCTACGGTAGACCCTGACATCATCTAATTATGCATGCCACATACGATGTATTGACATCGGTGTGAAGGAGATAATCGATGCCCGTTCTAACTGTACGTGAAGCCCTCCAGCAAGCCCTCCACGAGGCCATGCAGGATGAGCGAGTCTTTATCATTGGTGAAGATATCGGTCATTACGGTAGCACCTACGGCGTGACTGCTGGTTTCTTGGAGAAGTATGGCCCAGAGCGTATCCGTGATGCCCCAATCGCTGAAGCAGGTATTTTGGGGTTAGCTACGGGTGCTGCCATGGCTGGCATGCGTCCAATTGCCGAGATCATGTCAGTCAACTTCTCATTGTTGGCACTTGACCAAATCATCAATCACGCTGCGAAGATTTATAGCATGTTTGGTGGCAAGTTTTCAGTGCCACTAGTCATGCGTACCACCAACGGGTGGACGCAGTTGTCAGCCACACACTCACAGTCATTTGATGCGCTGTATGCGCATATTCCAGGCCTTAAAGTGGTGGCACCAGCGACCCCAGCTGACATGAAGGGCATGTTTCGTGCCGCCATGGCTGACCCGGATCCGGTCATCTTTATCGAGCATACCCTGATGTACGGTGTCAAGGGTGAAGTGCCCGAGGGTGATTATGTTGTGCCAATTGGTAAGTCAACCTTGGCGCGCGAGGGCAAGCACATTACCGTCGTGACCTACTCGCGCATGGTGCACTTGACGTTGCAGGCTGCCGAGACGCTCGCGCAAGAGGGTATCGAGGTTGAGGTTGTTGACTTACGCACGTTGCGTCCACTTGACATGAGTGTGGCGCTCGAGAGCTTCAAGAAGACCAATCGTGCGGTGGTTGTCACCGAAGATTGGCAGTCATATGGCACATCTGCTGAGATTGCCACGCGCCTGTATGAGCATGGGTTCGATTATCTTGATGCTCCAATTCAGCGCGTCAACTTCCGCGAAGTCCCAATGCCATATGCCAAGAACCTTGAACAGCAAGTGGTGGTAACGCCCGAGCGCATTGTGGCTGCCATCAAGAAAGTCTTGAATCGTCGCTAAGCGCTGCTAATCGGAAGGGAAGAACCATGGCCGATATTACCATGCCGAAGATGGGCTTCGACATGACCGAAGGGTTGATTGTTCGTTGGCTGAAGAAAGTCGGCGACCATATCAACAAAGGTGAAGCAATCGCCGAGATTGAAACCGACAAGGTGACAATCGAAATCGAGTCATTCGTGAGTGGCACCATCAGTGAAATTCTCGCACCCGAAGGCTCACGCACGCCGGTTGGTGGTGTTATTGCTCGTACCGGTGACGGTGCAACTGCAGCAACACCAGCTGCTGCGCCAGCCGCCGTTGCGCCAGCTGAGACTCCGGTAGTAACCGCGGCACCAGTCGCAGCATCAGCCCCGGTTGCCTCGTCATCAGCTGATGGCGTTAAGGCATCGCCAATTGCCAAGCGGATGGCCCGTGAGCACGGTGTCGATTTGGCAGCAGTTGCTGGTAGTGGTCCTGGCGGCCGTATTGTGCGTGATGACGTGGCTGCTGCTATTGCTGGTAAACCAGCAGGAGCGGTGGCACCAGTCGCTCCGGTTGCACCATCAACGCCAGCCGCTCCAGTTGCACCAGCTGCTCCGGTCGCACCATTGCCAAGTGCTACCCCAGGGAGTACGATTGTCCCTTTGAGCAACATGCGTCGCACGATTACGCGTCGACTTGGTCAGAGCTGGCAACAGGCACCGCATTTTTATATCACGATGGATGTTGATATGGGTGCGACGCTTGAGTTGCGCAAGCGTATCAATACACCGTTAGCCAAAGATCAACAAGTCTCGATTAACGACATGATTGTTAAGGCATGTGGTGTAGCACTAGCACAGTACCCCAACTTGAATGCATCATTCGTTGAAGAGGGAATTCAACTCAACCCAAATGTCAATGTCTCGATTGCTGTGGCGCTTGATAGTGGTTTGGTTGCACCGGTTATCACGAACGCCGACAGTCGTACCCTTGGTGGGGTTGCACGTGAGGCCAAGCGTTTGATAGGGTTGGCACGTGATGGCAAGTTAGGTTCCGAAAACTTGTCAGGTGGTACGTTTACTGTCAGCAATCTAGGCATGTACGGGGTGACTGAGTTCGACGCCATCATTACGCCACCACAGTGTGCGATTTTGGCAGTTGGTGCCGTACGCCGTGTCCCAGTATTCAAAGGTGATAGCGACGAAGTCGTGGCAGCAAATATCTGTTCAATCACGATTTCGGCGGATCATCGTATTACTGATGGTGCCGAGGCTGCGCGGTTTGTTGCCGAAATTAAGCGTTTGCTTGAGAATCCATTGGCAATGCTGGTCTAATCTGACCGTGTGCATACGACAAAACGCACGAGGAGCAGTCAATTGACTGCTCCTCGTGCGTTGGTAGGTAATGCGGTTACTTGGCTTCTTCGTCTATATGGCGAACGATATCACTCATCGAGAGGATGCCGGTTGGCCAAACACGACCATCGTTGCGCTCCTCAACGACTACTAGGCGATGGACGTGATTGCGGTTGAGTAAGCGAATCGCGCGGTCGAGCTCCATATTGGGCATACAAGTAATCACGCTCTGGGTCATGATTTGGCTGACTGGCCCTTGCATGACTTGGTCATACGATGCGCCATCCTGCCAGGCTTTCAATAAATCGGTTTGTGACAGAATCCCGGCTAAATGCCCTGGGCCATCGGTGACGACAACGGCATGGATGCGATAGCTTTTGATGAGGGCTAATGCTTCAGCAACGGGAGTCTCGCTGGGGCACGAGATGACGCCGACGTGCATGGCGTCACGAACAAATTGTTTGGACATGTTAGTCCTCCTTTGGTGGACACGAAATGCTAACACACATCGTGCTTCTGGCTTATAATACGTATCATACGGCAATTACGATGTATTGATTTTGAGATAGATGAGGAGTGGGATTCAATGACTGATGCACAACCGCGCATGCAAGCGGCCGATGTGACGGTAGATTGGTTGCGTACAATCAATTACACCGTTGTCCCGTCATCACGACCTGCCACAATTGACGGTGTCTACGTCAAAGACTTGCGCACGCACCTTGATGGCCGTGGCGATGTCATCGAGTTGTGGAGTCGCCCATGGATTGACCAAGAGGGCTTGGTCATGCCGGCGCATGTCTATCAAAGTGCCACTGATTATGGTGTGACCAAATGTTGGCATTTGCATAATGTGCATACCGATCAATTTACGGTGACGCGCGGTAAGTTGCAGGTAGTATTGGTTGATATCCGACCGTGGTCACCGACTTTTGGGCATGTCAACTCGGTGATTTTGGGGACGGCCCGGCCTAAGCTAATCAAAATTCCACCGATGGTGATGCATGGCTGGAAAGCGTTATCGATGCCTGAGGTGATTGTGGTCAATCTGCAGTCACATGTGTATGATGCTGCAGACGAGTTTAAGTTCCCATGGGATTGTGTCCTGCGTGAAGCGTGGGAGCCAATCAACGGTTAATGTAGTTCGATGGCGTGAGGAATGTGCTCGATATCGTCGCGATCAATTACGACCACATCGATGCGCCAATCGACGTTATCAAGCTGGTGCGTTTGGAGATATTGCTGGGCGGCCTGGATGAGTCGTTTGACTTTGCGGAAATTGATTGAATCGAGCGCAGTAGTTCGTCCTTGTGCGCGATAGCGTACCTCGACAAAGACCCAGGTTTGGTCGAGCACTGTGACAATGTCTATCTCGCCTTCACGGCAGTGCCAGTTGTGAGTCACGATAACAAAGCCGCGACGTTGCAAAAACGTCGCGGCTCGTTGTTCGCCATCAAAACCGCGCTGGCGTGCGCTCGACATTAGGGGTAAATCCCGCGGACGCGATAGGCCTCTGCGGTGCGATCGACTGCCAATAGGTAGGCGGCTGTACGCAAAGTAGTGCGACGCGAATGTGCCATCTCATGGACGGTCTCAAATGCATTTATCATGATGCGTTCCAGTTGAGCATTTACCTCACGTTCTGTCCAGAAGAACTCCTGTAGTCCCTGCACCCACTCGAAGTAGCTGACGGTTACACCGCCGGCGTTGGCCAAAATATCGGGAATAACCAGCACGCCTCGATCGAACAAAATTGCGTCAGCGTCGGGCGTCGTCGGGCCGTTCGCAGCCTCGATGATGACGCGAGCCTTGATGCGATCGGCGTTGCGGATGGTGATTTGATTCTCAATAGCAGCTGGAATCAGGATATCACACGGTAATTCGAGCAACTCTGCATTGCTAATTTCATCACCACCAGGTGCACCTGCAACGGTACCAGTCTTTTCGTAGTGAGCTTGAAGTAGGCGCAAATCAAGACCCTTTGGGTTGGCGACACCGCCGCCACGATCGGCGACGCCGACGATTTTGGCACCCATATCCTCGAGCAGCATGGCTGAGGTGCCACCAACGTTACCGTAACCTTGGATAACTACTTTGGCACCGGCGATGCTAATGTTGGCCTGCTCACAGGCCTCACGCAGGACATAGACCAAACCACGTGCGGTCGCCTCGCGACGCCCATGTGAACCACCGATATTGATGGGCTTGCCGGTCACGACTGCTGGCGCAGTATGACCGATATGCATCGAGTAGGTGTCCATAATCCAAGCCATGATTTGGGCGTTGGTGCCGATATCAGGGGCGGGGATATCTTTGTCGGGGCCAATCATGAAGCTAATCTCGGTGGCGTAGCGACGAGTTAGGCGTTCGACCTCGCCGATGGATAACTTGGCAGGGTCGACGACGACTGCACCTTTGGCTCCACCGTAGGGGATATTGATGACGGCACACTTCCACGACATTAACATGGCTAAGGCGCGTACTTCGTCGATATCGGTATCGGGGTGATAGCGGATACCGCCCTTGGCGGGGCCGCGGGTCAAATTATGTTGAATTCGATAGCCGGTGAACATCTCGACGCGGCCATCATCCATTTTGACGGGGAAGTTTACGGTGAACTCACGGTGGGGGACACGCAACAGCTTGCGGTAACCGTGGTCAAGATTGAGAATGTCGGCAGCGATGTCAAACTGACGTTGCGCATTGCGGTACGCATTCTCTGCATGAACGGAACTCATAAGTAACTCCTCTTTGAGCGACTGTGTCAACACTAACACCATCGCTAGTATAGCACTGTGTGGCACACTCTGCTATTTCATTCGCCCTTTGATTTGATTGAGCATCGTATAAATCGCACGGTCAAGAGTTCCGAACTGATGAGCACTGAATACGATAAGGCCAACTGCGATGATGGCGATTGGGATTGTAGGTAGGCCGAGTGTACTGAGCCACCAACCAAAGGCTGTGATAATCACGGTGACAAGTCCACCTTGGAGAATCGGCACGATAGGAATCGTCAATTGAATCCGCACAAGTGTTGGCCACAACGCCGCAATCAAGGCAATCTCGGTGATGATAGTCATGCTGGCAGCTGCATATCCACCAAACATTGGAATTAGCGCTGAGTTGCCGGCGAGATTCACCACGGTACCGACGGCAAACGCCCACGTAATAGATCGTTGTTGCTTGGTGGCGATTAACGCATATTGGACGACTCCTGTGGCATACGAAAGGGGTAAATACCAAATTAGAACCCGGAGCAAATTAGCTGCCTCGGGGAGATACTGCGTACCACCAAGGAGCCAAATAAGGTCGTTGGCCATGATGGTGACGGTGGCAACACCTATCCATGCCACCCACTGTAGTACCAAAATTGCCCGCCGCACGAGTGGCGCAAGCGTCTCGGGTTGATGAACAGCCCGTTGTGCGAGCAACGGAAACAATGCACCAACCACATATGGCGGGATGATTTGGGTCAGTGAGATGACTTTGTAGGCGGCATCATACAACCCTAATACGGTATCGCCGGCGATTGAGCGCAACAAAATGGCATCGAAGCGGAAAAAGACAGTCAGGAGTAGGCTATTTAAAAGGAGCGGAAACGCTTCGCGCCAGAGGCGTTGCATCGATGGCCAATCCCAGATTGCTCCGGCTACAAATAGGTATTTGCGTTGGAGCCACCACAATAACACGGCATTGAGAAGCGTGGCTCCGAGTGCTACTGCTCCCATGGCGATGATGCGCGATTCATTGTCGGTGAGTGTCCAGACCAACAGAATACCGATAACCGTACGAATGAGACTCGTAAAGACCACAACAAGTGCGGGAATCTCCATGCGTTGGGCGGCTTGGAACGAAGCACTCGCAGCGGCAGCCGTGCCAGCCGGCCATAAATGAAGCAGGAGCAAGATGAGTGCTACAACGGTGCCACTACTGAGTGGTGGCATGACATCTTGCAACAGCCACAAGCCGATGAGGGTGAGCGGTGTGACCACGGCCGCCATCAACCAACGCATGGTAAGGCCGATGCCAAATAAGCGACTGGCTTGCTGGGGATTGGCGGCAGCTTCGCGTACTGCCAAATCATTGAGTCCCCAGTTGATGATGGTGACGAGATACATGCTGGTGATGAGTGCGACAAAACTCCAGGCACCGCTTGCAGTGGGACCGAGGGCACGTAAAGTGACGGCAGCAAAGCCGAGGTCAAGTATACGCCCGAACAAATTCGCCACGATGGGAATACTACTGTTTTTGATGAAGCGTGTCATCGTTGACGCTTCGTGATCGCGCCACCAGCGTTGCCACCACCAAATGATGACACCAAGGATGGGGATGCTAATGACAACAGCAACGACAAACAGATTGGTGTTACTCACAAGCCATCATCCTTTGGTAATTGGTTACGGGGCAACCGTACGTGCGATGTGGATGGGATTGGTCAATGTTAAGTATATATCCCCATCAATGTGTTCGTGAAATAAGCGCTCGCTGCCAATCCGTCGCTGCGCCATGCTACGTCGTACAGGACGTTTGGGATGCATGCCATCACTATAAAGCACAAACGTGAGTTGTGCATTCCGATGAAAGTCAAGTGGTGGCTCGATTCGCCACGGATAAATGGCTCCAGTCATAAGATGTGCGGTGGGTACAACTGGTGACTCAAGACCTCCATGCGCAATTAATAATTGTCCTGAGGCCCACATAACCCACAACGAGTGTGTACCTGCAACCCGCAGGGTGATGTCATCAATATGCCATTGCTCGTCAGCTGTGGCAAATGTGCAGGTGATGGTATAGATAGCACAGAGTTTGCTCCCATCTGTATGACTCGCAGGGAGCCAGATGATGTGTGTAACACCACGCACGATGAGTGCGTGGATGCCGCTTTGCCATGCGGAACCGGATTGTGTGATGATGATTGTGTCTACGACTTTGGTGTGAATGCGGCGGCGATAGGTGCCGATGAATTCGAGCAATTTGGGGGCATCGTTGCCTGTGTCCACGAGTATGGTGTGACCACTCGTTGTATTGATTATGACACTATCGCCGGCAATTGCCGGTACGATGATTTGACTGTGTTGTTGCTGGCTGTATAGGTTGGCGCCTAATGCCACAACGATAATTACGATGATGCCGAATTGCCACACATAATGATTCATGCTTGCCTCCATCAAGAATAATCCTGATGAGACAAGCATGACAGGTGCGCATGTCTGGTGCATTACCAGATTGATAAAGGGTTAACGCAGGGCTGTAACTTCGATTTCGACCTTGGCATCACGAGGCAAGCGGGCCACCTCGATGGTTGAACGTGCAGGTGGATTGCTGGTGAAATACGTGCCGTAGACGGCATTCATGGCTGCAAAGTCGTTCATGTCCTGCAAAAAGACGGTGACTTTGACGACCTTTTCGAGTGAGCTACCAGCGGCTGCCAACACGGCCTTGATATTTGAGAATACTTGCTCGGTCTGGGCGGTGACATCGCCGTCGACCATTTGGCCGGCTGGAGTCAACGGAATCTGACCCGAGCAGTAGACCATGGTATCAGTCATGACGGCCTGTGAGTATGGCCCAATAGCTGGTGCTGCTTGATCGGTTGAAACAATGGTGCGTGACATGATGGTATCCCCTTGTCTTGATTGTACGAAACCTTATTTATTGTACTCCACTCTGTTTGGTTTTGGATATGGTGGCAATAAAAGCCTTGACCTCGGCAGGAGTATTCAACACGATGATGCGTTTGTTGGGGAGCGCATTAAGGCGTACTTTGAGGGCCGGAATACGCTTGGGGTAGTTCCAAATAAACATCAAAAACTCCCACGTCAACTGCTCGAGACAATCAGCCCCCATATCGGGGCGGGTTTGACCGTGATACGCGATGCGGCGCGCCACCACCCGATATAAACAACGCCAGCGCGACGTGTTGAGTAAAATTACAGTATCGGCGTGGGCGAGGCGTACATCGAGTGTGCTCGTGTAGTTGCCATCCATAATCCAACACGGTTGGGAGACGACGGCCTGTTGGCGTGCAATGAGCGTCTCACGATCAACTGCATTCCAGTTCGGTTGCCAAAAGAGTTGGTCGAGATGGGTGACTGGGATATTGAGCACAAGACCAATGTGGCGGGCCAAGGTTGACTTGCCGGATCCGCCGGAACCAAGAATCATGATGCGTTGCATGGGGCCGACCTTTCCGCTGATGCAGATATGTATGATACCAAAGCAGATAGGGTATAATCGAACGAGATATGTGGTGTAACCGTGTGTGAGAGAGGTGTGGCATGACATTGACCAATCGCGTGGTCGTAATTACGGGTGCCTCCAGTGGATTTGGTGCGGATATTGCCCGCAAAGCCGTCGCCCAAGGTGCCAAGGTTGTGCTGGCGGCGCGCTCCACCGACAAACTCCAGGCGATGGTGAATGAGTTAGGTGGCGCCGCTCGGGCATTGGCGGTGACTGCCGATGTGACTAACGACAGCGATGTGGCGCATCTGGTGACCGAGGCACAGCGCTTTGGCGAGGTCGATACGATTGTCAATAATGCCGGATTTGGCTACTTTGATGCGCTCGTCGATGCGCCACTCAGTGATTTGCAACGCATGATGGATGTTAATGTGTATGGTGCTGTGCGCTGTACGCGGGCGTTTTTGCCGACGATGCTCGCCAACAAACGTGGTCACGTCGTGATGATGGCCTCGATGGCTGGCCTTGTAGCAGCGCGCAATATGGCCTATTACAGCGCTAGCAAGTTTGCTTTGGTGGCGATCGGGCGTACCTTGCAACAAGAGCTGAACAATACCGGCGTGACGTGTACGATTTTGTGTCCAGGCGTAGCCCAAACTGGGTTTCAGCAACATGCCCCTAATGAGAAATACCCGCGAGCCGCTGCTCTCAGCACCTGTACGAGCGAACAAGTGGCCGATGCAGTGATACGATCGATTGCACGGCGTACGCATGGCGAGGTAATTGTGCCGGGGACTAGTGCGTTGTTAGCACGGTTTAGTGCTGCGTTCCCTGGGGTGTCACGCGCCATCATGAACTTGATAGGCTAGTATGGTAGGATGTGGTGTTGGGGTTGTTTGTGAGGAGAATGAGCGGGATGAACAATCGGTTGGCGCAACGTATCCACGATGTCCCCCCATCGGGAATTCGGCGTTTTTTTGATATTGCAGCGCAAATGCACGATGTGGTTTCGTTGGGGATTGGTGAGCCTGATTTTGTGACGCCCGACCATATTCGTCAAGCTGCCATTGACTCGATTATGGCCGGCAAAACCGCTTATACATCAAACTCTGGGTTGATTGAGCTCCGCCAGGCGGTGGCTGATCATTTGAGCGTCAAGTATGGTGTGCAGTATGACCCCGAAGATGAGATTCTTATCACTGTGGGCGTCAGTGAAGCGTTACAACAGGCGATGCTGTCGCTGATTAACCCGGGTGACGAGGTGATTGTGCCAGAACCGTGCTTTGTGGCATACACCGCCTGTGTCGTTTTTGCTGGCGGCATCCCAGTGACAGTGCCCACCAGCGTCGATGACGAATTCATGGTTGATCCACAGGCTATTGCGGCGGCAATTACCCCGCGCACCAAGGCTATTTTGATTGGGTATCCCAACAATCCGACAGGGGCGGTAATTGACCATGCACGTATGCAAGCGATTGTTAATATTGCGCGTGCACATGAGTTGGTATTGCTCTCAGACGAAATTTATGATCGCCTCGTCTACGGCGTCGATCATGTGTGTGCGGCGGCATGTGATGGTGCGCGTGACTTGACCGTTTTGATGGGTGGCTTCTCCAAAGCCTATGCCATGACCGGCTGGCGTTTGGGCTGGCTCGCTGCCCCAGCCGATATTTGTGATGCGGTGCGCAAGGTACACCAATACGGCATCATGTCTGCGCCGACTGCTGCGCAATACGCCGGTTTGGCTGCACTTTTGCATGGCGAGCCGGATGTGCAACAGATGGTCAACGAGTATGATCAGCGTCGACAGGTGTTGGTTGCTGGGTTGCGCCGTATTGGCTTGCCGACTTTTGAGCCACGTGGGGCGTTTTACGTGTTCCCCGATATTCGCAGTACCGGGCTTAGCAGTGCTGACTTTTGTGAGCGTCTGTTGACCGAGGAGCATGTGGCAGTGATTCCTGGTGATGTATTTGGCCCGAGTGGGGCCGGGTTCGTACGTTTGTGTTATGCCTCGTCGATGCATAATATCGAGACGGCACTTGAGCGGATTGAGCGTTTTGTGGGGCGTCTCGCCTAAAAGAGGAATGGTATGTTGTTGTCTGTGATTATGCCCTGCTATAACGAAGCAGAGTCGTTGCCGCTCATTCTTGCCAAAGTGCGCGCGGTGCCTATCGCCAAAGAGATTATCGTCGTTGATGACTGTTCATCTGATAACACACCGCAGGTATTGGCGGCTGAGTTGCTCAATGACCCGCATATGCGTGTGGTGCGCCACGAGCGTAATCAAGGCAAAGGAGCTGCTGTGCGCACGGGGATTGCCCAAGCAAGTGGCGACATCGTGATTATCCAAGATGCTGATCTTGAGTACGACCCGAATGATTATCATGAGGTTGTTGGCCCAATTATAGACGGACGCGTGGACGTCGTGTTCGGCTCGCGGTTTATGGGGCGGCATACAGGTATGTACTTTTGGAATGCGCTGGGTAACAAGTTTTTGACGTTTTTGACAAACTTCTTGTTTAATTGTTGGATTTCTGATATGGAGACGTGTTACAAGGCGTTCCGGGCGGATATCATCAAAAACATTCCACTTGAGAGCAACGACTTTCGGATTGAGCCAGAGATTACCGCCAAAATCCTGTTGCGCAAGCACCGGATTTATGAAGTGCCGGTCAGCTATATTGGGCGCACCTACGAGGAGGGCAAAAAGATGAAGCCCTCGCAGGGATTTTGGGCGATTTGGGCGCTGTTCAAGTATCGCTTCTGGGCCTAAAAATCAGTAACGGCATGCCAAGAATCAGGGAAGGTCATCGACCTTCCCTTTTGAATCGAATACAGACACGGAGGAGTGCAATGATGCAGGAGTATTTTGTAAATCTCGCCAAGGTACTAGCTCAGGTGCCTCATGACCGGAGCGAGGCGATTCTTGAGGCGTTGTGGCAGACCTATCAACGTGACGGGAGCGTGATTGTGTGTGGCAACGGCGGCTCGGCTGCATCGGCCTCGCACTTCGTCTGTGATTTGGGCAAATGGACGGTTGTGCCTGGCCAACGCCGTTTTCGTGCAATCGCCTTGACCGATAACATGCCACTGGTAACTGCGTGGGGTAACGATACCGCCTACGATCAGGTATTCGTGGAACAGTTGCCTATGTTCTATCGCCCGGGCGACACGCTTGTTGCCATCTCGGGGAGTGGCAACTCACCGAATGTCCTCAACGCTTCTGACTGGGTGCATGCTAACGGCGGCAGTGTGATTGGTATGAGTGGCTTTGGTGGCGGTAAGTTGGCTGACGTGGCCGATATCGCTTTTGTGGCGCCGAGCTCATTCATGCCCGAGGTCGAGGATGTGCATATCGCCTTGTGTCATGCTTTAGCGGTTAATCTCGCCAATCGGATTCGTAGCCTATGACGTACGTACTCGGACTTGACTTTGGTGGCACCAAGCTCGCCGCCGGCATCGTTGACACGAGCACCGGTCGAGTGGTGCAGTCACTCCGTGTGGCGACACCAGCCGGCGGTGCCGAGACGGGCTGGGCATCGATGCGAGCACTTGCCGACCAACTCATCAGCCAGAGCGAGCGACCCATCAGCGCCGTAGGCGTCTCGTTTGGCGGTCCCGTCGAGGCCGACGGTCGTACCGTGCGCTTGTCGATGCATATCTCTGGTTGGGAGGGAATGCCCCTCGCCGATCGCTGTGAACAGGCGTTTGGTGTGCCAGGCGTAATTGCCAACGATGCTGATGCCGCTGGCCTGGCCGAGTATCGCTTTGGTGCAGGGAAAGGGTGTCGCCATATGTTGTATTTGACGGTCAGCACCGGTATTGGTGGTGGCGTGATTATCAATGGTGCCTTGCACCGTGGTGAGCACGCCTGGGCCGGCGAGGTTGGTCACATGATCCTCAAGCCGGATGGCCCAGCCTGCGCGTGTGGCGGTAACGGCTGTCTGGAGTCGCTCTCGTCAGGGCTTTCGATTGCGCGCGAGGCCCGGGCAAATATCCCACACAGCTTGCAAGGGCGCGATCTGACTACAATTACGGCTCGTGATGTGGCTCAGGCAGCTGCCGCTGGTGATGTGGTGGCACAACAGATTTGGGGGACGGCGATGGAATGGCTGGGCGTGGGCATCTCGTCGGCCAGCAATTTGCTCAATCCAGGTGTGATTGTCATCGGTGGTGGCTTAACCAATGCTGGCGATCAGTTGTTTGCGCCGGTACGCCGTGTGATGGCCTATCGGGCTTTGAGCAAACAGGTTGAACTCCGTCAGGCGGCCTTGGGCGACGTGGTTGGCATCATGGGCGGGGCGGCGTTGTGTATGTAGTCGGCTGATTCTGATTGATAATCGCTTCGACATCATTGCATGCCATCCCTTGGGTATGCAAAATCTCGGCGAGGAACTGGCTTTTGCCGGCCACATAGGCATCGATATCATCGCCACAGGTGTGGGCCAAATGCTGTTTGAGCTGTGCATACGCCGTAACCGCCTGCGGGTGTTGACGCAAATAATCGCGCACGAGCAGGTGATTGCGGATACTTGGGGCGGTATGATGGCCGAGGTAGAGGTGATGGCGAGGGAGGTGTATGGGTGCCGCAAACGCTTCGCGCCCGGCAATTCCCAAATCGCCCCGATGTTGGTAGCCAAGCGTGGCTATATTTGCGATAATCGCCGGGATATCCGCCTCGTGTTGCACCACGATGTCCATATCAATCACCGGCTTGGCAGCTAGTCCTGGTACTGATGTGCTCCCAACGTGTTCAATCGTAACCGCATACGTTTGGAGCTGTTGCGCGATTGGGGCGGCGATCTGGGCAAAAACGTCGGGCCAGCGTGGGTCATAGACTACAACCTGAATAGGCATGGATGTCTTACTCCCCCCAAAAACCCGGTGCAGGCATGCCTGCACCGGGTTTTTGTATGCAGAAGATTAGCCGAATTTGGCGGTGACGACGGCCTCGAACTGGGCGACTTCGTCGGCGACGACAGCCAAGCTGCCCTCCCAGAAGGCGCGTTGGGTGATGTCGATGCCCATTGTCCGTGCCAAGGTGGCAGCATCGCCCTTGCCGGTGCTACTCAACAAAGTGTCGTAGCGCGCGGTGAAGTTTGCTGCGTCGTTGCGGTAAATGGCATACAAGCCCATACCAAAGAGCTGTCCGAACATGTACGGATAATTGTAGAACGAACGGCCAGTGCTGTAGTAGTGTCCCTTGACGGCCCACATGTAGGGATGTAAGGTGGCATCCTGCAGACCATCGCCGTACGTCTCGCGCTGAGCTTGGGTCATCAGGCCTGATAACTCGTCGGCCGATAACTCGCGCTGGCGGCGCTGTTCGAACAATCGTGATTCGAACAAATAGCGGCTGGTGATGTCAACCACAATTTGACAGGAACGCTGGAGCGACGACTCGAGAATCTCGAGTTTGCCGGCCTCGTCAGCCTGCTCAAGAGCTGCTGCTTGGGTCAATGTCTCACAGAAGATGCTGGCTGTCTCGGCGAGCGTCATCGGCGTATCGCGGTTGAGCGGTGTCTGACTCGCCAGATTGAGGTTGTGGTAGGCGTGACCGAGCTCGTGTGCGAGGGTCATGATGCTGCCAATTGAGGGTTTGTAGTTCATCAAGACGCGCGACTCCTCGCCTTGGAGTCCCATACAAAACGCGCCATCTACCTTGCCCATGCGTGGCTCGGCGTCGATCCAGCCCTCGGCAAACGCACGCTCGGCAAACGCACCCATGCGCGGCGAATATGCGTGGAACTGCTCGGCCACGAATTTGGTGGCGTCAGCGTAACTCCAGCTTTGATTGCTGTTGATGACCGGTGCAAACAGGTCGTACCACGGCAATTGCGTGCCAGCGCCGAGTAGGCGCGCTTTGGCCTGTAAATAGCGGCGGAAGATGGGGAAGCTGGCATGTGCGGCACCCATCATCGCATCAAGCGTGGCCCGATCCATGCGATTGTCGAGGAGCGAGATATCGACCGGATTGGCGAACCCGCGCCGTGTGGCGAGTGTGTTGACCTCGCCCTTGATGGCGTTGATGGCCATAGCCAACGGCATGGAGTTCTCTTTCCAGGTGGCAATCTCAGCTTCAAAGGCCGCCCGACGAGTCTCACTGTCGGTATCATACGCCAAGGCTCGGATGGCGCTCATGGGCTGGCTTTTGCCGTCGAACTGCACGCTGAGCTGTGAGGTGATATTGCTATGGAGCCGCGCCCAGGCTCCACCACCACTGACGTTCAGCTCAGCTGAAAGCGCCTCGGCATCGGGTGACATTTGGTGCTTGGCGCGGCGAGCTGACTCCTCGAGCATAAAGCGGTGCGTCTCGATATAGCTCGATTGACTCGCGAGCGTGGCTACATCAAGCGTCCCGGCCCAAGCAGTCAAGCGTGTACCGAGCTGGCTGAGTTTGACGAGGCGCTGGCGCAACTCGCTGAGTCGCGCTTGGGCTACGCTGTCGCGCGAATTGGTGCTGACGAAGCTGTAGATGTAGGCATTGATGGTACGGGCGCGCTCATAAATACCGGCTAGATCCTGGAGGACGGCCTCGACGACATCGGTTGCTACGACTTGCGCAGTATCGTGTTTGGTGACCTGATGGCGATCAAAAAGTGCCGTGGCCTGGTCAATGTGTGTGTCGAGGTGCGTGATGGCCTCGGTCAGGGCTGGATCATTGATGTCGGCAAAGGGTGTATCTGTGCGCCAATGAGGTAATGTGGTCATGCGAGTTTTCTCCATAGGTTGACGAGCAAAGAATGATTCAACTATGATACGTATCATACCAAGTTCAGACACGGATAGGGGAGATATATGAGCGATGATTCGATGTTGGTTCCACCAGTGACACTTAACGATGGCCGTGTAATCATCATCCGTCGCTTGCAATCCGATGATAAAGCGCGTCTCTTGGCTTTTGGTGAGGCATTGCCCCAAGATGACTGGATGTACCTTGAGAACGACCTGCGCAGTGTCGATACGGTGGCGCGCCTTGTCAATGCGTCGGGTGCCGAGCATTGGCGTCAAGTCGTCGCTATTGATGGTGACAGAATTGCCGCTTACGCATCGGTCCGCGCCTTGACGGGGCGGGCGAGTCATGTAGCCAATGTGCAACTGATTGTGGGCGAGTCGTGGCGTCGACTCGGGCTCGGTCGAGTCATGGGTAATGTGATTTTTGCGAAGGCCCAAAAACTGCAGGCTAGCAAAGTCGTGGCTGAGATGCTTGAGGCCCAAAAAAGCGGCCAAGCGATTTTTGCACGGCTTGGATTCCGCATCGAGGGTACATTACGCAATCACGCCCGTGATCGCCACGGCAATCGGCATAACGTGGTGGTGATGGCTACGCTGTTGAACTAACTCCTGTCTCACCGCTGAGCGTTAGATCCAAGTGTCAGTGTAGTGCTTGACTGTTGCATAGAGTGCCTTGATCTGTGACAACCCCTCGTCAGTTACCTCACGCATGTTGCGGTAGACCTGCTTATCAAGCATCTGGTTTTTGTTGCCTTGGGGCCACAAGCGCCACGCATCGTTGTCGATTACGTCGGCAACGACGAGCTGACCGGTTGTTGTCCGGCCGAATTCAATCTTCATGTCGACCAGTGTAACCTGATGTGCCTGCCAAGTATGCTCTAATATCTCGAAAACTTTTTTTGCGATATCAGTGACCTCATCGAGTGTTACTTTGTCAGTGATTTTTGTATTAATCAACTCGTCTATACTCATCAGCGGGTCGTGGTTGGCATCATCTTTGAAAAAGAATTCGACGATCAGTGGATCAAAGCGATGCCCTTCGGCGAATTCGGGGTGGCGGCGCAGGTATGAGCCGGTGGCGTGGCGGCGTGTAACCACCTCAATGGGGATCATCTGACAGCGCTGGACGACCATCTCGGTATCACTGAGGCGCTCGACGAAGTGCGTCGGCACCTGATGGCGCATCAGCAGGGTGAAAATATTGGCTGTGGTCGCTCCACTCAAAACGCCTTTGCCGGGGATGGTATGGCGGCGGGCGCCGTCACCGGCAGTGATGTCGTCTTTGCTGACGACCACGGCCCAATCGGGGTTGGTGAGGTGGGCGAATATTTGCTTGGTCTTGCCCTCGGCAAGGAGTGGGCCATGTGTCATGAGTGGGCCTCGCTGGCGAGATGAGCGATGAGCTCATCCCAATACATAAAAATCAACAGATGACCGACGCCTGGAAAGACACGCATCGTGGTCTGTGGCAGGTACTGGCGAATCTTCTCGCCGGCACTCGGCGGAGTAATCCGGTCGGCGTCGCCGTACCAACAGGTGATGGGGTGGGTAATCGTCGACACATCGACGCCCCAGTCGACGGTAATTAGACCGAGGTCTTGCAGGTAGCTGTGGTAGCCCTGTCTGAAGCTCTCGGCCAGCATATCGCGAAAGTTCTGCCCCTCAGGTGCCTTGGCGTAGATGTTCTCGGTTGGGGTAAAGGTGTTGCGCATCAGCCAGATACCGAATCGTCCAGCCTTGGGCCCCTTGCCAATAATCACGTTGCTGACTGATGCCACGATATCGTTGACAAACGCAGGCATGCTGTGACCGAACGAGTGTTGGACGCGATTAAACCACGACATTTGCTCGATATCGACGCGCGTGGTCAGTCCCATCCCCGATACTACATGCAAGCGATTGACGCGCTCGGGGTGTTTGCTCGCCAAAGCGAGTGCATAGGGAGTACCAGCCGAAAACGGCAGGAGTGTCACTCGGTCGATGCCGAGATGATCGAGGACGGCCAGTGCATCAAAGCGCCAGCCGTCGATGGTACGATTGGGATGCGGATCGGAGTAGCCGAACCCGGGCCGATCGATGATAATCATGCGCACGTTGTGTTGATGTAATACGGCATGTGATGGTACCTGTATGTGTGCCCCGGGCAAGCCGTGACAGAGCAGGATGGGTATGCCGGTGTGTGGACCACTGTCGCTGTAGGCGATAGTCCGGCCATTTAAGGTGACACGATTGACTGTAATACTCATACGAAAGTTACCCCACTGCCGGCCACAACCTCACCAACATGACTAGCCTCGGGGAGTGCTACAAGCGTGGCTGATAGTGCATGTGCCGGTACAATCACGAGCATGCCGATCCCCATATTGAAGGCGTGGTAGGCGTCATGCTCGGCGATATTGCCGGCGTCTACGAGTAACTCGAAAATCGGTGGAATCAACCACGTGCCCCGGCGAATGATGGCACCACACCCATCTGGCAGGACGCGTGGCAAGTTGTCAATGACTCCACCCCCGGTGAGATGTGCCATGGCGTGTACAGAGATATTGGCTTGCTGGAGCGTGGTGTATTCAGCGATATAGCAACGATGGGGCGCGAGGAGGGCCTCGCCAATGCTTTGTCCGTTGAGTTGGTGCGGACGTGCATCATAGCCACCGAGCAATGGGGCAATGCGGCGCGCCAGCGAGTAGCCGTTGGTATGGAGGCCGGTTGATGGCAATGCCACAATCGCATCGCCGACGCTGACGCTGCGCGGTAACATGGCATTGCGATCAACGACGCCGACGATGGTACCGGCAAGATCGAAGGTGTTGTCGCGGTAGACGCCAGGCATTTCGGCGGTCTCACCACCGAGGAGCGCACAGCCGACAGCTTTGCAGGCGGCTGCGAGGCTTTGGACTACAGTGGCAACTTGTTCGGCCTTGAGTTTGTCGACGGCGATGTAATCAAGGAAAAAGAGCGGGCGTGCACCCTGCACCAAGATGTCATTGATACAATGATTGACCAGGTCGGCGCCAATAAAGCGGTAATCGTTGCAGGCAGCGGCTACCAGTGTTTTGGTGCCGACGCCATCGGTTGAGGCAACGAGGATAGCGCCTTGGAGGTCATCGACGGCTTTGCTTAGATCAAAGCAGCCACCAAACGACCCAAGCCCCGCAGCGACTGCCGGTGTATAGGTGGAGCGTACGGCGGCGGCCATCAACTCAACTGCACGATTCCCCTCGGCGATATTGACGCCAGCACTTGCATAGTCAGTCATGGTACCCTCGCTAAAAATGATAGCGTCTTCGCCAGAGCGCAATGCTTTGGAGCAGACCAACAGCGGCAAAAGAGGTGACCGTAAAACTGCCACCATAAGAGATGAATGGTAATGGAATACCGGTAATGGGCATAATACTCATATTCATACCGACATTTACCAAAATATGACAAAGGAACATAGCAGCGATACCAGTAGCGACAAGGCGACCAAATAAGTCGCGTGCATTGGCGGCGATATCAAGTGCTTGCCAGACGAGGAGACATAACAAAATGAGCATACCGACTGTACCAATGAACCCTAACTCTTCGCCGGTAATAGCAAAGATGAAATCGGTGTACTGCACAGGCAAATAGTTGCCTTGACTCAGGACACCCTGTGTCCAGCCTCGGCCGGTTCTGCCCCCTTGGCCAATTGCGGTTAATGACTGAATGATGTTCCATGCCCCAGCTTTGAGCTCGGGGTCGTATTTGATGGGATCAAGAAAGATGAGCAGCCGCGTGCGCTGATAGGGGGCCAGAATGTAGGTCCAGCCGAAGTAGGCGACCGGTGTTGCCATCATGAGGAGCGAAAAGAGCTGTGTCAGGCGCATTCCTGCGACCCAACTCATAAAGAGCCAGACCATGGCAAAGACGAGCGATGTACCAAAGTCGGGCTGAATAAATACTAATAGTAGTGGCACGGCTAACAATACCACGCTACCAATGAATGGGCGCCACTCGCCGAGTCGACGTTCTTGACTCGACCAAAATCCTGCGAGCACGATGATGAGTATGAGTTTGACCGGCTCGGAGGGCTGGAATGTACGCATACCGAAGTCAATCCAGCTTTGGGCACCTCCGCGTACATTACCTATCGTCAGCACTGCGGCGAGTAACACGACACTAATGATATAGAGGGGAAATGTCCACCCTTGGAGGGCGTGATAGTCGAACCATGTCAAAAACGCCATGATACCAATGCCGAATAACATGTTGCCCAAATGACGACTAAAATAACCATCCGTCATCGGATTATTCAAGGTTGCGCTATAGACCATGAGTAGGCTATAGACGATGAGTCCTATGAGTGCAATTCCCAATACAAAATTATAGTCACGCCATGATGCGGGATTATTTGTCATTGCTTCACCATCATCTAGATAACCGTCTACTTTCATTATAAAGGTCTTTGTAGCGAATGTGTATAGGTGTAGATGGCTGATTATCCTCGTCTGCACACATAAAAGCCATTTCCCTGATCGATAATTTCGCCACGTAATTCACGCATTAATAACTCGCCGAGAATATCTGCGCTCTGTCGTTGGGTGATACGACAAATATCATCAATATGACGAGCAGTGCTGAGCAGGAGGAGTAATGGGTCGTCATTGTGGATGTGTGGCTCGGTAGGATACCCTAGTCCATGACACACATCATCGGCATGACGAATAGGCGTTGCCCCTTGGTTAATGAGTGCGAGACAGCCGGCACTTTTGGGAGCAAAGATTGATCCTGGCACCGCCATAACCTCACGCCCTTGATCGAGAGCTGCTTTGACGGTAATCATGGCACCACTTCGCTCGCCAGCCTCGGTGACGATTGTGGCCTGAGCAAGGCCACTGATGAGGCGATTTCGTGCTGGAAAAAGTGGCGCGCTGGCGCGCGTGCCCGGATAAAACTCGCTGACAAGGGCACTGTGTGGATGCGCCAAGATGCGATCGGCTAAGAGTCGGTTACTTGATGGATAAATGCGATCGACGCCTGAAGGTAATACTGCAATTGTTGCGCCATTGCTGTCGAGGGCACTCTGATGTGCGATGGTGTCGACACCAAGCGCAAGACCACTGACAATACAGAGCTGACGTTGGGCAAGATCACTCGCAAGTCGTTGAGTGACATCGTGTCCGTAACTACTTGGTTGGCGTGTTCCGACAATTGCGACACTTGCAAGGCGAAATGCAGACACACTCCCTCGGACAAATAGCAGCATTGGAGGGGTTGGAATGTGTTTTAGGAGTGGTGGATAGTCATTATCATGGAGAGCTACGAGTTGAATTCCTTGTTCATGGAATCGTTGAAACTCTGCATGACCATCAAATCGCTGGCGTTGTTTGATGAGTTCACTACACAAATGGACGGGCAGCCCAGTCTGCATGAGTTGTTGGTACGATGCTGCAACAACGGCTTCGGGTGTGCCGAAGTACTCAAGCAGGCGATTGATGCGTTGTGGTCCGAATCCATCAATATGTACGAGTGTGAGCAGGGCGGCATATTCTGTATCGACCATCAGCTACTCCTCATTCATCAACAAACTAGTGTTGATGTCGAGTATAGTGATGGAGCATTACTCGCGCATTACCAGGATTTATGTGTGTTCATGTGATACAGCGGAGGCAAGTGCCCCCGCTGTGTGGTTGAGTATGGCGTTAAGGGGTGCGTGTCCACTCGGCGATATTCCATGTGGCTGGTGCAATGGGATCTGGCGCAATGCCATTGACTTTGGCTGAGTGGATTACGGCACCTAACCGTTGAAATAGTGGCAGTGAAGGCAGTTCACGCGTGAACAGTTGTTGCTGAATCAAGTACTGTGCTTTTTGCTCATTAGGGTCTAGCGATGTGGCTGCTAATTTGACCGCATAGTCGGCGTCACGCATACACCATCCTGCGAAGTTGTTCCCAATCCAACCGTTGGTTTCACTGGGGACGGCGGCACAACTCCAGAGTTGGAGTCCAGCTGCATCTGGTGTGGCAATCCACGCAAATAGGGCTAACTCAAATTGCCGCAAGAACAAGGGGCCATTTGGTGAGAAGAGCTCTTCGGGTGATAAGTATTGTAATTCGACGTCAATGCCGATGTTTTGCATATCTGATTCGAAGCGCTTGGCGATTTCTTCACGGATAGGACTACCAGTCGTTGTCGACAACTGAAGGGTCAGTGTAAGCCCTTGTCGCGAGGCACGGACACCGCTTTCGGTCATGACGTACCCGGCATCATCGAGCAGTTGATTGGCGGTTGTAGGGTCAAATTCGTAGATGCTTAATTCGGCAGGATCGACAGCACCACGTTGATCGGGGAGTACCCAGCTATCGAGTTTAGGTGATCGCCCATTGAACAAGATATCAGCGAGTGCTTGCCGATTAAACCCATAGGCAATTGCGCGGCGTACGCGAATATCTTGGAGTACCTGCACATCAAGATTGAAGTCGATGTGCTCCCATACCGGGCTCCGATAATATTCGACGGGCAATCCTGCACGTGCATCTTGATCAATAAATGCATATTGGTCGACCGCAATACGATCCGTGATGGCTACATCTAAATTGCCGTTTTGCAGGTTTGCGCGGATCATGTCCACTCCTGACATAGATGTCAACACAACCTGGTTCGCGCTTGGGATGGTGCCGAAGTAGTATGGGTTGCGCACAAAGCGCATCTCATTGCTACTCCGTGAATCGAGCATATACGGTCCATACCCGATTGGTTTTTTTGCATAACTCGAGGTGCGTATCTCGGCAGGGTCGACGTTTTGCAGAATATGGCGTGGCAGGGGGAGCCAATAACTCAGGATGAACGTTGAGCCGATGAGGTCAGGTTGTAAGATGGCTTTGGTGGTGTAGTCATCGAGTTGCTCATAGTTGGCTGTACGATCGAGCAACAGTCGAGCCTCTTCGCCGAGTGGTGCTTGCTTGCGTGCTAACTCATAGGCAAAGTATGAATCGGCGGCAGTCAATGGGACACCATCAGACCAAGTCAGCGTTTTGTTCCAACGATAGGTAATTGATAGTTGCTGGACGTCAGTGATGACACTTGTCACGGTTGTGGTGATGTTGCCGGCTGCATCAAGATAGACCGAGACATCGTTAATCTCGACATCGCCATTGGCAAGTGACGGGATGCGCTCGAGGATGCCGTTATTCACATAGTCATAGTTTTTGGGCAAAATCGGTGATGGGAAGAGTAATTCGAGTGCTGGTCCATTTATGCGACGTAAGGCACTATCAGCGGTATAAGGGAATAAATCGCTCGGCATGTCAGTGAGACCAATGGCCCAAATATCATTACGTTCGGCAAGCGCCTCTGCCACCGACTCGTTGGTTGGTACAACCAATGGCACGGCAGTATCAACGGGATTGTTGGCACCAACCGGAGTACGGTCGCGTACGCCTCCCTCAATTTGGCAGCTACTGAGTACGAGGATAGCGATAAATAATATGCCTAAAACCTTGTGACCAGACACCTTCATGATTCTTTGTTCTCCCGTTGGTGCGATTGGGCATTATGCGCGACCCACATCTCGCGAGTCAGTCGCATCTCGAAAAACTCAATCCACACACTATCGCGCTCGATGCGGGTGTGTTGTTTGAGGTGTGCATATGGGGCAGTATCAAACAACCGCATATCAACGCTATGGTAGGCGTTGCGCCAATCACTTTCTACATAGACGAAACCAAGACTACGATAGGATCGGACAGCGCGTTCGTTAATTGCCGCCACATCAAGCAACATAACATGGAAGCCGAGCGTATTGAAGAAATAGTCCAAGAACCCATGCATTGATTCGGTTCCGAGTCCTCGCCCGACATACGATGCCGAGAAGGTGATACCAAGTCGTGCATGTTTGAGCGTATTGTCGATATCACGTAGCGAAATACGACCCATCAGGTCCCCCGACCGACTGTCCACGGCCCAATGCCGACGTGCCGCAATCATATCATTGAACCAGCCTGTCGAAAAAGGGGAGACGGCTCTTTGGAGGTTCCAAATGGCCTCAAATGGATCATGATAGGGCGGCCAGCGATAACTGCGCTCATCGTCATACCGGTTCCATGATCGGATAACTGTACGTGGCGTATAGATGCTCATACAGTGCCTGTGTCTGATGTGATACCCCGTACAATCTCGGGGATACTGCGACTGGCTGTATCGCGGATGTGGAGATCAGCGGTCACCGCAAACATTGAATCATCGCGACTGACGGTAATCACTGTGGCTCCGGCGCGGCGTGCCATGAAAGGGAATTGCGCAACAGGGTCAGCAGTGCTTAACTCGCCGACAAACAAAATGACATCGCATTGTTCGACGGCAGTGCGTGCACGGAGTATATGTGTACGTGAGAACCCTTCACCGAGTAGGACGACGTCAGGACGGAACAGACTGCCACAGCGTGGGCAACGAGGCGGAACTGCGCCCTCCTCGTCCCAATCGCCGAGATGGCCATTCTCGACACAGCGTACCCGTTGTACACAGCCGTTGAGTTCAACCAAATCACGCGATCCAGCTTGCCAATGTAAACCGTCGATGGCGAGGCTGACTAACAAAAACTCAGGCACGTGTTGTTCGAGATCGACCAATGCATGGTGGGCTGGGTTAGGTTGGGCGGAGGAGATTTGCAGGCGTCGAGAATCATACCACTGCCAGACAGTTTTGGGGGATCGCGCAAACGCTTGAGGGGTAGCCAAATCGCGCACATCATAGTTAGCCCATTCACCAACCATGGCCTGACGAAAAGAGGCAACGCCACTTTCGGCAGATAACCCACCACCGGTTACGACAACCATGCGTTGTGATTGTTGAAGCCTTGCCAAAATTGCTGCCGGTATATTCATGAGCGCCTGCTTACATGGTAAGGGGGAATCAAACCCCGGGCGGTGCTGTTAGGGTGTGGCAACGACCAATCGTTGTTGCTGCGCCCAGCCATCAATTGTTCCCTGATCGCTTTGATAACGAATTCGCAACCAGGCCTGCCCATCGGCACTCTGTGGGCCATCAATCCACTCAACTTGACTTCCAACGGAGATTTGACCCATGACCTGGCTATTACTGGTAGGATCACTGTAGACATCGAGCATGCCATCACCACTTACTACAAGGATTTGGGTTGGCTCACTCCCTTGGAACAGGTCGCTGAGCCATGGCGGCATGACAAGTGCATCAAATGAAAGCTGTTGGAACGGCTCGGTGATTTGGGCTACGATTGCTTGGGTATCTAGCGTATCTGTACTGCGTTGAATTGAGGGCCAAGCCAACCAACCGCCTGCCGCAATTGCAACCACAATAATGGCTGTTATGACGACACTCAGTAGCTGCTTGTGCCACGGCGCTCGAATAGCAGTGGTCTCGCCATCATACAAATTATCGGTCTCGCTATTCGTGCTATTACCAAGTGGTTTTGAGAGTCGGCCACTCTCAACCAATAACACACGACGAGTCTGCTCAATGAGAATCAACAGTTCTTCGAAATCTTGGACACGATACTCGGGATTCCGCACAGTACAGCGCATAATCAGCTCGTCTACCTGTGGTGGACAGGTACTGCCCAAGATTGTCGTCACTGGTGGAATATCGATATTACCAATCTGTTGGGTAATCTCTTCGGGTGTGTTGCCAACAAATGGCCGTGAACCTGTGAGCATCTCAAATAATAAGATGCCAATCGCAAAAACTGCACTTTGTGGCGTTTCGTTGTCATTGTCTTTGCGATCGGGGGCTCGATAACTTGCAAGATCAATCAGCACATCTGATGGTGAGAGCTGCCAGTTCTCGATCCATTTGACATGCCCCTCACTCACCACCACAAAATCATTACTACTGATTGGTGGATGTGGAATATTAGATTGATGACAGGCATTGACTGCTGCCACGATATGTTTGATATAGGTGAGTGACTCTTGGGGAGTAAATGGAGCACGCGTTCGTACCGTTCGCCCAGTGATGAACTCAGTGATAAAGAACGGGCGGTCCTCGATTTTGCCGCTGTCGTATACCTCGGGCAAGGCGCTGTGCACATTGCGGGCGCGTAGCTCTGAATCGCTGACGAATCGGTCGCGAATCCCGCGTTGCTCGGCCAAATGACTACGCATCAAGTTGAGCAAAACGGGACGATTGAGCTTGTCGTCATAGGCGCGATAGACGGTAGCAATTCGCGTGGCACCGAGTCGCTCGTCGACTCGATAGCGCCCGTGAATGCGCGGCTGTGTGCTCATGCCCGCTCTTCCTTACATTTCATTTGCGTGAAAACGCATTGATACCGCTGATAATTAT
Source organism: Roseiflexaceae bacterium (assembly GCA_049428765.1). Lineage (GTDB taxonomy): Bacteria > Chloroflexota > Chloroflexia > Chloroflexales > Roseiflexaceae > UBA965. The sequence continues at coordinate 50,308 of JBMTAN010000022.1, forward strand.
ACCACTATGCTGTGTAATACGTGAAATACTTGCCCCAAACTACTGATTTGTCATCATGTGGTCATGCAGTGTGGCAGTGGCAGGAGCCTTTTTGACCGCCTAAAGGGAGCGGACACCTATGTGTCATGGTGCGTCGGTTGGTAAACGAGTGCGCTAGGCTCGTCTATATAGCACGCACAACTCGGTCACTCGTGTGGGAGTCTAAGCAAAGAATATAGTGTGAAGTGGTGTGCATACAGGCGCGCGGAGCCCGATTTTTTCGGCAACAAAAACGAAACCTCGTATAATACCTATAAGTGACTGACACAGTTACTCCTCAAACTCCCCTCATGGACTCCCGCAACAGATTGAGAGGTACTTCATGTTTCATAATATTGATGCGGTACGGACGCAGCTTGCGACCCAACAATATATCGCCAGCGATACCATTGCGACGACGCTTTTTTTGGCTAGCAAGCTCGAAAAGCCGATTCTTGCCGAGGGCCCAGCTGGTACCGGCAAAACCGAGTTGGCCAAAGCTTGTGCTGGGGCACTCGACCGTGAGTTGATTCGTCTGCAGTGTTACGAGGGCATCGACGAGGCACGCGCTTTGTACGAATGGGAGTACGCTAAACAGTTGCTGTACACCCAGCTGTTGCGTGAGCGCGTCGGTGATATTGTCAGTGGCGCACAGACATTGGCTGGTGCCGCCGATGCCATCGCCAAAGAGGAGAATGTCTTCTTTTCGGATCGCTTTTTGTTGGCGCGCCCCTTGCTTAAGGCCATTACTAGCCCTAAGCCAGTGGTGCTGTTGATCGACGAGATCGACCGAGCTGATGCCGAGTTTGAGGCGTTTTTGCTTGAATTGCTTAGTGACTTTCAGGTGAGTATCCCCGAGTTGGGCACTATCAAAGCTGTGCACCGACCGATTGTTATTTTGACCAGCAACGACACGCGCGAGTTGAGCGAGGCCCTCAAACGTCGCTGTCTCTTTTTGTATGTGGGCTACCCCGATGCCGAGGCCGAGTTGGCCGTAGTCAACCTTAAGGTACCCGGCGTACCTCCCAAGTTAGCCAATCAGGTGGTCGAGATGGTGCAACGCCTGCGCCAGCTTGATTTGCGCAAAGTGCCGAGCATGTCGGAGACGATTGATTGGGCCAAGGCACTGGTCGAGCTCAATGTGCGTCACCTCGACCGCAGTAATATCGATACGACGTTGAATGTGCTGCTCAAGTACGAGAGCGATATTCAGAAAGCGCGCCGCATCATGGATCGTGAGGGCGATAACGAGAGCCGTGGGGCGCGCGACGACGACCGGTCGCGGGGTGGTGATGACCGGCGCGATCGCCGTGATCGTGACCGCCGGCGCTAACCTGTGG
>JBMTAN010000023.1:0-51596 GCA_049428765.1 Roseiflexaceae bacterium
TTGCCCAAATCACCATCCTCGGCTATGATATGCGTGGTAGCAGACAAGGCCGTCATGCCATGAGCTGGTATCTTTTTTTGTGTGCGGATTCCTGCATCCCAATGCAGTTGTATATCATTCAGAGGAGATGTAACCGTGTCGACTCGTATTCGTTCCATCGTGGCCCGTGAAGTGCTTGACTCACGTGGCAACCCAACTCTTGAGGCCGATGTACGCCTCGAAAACGGCGCCCTTGGCCGCGCCATTGTCCCATCGGGCGCCTCGACTGGTGCCTACGAGGCCCTCGAGTTGCGCGACGGCGACAAGCAGCGCTACCTCGGCAAAGGCACGTTGACCGCCGTCACCAACGTTAACACCAAAATCGCCCCAGCCCTAGCTGGCATGGATGCCACCGATCAAATCAGCATCGACGCCGCCATGCTGGCCCTTGATGGCAGCGACAGCAAGAAGAACCTCGGCGCCAACGCCATCCTCGGCGTCTCATTGGCCGCCGCCCGCGCTGCTGCCGCCGCCTACGGCCAACCCCTCTACCGCTACATCGGCGGTGCCCATGCCCACATCTTGCCCGTACCCATGATGAACATCATGAACGGCGGCAAGCACGCCATCAACTCAACCGACTTCCAAGAGTTCATGATTATGCCGGTGGGTGCCAGCACCTTCCGCGAGGGTTTGCGCTGGGGTGCCGAGATCTACCACAACCTCAACAAGGTGCTCCACGACCGCGGCCTCTCAACCACCGTCGGCGACGAAGGTGGCTTCGCCCCCAGCTTGCCCAACAACGAGGCCGCCTTGCAGGTCATCATGGAGGCCATCGAGCGCGCTGGCTACAAAGCCGGTAGCGAAATCATGCTGGCCATGGACCCCGCCTGTACCGAGCTCTACCACGACGGCAAGTATGTGCTCGAGCGCGAGGGTCGGAGCCTGACCAGCGCCGAGATGGTCGAGTACTGGGCCAACATCGCCAGCAAGTACCCACTCATCTCCCTCGAGGACGGCCTCCACGAGGACGACTGGGCCGGTTGGGCACTCTTGCGCCAGCGCATCGGCGACCGCGTGCAGTTGGTCGGCGACGATTTGCTCGTCACCAACGTCACCCGCCTCGAGCGCGCCATCAAGGAGCAGGCCGCCAACTCAATCTTGGTCAAGGTCAACCAAATCGGCTCGCTCTCAGAGTCACTCAGCGCCGTCCAAATGGCCCAACGCGCCAACTGGACTGCCGTCATCTCGCACCGCTCCGGCGAGTCCGAGGACACCACCATCGCTGACTTGGCCGTGGCCACCAATGCCGGCCAGATCAAGACCGGTGCCCCGGCGCGTACCGACCGCATCGCCAAGTACAACCAGCTCTTGCGCATCGAGGAAGAGCTCGGTTCAGCTGCCAAGTACGCCGGCATGTCGGCCTTCAAGGTCAACCGCTAAATACATTTGCGGTATGTGTGATGAATAAATCACCCTACCACTACCAAAAAACCACGCAGTCGATGACGACTGCGTGGTTTTTTACGGAGCAACACAATGAACACCACATCTACGGTATCGGTATGCCTGTGGTACGACGGCGATGCCGAAGCCGCCGCCCAGCTGTACATATCTCTCATCCCCAACTCGGCAATTACCAGTGTGTCACCGCTGATGGTGACATTTACCCTCGATGGAGTGCCATTTCAGGGCCTCAATGGTGGCCCGCACTTCAAACCCACTGAAGCTGCTTCCATTGTGGTCAGCACCAAAGACCAAGCCGAGACCGATCGGCTGTGGCATGCCCTCATCGCCCATGGTGGTGCTGCCAGTCAGTGCGCGTGGCTCAAAGACCGCTTTGGTGTGTCGTGGCAAATTGTGCCACAGCGCTTGCCACAACTCTTGGCCGATCCAGATCGACAAGCGGCCGAGCGTGTGATGCAGGCTATGTTGCAGATGTCGAAAATCGAAATTGACGTCCTCGAAGCAGCCTTCAACGGCTAGTAGCCAACAGTAGGTTTTCCATTAGTTGCACGTTGGTCATCGGCCCCGTACCACCCGGTACCGGCGTAATCGCCCCGGCCACCTCGACCACCGCCGCATAATCGACGTCGCCGCACAAGGCACCATCGGCATCGACGTTAATCCCGAAATCGACCACCACCGCCCCTGGTTTAATCATGTCAGCGGTAATCATGCGTGGGCGGCCAATCGCCGCCACCACGATATCGGCGCCGCGCACCACATCCGCCAAATTGGCCGTGCGCGAGTGGGCAATCGTCACCGTGGCATCGGCCTTGAGCAACAACCAGGCCATCGGCCGCCCAACCACCGCACTACGACCAATCACGACCGCCTGCTGGCCGCGCACCTCGATGCCGTAATGGCGCAAAATCGCCATGCCACCGGCCGGCGTGGCTGGCACCAAACCACTCCCCCCATTGGCCACCACGCCGGCATTGGCCGGATGCACGCCGTCGATGTCTTTGTGTGGGTCCAGACAAGCAATCACGCCGGCACTGTTGAGGTGCGCCGGCAACGGCATCTGGATAATAATCCCCTGCACGCCAGCGTCAGCACTCAACTGCCGCACCAACGCCTCGATGGTGGGCTGGTCGACATCGGCCGGCAGTTGGTGCAAGGCATAACCAGCGCCGACCTCTGCGCAAATGCGCCCTATCGCTTTGACGTAGCGGTCAGCCGCCGGATCACCAGCCACCTGCACTACCACCAGCGTCGGTGCCACCATCAGGGCGCTAATGCGCGATTTAAGGTCAATTTTTGCGGCAGCCGCCGCCGCTTTGCCATCAAGAATGAGTGCCATGAGATCGTCCTTTTATTTGCCGGTCTGGCCAAAGTGCTCGAGTCGCACATACAACAGGCGCTCGGCCACATCGTAGGCAAACGGCTCGGTCAATGGGAACTGTACCGTCCCCTTAGCACAGCGAAACGCCGTCAATTCGGCGGCCAACTCCGCAACTACCTGCGACCCGGGATACACGCCGATATGGTGCGGGTACCCGGCATAGTGGATGATGTTGCGTTTGCGGTATTTGAGCGTCGGGATGCCGTAATTGATGCACTCTGTCGCCTCAGGCAGAATCACCCGAAAGCGCTCACGAATCCCTTGCAACAACCGTTGCGTGGCCCGTGGATGCAGGGCGATGTGCTCGTCAACTGTCGTCACATTCGGTAGCATGGCACCTACGCCCCCTGCGGATAACGACTACCCAGCGGTTGTACCAACTCCAGATTATTACCATCCGGATCCTTAAAAAAGCCGATGCGCACAGCAGCTGGATCGGGGAAGTTGAACGGCTCAATGTGGAACACCACTCCCTTGGCCTTGAGCGCCGTCGCCGTCGCGTCAATATCCTCGACCTCGAAGGCAAAGTGATCCCAGCCACCACTCGTACCAGCCACGTGCGTCTCGCGGCTGACTAACTCTATCGTGATAGAGCCGGTTTTGAGGAAGATAATATCCTTGCCAGCAAACTTGCCGACTACCTCGAGCTCAAGCACCTCGGTATAAAACCGCTTCATCTCGGCAAAATTCGCCGTCACAACCGCCACATGGTGTACGCCGCTGAGTTTCATCGTCGCCTCCTCATATAACTCTCCCCCTATCATACAATATTGGTAGAATGGAGAGAATCATTACCAGCGTGGAGTACCAAGCAATGCCCACCACCCTCTACACCGTTGATGCCTTTACCGCGGTCCCGTTTGCCGGCAATCCGGCTGCCGTCTGCCCACTCGATGCTCCGGCTGACGAGGCCTGGATGCAAGCCGTGGCCCGCGAGATGAACCTCTCCGAGACGGCGTTTGTATGGCCCATCGACGCCACCACTTGGAGCCTGCGTTGGTTCACCCCCACCGTCGAGGTCGATTTGTGCGGCCACGCCACCCTGGCCACTGCCCATGTACTCTGGCAAGGTGGCTACCTTGCTCCCACAGCGACTGCCCGCTTCAGCACCCGCAGTGGCATCCTCACCGCCACCCAAAGCGACGGCTGGATTACGCTCGACTTCCCCAATGAGGCACCCCACCAAGTCGACCCCATCCCCACGCTCAGCCAGGCCCTCGGGGTCACACCGCAGTGGGTCGGCCGCAACCGCATGGACATCATCGCCCTGCTCGACGATGCGGCCACGGTGCGCACACTCACGCCCGACATGGCCCTGCTGGCGACCATCGAGACCCGTGGGGTCATCGTCACAGCGCCTGGCGACCAAGCCGGCGTTGATTTCGTGTCACGCTTTTTTGCACCCAACCTCGGCATCCCAGAAGACCCCGTCACCGGTGCAGCACATTGTGGTCTGGCACCGTACTGGGGCGGGATATTGCACAAAACCGACATGGTCGGCTTGCAATGCTCGGCCCGCAGTGGCTTCGTCAAAACCACCCTGGCCGGTGATCGCGTACTCCTCAGTGGCCAGGCGGTCACCGTGCTCAAGGGCGAATTACGCTCCTAAATCATTACTATGCAAGGGATGTGCTACTGTGCCCACTATTGAGGCCGTCATTCGACAAATCAACAAAAACCTCGTACCACAGTTCGAAACCCAGCTCCGCGAGTTTTTGGTCACACAAGACAAAGATTGGCTCATTGACCAGATTGTTCGGCTGACGCTCGACCCCCAGAGTCTGCACGAGATGGATCACCAGTACCTGCACACGCGCAACGCCTCAGCACGGGCATCTCGTGCTGAGCGGGTGCAACAGCTACACATTACACCAGCCGTCGTCGTGCATTTCCTACAGCACTATCACGCCTTCGACCGGCAGTACCTCATCGATAACGGCTATTTGAGCGTTGACACACCAGTCAAGGGCACCAGCATGATTGTGCCACCAGCCCGCACTCCTGCCGGCGATGCGGTGCTGACCCATGCCAAAGACATGCTCTTTGGACTGTTGTTCGGTGATGCGGCCACCAATACACAGTTGGGGCGCACCAAGCGCACATTATTGACGTTTGCTCTGCCACGCACCAAAGCGCTTGCACTTGATTTCATGCAGGCCGCCACAGAGCTCAACGCGGCAGGTACCTGGCACGACCCCCACAGCGTTTCCAACGATGTCCGTGCCGATAATGTCATCTTTGAGGTCGAATACGGCGAAATCAAACATGAACTCGTCAGTCAAGGCATCATTCGCTGCCTCAGCATCATCAACAACCTCGAGGTCAACGAGCAGATTTTGTATGCACGCATGGTCGACATCGAACAAAGCACATTGATTAAATAAGCGGTGGTATGCTAGCAGATAACGAGACAACAGGGTTGAGGAGTTGAACCATGCCTATCGATCATTTTTTGGCAGTTGACCTCGGCGCCTCTGGCGGGCGCGTCATGCTCGGGCGCTGGGACGGGTCGCGGATTTCGATTGAGCCACTAACGCGCTTTGACAACGGTCCCATTCCCGTCCATCAGCATATGCACTGGGACATTCTCGGCATCTGGCGCCACATCAACGACGGCATTCGCACCCACGTCGGGCGCGGTGGCGCACCCATTGCCGGCATTTCGGTCGATAGTTGGGGCGTCGATTATGGTCTGCTGGACCGCACCGGCCAACTCATCGGCAATCCGACCAGCTACCGCGATCATCGCACCGACGGCATGATGGAGCAAGCATTTGCGCACGTCAGTAGCGACCGTATGTTCGCCACTACCGGCATCCAGTTCATGCAGTTCAATACCGTCTTTCAGTTGTTGAGCATGCGCCTGAACAACGACCCGCAACTCGAGCTGGCCGACAAACTCCTGCTCATCCCCGATTTGCTCCACTACTGGATGTCGGGCGTGGCGGTTGCCGAGTACACCAACGCCTCGACCACCCAGATGCTCGATTGTCACACCCGTACCTGGGCGAGTAATATGCTCAGTAGCCTCGGCATCCCACAACACATATTGCCGACCGTCATTCAGCCAGGCACCGTGCTCGGGCCACTGCTTGGAAGCGTCATCGATGATATCGGTCTTAGCAGTGCGCCACCCGTGATTGCCGGCGCCACCCACGACACCGGGGCGGCGATTGCGGCCATACCTGGGCTCGACGCCAATAGCGCTTATATCAGCAGTGGTACGTGGAGCTTGATGGGTATGGAGATCCCGGCGCCTGTGGTCTCGGCCGCAGCGCGTGCCGTCAATTTCACCAATGAGGGTGGCATTAATCAGACCATTCGTCTCTTAAAAAACATTGCCGGCCTCTGGCTTTTGCAGGAATGCCGGCGCAGTTGGCAACGCCAAGGGCACACCTACACTTGGGAGGACTTGCTGGCGCAGGCGGCCACTGCGCCCGCATTTGTCAGCATCGTCAACCCGGATGCCCCTGAGTTCCTCAATCCTGACGACATGCCCCGCACCATTCAAGCCTACTGTGCCCGCAACGGTATTCCTGTACCCCAGAGCCACGGGGCGATGATTCGTTGCTGCCTCGAGAGTCTAGCCCTGCGCTATCGCACCGTCATCGACACCTTGCGCCAGCTCACGGGCCGTGATATCACCACCATTCGCATCGTCGGCGGTGGTAGCCAAAATCAACTCCTCAATCGCTTTACGGCTGACGCCTGCAATCTGCCAGTGGTCGCCGGTCCCGTCGAGGCCACCGCTCTCGGCAACGTACTAATTCAAGCAATGACCATCGGCGCCATCCCTGATTTGGCCAGCGGCCGGCACATCATCGCCGAGTCGTACCCGCCCATGATTATCGAGCCCAGTCGTGATCGCCATGCCTGGGATGAGCAGCTCGCCCGTTTTCAGCAATTACCATAGGAGGCAATTATGACCAGCGAACAACTCTACGCCTACATCGAACGCACCATTACCGAGCGCCATTTGGCCGGCGACAAAGTGGCCTTGAATCGCCTCCAAACCACTTGTGGTGTCTTGATGGCAGCTGCTACAGATATCGGTCACAGTGCCCTCGCCAAACAATGGCAGATTCTCGCCGCTCGAGCCGCGAATTTGGCCGAAAAGATCAACGAAAAAGGCCGCTGATGAGTGCAATCACCCTCGCCACCATTCATGCAGCCCACGGGGCACTCCGTCCTGTCATCATTGACACACCGATCATCCCCGATGATGCCCTTTCACGCCAATTTGGGGCACGCATTTGGCACAAAGCGGAGTCACTCCAGCGCTCCGGGTCGTTCAAAGTGCGCGGCGCCTACAACGCCATCCGTAATCTCGATGACGATGCCCGCCAACGCGGCGTCGTCTGCAACTCAGCCGGAAATCACGCACAAGGGGTGGCCCTCGCTGCCCAGATGTTCGGTGTACCCGCCGTGATTGTCATGCCCGAACACGCACCTCTGACCAAAGTCACGGCCACCCGTGGCTATGGTGCCGAGGTTGTGCTATCAGGAGCGACCTTTGATGATGCCGGTGTAACGGCGCGCCACCTCGAGCAAGAGCGTAACTTGACCTTCATTCATGCCTTTAATGACACGAACGTCATCACTGGCCAAGCCACCCTCGGCCTCGAGATTTTCAATGCACTGGCCCACGCCACTGTGGTGGTTGTCCCTATCGGAGGTGGTGGTCTCATTGGCGGCATCTCAACCGCCTTACGCCTGCTTGGCTCCAAGGCACGTATCGTCGGCGTCCAAGCTGCCGGCTGTGACGCAGTGCGCCCGTCGCTAGCAGCGGGGCACCCTGTGCGGGCCGAAAGCGTACGCACCATCGCCGACGGCATCGCAGTGAAACAACCCGGTGACTTGACACTGCCCATCATCCAACGCAACGTTGATGACGTCGTCACAGTCGATGATGACCAAATCGCCACTGCGATTACTCATGCAGCTCGGGCACTGCATCTTGTTGTTGAGGGTGCCGGGGCTGCCGGATTAGCAGCCCTGATGGCCGGACTCATCCCGCTCACGCCCAACGACATCGTCTGTAACGTATTGTGTGGCGGCAACATCGACGCCAACTTTTTGAGTCGCGTACTCGAACAAACGCTTGTCCACCAAGGGCGCTACATCATGCTTCGGGTTGACGTCACAGATCGCCCCGGCAATCTGGCACCACTCTTACGCATTGTTGCCGACAGCGGTGCCAATGTTGTCGACATCTTCCATCGTCGTGCCACCTGGCTCGTGCCCATCGACCGCGTCGGCATCGAACTGATTCTCGAGGTGCGCGACCACGAACATGGTCGGCAAGTCATCGACACGCTCCGCCAGCACGGCTACGGCGTTGAGTCAACCGGGCACCGCCCACCTGCAGGTACACTATGATTCGATTGATTGCCACCGATATCGACGGCACGCTGGTCTGGCGTGGCATATTACCCGAACGCAATCGTCAAGCGTTACATCAGGCACACCATCACGGCGTGCAGGTCGTCTTGGCCACGGTGCGCAAGTACTCGTCCGCCAAAGAAATCGCCGACAGCGTGGGACTCACCTGCCCTTTGATTTGTGAGGGCGGCGCCACCATATATGATGCAACTGGCACGTGTGTCTACACCAATGCCATCGACGATGAGAGCATGAGATTCATTATGCAGACCGCTGATACGCTCGACATCGATCTGCTCGTCACCCACAAGGGCATCAATTATGCGACACCCAACGCCATCCAGGAGTTAGGCAATTTTGATGCAACAGCGCTTGCTGATGTCGTTTTCATACCAACAGCATCTGCATTACCGACGATTTCGGGCATTACACGCATCATCGTGGCCGGCGCCGAACAAGTGTTGACGCTGGAGCGCGCAATTGACCGCTTACCGTTGCGACTCGCCAAACATTTCCGTCGCGACGGCGTGCTCGATGACGCCGTGATTACCAGTATCAACGCCACCAAAGAGCAGGCCGTCGCCCACTGGTGTACCATCAACGCACTCGCATGGCACGACGTGATGGCCATCGGTGATGCCGAGGCCGACGCCGGTATGATTCATGCAGCCCGGATTGGAGTCGCACCAGCTAACGCCACAGCAGCCGTCAAGTCAGTCGCCAATTGGGTAGGACCACTCGCCGAGGATGGCGCAGTGGCAGCCGCCATCCAACGATTTATATTTGCATCACAAGGGGATAGACATCATGTTTCTTAATGGCACCAAAAGCGGTGTAGTGATTAGCGTCCAACCGATTAGCATTCACGGCACCATCATGTACGACGTCACCTTTCAGCTGGCCAACGAGGCCAACGTGCGTACAGCCCGCATCGGCCCCGAGGCGGTCAGCGGGCAACTTGCACCCGGGAGCAACGTACACGTGGTCTTTTTGATGAATGTCGTCACGGCGATGCAGGCCGTGTAATTAAAGAATGCGGTCGAGGCTCAACAAAAACGGTAAACCGCTTTCGATACGAATACGGCCTAACATGACCGCTACTTGCGGCTTGAGTGTGCCACAGAACAACGCTAAGGCATCAGCCTGACTCAGATGAATCACCGCCTCAGGCTGACTGACCTCGCCAAAGCCGAGGCGTACCGATCCACCCTCATGAAAGCGCAACACCAACGCGCCTCGAATAGCACGCAATGCGGCGATTTTGCCCCGCCGAATCGGTCCCACAATGAACTGACTGCCGCTCGCCTGAATAAACGTCTTGATAATCTCGTGTGTGCCACTCACTCGTACATTGATGGGGCGTTCAGTTGTGGCGACGAGCGTTGCATCAAGTCCATCGGCGACCACCACATGCATCTCATTCGTGTCGGTTGTCTCGAGCACAATCGTCAGATGCACCTGTTGTTGTGCCTCACGTGGTAACTCGCTTACCGCAGCCCCATATGCCTGTAATAATGGCGCAATTGCCGGCACCAAATTTGTACCGGCGTGCATTCCAGCCGTATTCTGCCCATCACTCATGGTGTTATGCTTTCTTGTAACAGTGGTATAACCACCGCTGGATCAGAGTCTAGGGTAATCGTCATCGTCAACGGCCGCCCTGGTGGCACCGGCACTTGAAACGAAAATGGTACCTGTTGCAACACCACCAACTCAATTGCCGATTCACCCACGCCGTAGTTAATGTTTACTGCATCTATAAACAAAATATTCTGCAATCCGAGGGTGATATTTTCTTGACTGCGATTTTCAATCGTACCACGAATTTCGAGCGTTGATCCAACGCGTTCCATATTGGCGATATATACCGCAATCCGCTCACCTACGACGTGTGGCGTGGCAGTTGGTCCAGTTGGAGACGGTGCCAGCAAATCATCGAGTAGGCCCAATTCAGGGGTTGGGGCTTGTTCAAACACGGTCGTCAATGCACCACGTTGCTGATCCATCGACGCAAACACAATCAAGCCCACTCCGATGAGCAAACCTACAAGCCACAACGGCACTTGCTTGGGATTCATCGTCTCCCCCCTGCGGTATCAACAAATCGCTGTATTATTGTATAGTAGTTCGTTACACTATGAGGCATCAAGCGTTCACTCACAACGTTTGTGTACTACCACCCATGCCAACACTCTTACTCATCGGCATCACAGCACTGCTATTTGCCATCATCACCACACCGATGGCGCGCCGCATCGCGCTCATACTCGGGTTTGTTGATGCCCCGTCACAACGCAAAATCCATGCCAATCCAGTGCCATTACTCGGCGGCGCAGCGATTTATGTGGCATTTGTAGGGGCGTTACTCCTGTTTGGCGATCGTTTCTACATCCGCGAACTCATCAGCATCCTGCTCGCCGCCACGCTTGTATCGCTCTGTGGCTTGGTTGATGACCGCTGGACGCTCAACGCCTACATCAAACTCATCGGTCAAGCCAGCGCAGCCGTGATTCTTCTCATTGGTGGTGTCCAAGTCAATCTGTTCGCCGCGCCCTGGCAAAACTGGGCACTCACCATCGTCTGGGTTGTCGGCATCACTAATGCCATCAATCTGCTCGACAACATGGATGGACTGTCGAGTGGCGTGGCCGTCGTCTGTGCGACATTCTTTCTGCTCCTTGCTGCCCAAAGTGGTCAAATCCTCGTCAGCGCACTCGCCGCAGCTTTGATTGGCGCCTGTATCGGCTTTCTGCGCTATAACCTCAATCCTGCGACTATCTTCATGGGGGACACGGGTTCACTGTTTATTGGCTTGCTCCTCGCCGTCATTGGCATCAAATTACGCTTCCCCGCTAATCAAATCATCATCACCTGGATGGTGCCGTTGGGCGTCTTGGCCTTGCCGATCATCGACACCACGCTTGTCACTATCTCGCGCTTGCGCCGTGGCAAAAACCCTTTGACCCACGCTGGTAAGGACCACATCTCGCACCGATTGGTGGCCCTGGGCCTGACCCGCCGCGAGGCCGTCTTGACTTGTTATCTACTGGCTGGCGTCGGTGGCGTCTTTGCTAGCTATATTGCGTCAGCGCGCGCGCTCGATGCCTACATCGCAGCCGGCGTCTTGGCGGTAATGGCGATTGGGTTCATCTTCTTGTTGGAAAAACGGGCCCCTGTCGGGGTCTGACATGTATCGCACCTGACACATTGGTTGCAAACGATTGGGTGTTTCGACGTGACCCTATTGCGTCGCTACCGATTCCACGACCTCGACGGACCTGTTCGATGCGCATACCGCGTGACGATTAATTGACCCACCATTCTGCATCGCATGATCTGATTGTTCGACGCAGCAGCGCTGCGTCGCTACAGGCGTATTCTGATTATTCGGCGCGAACCTGTTGCGTCGCGATGGACGTATTCTCATTATTCGACATGACCCTGCACCGTCGCGACCGATTCCACAGCCTCGACTGATACGATATCCTAAACCATTAAATGTCCGGACATACGAACATTTAATGTATAATAAGAAAAACACCAATTGAGGAATCACAACATGCTATACCAACGACCTATCGAACGTACATACACCACCGACGTATTAGTTGTCGGGGCTGGGTCTGCCGGAGCAACAGCAGCCATCACGGCGGCTCAACTCGGGTGTCGCGTATTACTCGTTGAGCGCTACGGTTTTATGGGCGGCACAAGCACGCAGGTTCTCGACACATTTTACGGCTTTTATACGCCAGGAACAATTGCCCACAAAGTCGTCGGCGGAGTCCCTGATCAGGTAGTTAATCGCCTAATGGCCCGCCGGCGCGCACTACTCCGCCCTAATACGTATGGTGCAGGGCAGGGGATCACCTACGACCCACAAGCACTCAAAATCGTCTGGGAGGAGTTGGCAACTGCCGCAGGCGTCCAGCTGTTGTACCACACCTTCGTAGTTGACACCATCATGGACGGAGCACAGGTCACTGGTGTGGTGGCTGTCAACAAATCCGGCATGGTGCGCATCGACGCGCGCATGATTATCGACGCCTCGGGCGATGCCGATGTAGCGGTGCGCGCCGGAGCCCCATACGAAGGTGGTGATGATGGGAGTGCCATGCAATCGCTGACGACGACCTTTCAGATGATCAACGTTGACGACAATCAAGCTCGGCGCGTCAGCAAAACCCAACTGCATGCGTTGATGGCCGCTGCCATTGCCCAAGGGTATGACTTGCCACGCAAAGAGGGTAGCGTGCACATCACGCCGTTTGAAGGAGTGATGGTGACAAACATGACGCGCGTCGCACATGTGAATGCGCTTGATATTGATGCCTTGACGGCAGCCGAGATTGAGGGGCGGCGGCAAGCCGAACGCTATGCCCAATTTTTGGTGGATTTTGTGCCGGGCTACCAACAGGCAGTGCTCAATCAACTCAGCCACCAAATTGGTGTGCGTGAGACGCGCCGGATTATCGGTGCCTACCAACTCACGCGAGATGATGTCATCAACGCTCGTGATGCGCACGACAGTATTGCTCGCTGTGGTGCCCCAATCGAGGATCATCACGGTGGCATAGACACGGAGTGGCACTACCTAGCAGATGGGGCAACCTACGCTATCCCTTTTCGTTGCCTTATTCCCCACGAGATTACTGGTGTATTAGTGGTTGGGCGCTGTTTGTCAGCCACACACGACGCCCATGCGTCAGTACGGAGCATGGGGCAGTGTATGGCCATGGGTCAAGCTGCCGGCGTAGCGGCGGCGATGGCTCAAGAGCATCACGTTGCACCACATCAAGTTGATGTTGTGACGCTGCAGCATACGATTACCCAACTCGGAGGCATTGTATGACGCACATTATTCGCACAGTGCGTGGTGATATAGCGCCGAGCGAACTGGGCGTCTGTGCAATGCATGAGCACCTATTAGGGCGCCCTCCGGCACCGTTCGATAATGAGCACGATTTGGTGCTTGATGATGTACAAGCTATCCAAACTGATATACGACATTTTCAACGGGCAGGTGGGCGGGCAATCATCGAAATGACGCCGATTGATTATGGGCGCAATATCGGTGGATTGGTACAGATTGCGGCCGCCTGCGATGTGCATATCGTGGCGGTCAGCGGCTTTCTCAAAGAAAAATTCGCTCATAACTGGCTTATCAACCAATCACCACGACAACTCAGTCAACGCCTGATTGATGACATCACCATCGGCATCGATGGTACATCGCACCGGGCAGGTTTACTCAAAGCAGCCTCAAGTTTGCATCAGATTACGCCACTCGAGCAGACGGCGTTTGTTGCAGCAGCTCTTGCCCACCATGCCACTGGCGCGTGCATATCAACGCATACCGAGGCTGGCACCATGGCACACGCCCAAATCGACCTACTCACCAGCCATGACATCCCGGTTGATCGCATCATCATCGGCCACTGCGACCGTCTGCTTGATTTGGATTATCACAAGTCGCTATTGCATCGTGGCGTGACCATCGGCTACGACCAAATCGGCAAGCACAAATACGCAAGCGATCAGCTACGGGCCAAGATGATTGCGACGTTGTGTGAGGCTGGGTTTGCGCCACAACTGGTGATCTCGTGTGATATTGCCCGTCGCAGTGGCTTACGAGGATATGGGTATCACAAGGCATTGAGTTATGCGCATCTATTGACAGAATTCACTGCACTCCTCGGTGAGGCAGGAGTCAGTGAATCGCACATTGACCAAATGCTCATTGGCACCCCCGCCCGGTTATTGTCAATCGGGGTATAATTGGAGCATCACCCTTGGGGATACAAGGAGTTTGCATGCAGGATGCTCGTCCCACCGCTGATTTTGCGGCGTTTGGTACATCGCCACTAGACCCACAGAGCCCGGTACCGCTCTACCATCAAATTGAAGGGCATTTGCGTCAGTTAATTCTGTCAGGCAAGCTCTCAGCAAATACAGTGTTACCGCCCGAATTAGAACTCGGTACATGGTATGGGGTCGGGCGCCATACGATGCGTACCGCGTTGACGAATCTTGTCAATGAGCGACTCATCTCGCGGCGTGCCGGAGTTGGGACGTATGTGTTGCCCCAAGAGCAACGAGCGAACTTCTACCTGAACCGGAGCTTTACCCATCAAATCACCGCCATGGGTATGCGTCCACGCTCCAAAGTACTGTCCGTGCACCAAGCGACCATCGATGTCAACGCACCAATGATTTTACAGCGTTACCATGGCAATTATGCACTGTTTTTGGCACGACTGCGGTATGGCGATGACATACCTATTAGTCTGCAGTTCAGCACAATTATCGGGCCACACAGCCAACAGCTAATGAATATTGATTTTGGTAAGCAGTCGCTGTACACCGTCTTGCAACAAGAGCATGGCCTTCAGATTGACCGCATCACCCATACCATCAATGCCGTGGCTGCGGATGAGGAACAGGCGTACCTACTTGATGTACCAATAGGCACGCCATTATTATTGGTCAAGACAGCTAGTTATAGTCAGCAACAACAGTTGGTCGAGTACACCGTGAGTTATTACCGCACTGATCGCTACGAATATCACACAGTGATTGAGCAGTAATCGCATTGCACACCTCCCACAAACCTCGTTATACTACCCATAAAGACACACTGTGATAGGGACGAATCGTGGTAAGTATCAAATCAGCCCGTGACATCGCCGCCATGCGCGTTGCCGGGCAAATCGTGGCCCAGACCTTTGCGCATATTACCCCACTGGTAACCCCAGGTATCAGTACGGCGGCACTTGATCAAGCAGCCGAGGAGTTTATTCGCACCAAAGGTGCAATCCCGGCTTACAAGGGGTATCATGGCTTTCCAGCGACGCTGTGCATCTCGCCCAACAACGTGATTTGTCATGGCATTCCTGGCCCGCACATGCTCAACGAAGGCGACATTGTTGGTATCGACGTGGGTGTGATTGTCAATGGCTGGTACGGCGACGCCTGTATCACATTGCCTGTCGGTCAAATTAGTCCTGCCGCGCAGCGCCTGCTCGATTGTGCACAATCAGCACTCGAGGTAGGGATAGCTGCTGCGACTGTGGGCAATAAGTTAGGTGATGTCGGGGCAGCAATTCAACGTCATGCCGAAGCGCAGGGCTTTAGTGTGGTACGTGAGTACACTGGCCACGGCATCGGCAAGGCACTCCACGAGGACCCAACAGTCCATCATGTTGGGCAGTCTGGTACGGGACTTGTGCTCAAGCCGGGGATGGTATTTACGATCGAGCCAATGATTAATGCGGGCAGTCACAAAACGCAACTCGACAAAAAGGACAAGTGGACGGTGCGCACAGCCGACGGCTCACTCTCCGCCCAATTTGAGCACACGATTGCCATTCATCCAGACGGGCCTCAGCGCCTGACCATGCTATAAGGATTCCACCATGCAACTGCATTTATCGCCAGATGTTCAATCGGCGATTATCAACCAACACCCATTAGTCGCACTTGAGAGCACCGTAATTGCCCACGGGCTACCATACCCGCAGAATGTGGAGATTGCTCGCCAAATGGAGGCCGTAGTACGTGGTGGTGGTGCTATCCCTGCCACCATTGGTGTGGTCTCAGGTGTCGCCACTGTGGGGCTTGATGATGCGACACTACAACTGTTTGCGCAGGCTAGCAATGTACGTAAATTGGCCCGCCGCGACATCCCACTAGCTATCGCCGATGGTGCATTTGGGGCAACCACCGTCTCGGCCACAATGGCACTAGCGCATGCTGCTGGCATCGAGGTGTTTGCCACTGGTGGAATTGGTGGAGTACATCGTGATGCCCGCACAAGCTTCGACATTTCGGCAGATTTAACTGAGCTGGCCAAAACGCCAGTTATCGTAGTCTGTGCCGGAGCCAAGTCGATTCTCGATTTGCCGGCTACGCTTGAGTATCTCGAGACAGCAAGTGTCCCTGTGTATGGGCTAGGCACCAACGAGTTCCCAGCGTTTTATAGTGCTCAGAGTGGGTTATCAGTGAATTACGCTGCTGACGTCGCCACCATTGCTCGCGCCTGGCGCACCCATCGTACCTTGCATGGTGGCGGTATGATTGTAGCAGTCCCTCCACCGGCCGATGTTGCATTACCGGCAGATCAGATTGAGCAATCAATTCAAGTAGCGTTGGCCCAAGCCGTAGCTGCCGGGATTCGTGGCCAAGCAGTTACACCGTTTTTGTTGAGTGCCGTCGCCAAAGCCACCAGTGGCGAGAGCATGCGCACGAATATGGCCCTCCTTGAGAATAACGCCCGAGTGGCTGCAGCCTTGGCTGTCGCCATACATCACACCAACTGAGGAGTATCATGTCACCCAAAAGCAACAAACCGACGACCAATAAGCCCACAACCACCAAAAAACCGATCGATCACACCGTGGCGATGGATACAGCAACGATTAATCGCTCGAGCAAAACCAAAACACCGGCCAAGCGCAAAGCAAACGCCAATATTCCGCTCTATGCCGGCGTAGTAGCGATTCTTGCACTCATCATCGGCTTGGTGTACGTGCGGACCTCTGATCGTGGCTTACCGAGCGAAACCCAAAAAATCCCTGACTCAGGCCCGAGCCTGCACCTCGGCAGTGTCGACGATCCGCTACCTGCACCGTTCACTTCAAACCCACCCACCTCAGGATGGCACGTGGGCAATCAGACGGCGCCATGGGGCATCCAAAAAACACCACTCGACGACAAAATCACTGTGCACAATCTTGAGCACGGCGGCATCATTGTCCACTATAAAGAGTCTCTCGATGTCAACTCGGTGGCAGAACTCGAGACCCTTGCCCGTGATTTGCAACGCAGCAACCCATGCCTAATCCTGATGCCACGCCCTGATAATCAAATGCCTGCACCAGTGGTTGCAACCGCCTGGAACCACTTGCTTGAGCTCCAGAGTGTCGATAGCGAGAAGATTACTGGGTTCTTCACGGCCCTCGTTGGCCGTGGCCCTGAGGCTGTCTGCCGCCCGATGTAATCCACAGATTATACTCACAATCAAAGGGGCGCGGTCTATTGACTGCGCCCCTCGTATATGGTTGACTTATACTTTGCCAGCCATGCCACGCCAGAGCCGATTCATCGGACGCAAGTCACCGAGCACCGTACGGGCCGTGTTGTAGCCACTGGCCGCAAACACACCACCACCCGGGTGCATGCTCGCACCGGTCATGTACAACCCCTTGATGGGCGTACGATAATCGGCAAGCTCGGCAATCGGGCGATAGAAGAACATCTGATCCAGCGACATCTCGACGTGCATCACATTACCCCGCACGAGACCATGCAAGTTCTCCAGATCGAGTGGCGTCTGAATGTAACGGTCAATAATCTTGCCACGCATGTTCGGCGCATATTTGTACAGCACCTCAAGGATACTGTCAGCCACGCTTTCGCGCTCATTCGCCCAATCCATGCCGTTGGCGAGGGTATAGGGAAAGTACTGGGCCCACAAAAAAACCGTGTGCTTGCCCGGCGGTGCTACTACCGGGTCAATCGCCGAGAATGTCATGGCAATCACAGCTGGATCTTTGGATGGATAGCCCAATGAATAATCGGCATATGCACGGCGTACGTGGTCCATCGATGGCGCCAACAATTGCAAGCCGTGATGATTCTCATGAGCTCGTCCACCTGATGGCGATGCCGTGTAGTCAGGCAACTCATCTGCGGCACAGCGCACGGTCATACCAAAGCCGTTGCCCACGCGAATATTGCGGATTTTGTGGGCCAAATCAGTTGAAATATGATTCTCACCGACCATACCCAACATGGTTGTCTGAATGTGGGCGTTCGAGATGACAATCGGTGCCGTGTAGCGCATGCCGTCTTGGGTCTCAACGCCCTCAACCTGATTACCTTTAATCAGAATCTGCTTGACCGGCGCGTTGAGTACCACCGTGCCACCCGAGGCCTGCAGCGAGCGTGACATGGCCTGCGTCAACATACCACTACCGCCCTTAGGGTGCATAGCGCCACTGGTGTGCATCATGGCGTGCCAACCAAAGAAGTCACCAGCGCCAATTTCGTCGGGTGGTGGCCCCGATTGGGCTGCCAGCCAGGTCAAGGCCGCACGCATCGCCTCAGATTCGAACGTCTCGGTAATCAGTTGACCATACGAGGTAAACAAGCGACGCACCGTCTCGAGCGTGCTGGTAATGTGGCGCACCTTGGCTTGCGCCTTGGCCATCGTGCCAAACAAGCCCATCACACTTGGTGGATTGAGGAAGACGTCAAAGACGGCTTCGTTGATGGGCCCCCAATAATCGAGAAATTTACGATAGGCCTCGGCGTCACGCGGTGAGATACTGGCAATCGAGTTAAACGTACGCTCTTTATCGCGATAAAACGAAATTGAGCCCAACCCGTCAGGTTGCGGATAAAACGCATAGGGATCCATGTCGATATACTCGAGGCCATGTTTTTCGAGCTCGAGATCGCGCACCACCGGCGTTAAATGAATCATAATGTGTGCAGATGAGCCGACGTCGATTTTGTAGCCGGGGATGACCTCCTCGGTACAGACCGCACCGCCAACAATCCCACGGCGCTCCAGCACCAAGACGCGCAAACCAGAGCGAGCCAAATAGCCAGCAGAGGTAAGACCGTTGTGACCACTCCCGACGATGATGACATCGTAATCGTACTTCGCCATGTCCATTCTCCAAAACTGATTGCACACTACCGTGTGCCAGGACGTTACTCTCTCCTACGCACAACACGCCTGCATGTATGCACACAACGCCCTAGGACAGCTTGCCTAGAGCGTTGTTGAAAGCGGTGATACAGCAAGATATATGAATGCGTCAGATCTAATGTTAGTCGTTACTACTACCGCGAACAGCCTGCGCATAGATTTGGGTTGTCGACAACGACGCATGGCCGAGCAAGGCCTGCACACGACGCAAATCAACACCACTGGTAATCATATGCGTGGCAAACGAATGGCGCAACATATGTGGGGTCAGCTCGCTGACTCCCAACTCATCAGCGTATTGCTTAAGAATCAGCCAAAAGCCTTGGCGAGTTAAGCGTCCACCACGATGATTGACGAACAACACATCCTCGGCACGGGCATCGTCCCGCACCAGTTGACCACGAGCCATATCGAGATACTCCTCGACAGCGGTTACCGCTGATTCACTGAGTGGAATCATGCGGACTTTCTTGGCTTTGCCCACGCAATGGACAATCTTAGTCTTGAGATTGACATCACCAATATTTAGACCAACCAACTCGCTGACGCGCATGCCGGTAGCATACAACACCTCGAACATAGCGCGATCGCGCATGCGGTCGGCTGTGCGTGAGCGCAACGGTAGCTCCATTAACTCGTCGACCTGTACTGGTGTCAACGCTCGAGGGACCTCTCGCTCGACGCGAGGTGACTCGACCGCAGTAGTTGGGTCAGTCTTGACGACTTGAATCGAGGTCAAGAATGCATAAAACGATTTGACTGCAGCTGTACGACGGGCAACGGTAGCGTTTGAGTATTTGCGTTCACGCAAAAAAATCATAAACGCAACGACATCCTCACGACTTGCCGCCACTACAGAACTCACTTTGCGCTCACGCAAAAACGCAACATACTGATCTAAATCGGTACGATACGCCGATACCGTATTGGCAGTCAGGGCGCGCTCCTGCATCAAATATGTAATGAACTGCTCAACATGCTCGTTCATCGTGTATCCTCCTCTGTTCTATCACAGCTTCACTGACATTGCATCGTCGTCAGCACGCTCACGGGTCGACCCAATCGAAAAATATTTGGCCTCGGGGTGGTGTACGATAATTGCCGCAGTGCTTTGCTCGGGCATCAGTTGATACGCCTCAGTCAACGATACATCGATACGATCGGTCGGCAACACACTAAACAATTTGACGTGCTCATCCAAATCAGGACAGGCTGGGTAGCCCCATGAGTAACGCCGCCCTTGCTCACCACCAAGCCCCAAACTCTGGCGTACCAAACGATTAGTGTACTCGGCCAAAGCCTCGGCCAACGACACACCCAATCCATGGATGAAGTATGAGCGACTGTAGTCGCCTTGCTTCTGCAACTCCTCGGTCAAATCATCGACCTTGGTGCCCATCGTCACAACCTGCAACGCTACTACATCGTACTCACCAGACTCCACCGAGCGGTAGTAGTCGGCGATGCACAATCGTTCGCGCTCTGGTTGCCGTGGGAAGAAGAAGCGCGTCAGTTCTTTGCTGCGGTCAGCCGGATCGTACACAATCAAATCTTGTCCCGACGATTGACATGGGTAGTAACCATATACCACCTTGGGCTCGAGCCAGCCATCACGCTCGGCCTCACGCACGAGATCGCGGACTTTGATGTCGAACTCGGCTTTGAGCTTCTCCCACTCCTCACCCTTGGCGTTTTTGGCGCCCCACTGCAAGCGATACAACGCATTGCGATCGAGGCAGTTGACGACGTCGTCGAGGCGAATGCGCGTCGCCACCTGAGCGCCCCAGAATGGCGGAGTCGGCACAGGAGTATCAGTGCGCACCGCAGAGCGGACATTGACATCATCAGTACGACCGTGTTGTGTCAATGTTTGACGCCCACGCTCTTTTTCGTTTTTGGCAGCAATTGCCTCTGCCTGCACCTGCGCCATAAACGACTGGCGCACCTGTGGGTCGCTCAAGCGATCCATGGTCTCCAGCCCTTCGAAGGCGTCTTTGCAGTAGTAGACACCCGCGTCGTAGAGCGTATCATCGCTGACGAACGAGATGCGTTGGCCGTATTGACGATTAATCGCCGCACCACCAACCAGAACTGGGTAATTAAGGCCGCGCTTGTGGAGCTCTTGGACACACACTGGCATTTGCTTTGAGGTGCTGACCAACAACGCCGACAAGCCGATCGCATCGGCACCGACCTCTTGGGCCTTCTCGATAATAGTGTTGACAGGCACTTGCTTGCCTAAGTCGTAGACGGTATAGCCGTTGTTTGAAAGAATCGTGTTGACCAGGTTCTTGCCGATGTCGTGGACGTCGCCGTACACCGTCGCAAGGACGACCTTGCCCTTGCTGGTGCCTTCGAGTCGATCGAGATACAACTCGAGGCGAGCCACGGCTTTTTTCATGACCTCAGCGCTTTGGAGCACAAAGGGTAGAATCAACTGACCCGCGCCGAACAAGTCACCGACCTGCTTCATGGCGGGCAACAACACGTTATTGAGCACCTCGACAGCCTCAACACCTTGGGGCGAGACGCCGTCGGCGTTTTTGGTTGAGGCTGTCGCATCGCCCAACTCGAGGTTATGTTTGGCCAAGCGAATTTGGACGGACTCGTCGATATCCTGCTCAACGCCTTCTTTTTTGCGATGCAGAATCTTCCAGTACAAACGCTCATCAACGCTCATACCAGCAGTTGGGTCGCTGACTTCGCGCTCGTCGGTCTGGGCGTTCTCTTCGAAGTACTGAATAAAGCGGGCGAGAGCATCTTCGCGACGGGCAAAAATCAGATCCTCACAAATCTCGATTTGCTCACGAGGCAACTCGGCGTATGGTGTGACATGGGCCGGGTTAATGATAGCCGTATCGAGGCCAGCCTCACGGGCATGGAACAAGAAGACCGAGTTGAGCGCGGCGCGGGCATGCGGGGCCACTCCGAAGCTCAAGTTACTCACACCGAGCGTGGTAAAACAGCCCGGAATGTGTTGCTTGACCAGTCGAATGCCGTCAAGAGTCTCAACCGCAGCGCGGCGCAACTCCTCTTGGCCGGTAGTAATCGGGAACGTCAGCACGTCGAAAATCAACGCTTCAGCCGGCACACCAAACTCATCCTTGGCGATTTGGGCGATGCGCTGGGCAATCTCGAGTTTGCGCTCGGCACTGTGTGCCATACCGGTCTCGTCGATGGTCATGGCCACCGTCGCCGCGCCGTAGCGGGCCACAAGTGGCATGATTTTGTCCATCTTCTCGCCGCGCCCACCCTCGAGTGAGACGGAGTTGACAATGGCGCGGCCCGGATAGCTACTCAACGCAGCCTCAAGTACATCGGACTCGGTCGTATCGATGACGAGAGGCAACTCGACATTCATGGTCAGCTTTTTGAGCAAGGTAACCATCTGCTCGAGCTCATCGCTCCGCTCGGTCATAGCTACACACACATCGAGCATGTGCGATCCGCTATCGACCTGCTCGCGAGCCACCTCGAGCACACCGTCGTAGTCGTCGTTGAGCAACAAGCGCTTGACTTTGCGCGAGCCGAGCGTATTGACGCGCTCGCCAATCATCGTCAACGTACCATCTTGTTGCAAAGCGGCAGCGCGGATGCCCGATGAGACACTGGGAATATACTCGACCTCGCGTGGCAATGGCGCCGGCGTACCGAGATGTTCGCGCAACTTGGCGATATGGGCTGGACGTGTGCCACAGCACCCACCGACGACACTCACACCGTATTTGGTGACAAACTCACCGAGCGTGGTGGCAAATGGGGCTGGCTCCATGGGGAATACGGTTGCACCATCGACCTCAATCGGCAGGCCAGCATTGGGAATACACGAAATCGGCTTGCGCGAGTGTGCCGTTAAGTATTGAATAGCCTCGCGCATGTGCTCAGGGCCGGTGCTGCAGTTCAGGCCAATCACGTCGACCGGCATGGCCTCCATGGTGGCAATATAGGCTGGGATATCGGTACCGAGGAGCATACGCCCGCTCATATCCAAAAAGATTTGGGCTTGCACAGCGACATCTGGGCGATTCATGTCGTGCTTAGCGCGACGTAGCCCATCTAGGGCTGCTTTGACCTCGAGAATATCGACGCTGGTCTCGACTAACAGCACATCAACGCCACCCTCGATCAAGGCCATAGCCTGCTCACGGAACGTGTCGCTGAGCTGCTCAAAGGTCACATCACTCAAGGCTGGGTCGTTCGATGATGGCAATTTACCAGTCGGTCCAATTGAGCCAGCCACATAGCGTGGGATTCCGTCTTGGGCGGTAAACTCATCGGCAACGCCTCGGGCAAGTCGAGCAGCAGCCACATTAATTTCATGGACGCGCTCACCGAGACCCCACTCCTCAAGGCGAGGACGAGTGCTCTGGAACGTACAGGTCTCGAGCACGTCAGATCCAGCAAGCATGAACGATCGATGAATATTGCCAATAACATCTGGTCGGGTAATGACTAAATAATCGCGGCTACCAAAGGTCGCCTCACCGCCGTAATCCTCGGCAGTCAAATCATAATCGTCGATACTCGTACCCATAGCCCCATCATAAATCAGCACGCGTGACTTGAGGGCTTCAAGGTAGGTCGGTCGGGTCATTTCCATGTACTTTCTAGTCGGCCATGTATGGCGCATAACCACACATTATGTAATTACAACAATCTGTATAGCATGTTTATCGCTACTCTGTCAATTAAAACGCGCTATTTATCACGACAATATGTGAATTCCATCACCCCATACTTGCGGTGTTAGTTTGACGGCGTGACTCGTGGCGCGAAGCGTCACGTCACCGTTAAACGCCACACCTGCCACACACGATACATCCCCCTCAATCGTTAGGTGGGTACAATCGCGCATTTGTGGTACGCCATCAGCAAAGCGTTGCTCAAAATCGGCAATCACCCGGTAATAACGCTGATCAAGCCGCACTACTGGTAGTGGGTCATTGTCGACAGGAATCAAATGGTACGCATCATTGAGCCCAAAACAATCCGAACGCAGAATCAATAAATCTTGACAACTCTTGACCGGCATAAAGCGGGTGCGCGGTACAGCCACCGCTTGGGCACCTGTGACGAGGCCAATCGCCGCACCCATGGCACTCTCAAGTTGAATCACCGCTGGCGATTGTCCATCACGTACATCGACTGTTTTGCGATTAACAATAATCGGCAAAGGCAAAAAACCACCGTGCTGTGCCAACAAATCGCGCAACGGACGCAAGCGGATCCAGACGTTGTTGGTATTAAAAAACTGATGCCGGTCGATATCTTGGAACACTATCATATCTTCAGCGGGGCACTGGGCACTCTCACGCAACACAAAACGACCGTCGATAGCCTGGGCCAAATGACCGCCCTTGCGGTCGGCCTCGGTGCGACGCGTCACCTCCATCAAAAACGGTACTTGGTGAGTGGCGATATACCCCAGAATCGCTAAATCAAGCGTTGCCCCCAGATTATCGATGTTGGCGGAGAAGATGTACTCGTAACCAGCATCAAGCAGGCGATCGAGCGTGCCACTGCTCCAGAGTACGCGGTAGAGCTCGCCGTGGCCGGGTGGGCACCACTCGAGTTCAGGCTGTGCGGGCCATTCGATTGGGCTCAAGGTATCAACTCGCACCTTGGGCACACGCCCTTGGAGCATGTACTGACACTCGACATCGGCATAATCGGCCAAATGCGCCTGCGTGTCGGCGTCGGTGGCGAAGCTATTCATGAAGAGCAGGGGTAATTTGGTGCCGGTTTGGCTCATCAGGTAGCGATGTTGTTTGGCAACAATATCAAGGAATGTGTCGTCACCGCGTACGCGCAACAATGACTTGGCCTGCTCGAGCCCCATACCCGTGCCGAGACCGCCGTTGAGCCGGAGTACGACTGTTTTGGCCAATGCAGTCTGACCAGCAATACGATAATCGGCCCATTCATCAACATGTGGTAATGCGGTAATTGGGGTGATGGTTGATTCGGGCATCATGCCAGTGGCACCACTGGCAAGTTGTGTATAGGCATCGACAAAGGCGGCAATCGCTGCATCGCCACAGCCATCATGGTGCATTTTGGTAATAAACGAATCTACGTCGCTCATGTAATCCTCGACATATTTAGCATTCTAACGCAGTATACCATCATACAGAGACGCATGATCATGGGTCTTTGTATGATACGTAATACATCTCTGTCTAGGCGTAGCACAACATCATGTATGCTATACAGACCAATCGCCAATTGATATCATTGGGAGCATTATGGCCACCTCTGCACGGCTCGGGTACCTCTTTAGTATGATTGCAGCAATCGTGTGGGCCGGCACCGGTCCGGGCATCAAATATTTGCTTGATGTACACGACGCGTCTGGGTTAGCGATTGCGCTCTGGCGCGATATCTTTGTTACGGTGGCGCTGGGTGGTGTTTTGATTTTGTTCAATCGGCAGGTGCTTAAGATTCCGCGCAATGACCTGATACCGCTGATTATTCTTGGTATCTTTACGATTGGGATTTATCATGCGCTGTGGATTTGGTCGGTGGATTTAAATGGGGCATCTATTGCCGTCGTCCTCATCTACTTGTTTCCCACATTTGTTACTATCGGTGCCCGTTTTTTTTATAACGAAGCATGGCGGCTGCCACAAATCATCAGCTTGGTGCTGTCATTTATCGGGCTCGTATTGCTGGTGCGCCTCTACGATTTGGCCTACACCCAACTCAACTGGTTGGGGATTACGGTCGGTTTGAGTACGGCGATTTTGCAGGCAGGATATGTCCTTTATAGCCAAAAAGCCGTCCGCAACGTCAATCCGTGGGCCACACTGACGGTGACCATGGCGAGTGGATCGATTGCATTGCTGGTGATGTTTGCCTTGGCGCCACTGGTCGTGGGGGTAAGTAAAGCGCCCAACATCCTGCAGATTGGAGATACGACAGCGTGGTTGGTATTACTCTTTTTGGCGATCGGACCCACGCTGGGCGGATACGGGTTATTTAACTTGGCACTGCGCCATATTCCAGCCAGCGTCGGTGGGATTATTTTGGTGCTTGAAGCACCAGTGGCCAGCGCAATTGCGATTCTGTTTTTGGGCGAAATTCTGACGACCACGCAATTTATCGGCATGGGGTTGATTTTGATTGCCATCGTACTGCCTACTATTTGGAAAGGGGAAGCCTAATGCGTATCAGTGACATGAATTGGATGCAGGTCGAGCAGTATTTACGCCACGACGATCGAGCCGTGTTGCCGCTGGGCAGCACCGAGCAACATGCATATTTGAGTTTGAGTGTGGATAGTATTTTGGCCGAGAAGGTCGCCGTTGATGCAGCTGAACCACTGGGGGTGCCCGTGTTTCCGGTGGTGAGTTATGGCTTGGCGCCCTACTTCCAGGCCTATCCAGGCACAATCACGTTGCGTATTGACACGTATATCAGTTTGATTCGCGACATTTTGAATTCGATGTACGGTAGCGGCTTCCGCCGAATTGTCATCGCCAACGGGCATGGTGGTAATAGCCCAGTGGATGGATTAGTCACCGAGTGGATGGCAGATCACCCAGAGGCGCAAGTCAAGTTCCACAACTGGTGGCGAGCGCCTCAGACCTGGGCGAAAGTCAAGGCGATTGATCCGTTGAGCAGTCATGCCTCGTGGATGGAAAACTTTCCGTGGACGCGCCTCGAGGGCGTGGCCATGCCCAACCACCAAGTCAATCTGCCAGAGCGAGCTGGACGGGCGACGTTGGTAGGTACGCGCTTGCGTGAATTTTATCAGGAAGGCAACTTCGAGGGGTACTTCCAACGCCCCGATGCCGACATGCACGCTATTTGGGATGTGGCTGTGCGCGAGACGCGGGCGCTTATCAGCGATGGTTGGGACAACTAAAGGAGACGCAGATGCACATTCAATTCACCAACCAAACCGTCATCGTCACTGGTGCAGCCCACGGGTTCGGCCGAGCAATTGCTATCAACTTTGCCGCGCGCGGTGCGCACGTATGGGCCTGTGACGTGCTCGGTGACGAGCTGGTCGAGACGCAGCGCTTGTGTCAAGATGCCGGTGGTGTCTGTCACGTGCGCACCGTTGATGTCACCGATGAGCACCAAGTCAATGCGATGGTCGCCGAGGCCTTGGCACAGGCCTCTACCAAACAAATCGACGTGCTGGTCAATAATGCCGGTGGAGTGCGCGGCCAAGTTGGCCAACCACTCGAGCAGGTGTCGTTGGCGCAGTGGCATGCCATTATGGATGTCAATCTGACGGCGGCGTTTATCTGTAGCCGGGCGGTTGTGCCGTCAATGAAAGCAGCAAGGCGCGGACGGATCGTCAATATCTCGAGTGGCGCTGGGCTTGGCCCGAGCCTGACGGGTATTCAGGCGTATGCCTCGGCCAAGGCCGGGCAGATTAACTTTACCCGGCAGTTGTGTCACGAGCTCGGGCCATTCAATATCACGGCCAACAACATTGCACCGGGGTTTGTCTTGTCAAACCAAAATACCCAGCGTCAGTGGGAGTCGTACGGTGCAGAGGGTCAGAAGGCATTGGTGGCCAGCATTGCCCTGCAACGCCTCGGGTCGCCCGACGACATTGCACATGCGGTGTTGTTTTTGGCGTCGGAATACGCCGGATGGGTCAGTGGCCAGGTCTTGGCGGTCGACGGCGGGCGGTGAATAATGATATTGTACCCATCACATGCATGGAGAGATCTGTTTAGTGAGCCGAAGATTTATATTGTAGTACAATGATTACTAGTCTAGCAGTGATTTGAAACGCTCACTGCACAGAGTGGCATCAATTTTAACAGAGACACCGGCAGAGAGTCATGCATGAAGCCACACCCATCTTCTTAAGTTGACTATTACATGTCTCGATACGCTTACTATACATACTGAGTAGTCGTTGTCGGCGAGGTTATCTGGGGGCATATTAGCACGGTGACTCCCAGCGCGCATTTTACTCATAGAGAAGCGATATAAATGAGGTTATATGAACAAAAATATTGCCCTACATATTGCAGCAATATCATCGTTGATATGGGTCATATTTAGTTCATACTTTCTTACGGTTAAATGGGGATGGGATACTAACGAAGTATTTCCTGTACCACTGGTCCTAGCTGCACTCATCACGTGGCCGTTATTAACACTTATCATACACACGGCGTTACATATTCGAACATTCAGTTATTCAACATTAGCAATATTTTCGATATACATTGCACTGGCCATCATTATTTTTACTCAAATTGCACCTGGATGTTTCCCTCCTGATGGTTTAGCAAATTTCAAATCAGTAACGTCAGGTAGCTGGAATGCTTGGAATTCAATTTTTCAACACCCACTGTTGACAATATTTATGCAAATAGTACCTTGGAACTACAATGCTCCATTGTTGTTTCTTCTTCTTCTTTGGGCTATCGTACTCACATTTGCTCACACCATTTTAATACGACAAAATAGCCATTGGGTATTTCATTTATTACTTTTCGCTATTACTCTTACACCAGCTTTTGTAGTATCCATAACAAATATTGTACGAGACACGTATTTCACTGCGTTGATTATCGGACTCGTATTACTTGTATATCACACATTCAAGTTTCATCAGCACGATCAGAATCGCACGATTTTTGTTATAAGTTTTCTTGGCGCGTTTCTCATACTATACCGCTCAGATAGCGCACCATTAATCGGTAGTATATTTGTGATGTTGTGGATAACAATCCTTCAGCCATCTTGGATTAGCAAAAAATATCCTGCATTACAGCCTTGGTTTATAGTGCGTTCGCGTGCTACAAATTGGAAATTATTAGGGTTCTCAATATTACCTATTCTGTTTATCTTCACATACTCCCAAATAATCCCGCATTCTCTTCTACAAAAACAATACAAAGTTAAGGGAAATAGTTGGACAAATAACAGTCAGGATTCATACCAACTTACACTCATCGAGAACCCACTCAGTTACATATTGTTACAGCCTAATGCTATCTTACGACCAGAGTATCTCACAGCAATTGAACAAGTATACCAAGTAAGCGATCTACAAAAAAAATATTGTGCACATAATATTTGTCTTTTTTGGTCAAATCAATGGAACAAGAAATCTACTCTTTCCGAGCGTAATCAACTAGTACGTGCTAGTTTTGGTATATTTCTGGATAATCCATTGTTGTTTATTCACAGTCGACTTGCAACGCTCAATACAGTTGGAGGGCCAACTCGTTTCGTTCAATGTGACCTTGTCGCACGAGAGAAGCAAGGTATACCAACACTTTATAAACACGCACAGATACTATTGATTGGGCAAACTTTAGTTGACTATTACAATTCAGCATTAACAGAGTCTCACATGCCAACCATTTATTTTACAGGAAAAAGCGTTTGGTACAATGTATTGGTGTTTATGCTAATCAGCATACCTATGTTGACATGGTATCGTGTTGAACCCATCTTGTCACTGCTCATGCTGTTCCTCTTGTTACGCACACTCATAGTAATCATTATGGCACCGGCAGGACTCCTCACGTATTACCTTGCCCTATACATAGGCGTCCTTGTACTCTATGTGTTCTGGCTAGCTGCCCTTGTTGCACGAACCCACACACATCCGAATCATGCGAAATAGCATGCATTCACCGTCAACAAATCGCATACAGGATACAGAATTCGCACACTATGCAACGCACATTCGTCGAGATAATTCGTCAACACAGGGCAGGATTGTCTATTACGCTCATTATTTGGCTGGCGTTTGTGTTATTCACCGTGTTCACCCCATCCAATCCCCAACGAATCGTATCCATCGGCCCTGACGACAATCTCTCGCGTCCGTTTTACCCCAAGGAAACATGGACCGACGGCACCATTTTCCGCTGGAACTCCCACCTCGTGTCACACGCACTACCACGCGTTCGCTATCAATACTTTTTCGTTTCCGTTGCTGGTATGGCGTATGCCGATGATACACCGTTCGTTGCCCAACTCACATATGCTAACCCTCAACGCATCACCTTTGATGGCGTATCATCTAGTTTTCGCGTCCATCGTTTCGTCTTTTTGCCAAACAGTCATCGTTGGTCCGCTCAAGACGATTTTCGTCTATCATTGTCATCTCCTCCCGATGTGGTTATTCCTGTGGTCAATGACCGCGCACTGATGCTTGCGCTTTCCTATATCGATGTACTCCCCATTCCCAGTCATTTCCTCCCTTTGATCACTGAAAGTAGCATACTGATTGCCTGGTTGCTCTTACTCTTGCTCTTCGCATACTATACACAACGCTCATCATCATTCAATTTATTATTCATCTGCTCGGTCGCCCTACATGTATGGGCCTATGTTGCGTTTTGGCCATTTGAATGGCACGCGCTCTATTTAGTGGTACTCACACTTATCGTCCTGCCCTTGCGATCATACTATCAAGCCCTCCGCAATCTCATCCGTCGTATCCAATTCACCTGGATGAATCCACTGCTGCTTAAGCCGATAAACCCACTACTGGTGCTTGCCATTTTGTCACTTGTGTGGGTTGCGTTCAGCTCATACCATATGCTGATTAGATGGGATTGGGATTACACCGATGTCCTGCCTACACCACTCATTTTGGCTGGGTTCATCGCATGGCCACTCCTCACATGCATCTTGTACTACCTATGGCATGTGCGTGTCTTCCATAAGTCAACGCTTGCTATTTTTTTCGTATATCTTTCACTCGCTACAATTATTTTCTTCCAACTTACACCAGGATGTTTTCCGCCTGACGGATTAGCAAATTTCAACGCAGTTAAATCTGGCAGTTGGAGTGCTTGGAACTCTGTTTTACAACACCCCATCCTCACTGCGTTCATGCAATTGATCCCTTGGGACTATCATGCACCACTGATATTTTTGTTACTATTGTGGACTATTGTTCTTACGTTCGCCCATGCCATTCTCATCAAGCAGCAGAGTCATTGGGTCTTCCATTTGGGCATCTTTGCTATCACCCTTACCCCAGCATTTGTTGTATCAATCACCAATATCGTGCGTGATACATACTTCACTGCATTAGTCATTGGATTTCTTTTGTTCGCCTACCATACATTCAAATTCCACACATACACGTCCCGACGCACCATTGTGGCAGTCAGCCTACTCGGTGCATTTATCGCGCTCTATCGCTCTGACAGTGCCCCATTGGTTGGTGGTGTGTTCCTGTTGCTTTGGATTACGGTGCTACGCCCCTCATGGCTCAGCATGGTTACACCGACAACACAGCCTCATGTGCGTACCGTATCGATTCGGCAATCCGCCATAATATTTGTGCTACCGATCTTGTTACTATTCGGGTATGCGCAACTTATTCCTGCATCATTGTTACCAAACCAGTATGTCTTTAAGGGAAACAGTTGGACTAACAATAGTCAGGAGGCCTATCAACTCACACTGATTGAAAACCCACTCAGTTATATCCTCCTCCAACCGGATGCCGTCATTCGCCCGGAATATCTCCCCGCCATCGAACGCATTTATCAAATAGATGACCTCAAACGTCAATATTGTCCATTTGATATTTGCTTGTTTTGGTCTGGTACATGGAACAAAAAATCAACAGTTGATGAGCGAAATGCATTAGTCCGTACAAGCATCAATATCTTTGCAGACAATCCGCTGTTGTTTATACGAAGTCGTCTGGCAACGCTCAACACTGTTGGTGGGCCAAATCATTTTGTACAGTGTAACCTAGTAATACGAGGAAAAGCAGGTATGCCCACTTTGTACCAAGATGTACAGATACTGCCGCTTGGCCAACAATTAGTCGAATATTACAAATCAACTTTGGTCAAGGCACAATTGCCCACTATATATTTTGTGGGGAAAAGCGTTTGGTACAATGTGTTGGTGTTTATTCTAATCAGCATACCTATGTTGATATGGTATCGTGTTGAACCCATCTTGTCACTGCTCATGCTGTTCCTCTTATTACGCACACTCATGGTAATCATTTTGGCACCGGCAGGACTCCTCACGTATTATCTTGCTCTATACATAGGCGTCCTTGTACTCTATGTGTTCTGGCTAGCTGCCCTTGTTGCCCATAGGAAGCATACAAGATTGACTTGATGTATCTACCGAAACACCCATCTACACGAATCGAGAGATTAACGTATGAATACTGTAACCGTTCATAAACGTCAAATACCATCTTTTGTCCTATTTTCAGGGCTTGGCTGGTTGTGCGATATTACGACATATTCGTTTCTTATATATTTTATAAATATTCCGCATAACTATGCGAACGGCATATCGTCTTTTGTTGGTGTTACTTTTGTATGGTTCACATCGCTGCGTTTCACGTTTAATGCGTCCTCTGGTAAAAGTTCACTCTTAGTTGTGTATTGGATATACCAAAGTATCTCAATTATGCTTTATTCATATCTAATTTTGCTTATTAGTGATTATGTATCGCAATTTAATATCTGCATACTTATATGCAACTTAGATGGGATACTCGCCAAAATAAGTGTAACCCCGATTAATTTGATTACCAATTACCTGTTCATGAATATCATCGTTCGCTTAATGAAGTTGAGAGGGAAGTAGTATGTCGCATCCTAAGATTTTGGTATTCATTCCCGCATATAACTGTGCTACACAGATTAAACGAGTACTAAACCAATTCACACCCGACATACAGCTGATTGTCGACACTGTTATTGTTGTTGACAATCGATCAACAGACGATACATTACAGACTGCTCAACAATATAGTCAGAATTATTTCACCGCGTGTCATTATATTGTGATGCAAAATAATGATAACTATGGTCTAGGCGGGTCACATAAAGTAGCTTTCTCGTATGCATTTGCCCATAATTTTGACTATCTCATAGTGCTACATGGAGATGACCAAGCTACCATTCATGATGCCTATGCATTACTAAAAAGTAACCAATTAGATACTGTTGATTGCCATTTAGGGTCTCGCTTCATGCAAGGCAGCAAGTTAGAAGGATATTCATTTATTCGTACGCTTGGGAATCACTTCTACAATCTACTTTTTTCATTGGTTGTCAAGCATCGTGTTCATGATCTTGGTTCCGGCTTAAATATTTACAAAATATCAAGTTTTCGTAGCTACTATTTTCGGATGTTTCCAGATGATCTAACATTCAACTATGTCATGTTATTAGCAAGCTATCACAAACAACAGACGATAAATTATTTCCCAATAAGCTGGCGTGAATATGACCAAACATCAAATGTACGACTCGTGCGTCAGTCATTTCGCGTGTTGAAGTTATTGTGGGGATATTTATTAAATCCAGCTCACATGCTTACTCAAGATTTACGGAGAAAGGACATTCAGGAGTATACTAGTACGGTTATCGCACGGAACAAGACAAATGCGTAATACATTATTACCCACGAATTACATGATCACATTTGCGGGCATATTTGTCGTTTCAGTGATTATATGGGTGTACTTCCAAGGTGTACAAACAGTATTATTCATTGGTCAGATGAATTTGTATCATTTTTTTGGTGCCTGTTTTATATACTTACTGTCTCATATCCTTAGAATGCTTCGTCTAGTCATGCTTTCGTTCGATGAACGGCCAGTATCATGGCGGTTAGTATTCGTTCATGCAATGACGGCCTTTCCCAGTAGTTTTTTACCATACAAGATAGGAGAGGTTTTACGTTTTAGTGGTTTTTTCCACGTACTTGTAAAACCACATAAAGCTGTAGCAGTATGGTTTGTTGAGCGACTAGGTGATGTAGTCACGATTATTTTATTTACGGTCAGTTTGTTTGCGTTTAACATTGGCATGAATGACAATATGCGGAACACATTTGTTGTTTTTATTTTCTTAGGGATACTTATGATGTTAGGCGTTGTTTCAGTGAATCACTTTTTTGCATATTTACATCACTATTTGATTACATACACATCAAGTAATCGAGGACTACTCCTACTGAAAGTCGTGCACGAGCTACGCTATATCATCACTTCTGCACGCAAAACATTAGAAGGTCGATTTCTCGCAATTTTGTTGCTATCTTGGTTGATCTGGATTTGTGAACTGCTGGCAATTTCGTTATTCGTAAACCAGCTAGTGGATGACACAACCATTCCCACTTTGTTTTATTTCGGGCTAGTCTCAGGAATATCACAAAATCTCAATACTGATGGGATTTATGGATTTGGATTATACCAAGCAAGTGCGCTCATAACATTACCTGTTATAATTTATCTGCTTTATATAGGGGGGCGCAACATATTCGCGCAAAATCGTTAATGAATTCGTCATTACGCACTATACTTGTTGTTCTAGACGATAGAGAGTATACCAACGAGTCTATTAGTAGCATCGTTGGTCATAGACACTATGCAGAAATTATCTATCGTCGCCAAAAGCTTGTTGATTACATTCAACAGCACCTAACGACCTGGACATCCCAACATTTTTATCATCTACAGAATAGTACACATGTCGCAGCGTTGCGTCATACAATCGAATCAAAGGACGAGAACACGGGGATATTGTTACTTGCAGGGCGTGCAGGAATAGCGAATTATAAACTATTTACTCAGTTGCTTGAACGACTACCCTATGCCGAAGAGAGGCTTGCAAATTGTTTCTATCATCCAATGGTGTTCTTCTTTCATCAAGCACATCACCTGCTCGAGCATTGGTCACAATTTCAGTCACAACCGATTCATTTGTGGGATGCGAATTGGCACGATGTGCAACAAATCCATACCATCAATATCTATAATCTTTCAGTCCAAAATGAGTTTATTAATTTCATTTCAGGATCTACAGATGCCCGTCACTTCAATCAGGTAAATTTTGATCGCTATTATTACACCAAACGATCAACTGACAAGAAAAAAATGCAAGCTGAGTTTTTGTTTTATACGCTTACAAGTGAGCGCATGCGAACGTGGCTCGTGCAACCATTTGAGTACATCGATGAGGGTAATACGGCGTCATACAAAATGATGCGCTATTACTTAGCTGATGTAGCACTCCAGTGGGTGCATAATGCCTTTGATATTGACACCTTCCAACATTTTCTTGAGCGCCTGTTTTTTTTCATTTCAGAACGACCGCAACAATCTATTTCAAAACAACAATCACTCGATTTTGCTCACACATTGTTTGTTACTAAACTCCAAAAACGACTGGATGCGTTTTTGGAGTCACAAGTGGGTCAAAATATCAACCAACTCTTGATGAGTAGCAACCCTCAACTAAATGTACAAAATCTCCTACAGAGATTTGAGCGTATATATTATAAAAATGAACAACTAATGGCATCTTCCTATGCAGTTATTGGTCATGGTGATCCGTGTTTCTCAAATATTTTATATGACCAAAACCGTCAACTCATGAAATTAATTGACCCCAAAGGTGGTACTCATCTTGATGAATTATGGACACATCCAATTTACGATTTATGCAAAATATCTCACAGTATTTTGGGTAATTATGATTTCATCAACAACGGGTTATTTAATGTTTCTTTAACTGACTCGAATGA
This sequence comes from Roseiflexaceae bacterium, assembly GCA_049428765.1. GTDB lineage: Bacteria > Chloroflexota > Chloroflexia > Chloroflexales > Roseiflexaceae > UBA965. Next base: position 35,439 of record JBMTAN010000023.1, read on the forward strand.
ATTTTCTTTGTCTATTCAATCGAATCATATGCAGTCATACCAAAAAACATTTACAAACATGATTGCCCAACAAAAATTCAATTACACGGCAATACGAATTGGAGAGGCCTCTCTCTTCCTTTCGATGATTCCATTACATACTGATCACCCCAAGAAAGTGATTGCATTTATCATCACCGCAAACCGTATTCTAGACGAGGTTACACATGTCTGATACTCAACCACAATCCAAAGGGACACTCGTTGTTGATATTGATGGCACTATATGTCATGAGCTAATGCAGGGACAATCATATGCCGATGTAGCACCGCGGTTGGATGTAATCCAGCAGTTGCGCAGTTATCACACAAGAGGATATCGTATTGTGTTGTTTACTGCACGAAATATGCGGACACATAATGGGAATCTTGGCTTAATTAACAAACATACAGCACCAGTGTTATTTGAATGGTTACACAAATGGGATGTACCGTATGACGAAATCTTATTTGGTAAACCATGGACTCAAACAAAAGGGTTTTATATCGACGATCGTGCAATTCGGCCCGACGAATTTCTCAATTTGTCTGAATCAGAAATCCACAAACTCATTGGACAGGAGTAGTAGCATCAATGCAAAACGCATCTAAAACCAATATTGTGATTACGATGGCTGGGAGGGGATCACGATTTTATGATGCGGGATATACCGTTCCCAAATATGAAATCTCGGCTCACTGGAAATCACTGTTTGCCTGGTCTTTGCTTTCGTTACATCATTTCATCACTCAGCATGCAAGAGTCATATTTGTGTGTCTCGCCGAAAACCAGTCGACACCATTTATCACACAAGAGTGTAAAGCACTCGGTATAGACAACTACAAGATTATTGAGATCAATGAATTAACCGATGGACAAGCAACCACTGCTTACATATCACATCCTCATTGGGACATGAATGGTTCGCTCCTTGTGTATAACATTGATACATTCGTGCAACCACGGTCGCTCCATCCTGATATGATTGCAGCTCATGCAAATGGCTGGATTCCGTGCTTTAAAGTACCAGGAAATCACTGGAGTTTTGTTGATATTAATCAGGATGGATGGGCCACAAATGTAGAGGAGAAAAATCGAATTTCTGACTATGCATCAATCGGATTGTATTGGTTTGAGAAGGCAAATGATTATATTGATGCATATAATACGTACTTCTCAAATAAGCAGAATCTCGTCAAAAACGAACGCTATATTGCTCCTTTATATAACCATCTTATCAATCACAACAAAAAAATTGCGATTAGTGACTTACCTCGTGAAGATGTTCACGTACTAGGTACACCAGCTGAACTTGATATCTTCCTCGCAAAAACCATCACGCTTTCGGTGCGTGGTTGATGCGACATAGTCATTGATCAAATGCATTGCAATCCAATTAAATAGTGTAGTGTGATGGGTACACGTGTGACGAACACCACACGTGTATTCCAACACGCCAAACCACACACTTTTGCATTACAATACATCTCATCACTCGGGTAGACCATAAGGATGCATCATGACTCACACGCTACGGATTATTGTGGCTGGACTCGGCAACGTCAACCTCAACTTGTTGCGGATTTTGCGCTCACAACGCGACATCTTGACCACCAATTACCACTTGAATATCGTCGTCGTGGCCGCCATTGACTCCCAAGGCGGTGCACTCAATGCCAACGGGATCAACATTGACGAGCTCATCGCCGCCAAGGAGGCCAAGCGCAGCGTGGCAACCACCAGCCACGGCAAACCGGGTCTCGATACACTCCAAGCACTTGCCCAAGTCAGCGCCGACGCCTTGGTTGAGGCCACGCCCGTCAATTTGGTCGACGGCGAGCCAGCTTTGAGCGCTGTCAAGACCGCTCTGCTCAAGGGTATGCACGCTATTTTGGCCAACAAAGCCCCATTAGCCTTGGCATACCCTGCTGTGTCAGCGCTAAGCGACATGGGTGGCGACTTTAGCAAGCCCAAGTTGCGCTTCTCGGCATGTGTTGGTGGCGCACTCCCCACCATCAATCTCGGACGCCGAGATTTGGCCGGCACCGTGATTAGCTCAGTCGAGGGCGTGCTCAACGGCACCACCCAGTACATCTTGCGCACGATGGAGCAGGGTGGTAGCTATGCCGAAGCTCTCAAAGAGGCCCAGGTGCGCGGACTAGCCGAAACCGATCCAACCCTCGACGTCGAGGGCTGGGACGCCGCCAACAAGTTGACCATTGTCGCCAACGCCGTGCTCAATCAGCCGACCAATGTGCGCGACTTTAGCGTACAGGGTATTACACACCTGACCGCCAAAGACCTGCAAGACGCAGTCGCCAACGGCCAGCGCATCGTACTGTTGTGCAAAGCCGAGCGCCAAGCCGATGGTCGCTACGATTTGAGCGTCAAACCGACAGCCCTCCCGCTCGAACACCCGCTCGGACGCATGACCGGCTGGGAAATGGGGGTTGTCTATCACACCGACATCTCGGGACGCGCCAGTGCAACCTCGGCCGAGCGTGGCCCAATGCCCACCGCTGCTGCGATGCTACGCGATTTGATAGATGTGAGTCGCTAATGACATCAGGGAGCGTGATAATTGTCAATGGCACATCAAGCGCCGGCAAAACCACTCTCGTACGTGCATTTCAACAATGTGCACCAGTGCCGTTTGTACGCTTTTCGTTTGATTTGTTCCTTGATAGTCAAGCGCTCCCGATGGAGTTCATTCGTGCCAATCGAGACCTATGGGTGCAAATGCGCCCACAAGTGTTTGCCGGGATGCATCAATGTATTCATGCACTGGCTAGCACTGGTAACAACGTCATCTGCGACCATATCATCGAAAACGACCAATGGCGCACCGATCTTGTCTCACGCCTGCAGGGGCTCGACGTCTACCTCGTCGCGTTGCACTGTAGCCTTCCTGAGCTCGTACGGCGTGAAGAAGCTCGCGGCAACCGTAATCCCGGTGAAGCTGCTAACGACCTAGCGGTCGTCCATCGCAACATGATTTATGACCTTGAGCTTAATTCGGAGCATCATTCTGTCGAACACAATGCCCAAAACCTCGTTCACATGTGGCAAAAGCGATCAGCACCACGCGCTATCGACCAACTCGCCACCATGTAACAGTACACGATCCTAACTCATCTTGTGATGGTGCTAAGCAACACGACTAACCGTCACTCAACTGCGTTATTGGGATGTCATACCGATGCATTTACCACCTCTTACCACAACCCGCCTCCATATCCGCCCATTCACACTTGATGATGTGGCAGCCGTCCACACCTATACTAGCAATCCACACGTGATGGCATACATTGACGACGGTGCGTTGACACTCGATCAGACCCGTAACTTTGTCCAACAACACCTCGACGATGATGCCAAAGCGTTTGCAGTGACACTCAACGCCACCAATGACCTCGCCGGGCATATCATTGCTCATCCATGGTTTGCTCATCGAACTTTCGAGATTGGTTGGGTGTTCCACCCAACATATCATGATCATGGGTATGCGACCGAGGCCGCCCGGGCGGTGATGGATTACTGCTTTGAGACACTCGATACGCATCGTGTGATTGCCACGTGTCAACCAGAGAATCCAGCGTCGTATCGCGTCATGGAGAAGTTGGGTATGCGTCGCGAAGCCCACTTTCGCCAATGCATCTACCGCGGCAATGACATCTGGTGGGACGAGTACTTTTATGCCATATTGGACACTGAATGGCGAGCACAGCAATGAACATCACCGTGACTGGTGCGATTTTTGAGTGGCGTGGCCCTGCGCCGTTTTTGTTTGTGGCCATCCCCGAGGATGTCAGTCACGATATCAAAGCGCTCTCGCGCTTGGTATCATATGGCTGGGGCGTCATCCCAGTGACGGCAACGTTAGGTGAAACAACCTGGACGACCTCACTTTTCCCTAAAAAAGGTCAATATCTGATTCCCATCAAAGTGCTTGTACAAAAAGCTGAGCAGGTCACAGCCGGCGACACTGTCACTATCGAGGTCACTATCGGATGAATACCATCAGTACCATGTTCATGCAACGCTACACACCGCTCACCGAGTTCTATCTCGAAGGGTTCTGGCAGTATGTTTCGCCAGATCAGATGCGCCAGCGCCCACATCAGCGCGTTAACTCAATTGCGTGGGTGATGTGGCATATTGCGCGTGTCGAAGATGCCGGGCTCAATCGCTTTGTGATGCAACAACCACAAGTGCTCGATAGTGGCGATTGGACGACGCAAATGAATCTACCCTGGCGCCATCATGGTGGCGAAATGACGCTATCCGAGGTTGACGAACTCAGCGCCCGCATCGATCTTGACGGGTTACACCGCTACATGCAGGCGGTACAGACCCGCACACGTGCCATCGTGGCTACCCTCGATGAGACAATCCTCGCCCAACCACTCGACGTAGCGTTCGTACAGCAGGTGGTAGTAGACGAGGGCCTCGTGTTGCGCAATGCAACTGGGTTTGTCACCAACTACGCCAGTTGGGGCAAAGGCAAGTGTCTGATGACCTTCGCCCTCACCCATCCATTTCAGCATGTAGGTGAGATGGAGACCATTGCCAGTTTGATGAACATCACGTTCGATTAAGGAGTATCAATGCACACCTCAGCACTGTTGCTCAAGATTACCAATGCGCCAGCAGGATCTTTTCATGTGCTTGACGCCACCAAAGCGGATCGGTTGCGGGCAAACACCATGTACGTACCGTCGCCACTCGATATTGCACAGGCAATTCAGCTAATTCCCTATGGCCATACCCGTGTGTTGCGTGACATCCGGCACGATATGGCCGTCGCGCATGGCGCCGATATCACCTGCCCATCGCGCACCACGCTGTATTGGAAGTGGTTGGCTGCCTATACCGCCGAACTCGGCGACATTCCATCGCCTTATGCCATTCCGTGGTGGCGCGTGCTCAAAGATGGCAAACCGCATCAGCACATGCCTGGTGGTATCGTCAATCATACGCAATTATTGCGTACTGAGGGCGTACACCTATAACATAAAGGATTTGTCTATGTTTATTCGTCTTGCAGCCCCTGCTGAACTCACCACAATTTGTACGCTCCACCGTGAAGCTTTTGGGATTGCCGAGGGTGATACTATCGCCGAGCTCGTCGATCACCTTGCTCATGATCCAAACGCAACACCGAGCACATCCCTGGTAGCCGAGGTTGATGGCACAATTGTTGGGCACATCTTGTTCACTGCTGTCCACATCTCACCGCATGCCGTGCGAGCACAAATTTTAGCACCACTTGCTGTCAAACCCGCCCATCACCGCCATGGCATCGGTAGTGCATTGGTACGCGCAGGTTTAGCCCATATCACCGCACAGCAATGTGATCTTGTATTTGTTTTAGGCGACCCAGCTTACTACAATAGGTTCGGATTCATACCGGCCACACCGCACGGGCTCATTGCGCCCTATCCAATCTCACACGCAGATGCATGGATGGCACAGGCACTACACGACGGGGTTATCGGCCACATCCAAGGGACGATTCAGTGTGCCACCACCCTACATCAACCGTACTACTGGTAAGATTTTTTGAGGACGACAATCATGCCCACATTCACAGCAACCCTGACCAAACACGGCACATCGGCTATCATCTCCATCCCGTTTAGCCCAATCAGCGTCTGGGGCGAGCGCCCACGCTACCATATCACTGGCACCGTCAACACGATTGCGGTACGGGGCGCATTACAGGTCATCGAGCACACGTACACACTCAAACTGGGGCCCGCTTGGCTCCGTGATTGCGGCATCACACTTGGCAGTCAAGTCACCGTGACCCTCGAACTCGAAGGACCTCAGGAGGATAATTTGGCCGACGACATCGTGGCGGCACTGCAGGCCAATCCAGCCGCTAAATCCTTTTTTGATGGACTGCCCACCTTTTATCGCAAAAAGTATTTGCGCTGGATAGATGGCACCAAGAGCCGACCTGATGTGCGCACCCAACGCATCGCAGAACTAATCACCTTGCTTACAAATGGTCAACGTGAACGGTAGCACAAGGAAAAATTCATGCGCACACTTAAATTACAAATCCAACTTACTCTCGACGGATACATGGCAACCAAGGATGGCCAGATGGACTGGGTCAGTCATGATTGGAGTGACGATCTCAATCAGTATGTGGGAGCATTGACCAAATCGGTTGATTGCATTCTGCTCGGGCGTACACTAGCCGAGGGGTTTATCCCGTATTGGGCAGCCAATCCTACTCAACCGGGCGCCGAAGTGTTCAATCATACTCCAAAAGTCGTGTTTAGTCGCACTCTGACAGAATCACCATGGCCTCACACCACCCTCGCCACCGGTCTACTCACAGACGAGATAATGGCGCTCAAACAAGCAACCGGTGGCGACATCATTACCTATGGAGGGTCGTCGTTTGCGGCCGCGTTGATTCAACATCAACTCGTCGATGAGTTCTTTTTGTTTGTCAATCCCACGGCGATTGGCCAGGGCACATCGCCGTTTCAATCGCTGACCGCATATCAATCGCTCACTCTCGTCGACACGCGCAAATTTGACTGTGGGATTGTGCTGATGCACTACACCTTGCCACGCCCCTAACAACGCACATGCCGGCGCTTAAAGCCAATTCGCCCTTTGCCCACCTCACGCACAATCGCGTCGTACGGGTTGGCATAGGGCGATTTAGGGTCGTTGGTTGGGTTCACGATGGCATTGATGCGGCTTGCAGTTACCAAGGCCGCCTCGTGGGCTGGTTTATACGATACTCCTACCGCAACGACAAACCGAATCATGGTGTACTGGACACGGGGCGGCGCCGTTGCAATCGTGGCCACAGTCCGATTAAGCAGGTCGATGATATGAGCAACATCAAACTCATGGTCTTTGCGTGAGCCGAGGAGCCATTCATAGCAGCTCCAGCCACCAGCAGCGTGTGCTTCAACTGGGCTTGAGATGAATTCGGCGGCAAGTGCTTGGGCAAAAGATGTTTCGGCGAGCGAGACTGCCACCACCGATTCAGCAATAAAGGCACAGTATGCCTGGTCCATCCAGCGCCGAAAGTCGGCAGCGGTCATGGTGTCGACATCACAAATCATGCCAGCAAGGTACATTGCATCAAACACACCGGTGGCGTACAGGGCTTCGGCGATGGCTTGGTGGCCTTTGAGTGGGCGCGCGATTGGCTTCATGGCGCCAGTTGGTGCACCGTATACGGGCTCGCGTACACCCTGCGCGAGATAGTATTTTTTCATGCGCTCGGTGGCAAGCAATGCTAATTCGGCCAAAATCGGTTCAACGGTCATGCAATACGTCCTTTAGTGTGTAAAACCTGCAGGCATACGAATAATCTTTGCTATCATACACAACAATTCATCTACACAATAAGGTCGTCCTATGCGCATTTCACGTCATTGGTGGGTCGCTGCCGCAATTGCTGGTGCAGTTCTGATCTCGGCCGGCACTCGAGTGGCACCCGGCGTCTTTCTGCCGCTCCTGACCAACGAGTTTGGTTGGAGTCGCGAGTCGCTCGGCTTATCAGTGGCCATCGGCCTGATTTTGTACGGCCTCGCCGGCCCGTTTGTCGGCACCCTGATTAACCGCATCGGTACACGCAATACCGCCATCATCGGGCTCGGCCTCATCGCCGTCAGTGCCTATGTCGGCACCACCGTCACCAACGAGCTCCAGTTCGCCATTTGGTGGGGTGCAGTCAGTGGGCTTGGCACCGGGATCGTCGGTGGTGTGTTGGGCGCTGCCGTCGCAATGCGTTGGTTTGTGGCGCGCCGTGGTTTGGTGCAAGGCGTGTTTGGTGCAGCAACAAGCGCCGGGCAACTCTTGTTTGTACCTGTCTTGGCCTTGGTGGGCGCTGCGAGCGGCTGGCGCTTTGCATCAATCCTCTTGGCAGTCATCACTGTCATCTTAATTATCCCGGTCATCCTACTAGTACGCACCGATCCCGCCGATGTCGGACTCTCGCCCTACGGTGGCGAGGCACCACCGGCTAACGCAGTACACACCGAGCAAGGTGTAATGCGTCGTGCCTTGCGCCATCCTGATTTTTGGTTGCTGGCCACCACATTCTTCATCTGTGGCGCCACCTCAAACGGTCTAATTGGTACGCATCTAATGGCGCATGCGCTTGAGCACGGCTTTACCACCGATGTGGCTGCGGGCGTACTGGCACTGATGGGCACAATGAATTTTGTCGGTACGTTGGCCTCAGGCTGGCTGACTGACCGCTACTCGCCACGCATGTTGCTAGCTGCCTACTACGGCTTCCGTGGAATTTCGTTGCTGTTTTTGCCGTTCGTCCACGACCCATTCCAGCTCTCGGTTTTTGCGATTTTGTTTGGGCTCGACTATATCGCCACCGTCCCACCCACAGTAGCTTTGACTGGCGAGGTGTTTGGAGCGCGCAACGTCGGCCTGGTCTACGGCTGGATCTTTTTTGCCCATCAAATGGGCGCCGCCTTGGCTGCTTGGCTCGGTGGCGTCATCCGCGACACGACCGGTGATTATCTGCTGGCGTTCTTTTTGGCCGGCGTTACAGCGGTGATAGGCAGTGCCTTGGCAGCCCGCATCAACCGGCCGACGGTAGCGCCAAATCCGGCATAGTCAATGGGTTTACTCAACTAAATGAACAAAATGCGTCGCATACGAATCTGCAATTGATAGTTGCGACGCATCTACCACCCAAGCCGGATCAATCGACTGGCTATGCAGACAGCGCAGTTGGTGTTCGGCATTACCGCGGCGCATCTCGACACTCAACACGGTGTCATGGTCATTACCACGCTGCGCCTGTCGCTGCATCAACGTCTCGATGGTCGGACACAACACGCGGACTGCCACGGTATAGCCGTCGTGTGTCAGTGTATCCGCATAAAAGAGTATGGGCTGTGGTGGGTCTTCGTAGATGATGAACTCAATCACCACGCGCTTACCCTGTGCAAGATGTGCGCGCGCCTCGACAACCACCTGCGCTTGAATCACGGCTTTTTCGGCGGCAGTCCGCAATAAATGCGGGTCGCGCGGCAAGCGCCCCCAAAACTCGTCCTCCGACAAGGCCACCCACCCCGATTTGCACCCTATCAGCGTAGCCATGCTGGTTTTGCCGGCACCAGCCGGCCCGGCGATAAGCAGGACATGTGGGCGCATTACATCAGTCAAATCGTTTCTCCATTTCGGATTAATTAGTAATACGTCAGCAACCATCTACCAAAAACGACCGTCTCATATGTGCGTGATCCAGTCCATGCATCTACCACGACACACTTGCAATATCACTACGAAAGGGTACATGTAATGGCACGTACGACGCCCCCTCGTTTTGGTCATGCAGGTAACGACGGCGACATTATTGCTCCAGGCGCCGTGATGCATCGATATACTGCGACCGAAGCCACCCGATTTGCCAACGAATGGCTTGCCGTATTTGGCGCAAACAGGAACGGTATCAACACTCGCGCATTTCTTTGGCACGTGTTCAGCGCGGCGCACTATCCCTGCCTACATGGCGATGCAGCCATCGAAGAATACAAACGTCAATCTGGCGTAGAGTTCGTTGTGCTCGCGAATGATCGAACACTCGCAGTCTTTACCGACACGTTACCTGCGTCATCGTCGTTATCCGACTACTATGTGTTTCCGCCCAACTTGGCCTGGACCATGGCATTCACCCACGAAGATGGCTATCTCGGTCCGTACTTTGCTCATCATCCCCAATATCCACAACTCAATCAGGTGAATCTGACAACAATGCAGAAAGCCCGTGCAAAAGCAGAAGCGAAGCGCAAAGGGTGGTTATAATCTACCACATCGTACATGGCGCATCGTATCAGTCAAAGCGTCGCTCCATTTCATATTGATTGACAAAGTTCTGCCAGCCTGATGCGACCAACTGCTGATCGAGCCATGAGTCCGCCTCAATATTGACGATTCGCACCTGCTGTGTGCCTACCGCCTGCGCCAGTTGAGTGACAAGTGCATCACAGACGGCGTCATCGCGATACGCCGGATGTACGCCCATCTGCAAAATACTGCCGCTTGCACGGTGGATTACCCCGTAGGCAACTACCGTATCCGCTCGCGTCATCCCCACCACATAAAAAGTATCTGCATCATTACGATACGAGGCCAGCTGATTCTGCCAGGTCGGCACAAAGCCGTTATAGATTGCCTCATCGATGGGATCAAGGAGATGCGGCTGATGCGACACCAGCTCACTCTTCACTGACGCATCCAGCGTTTTTTGGTAGCAGCGCAGGGTGCGGGTAATGCGAAATCCATGTTTGGTGTAGAGCGACTGGGCAGCGGTATTGTGTTCGAGCACTTCCAGCACAAAACGCTTCGCGCCGGCGACCCGCACTCGTTCAAGCGCCAGGGGCAACAGCTGCGAGCCAATTTTTTGTTGCTGAAAGGCGCGAATCACGCCGGTGGCACAATCATACGCCTGCAACTCGCCATCAATCATGCGCCCACCAACCAGCACAAAACCGACGATGCGCCCATCAGCCATACAGGCCGTCGACAACTCAGGGCGATAATCGCGGGTCGTCAACATGGTCTGCAATCGTGGCAACGGCAGGTCCATCGGTACTTCGTACTCCGAGAACGCATCAACGAAGGCCTCATGGATATCAGCGATATCAACGCCGACCAAATCACAAAAGTCCATCATCCATCCTTTGTTACACTGCCAACCCAACCCATGCATCACGAAGATAACGGTCATACTTACGTTGCAAATCGTCCATCCACGCTGCATCTCGTACCACCAAACGCTGATCGCGTTGTCGTGGCACTTCGTACAAATAACGGGCAAACCGTGCCACCCACCAGACACGGTAGATACGCAGATGCGTTTCGATGCGGTGACGTATGTCGGCTTGCCCCATCATACGACAATACGTATCAATTACCCACTGCCAGCGAATTGGTGGCACCACAAGATAGGCCGGGTGGGCAATTAATTCGGCGATTTCAAAAGCAGGATCGCCCCAACCGCTGTTCTCCCAATCCACTGCAACCATGCTAGCGTTTGTCCGGATGAAGTTGCGATGATTGGAGTCGACATGACACAAGGATAGTGACGCTGGCGGTAATTCGGCGATTGCGGTTGCATCGAGAGCCCGCACAATCTCGCGGAGCGTGGACGGCCATTCATCAGCGGGGATTACCTCGAGTTGCATCCGAATCATTTGTCGAGCGGCCGCAACCGAATCAGCATTGATCACGGCAGGGTGAATTGATGGGTCATCACGCATCGACACACCATGAATGGTCACCAAACACGCAATCAATTCATGCCACTCGGCATCACCCGCCGGTGGATTAGTCAATACCTCACCATCCACGTACGCCTGCACCACCACCGGCTGGTGGTACTGTGTCTCGTCCACAAGGATTGGCATCGGCGCACATCCGGGCGCGACAGCGTCCATGAGGGTCAACGCCGCATATTCGCGCATTGCACGCCGCCGATAATCGCGAATACACCATTTGATGACCACATCGTCATCAGCGTTCGTTGCCCGATAGAGCAGGTTGTTGGTACCACCAACCAACGGCGATACCTGCCACCCATCAATCACACATGTGTGCGGTACGGCAGTGCCTGACAACTGGGCCAACAACGCACGTAACACATTCCCATCCATCACGCCACCACCACTCTAATGCCCACGCTCAGTAATCAGCCCTGGCCGTACGCCAAGCCCCATCGAGGCATCAATCACCGCGCCGTGCATCGGCGTTGAATAACCCGACGCCAAAAAGAGCACAATATTGGCGATGTCAATCGGCTCAATCAGGCGCCCTTTGGGGAGCGATGCCGCAAACGCTTGTTGCTCGTCGGCCGTCATATGGTTGAGCGTGCTTGCCTGAAACATCGGGGTATTCGTGGCACCTGGGCAAATCGCAAACACATCAACTGCCGTATGAACCAGCTCGGCGGCCAACTGCTTGGTCATAAACGCCACCGCCGCCTTACTCATACCGTCGGATAAACGAAAGCCGGGAAAGTTTTGGATACCACCGCCGACCGAACTAAAGTTAATTATCTTGCGTGGTACCGTCGTGATATTCGCCTGTGCCGCCGCCAAAAATGCCTGGCACATCTTGAGGCTCCCATCGGCATTAATCTGGAGCATCGTCGTGTCTTGGGAGGTTGCATCGTCGGCATAGGTGGCCACCGTGGCACTGCCGACTGCCGCATTATTAACCAAGATATCAATGTGTCCCCAACGGGCAATTACCTCGTCGACACACTGAGTAATTGATACCGCCGATCGTAAATCAAGTGAATGCGCCGATAATTGTGTAGAATTATCCGACACGCGTTGTGCTACTTGATCAAGCGAATCAGCACCCTCTGCATAGGTAAATGCCACAACTGCACCGTGTGCACGCAATACATCCACACAGGCCCAACCAATCCCACCCATGCCACCTGTCACCAAGACGACCTTGCCATCCACGCTCGGACGCATATCCATCAGATGTGTGTGCATATTCATCACCTTTTGATATCGATTGATGTGCTTAGTATATGCCGTTTATACCATTTCACATATATCTCAAGCATGTCAACGCACGGCACACAAAAAATGACAGTATTGACAGGACACCTCATCAATTAACCGGTCACCATAGGTCTACCCCACCACAAAAGACAACTCTTGGATCCGTGACCCGCATCAAACCCAGCACAATCATTCATCATAAGAGAGCCATGTTGCGTTCATATATTCTGCAGATACATTACTCATGCATCTACCATACTCGTAGACCCGTAGCCATTGTATTCGTGATATAATAAATAAATTAATTAAACAATATAGTAGATTGTTGAATTATGACACAGCACAAACAAGTAGGTCGGCGGCGTGGTACAAATGGCGATGCACGTGGTGATATTATCCGCGCTGCCAAGCATTGTTTTGCGCAACATGGGTATAGTCGGGCCACCATGCGTGAAATCGGACGCATCGCAAATGTCGATCCAAGTCTGATTGTGCATTACTTTGGGAGCAAAGAGACACTCTTTGCTGAATCTGTCATCATTGATGTACCTGATTTAAACATTCCATCAAAACTTGTAACAGTACCTCAAGAACAATGGGGAGTAACCCTTGCAGACATTTTTGTGAATATTGCCGACAACAACGATTGGTTCAAAACGCTTATCGGCGTCTTGCGATCTGCGGCGACTGAGCCCAAAGCAGCCGAGATGGTCGCACAAATTTTTCGTACTGCTATTATTGACAAGTTTGTCGCGCTCGGTGTATCACATGCCAATCAAAGGTCCGCAATGTTGGTATCGCTTATGATTGGTATCGCAGTCACTGGTCATATTGTTGGTCTTAACGAGTTTATTACTGCGCCACCCGAGTTGCGCCGTGCTTTGTTGGCAGCCTGCATCCAGCCTATTTTGACCGGACCAATTGACGATGCATAATCACTAAAAGTCGGTTGTGCCGTGTGCAATTATGTGTATTTGCATCCTACGAACATATTGTAGACCAGTGTGCACCCATGATGGTACACACTGGTTCTGTATTTTCTACGCCGTTTCACCTATTTATCATCTATAATCAACCTAGTTCATCAAAGTACAAGGATATTTCGATGATTACAGCTGCCGCCTTCCACGAAGCTAGGGCACGCATCGCACCCTACATCCGTCACACACCACTCTTGCCCAAGCCGAGTTTGCGCAATGATTGGCATACCAATCTCACCCTCAAGCTCGAGAATTTACAAGTCACTGGCTCCTTCAAAGTGCGTGGTGCATTCAATAATTTACTCCAGCTTAATCCAACCCAACGCCAGCGCGGCGTATGCAGTGCATCTGGCGGTAATCATGGTGTTGCGCTGGCGTATGCAGCCTGGCGCCTCGGTTGTCCGGCGACCATCTATCTCCCCGAACGCGCTACTGCCGACCGCGAAGCACGGATTGCAGCCTGGGGAGCCAAAGTCATCCGCCATGGTGCTGTCTGGGACGATGCGCACGAGGCCGCATTAGCCTATGCCGCAGCACACGATATCCCATACGTGCATTCCTTCGAGGCCGAAACAACGATTGTCGGCCAAGGCACGCTCGGGCTCGAGATGCTCGAAGACGCACCGAATGCCGATCTGTTTTTGGTGGCCATCGGTGGTGGCGGGCTCATCTCGGGCGTGGCAACAGCCATCAAACAACAACGCCCACATGCAACGATCATTGGCATCGAACCAGTGGGCGCTCCAAGTATGCAACACAGTATTACTGCTGGGGTGTTGACCCCCCTCACAACCGTCAGTACCTTCGCCGACACGCTGTCGCCACGCATGGTCAGTCAGACCACTCTTGATTTGGCCCGCGCCAATGTCGACCGTATCGTGTTAGTCAATGATACCCAGATGCTGACGGCGATGCGTTGGCTTTGGCAGGAGGCCAATCAACTTGTCGAGCCGTCAGGCGCAGCCAGTATAGCGGCGATTCAGGCGGGCCTCGTTGACTTGAGTAACTACACACAACCTGTCGCGTTGATTTGTGGTGGTAATGCTGGCGCAGAGCCTGTGTTTCAGGCTTATCAACATGCAACAAAGGATTAAACCATGCAAGAGTGGTATAAGTTTCATGCAGATATTTCATCACTAGCGCATTTTCAGCCGTTTTTACGTACACTTGTTGGTCCGATATCTGAGCATGCGCTACGCTTCCGGCCAGCACCAAGTGAATGGTCAGTCATTGAGAACATCGGGCATCTAATTGATACTGAACAGTTATTGCGCTATCGCATCCAGCGCATGTGTGCGCTCGAACACCCCATCATTATCTCTTATGATCAGGATGCTGCCATTGTCCGTAATCAATACCAACAGGCAATACTCACCGATCTACTAGCAACACTCGATCGAGAGCGACATCTGACTTTGACATATTTGGACACTCTCTCAGCTGCCGATTTGTTACGGACTGGGTGGCACAATGAATTCGGTTTATGGCGCGTTGATTTTGTGGTGAGCTATTTGGCGCGCCATGATTATCTCCACGATCAACAGATTCGTGGCGTCTTAAATGCGTATCACTGATCGATATAGTGCACAAAGAGCAAGGGGTGGCTGGTGCAAGAGGTTCATGATAACATACGCCGAATCGTCGAGTTTCCACCACAGCTCGTTCAAGTGGTACACGCATTGCCAGATGGGCAAGTGCGCTATAAACCAGCGAATCAATGGTCAATTGTCGAGCACATTGGTCATCTCATTGACATTGATCGGCTATATCTTCATCGCATCGAGCTAATATTGACTCAAGAGCACCAGCCGTTTGCGTTGTTTAGTATTGATGAAGTCCATCAGCAGGGTCATTATCAGACACGTCCAATCGCAGAGCTAATTGCGGTGTTAACCGAGACGCACAATCACATCGGGCACCTTCTACACGGCCTCAAGCCGGACCAAATGATGCGCATTGGACTAGATTCTTACTTTGGGGCAATCACACTCGCACAGCTCATCGAAATTCTCGTCAATCATCAAGACGAACACTACCATCACATCTGTGCGATAGCTGACTACCCATCACATAATCGTATACAGGGTTAGACTTAGGACATCGGCTTAGTATGTTGGAGATCTATCATGGATACATTTGCTGCTCACATCGCCAAACTTCGTGCGTTCCCATCACACCTCCAAACCGTTATGGCATCATTGTCTGAAGCACAATTACGTTTTAAGCCAGCCAACGAATGGTCAGTGATTGAAAACATCGGCCACCTGATTGACATTGACGAGCTATATGTCGGTCGTGTTGATCGTATTTTGGCCGAAGAGCGCCCCGAGTTCCCGCGCTTTGAGCCAGATCCAATTGTAGCAACCAAAGGATACCAGCAGATGAACGGCCACGATGTGCTCCAACAATTCATTGCCACCCGCCAAGCGACCATTGATGGACTGAGTACCATTGAACCAGACGAACTTAATCGGGCTGGAATGCATGCTGTCTACGGCGAGATGACGCTCCTGCGCCTCGTAGAGCAGTTGGCCAATCACGACCAAAAACACCTCGTGCAAATTCACGATACATTGGCTGCCTATGCCAAAAACGCCTGAGTTGCACACATATACCACTCGTAGGGCCGCCGCCC
>JBMTAN010000024.1:0-49174 GCA_049428765.1 Roseiflexaceae bacterium
TAATCCGTTCTTGATGATAGATAAGAAGCTCTTAGCCTCGTGCTAAGGGCTTTTTGTCTATGTATATTGGAAAGACAACGGTTTATTGATACAATATCTGCAACTCAACCTACTACAACTACCGCATCAACATTCGTGAACACCATTTATGTTGTGTTATCGCAATGGAGGATACTGTATGGCTACATCAGCGTGGTCAATGTTGCAAAGTATGTATCGGATAATCATCATTGCATGTGTGATTGTTATTCATGGCATGGCGCATTCTGAAGTACAGGCTGCATCAGCCACGTCAGTTGATGTAGGGTGGGATCATGCGTGTGCTATCACGAGTGGACAAGTGTGGTGTTGGGGGGCAAATGTCAGTGGACAGCTCGGTGATAAGTCAAATACGCTACAGACCGGTGCTGTGCGAGCGAAGAAGAATAACAATAATAATTTGGCGAATGTGACATCTTTGGCAACAGGCGGGTTCCATACCTGTGCTATCACGAGTGGACAAGTATGGTGTTGGGGAGCAAATGCGAGCGGTCAACTGGGTAACCGTGCAAATACAAATATGAATGGTGCAGTTCGTGCTGTCAAAAACAACGGTAATCAGCTGAGTAATGTGACAGCAATTGCCGCTGGATCATATCACACCTGTGCCATCACGAGTGGACAAGTATGGTGCTGGGGGAGTAATTCTTATGGTCAGCTAGGTAATACTAATACTGACAATAAGAATGGCGCTGTCCGTGCCAAAAAAAGTGATGGGAGTGTGTTGGCCAATGTGACGGCGATTGCCGCTGGCGCATATCACACCTGTGCAATAACCAATGGGCAAGTGTGGTGCTGGGGAGCAAATGCTAGTGGACAGCTAGGTAATAACACAATCCTGAATTCGTATGGCGCAACCCGCACCAAAACCAGCGCGAGTGCCTTTTTGACAGGTGCAACAAAGATAGCTGCTGGGGGATCAACATCGTGTGCTGTGACAACAAAAGTACTGTGTTGGGGTAACAATCAATATGGTCAGGTCGGTAATAAATCGACAGTGAATCAAATAGTTGCTCAGTCTGCATTACAGTCCAACTCTTTGACAATTAACGATGCCGTAAAGGTTGATGTAGGTGCCTTTCATACGTGTGTTGCTCGTAGAAATGGCAAAACTAACTGTTGGGGTGAGAATAGTTATGGTGCATTAGGTAACCGTACTCGGACGAACTCTTCATTTGCCGTGTTAGCCCAAAAAAATAACAATACGGCGTTTTCTTCGGCTACTACTGTAGCAGCAGGAGCATATTCGACCTGTGCCATTACCAGCGGTCAAGTGTGGTGTTGGGGTATTAATTCATCTGGGAATCTGGGTGATAATACCAAAACGACACGTACAGGCGCAGTTCGTACAAAGTACGGCTCTGGTGCTGTTTTTCCGTAAACACAACCAAACACATGATATGTGGTTCGCTGATATGGCGATGAGCTACAACAGCAGAGGCAATTCGTGGTGGATGAGATCCGGCTTTCAGTTTTATGACAGTCGGATCTCACGCATACAGGGAGCGGTTGGGTATATAAGTGCATCTGGACACCCTGACTTTCGTGGTGGTGGGTCATGATATATCTGTGTGGTTCGTAAATCCGTGTATACTCATGCCATCATAGATTTTGTATAAAAAGGTGGGCTATGCAATCGTTTATTCTGCCATTATGGCCACATCTCACTGTCACCGCCGATACCCCTACGGAACAATATTTCACAGGCCTGTCGCAAACGGGGACTCCATTTGGCCAAGTGCGCAATGTGACAACCCCCAGCTTAACGGTCTATTTACCTGACCCAGCCGTTGCAACAGGGACTGCAGTCGTGATTTGTCCAGGTGGCGGATATCACATATTGGCAATCGACCATGAGGGGCACGACGTTGCCCGCTGGTTAGTCTCACGCGGGATTGCAGCGATTATCCTCAAATATCGGCTTATCCCGACCCCGATTGATGACGCCGAGCATGCTGCCCAGTTCAGCGCCAAACTCGCTGATCCGCAGGTGATGCGCCAGTTGGCGTTTGCCCATGATCCATTGATGCGTGCTGATGTCCTTGAGGCAATTCGGACGGTCCGTCAGCGGGCAGATGAGTGGCATATCAACCCACAGCGCATCGGTGTAATGGGATTCTCTGCTGGCGGGCATGTCACGATAAGTGCTATGTTGCACTATGATGCGGAGAGTCGCCCTAACTTCGCCGCGCCCATTTATCCTGTGTGGTTTGATGCAATCGTGCCACAGTCTGATGCGCCTCCGGTGTTTATTGCGTTGGCCAATGATGATGAGTTCGGTGCCATTATTCTCAATACGGTGGCACGTGTCACTGATGCCTGGCAACAGGCCAATCTGCCGATAGAGGTGCATGCCTATAGTCAAGGTGGTCATGGGTTTGGCATGATGCGTCGTAATTTGCCGTGTGACGGCTGGATCGATCGTTTTCATGAGTGGCTCATGACGACGGCTTTGCACTAAGCGAACGGGAGTGCTTGTATGCGTCGTCGTTCTCTGTTGACTCTGCTCGGGGGTGCTGTGTTGACAGCGTGTGGTGTATCGACACATGATGACATACCGTCATCGACCAGCGTAGCACTCGCCACTAGTACGCCGAGTATCCCAGTGCAGGTCATCATCCGCACGAACGCACCGTATCAAACCTATGATGTGGTTGAGTGTGATGTGGTTGTGCAACAACTGCCTACTGATGTGTTTGATATACTCGGTAACAATATATGGCTCAGTGCTACCCATGTGGCAAGTCAACAGATCGTGCGCGTGCCCGTATTTTGGATGGCTGATTATGCAGCTGTTGTGACACCTACTGGTACAACGGGGTTGCGCGCGCGTGTGACATTGCCGCAGGCAGGCATATGGCAGCTCCGGGTCTCATATGGGAGTGCGTTAAGTCCTACAGTTGATGTTACTGTCATGCCTAACACTGATACCCGTGGCATGGTACGGGTGCATCCACGTGGCTTTGCGTTTGATGATGATACGCCATTCGTACCTATTGGGGTTAATCTTGGGTGGTCGACGTCCCAAGGGGCGCTGATTCTTGCTGATTATGAGCGTTGGTTCAGTCAACTTGCAGCACATGGCGGCAACGCAGCGCGCATCTGGATGGCTTCGTGGTCGTTCGGCATTGAATGGAACGATACGCCACTCGGTGACTATCGTAACCGCATGCGTCAAGCGTGGTTACTCGATCAGGTGCTGATACTTGCCCAACGCTATGATATTCGAATCATGCTTTGCTTCGTTAATCATGGTGCGTTTAGTACGACGACCAACGCAGAATGGCAGGATAACCCATACAATCAATCAAATGGTGGCCCACTTACGGCACCTGAACAATTTGTGACTGATGCAAATGCCCGAATGTTTTGGCACAAACGCGTTGCCTATATTGCTGCCCGTTATGCTGCCTATCCTGCGATTTGGTGTTGGGAGTGGTGGAACGAGGTTGATTGGACGCCTATCAACGATGATCAACTTGCACAATGGTTTGTCGATTCTCGTGCGGTGATTCAACAATATGACCCATATAATCACCCGATTACGAGTAGCTGGTCGAGTGTGCGCCTGACCGAATTATGGTCCGATTCGACGCTTGATGTCGTACAACATCATACGTATGAGGCGGATGATGTTGCACGGACTATTAACACGGCGCGGATCCCGGTAAAGCATATTTTGCGTCAAAAACCATTGCTCGTTAGCGAAATCGGTCTCAATGCAGGAGGTGCAACGACTGCTGATGCCATTGAACGTATCCATTTACATAATGCGCTTTGGGCCCCCCTGATGCTTGGAACGGCGGGGAGTGGGATGTATTGGTGGTGGGATACGTGGCTCGACCCCAATAATCACTGGGGTGCTTTTGCATCGGTCAGTACATTCATCCAAGGCATGGATATGCGCACAATGCGTGCGTTCTCACTACTGATGTCTGGTGCAACGGTACTAGGATTACGCAACGATTCGACAATATACCTGTGGGTCCGGCATGCCAAATATACCGCCAAAGAGGCATTACGTGCCTATGCACTAGCCAACACCACTGATTTCAAGTGGCAATATCGCCTTGAGATGCGATCATGGCCCAAGCTTGACGTCAAAGATGTGAGTGCTCGTGCGTATGATGTGCAATGGTATGATCCACAACATGCAACCTGGCAACCCGTTACGGTCGTCAATGCCGTAGCAACTACGTTATCTATTGCCGTGCCAGATTTTGCCTATGATATGGCAGTAAAGATTACACGACACGCATAAGTGGAGGGATACATGACAGAGTATGCTGCTGTTGCATTTGGTGCTATCACTGGTATCGCCTTGAGTTCTGCAGTGGGGTTTCGCATCTTTCTGCCATTCTTGGTGACAGGGGTTGCCATCAAATTGAATCTTTTGACGGTGGCTGCTGACTTTGCCTGGCTCTCAAGTTGGCCGGCCTTGGCAGTATTTGCCGCTGCTACCGTCACCGAGGTATTAGCGTATTACATACCGGTCGTTGATCATGCCCTCGATGTCATCGGTAGTCCAGCAGCGGTCGTTGCCGGCACCATGTTAACCGCATCCATGGTTGTGGGCATGGATGAGTGGCTCCGTTGGGCATTGGCATTAATTGCTGGTGGTGGTATTGCTGGGTCGTTACATGTCGGTAAGTCACTTGTACGAGGTGCCTCAACGGCAACCACGGGCGGACTAGGTAATCCGGTTGTTGCCACCGCCGAGGTATTCGGCGCTACCATAGCCTCCATCCTTGCACTCCTCGTACCAGTCATAGTTGTTGGAGTTGCCGTCATTATTATGATTATCGCTGTACGCAAACTTTGGCGCCGGCGACGTACCTCCTAACGAGGTGTACTCTATGCCAACCGAACGGATTTATCTGCAGGATGATCAATGTATGCAGGTTACAACCGTAGTGACCGCCGTGGTACCAGGCATGTTTGCGACGGCGGCCTCACCGTTTTTTGTGGGTGGCGGTGGCCAACCTATTGATACTGGATGGGTCGATGCTACGCCAATTACAACAATTACGGTTGATGAGCACGATACAATATGGCATCACAGCGATGCGTTAATGCATGTCAATCAATCAGTACTGTTGGCTGTTGATTCCACGCATCGTGCGGTCGTATCGCGCTACCATACAGCGTTACATATTCTGAATACGTTGGCATTAGAACGCTACAACGCATGGCTGACGGGGGCAGCTATTACGCTTGCATATGGGCGAATTGATTTGGCGATTGAACAGATTGATGCGGCAATGATTGCCGACTTACAAGTCAACATGAACGCTGTGATTGCTGCCAATCATGCGGTGCGTGCATACTCTATCTCGCCCGAAGAGTTCGCCCAACGTTCCGATTTACTCCGTACTATCAACGTCCGACCACCAGTCTATCAAGGGAGCATGCGAGTGGTTGAAATCGAGGGATTCGATGCCCAAGCATGTGGTGGTACCCATGTACGACAGACACTGGATATCGGTCCGTGTGAAATCTACAAAACTGAGAATAAAGGCAAGCAAAATAAACGTATCTATGTGCGTTTTATGACCGCTTAATCTTCAACAAAGCGTTGTGCGTGCTCAGGAGACGGCAACATGCACTGCTCACGCCGACCAAACCAGCGATAGCGGTTGCGAGCTATCCACCGGTAGATTGTGTCGCGCCATCTGCGTGGAATAATACGCAGATAATACAGAAGTGGCCACGGCCAACGTAAGGCTTGACAAATCCGCAGTGCGGCGTCACTTTCAACAAATACCGTATCTCCATCAAGCACAATGACGCTGTCAAGCGCAGTGGTATCAAGTGTGTGTTGTTGTAAAAGCCGTTGCCCTACCGCCGATTGTAGAGCAGCAAAGCGGACCTGATTGGTGGGATCACGTGGAATAATCCAGCGTACAACACCGTTACACAGGTTACATACCCCATCAAACATGACAATAATCGACATTGCGCACTCCAAGATAGGTACGCTTCTGTTGTATCATAGCAGTAAATCATATGGAACAAATAGGAGTGTGTAATGGCATGGATTCGCATGATTGCCGAGGCTGATGCCACCGGCGACCTCCAAAAAGAATACGCCAAGGCGATTGAGCCGTGGGGCGGTGTTGATAATATCATGAAAATTCATAGTCTGAATGTGCCATCCCTCAAAGCACATGCATTCTTGTATATCACTTTGATGCGCGGTGAATCAGAGCTTTCCAAAGCCCAACGCGAGATGATTGCAGTGGTAGTGTCAACCGTCAACCACTGCGTCTACTGAATGACCCATCATGGACGGGGTCTCCGTCGTCTCACCAAAAATCCTGAGCTCGTGCGCCAACTCAAACGTGACTGGCGTCGGGCATCGATTACGCCGGCTGAACATGCGATGCTGACCTATGCGGAGAAGCTGACGCTCACGCCGTGGCTGATGGCTAAATACGATGTGGTAGCACTCCAGGCTGCTGGGTTTTCTGATAGTGCGATTCTTGATATCAACCAAGTGACTGGGTATTTTGCCTACGTCAATCGTCTTGCCGATGGTCTTGGCGTGCCTCTTGAGTCGTTTTGGGAGCATGTGGTCGAAGATGAAGACATGTAGTACGGTTGAGTATATGAGTCATGTCTAATTCATCGCGTTCGTCGTTTGTTGGTACTGTTAGACACACCATGCGCCATGAATGGCTTTGGATCGGCATGGTGAGTGTCGTCGTCTCACTCGTGGTCATAGTGAGTTTGTATAGTGCTGATCCACGATTCCACGAGGTGTGGCAATATACTCCTGCTGCTATTCCGACACTATCATTTGTTGAGTCTGTGATGCATCAGGCACCTGTGATGGTGCCGGGTAATCATGCCACTTGGTTGAGTGTATGGCTGCTTCAGCATGTAATCGCAACTCCCAAGTGGATTGTCATCATTGTGTATGTGATGGCGACGATCGCGACCGCCATAAGCGCATACGTCGTGTTTCGTGCACGTGCGATTGCGGTTGCTCTGGCAATATTTGGTGCTGTTGCATTCGCAATCCTCCCAGCACGGTTTGTGCAACCATCACTGGCGTATCAGTGGTGGGTTATCATGCCTATGGTGGTATGGTGGGGGATAACATGGTGGGATTCTAGTCGCCCATACATCGATTGGGGATGGGTGAGCGTGACCATCATCGTATTTGCCATGAGCGGTGATACGCTATGGTTCTGGTCGACGCTTGTGTTATTCACATTCGCTGTGATAGCTGCGCTGATGCATCGCACGTTGCAGGCAGTGATGAGTGCAACTGCTATCGGGGTGATTTCATTTGGTGTGATGTACGTGTGTTATCTTGTATGGCCGATGCCCATGATGGATAGTGATGCGGGCATTCGCCTAAGTGGACTGTGGATTCCTCTTGCCGATCATCGTGCTACGATGCTGGGCCAGTTTGGCCGAGATTTTGCCGCACTGGATGTGGTGCATACCGATATTGCCTATATCGGTGTGTGTGCATTGATTGGTTTGGGGATTGCAGTCGTACACACATTGATGCGGAGCATTGGCGCGCAGCCAGCAACGCACGTGAATCGGCTTTTATTAGTGACAGGTGTACTTGTGGTGATCGCCAATCAACGTGGAATCGCCCTTGTGACACAGTTTTTTGGTCTCCCTATGCTGTCTAGCATGTTGGTCGATGTGTGGCTGGCATTCATTGGGATTATCGTGTTGGTAATGACTTTGCAGACGCGGGTTGTGACCTGGTGGTTGGTTGGCGTACTGACTATCGCGGTTATTGTTGATCATCTCCCACGTACCAATATGATGGACCAGATGATGCAACGACCGATGCTCGTGACAACACGTTCGTGGCGTGATGGCATTTGGTTTGGTCAGCAGCAACAGGCTGTGGATGTGGTATCTCTGTCGGGTCTCGGCGATATTGAGCCCGGGTTTGGTCGTTGGTCAGATGCTGACATCGCAGATCATGTAGCTGTGGCACTCGCAACACCAATAACACAGCCGGTTACGCTCGAAATCCGCGCACGCGGTGTGGGTGTCAATATTGGTGCCCCAATTATCATCCAAATTGGCAATGAGCAACAATCAGTGGTACTGACCGAGACCGTTGCCACATACCAACTGACGTTTTTGCGTGGTAGTGGCGACGTGATTACTATTTATCCGCAACCAGTGACCACTCCGCCGCCAGGAGATAGTCGGCGTATCGGTGTATTTGTACAGTCTATTCGTGTGGTAACCCCGTAGTATGAACGGTGTGGGAGGCTGTTTGGATTCGTATACATCAACATCATTATCACGTCCATCCTGGCGTGCCATTATTCTGCACGAATGGTACATATGGGGCCCCATGGCCTTGGTAATCTATCTCTATGTCAATGGCTACTACAGTGGTTGGACAGCGTGGTTGACTCCCAATACGTCGATACCATTGCTCTATTCTGCAGATGCATTGTTTATTGCTCCCTACATGCAACGGCAATTGGAGGGCGGTTGGTATTTCGAAAGTGTGCGAATGGGGTATCCGTTCGTCGCCACACTTTATGACTTCCCTAGTACCTTTGCCGAGATGAGTCTGCTTACATTAATGCAATGGGCGTGGCCGAGCTGGATAGAGGCCTATCACTGGTGGTATGTCAGCAGTTACGTCTTGGTCTTTGTGGTGACGTATGTGGTGTTCCGTCATTGGCAGATACAACCACTCTGGGCGGTGATTGGGGCACTTGCATTCAACTTTATGCCGTTTCATCATGATCGCATTGCACACCCGTACTTTTTTTGGTATTTCATTGTGCCCATTGTCTATGCTTATGGCTTGAAGTTCTGGCAGGGCCAATTACTTCGTTGGCGTCACTGGTCAAGTGTCGGGCATGTACTTCTGTTTGGGGCTATTGGCACATTCTATGTCTATTGGTCGGTGATGAGTAGCGCCGTGTTGCTTGTTACAAGTCTTGTTGGGAGTGCAGTGCGACGTAATTGGCGGATAGCACTCCAAGGCGTGGTGTTGACCAGTTGTATGATTGCTGGCCTGTTTCTCAGTTACTTGCCTAGCCTGCAGTTTGCCCAACAAAATCCAACCAATATGCCACTTGTGCGCGAGGTCGAGGATAGCGAAAAATTCGCCCTTTGGCCGATTGCGCTACTGACCCCTGCTCCTGCTCATACTCCTATCGGTCAGGCGTATCAACGATTTTTGGATAATCAAGGTTTACCAAGTGAACATAATATTAATACGTTTTTAAGTGCACTTGGATTGATTATTGCACTTAGTGCATTGGCATTGCAGTTGATTGGTCGAGAGACATCAGCGTTTTTGCGATTCTTTGCAGTCATTGTGCTTGGGCTTACCTTGTATGCCGCAGTAGGTGGTCTAGGCTTGACCGTATCGCTCTACATAACATCGTTGATTCGTGCGACAAATCGTATTATCGTATTTATCTCGTTTGCTGGGATTGTTACCGCAATCTATGCTATTCAACATCTACACAACACATACGCTGTCAATCGACCTTGGCTGTCATGGATGTTGGCTAGTATCACACTTGTGGTCATTTGGTTTGATGCACCAATGGCTGCTGGCCCTTACCGTAATGCCGATTGGTCCAGCCGTACGACCGCATGGGAACAAGAGCGGCGGTTTTTTGTGGAGTCAGAGCAGGCTCTTGGTGAGGGGGCTGCAGTCTATCAATTGCCGGCGTTATTCTTCCCCGAAGGAGATATGGAGCCGGCCTATGGCCAGATGCGTTGTTTTTTGTTTACACGTATGTTGTGTAGTCATGGCGATGTATTTGGGCGTGATGGTTATCTCTTCTATCGCGAATTACAACATGTACCGATACAACAACAACTTGAGATTGTGGCTAGACTTGGCTTTGATGGTGTGATGATTAGTCGTAATTATTATCGGGAGAATCCTGGTTTCGAACAAGAGCTTGCTGTGCAACTCGGTGCGCCATTGGTTGTGAGTGCGGATCAGTCACTAGCATTATACCGAATGATGCCGACAGGCCCTAAAATTCCTGGGCGTACCTTGGCACAAGTTGTTGAACAGAGTGAATTTTTGCAGTCCGAATACCAGATTCGCCAACAAACGGCCATGACAACTCCAATTGATTTTTGGCGGCCATGGCTACCACAGAGTGTGCGGTATGTGCGTGGTTTGTATGACGCTGAATCACGTGGCCGTTGGAACGATGGCAAGTCGGCTCGTCAGGTCACAATCGTATTCCGTGAACCATTGCCTGACCAATTTCGTCTTGATATTACAGCACTTGCATGGGGTCGGAGTGTGGGCGCACCAGTAGAGGTCGTTGTGGGCGCATCCACAGCTGAGATACGTTTTGGTCATGAACTGTCGACACAATCAGTCAATCTCACGAATCCGACTGCAGCAATGCACGTAACGCTCATTCCTCCGTTTCGTGAGCGTGCTTCAGCGCAAGATTATCGCTATCTGTCATTCTTGATTCATCAAATGGTAATTACACCGATTCCATAAAGCTTCGTTTTATTTAACGTAAATATGGTATAGTTTTTGTATAGAAAATTATTTGGTACCCAATAAATCAACAAATACCATGTGATGTCAATCCATGAAAGCGTTTTGGGTGTATGAGAAAGGCCAGCACATGATTCATGCAATCCCACAACAATTCACTGATACCGAGTTAAACCACCTTACCATTGATGCAACGTCGGATGGGCGCTATGAATTACGTCTTAGATCGCAAGCTATTTTGACATCCGAAGGGCGCCATGTGGTGCACCATCGGTATCATCTGATTGATGCCATTCGTCTTGAGGCGAGTATCCATGGCCGACTTGATGTCACTCAAGCGGGTCTCTATGGCTTGTATTGCACGCATCATGATATGATTTTGCCGGGTAATGACGGTATTCCCGATTACATCAATGACATTCTGCATCATCACGAAGCGTTATTTTGGCGCCACCCTGGACCTGAGGCGCAATATCAATTGCAAGCATGGCAATGTGTCATCGATTGGTTACAATCTGCCAATTATCAATTGCCGATGCAATCGAGTCAACGCGATAGCAGTTTAGATCAATTTGTGGCGGAATCATATCGTGCGCTTTCGAGTATTCAGCGCGCGGTGGTATCATACCTGTTCCATCAACATACGACGAGTATTCTTTTGCCTATGATGGTGGCAATGGTGCGTGCAACGGCAACAATGTATGCTGCGGGTATGTGTTTGACAACCTTGCTCCCACCGGCTGCAGGTATCCATACATGGGGTGAATATCGACAATCACATCATCATTTTATGATTGGTGCACAGGCTGCCTATGAGTATTTGTGGCTTGCGGGCTAGGTGAAGCGTATAACAAAAACAACCGCGCCGTGGTATTAACCACGGCGCTTTGATTGGCTCCCCGACCTGGATTCGAACCAGGAACCTACTGATTAACAGTCAGCCGCTCTACCGTTGAGCTATCGAGGAATATTAACAACGTTTGGTAGTATAGCATGTGCATATGTGCGTGTCAAATCAAATGCGTGATTGCATTGCGCATAAATTGTGTGTCAAAGATATCTGCATTGACTCGCACATTTCGTATGGACAAGATAGATAGAGTTGGCAGTATGTGGAATATTACGGTATAACAGACAGTGACTACATGGTGATGATATGCTCCCCTGTTCGCGTATGTATGTTTCTTGTGCCATAACAAAGTAGTAGTGATATTTGGTATGAATATGCGTTTGCATCAGACATGGAGTTCTATAGTCCGCTCTGAGTGGTGGGCGTTTTGTGTGGTGATGGGACTTCCGCCATTAATAGTATTGATAACATTGTATGGAATTGGGCTACCGCAGGATTTTGAGATATGGCAATATACACCGCTTGCAATTCCAACCTTATCTATCATTGAATCTGTGATGATGCAGTCTCCACCGATGTATGCCACCAACCCGTTCACGCTTTCAGTGCTCTGGGTCGTGACCCGCATCGTGTCTGTACCTCAATATGTATTTATCCTGTTGTATATGTTGGCAACGAGCCTGACTGCAATCGTGACGTTTGTGGTAGCACGGATTACATCCGTCAATCGCACTTGGGCAATAGTGGTTGCTAGTGCGTTTACCTTGGCCCCTGCTCGATTCTGGTTTGTTGATATTTCGGACCATTGGTGGTTTGCCGTGCCCTTGGTATGGCTGGTCGTCCATTTTTGGTGGTATCAACCACTCGGCAACTGGCAGGTTATGTATCGAATTACTGGACCGTTGATGGTGATTGGTTTGCTCGGTTGGGATTATGTACTGTGGAGTAGTATGGCATTGATGAGTGCGGCTGTGATTGCTGCCGGTACCAGACCGGAGTGGTCATGGCGTCAGCTAGCGTATGCGATGATACCTATGGGCGTTATGACGCTGGTCGTATCTGTTATTGCTCCAACGCCGTGGCCCTCATCGCAGGGCGATGGTCTGCGGTTGCTGGATTTGGCTGTGCCACATCGTACACACTGGATACCATGGTTAGCTGGACTTGGTGAGCGATTGGCACAACTTGAGATTCCGCGTACATCGACCGTCTATGGCGGTTTATTGACAATCGTTGGGCTGATGCTGATGGTGATACGCGCAATCCGACAATTAATGGTGCCTAGTCTTGGCACTGCACAACCACTATTTGTGTGGCTATTGAGTCTGGTGTTATTGGCGAGCATGAATGGCTTTGTGCTGCTCGTTGCATGGATGGGTGTACCTGTGGTCTCACCGCAACTCGTCCAACTTATGGTGGTGTTTGGCAGTATGATACTACTTGTCCAGTGGCTCCAACACCATCAGCAATATACCATGTATGCCGTTGCAATCGTGTGTCTGGTGATGCTGATTGATCAAGTGCCTGCCACAAATATAATGTATCATATGCGTCAAAATCCTCAAGAGATTCAGCCAACACGATTTGCTGATGGCGTGTGGTTTGGACAAAAACGATTACCAGCAGATGTGGTGGCAGTTAGTGGCTTGTCTACGATTGACCCTGGTTATGGTCGCTGGAGTGATGCCGATGTGTCGGATCGCATTCGTATTGAACTACGAAATCCACTTACTGTACCAGTTACGCTCGAAATCCGCGCCCGTGGTGTTGGCGTCAATTTCGGCGTGCCAATTGTGGTCCGTATCGGATCTGAAGAACAAACCATGGTGCTTGATGGCATCGTCAAACCCCATTTGTTGACATTCAATCAACCGCAAGGCACGGTAATCGAGATTATTCCACAACCGGTGGAGTCTCCGCCACCTGGTGATATCCGTCGTATTGGCATATTTTTGCAATCGATCCGGGTGGTGACACCATGACTCATAATATGACAGCTACTAATCCGCACGATGCGGTTGTTGCGCCAGTATCAGTGTGGGCTATTATCCGTCGTGAGTGGTACGTATGGTTACCTGTGGCTTTCGCCATCTACCTTGCAGTGAATGGGTTTTATAGCAACTGGTCCAGCTGGTTGCGTCCAACCACACACGTACCATTGACATACGAGGGTGATGGTCTCTCTGTCGCCGTCTTTTTGCAACGCCAACTCGAGGGTAGTTGGTTTTTTGCTAATGATCGCATGGGTTATCCGTTTGTATCCACCCTCTATGAGTACCCCAAACCTCTCTTTGATATGCTGATGACCAAGTTTGTTGGCCTCTTCTCTTCGAGCTGGATCGAGGCGTATGCATGGCTGTATCTGCTCGGTTATGTGCCGATTTTTGTGGCGACCTACGCCGTGCTACGTAGTTGGCATGTATCAATTGTCTGGTCGGTGATTGGCGCAGTAGCGTTTGATTTGATGTCTACACATCATGAACGCCTCAATCACATGGCATATGTCTGGTATTTCTTCGTGCCATTGGTCTGTGCCTATGCCTGGCGTATTTGGCGGGGTGAATCGCTCTGGGAAAAACAATATCGTTGGCGCAATGTCATATTTTTTGTGATAATTGGTTTTTTTAACGCCTACTGGACGTTTATGACTAGTCTTGTCATGTTGATGGCGAGTCTTGGTGGTGCAATGATTCATCGTCGTTGGCGTACACTACGCGACGGTATTATTGTTGTGGCGGTGCTTGCTGTTGGGTTGGTGATTAACTATATTCCGAGTTGGAGTTATAACGTTTTTGACCCCACTGACATTTCGTTGGCGCGCAAAATCGAGGACAGCGATACGTTTGCCTTGTGGCTGAGCGCCGTTGTTACTCCGGCACCGTTATATACACCACTTGGGCAGAATTATAATACCTATTTGTTGACCCAAGGCATGGCCACAGAACACGATTACAACCCATTTCTTGCAAGTATTGGGATTACTGGACTGTTTGTGGTACTGTGGCGACGTCTGATGGGGCGGTCGGTCAATCCGTTTTTGCTCTTTTTGGCGACAATCAGCATTGGTATCATGCTTTATGCGATGGTAGGTGGGATTGGTTTGGGTGTGTCGGTGTATGTCACGGCATTTGTGCGTGGTATCAACCGCATCATGTTCTTTTTGTCGTTTATCGGGATTGCCACGCTGGTCTGGGGCTTGCCCCGCCTGTTGATGCGTCTGCCGCGCACCGTGCGCTTTCTCCAGTGGCCCATGGCGCTGTTAGTGCTAGCTAGTATCTGGAGCGATTCGGTGCTTTCGCAGATCAACTACGAAGAGATGACGTGGCCAGAGCGCCAGCACCATTGGCAACGCGAGTCGCTGTTTTATCGAGATGCACAACAGCTTATCGGCGATAGTGCAGCCGTCTACCAACTGCCGATTGTCTCGTTCCCCGAGGTTGATGGCGAGTACCGCCAGACGCGTTGCTATCTCTATTCCACACTATTCTGCAGTCACGGGACATTTCATGGGCGCGATGCGCACCAGTTTTTTGTGGCGCTCCAAGCTGAGCCGATGGCTCGTCAAGTCGAGATTGCCGCGCGCCTTGGCTTTGATGCAATCGAGATTACGCGTAATCTATTTGCCGATCGCTATCCAACCCTCGAAGCCGATTTGCAAGAGGTGTTAGGGCGCGGACCTGACCTTGTCAGCCCAGATGGTCAGATCGCCCTTTATCGGATTACGCCAACTGGTCCACGGAAAGCAGGGCGTTCTATCGCCGATGTCGTCACGCAGAGCCAGTTTTTGCAGGATGAATATGCATTAACTCTGCGCAACGATATCACCATCCCGATTGATTTCGCTCGACCGTGGTGGCCGGGGAGTGTATTTGCGGTATCGGGGATGGATGAGTATACCCCCGAGGGGCGTTGGAATAATGCGATTCAACGCCGGATTGTGATGCGCTTCAACCAAGACCTACCGGATGCGTTCCGTCTGAGCATCACTGGTCGAGCTTGGAACAAGGCCGTCGGTGCTCCAGTGATTGTGCGTGTGGCTGATACCCAAGCGCAGATGACATTTGGCCACGAGCTCACCACCCAGCAGGTTGAGATGCGTGGGCATCGGCGTGGTCATACGCTGATACTCGTTCCGCCGTATCAAGGCCGTGCCTCAGACCGCGATTTGCGCTATATTTCACTGTTTGTGCGCACTATTCAAATTACGCCGTTGCCATAAATGCATGATGGGTATACTTCACCTGTGTAGCAGTAATTTGCAGTCTATAATACACATCAGATTGACAAGTTGAGGTGCCATGTGAGCGCTCCCGAACAACGCGTAATCGAGTTACGCACCCTCATCAAACAATACTCATACGAGTACTATGTGCTCGGGGCGTCGAGTGTCTCGGACGCGCAATTTGATGCGCTCGTAAGTGAGTTGCGGGCGCTCGAGCAACAGTACCCAGCCCTGCGTTCACCCGATTCACCGACGGTGCGGATTGTCGATGGTTTTGATAATCAGTTCGAAAAAGTTCGTCACCCACGTCCTATGCTATCACTCGCCAATGCATTTGACGAGAATGGTGTTATCGCTTGGCGCGATCGTGTCTACAAGCTACTCGAGACCGACGCAGTGACCTGGACTGCTGAGCCCAAAATCGACGGTCTTGCCATTGCCCTTACGTATCACAACGGTACCCTTGTACGAGCTGCGACGCGTGGTGATGGCGAGATTGGCGAGGATGTCACGCTCAATGTCCGTACTATCAAAGACGTGCCCCATCGATTGACGCCTCATGCCGATTGGCCTATACCCACCACAATCGAAGTCCGTGGTGAGGTCTATATGCGTTCTGACGAGTTTGCAGAGCTCAACAAACGCCTGGTTGAACAAGGTGATAAGCCCCATGCTAACCCGCGCAATGCAGCAGCGGGTTCATTGCGACAAAAGGATTCGCGCATTACGGCAGGTCGTCCACTCCGCTTTTTTGCCTATGCCGTCGGCTATGTTGAGGGTACGCCATTTGGGAGTCAGTGGCAAACACTACAAACACTTCGAGCCTTCGGCTTTTCGACCAATGATGATACGCGCCACTTTGCCGATTTCAATGATCTCCTAATCTACGCTCAAACATGGATGTCGCAGCGCGACGATTTGGCCTACGAAGTTGACGGTATCGTCTTTAAAGTCGATAGCATCGCTCAACAAGCCTTGCTTGGTGTGGCCGGGCGTGATCCGCGTTGGGCGCTTGCATTCAAGTTCCCCGCCCGCGAGACGACCAGCATTCTGCGTGCCATCACCGTGGCTGTTGGCCGTACCGGTGTGATTACCCCTGCCGCCGAGATTGATCCGGTGCAGTTGAGCGGCGTCACTGTCCGCAATGCGAGTTTGCACAATGCAGATTTGATCGAGAAGCTCGATTTGCGCATCGGTGATACGGTTGTGCTCAAACGCGCCGGTGACGTCATCCCCTATATCATCGGTCCAGTCAAAGAGAAGCGGACTGGCGTCGAGGGGCCCTGGCAAATGCCGACCCATTGCCCGGCCTGCGATACCCTGCTTGAACGTGCCGATGGTGAGGTGGCCTGGCGATGCCCCAACTTTGGTATCTGCCCCGCCCAGCTTGTACGTCGTATCGAATACGCCGTCTCGCGTGAGGCGCTCGATATTGTCGGTCTCGGTGAGAAGCAAGCCCAGCTCTTTGTCGAAAAAGGCCTAATCCGTGATGTGGCCGATATCTTCGACTTACAACCACACCACTTTGTTGACATGGAGGGCTTCGGCGACAAAAAAGTCGCTAACCTGATGCAGTCTATTACCGACGCCAAACAACAACCCGTCGCCCGCGTCCTGATGAGCCTCGGTATCCGTTTTGTGGGTACTGCGGTCTCTCAATTGCTTATGAGCCACTTCGGTAGTCTGGCGCGGTTAGCTGAGGCTACGGTCGAGGAGATGAGTGCCATCGAGGGTATTGGCCCCGCCAAAGCGCAGAGTGTCGTCGATTTCTTTGCCCATCCCGAACATCGTGTTCTTATCGATAAACTCGCTGCCCGTGGTGTGAATGTTGCCGGCGGTGGCAGTGCGACGCCGACTAGTCAGGCGCTGGCAAACAAAGTCTTTGTGGTGACCGGCACGATTGCCGGCTACTCGCGTGAGGAGGCCGAGGCCTTGGTTGCCCGTCATGGTGGCAAGGTTACTGGTAGCGTCTCCAAAAAAACCTCATATGTCGTCGCTGGTAGCGATCCTGGTGCCAGCAAAATCCAAAAAGCCACAGATGTATCAGTGCCGATTATCGACATCGACGCACTGCTCGCCATGATTGGTGACGATGAAGTAGGCGACAATCCCCCGGATGAGCCAACTGATGAACCACCACCTACACCTACGATTGGGCAGTCACGCATGTTTTAGCCAACTCGTAGCAGTGGCATTGGTATAATGCAGGCAATGGATGTCAAAGGAGGAGCGCAATGACAACAATCAGCCCAACGATTTTTCGGGCCTATGATATTCGGGGTGTCGTCGATAAAGAGCTCAGCGAAGCGGTGTACGAAGTGCTCGGCCGGGCAGCTGGGACGCTTTTTCGGCACCGCCAGAGCCAGACCATTGTTGTCGGACATGATGCTCGCCTGACCTCTCCCACCTTTGCTGCCGCCTACATGCGTGGTCTGCAAGCGGTTGGATGCAATGTGATTGACATCGGTATGGTGCCTACGCCGGTCATGTACTTTGCCGTGGATCATCTTAAGGCCGATGGAGGTGCTGTGATTACTGCAAGTCACAACCCGCCCGAGTTTAATGGCCTCAAGATGCGCCATTATGAGCCACAGTATGGTGGCGTGCCGTTCTCTAGCGACGAGGTTCAAGAAGTTGGCCGCATCGCGATGAGTGGACAGTTCGCTAGTGGCCAAGGAAACTACCGCCAGGTCAATGTCAATGATGCCTATGTGGAGCATATCGCCGCACTCGTAACCTTGCCACGTCCACTCAAGGTGGTGATTGATGGCGGTAATGGTGTGGCTGGCCCACTCGGCGTGCGCGTCTTTGAGCGCCTCGGCTGTGAGGTTGTGCCGCTCTTCATTGAGCCAGATGGTACATTTCCCAATCATCATCCAGATCCACTCAAAGAGAAGAACATGCAGGATCTCAAGCGCGTCGTGCGTGAGACTGGCGCTGAGCTCGGTATTGGTCTCGATGGCGATGGTGACCGCCTCGGTGTTATTGATGACCAAGGCAATATGGTCTTTGCTGACCGCTACATGATTGTGCTCGCCCGCGAGGCCCTCAAAAAAGGTCCAGCTCCGATTGTCTTTGATGTCAAATGTAGCACGGTACTCGCTGATGCTATCACTGCATTTGGCGGCACGCCTGTGATGTGGAAGACCGGCTATACCAATCAATCTGCCAAAATGCGTGAGCTGGGTGCTCCTGTGGCCGGTGAGCTGAGTGGCCACATCTTTAATAATCGCCCCGGCCACAGCTTCGACGATGGCACGTTCGCCGGCGTCTGCTTAATCGAGGCTTTGGTTAATAGTGGGCAAACGTTGTCGCAGGCCTTGGCGCCGTACCCTGTGCGTGCCGAAGTGCCCGAAGAGCGGATTGAACTCGATGATACACGTAAATTTGCCGCAGTTGAGTATGTGCGAGCGAAGTTTGCCAACGACTACAATATCATTGAGACCGACGGCTTACGCATTGACTTTGGCGACGGCTGGGGCCTCCTGCGCGCCTCAAATACCGAACCAGTGATTACCACGCGTTTTGAGGCCGAAACTGAGGTCCGCGCCGCCTATATTCGCGATCTCCTCCTCGGCGCACTGCGCGAATATACCGCTACACAGTAGGGGAACCGTTATGCTAGGAATTCGTCGGCGCCTCGCCACGCTTGCACATCTTGTTCGCCCACTGGCACTCGCTTTTTTAGGATGTGCCATTTTGGCCTTGGGACTAGGCTATCTGTTGACATATCTGTATCGTACGTTGACATTGCCACCCATCTTTTACTACCTCACGTTGCAGTTTGTCCCTCAGATGTGGCGTGGTGTGCTCTTCTTGTTCGTGGGCGTTAGCACCCTTGTCGCCGGCATTTGGTCGTTGAGCAACAAGGTTGTCATTCCCATTAACAATGATGGTAGCAACGACGAGGTGCTTCTAGATTATCGCCGCGTCGATCGCATGCCACGCGTGACTGTGTTATCGGGTGGCCCCGGTATGCTCGTCTTGGCAAGCCTCGGTCGCACAGTTGAGTCGATGACCTGTATCACACCCATTCAGGACCCGGTTGAGTACTACTATCGCGCGTCTAGTTTGTTTAATTTCGAAAAGGTCGTCTTTGTGGTGCCAACACCACAACCGATGCAGGTCTCATTTATTCTCGACAACGGTCAACGCGTCCGACCCCACGATCGTATCTCCCAAAATGACGACTATGCACAGCGCTATGTAGTCGATGTACAACTTGATGGCGAAACGACCGTTGAACAGGTGCTTGTCACCCGCATGACGATTGAATCAATTGCCAATGCCGACGTCATCGTCATGGGGCCAGGTAGCTTATTTGAGAGCATCATACCCAATCTGCTTATCCCTGAGATTCGTCAAGCACTTGCCCAGAGTCGCGCCAAAAAAATCTACATCTGTAGCATTATGACTGAGCCCGGCTTGACGACCGGCTTTACCGTCGCCGATCATATCCGTCAAATTGTGCGTTATGGCGGATTTGCCCCCGATTACGTGTTGGTCAATGCACAGCGTATCGATGCCGATGTACAGCGTATCTATGCTGCCGCTAACCAAACGCCAGTCTATCTCGCACCCGAGGAGTACGAGGAGACGGTCGTGCAGGCCATTGATCGCGATGCGGGGAGTGAAGTGATGGTCGAGGGGGCTGTGGTGGTCGAAGCTGATTTGGCCACGGCAGTGGTGCAACTAACCGCC
Organism: Roseiflexaceae bacterium; assembly: GCA_049428765.1. Taxonomy (GTDB): domain Bacteria; phylum Chloroflexota; class Chloroflexia; order Chloroflexales; family Roseiflexaceae; genus UBA965. The sequence goes on from JBMTAN010000024.1 coordinate 20,299, forward strand.
TCACTCGACGATCCAGGCAAAAGCCGGACCGTGCGCGTGTTGCGTCATGACCCTGACAAAGTTGCCGCCGCTATTCGTAACATTTTGCGCCGGGGACAATAGGGCATGGATGATACGATTCTCCTGTTCGAAGATGAAGGCTATCGCTCCCTGTTGCCACTGACATATACCCGTACGGCAGCCGACATCCGTTGTGGTATTTTCACGCTCCGAGAGCGCTTGCATGCACGCTTTGGTCAACAACCTGCCATCATCCCGCGTGAGTATCTCGCCGATGTGCTCGGTACTGGGCGTTGGCCGTTGCGTCTCTTAAGTCGTAATGTGCCGATTTTGTTGGTTAATAGTCGACTACTCGATATTACCTGCCTCGAGTCGCTCATGAATGCCCCGTTAGGCACCATTATCGTGAGTGACGATAACAACACTGTCGCTGGTGGTGGCACGTTGGTTGCAGCGCGTTTGTCGCCGGCATTGGCAAGTGCCGTGTTTGCGGATTTGCTCCAGCAACAAGGTCAACGTGTGCTCAGCGAACTCCAACGGTTTGGTCAGACTCTGGCACACCGCCCACGTATGCTCAACTTCCCCTGGGATATTGTCGATTCCAACTCCGAATTAATTGCCAGCGATTTACCACTGCTCGATCCAACCACTTTTATTCCTGCACACCATCATCCGCACGCGACGCAGTGGCATATGCAGGCTCCAGAGCGCATCTTTGTCCACCCCAATGCCCAGATTGAGTCACCAGTTGCACTCGATGCCCGCGAGGGCCCGATTGTCATCGGTGCGGCCCGTATTGAGCCGTTCTCGCTCATCCAAGGCCCCGTTGCCATCCATGATGGAGCACTCATATCAGGTGCGCGGGTGCGTGCCGGCACTACAATTGGTCCCGTTTGCCGTATTGGTGGTGAAATCGAGGCTACAGTCGTCCAGGCCTATTCCAACAAACACCATGATGGCTTTTTTGGTCATTCATATCTCGGCGAATGGGTCAACATCGGTGCTATGACTACTACTAGTGACCTCAAAAACACCTACGGTTCCATCAAAGTTACTATTGAGGGCTACGGCCAGGTTGATAGTGGTCGTCTCAAACTCGGCTGTTTTCTCGCCGATCATGTCAAACTCGGCATTGGAGTGCATCTGAACGGTGGGTCGGTGGTTGGAACAGGTGCCAACATCTTTGGCGTGCACTTTGCCCCCAAGACAATTCCCCCGTTTACCTGGGGCGGTGAGCGTTTTCGTGAGTATCAAATTGATCGAATGATTGCCGTCGCACGCAAAGTCATGTCACGGCGTAACATCAGCTTGAACGATGCCCAAGCAGATCTGCTCCGTCATACCTTTCTGATGACGCGCAGTGAACGTGATAGCATGTAATGAGGCGATACGATCAGGCAGGAGTCATATTATGCACGTGGTGATTATGGGTGGTGGTCGTGGTCTTATCCAGACGATTCGGGCGATTCAACCAGTTGCACAACGTATCACCGTGATTGAGCCGAGTTGTAACGATACAGAGAGTGATGAACTCATCCGTCGTGATGGCAAGTATCCAGCCTTTGCTCACATGCTCCAGGTCATGTGTACGTTTGGCAACAACACGTCAGTGGTGCGCGTCATGCAACATCGCTTCAATCAGCTTGATAGCGCTTACACCAAAGTGCCGTTCGGTGTGTTGAGCGTGCTCGCGCATGCCGCCCATAGTTCACTCCCCGAGGCGCTTGAGCGCTTTCGCCAGGATGTCTCCTGCGAAATCGAGGTCCAACTAGTAAGTCATACGCCACACGACATGGTTTGCCGAGTGGCCGAGACAGAACATCGTCGTGGCATTAGTCATATCAGGCAATCGCCACTCGGCGCCATCCAACAGGCCTTTCTTGATCCACCTGCTTCGGCCTCACCAGCTGTGTTGCATGCTCTCAAAGTCGCCGATGTAGTGTTGATTGCACCAGGATCGCTCTACGAACATGTCTTGCCTGTCTTACTGCCTGATGGTATCAGTGAGACATTACAATCCGTCAAAGGTCATGTGTTGTGCATTCCTGCACTGACGACAGTTCCTGGCCAAACAGATACATTTCGTCTTGCTGATTATGTGGCACGCGTTGCGCGTACTATTGGCCGTGGTGGGCTTGATCGTGTGGTGATTAATCCTGCCTACTATCCCTCTGATCACGCCAATTACCTGCTGAAGCGTGGGATCAAGCAACTCCGCTACGAAGAAAGCGATGCTGCCGTCATCCATGCCCTTGGCGTACAAGCCGTGTTCCGCGATATGCTGAACGAACCCGCCGATGCACAACGCTATAATACCGCGTCATTAACCACCCATAATGAAACTGAGTTGCGTATGGCATGCGTACTAGCTATCAAAGAGTCAAACACCAACTAGGTATTCTGCATCCTGAATAAAGAGGTCCCCATATGCATGATGTTCGTATTGACCGCCTCGCCCAAGTGCTCGTCAACTACTCGCTTGCCGCCGAGCCCAATCAGCTTTTTCGCATTGTCGCACCAACTGCCGCTGCTTCCCTTGTGCGTGCTGTCTATCGCGAGGCCATGCGCGCCGGTACCAATCCGCTGATGCGCCTTACCCTCGATGGTCTCGACGAGATCTTCTATAAGCATGCCAATGACGATCAACTCACTTATGTGCCACAATTGGCTCGTGATGAGATTGAGACCGTTGACTTACACCTCTCCATCCTTGCCGATGAAAATACCCGTGCCCTGAGTGGCGTTGACTCTAAACTCGTGGCCAAGCGCCGGGCTGCGATGAGTCCTATTTCCAAACGCATGATGGAACGTAGCGCCGATGGCTCGTTCCGCTGGTGCTTAACCCTATTCCCCACTGCCGCTCAAGCCCAAGAAGCCGATATGTCACTCAGTGACTACGCCGACTTCGTCTTTGCTGCAGGCAAACTCGACCATGAAGATCCTGTGGCTGCGTGGCAAGTGCAACGCGCCGAACAAGAGCGTATTATCGATCGCCTCAAAATCGCTAATCAAATCCGTATCGTCGGCCCTGGTACCGATTTAACCTACGCCGTGGCCGGGCGTACCTGGGTCAACTGCGCCGGCGATCGCAACTTCCCCGATGGTGAGGTATTCACCGGCCCCGAGGAACAAAAGACAAATGGATTTATTACCTACAGCTTCCCAGCAATTTATATGGGTCGTGAAGTGTCAGGTATCCGGCTTGAATTTGTTGACGGAAAAGTCGTCAAAGCCACGGCCGACAAAGGTGAGGACTTGCTTCATTCACTCCTTGATATGGATGAAGGTGCACGACGCCTTGGTGAAGTCGCCTTTGGAACAAATTACGGCATTCAGCGCTTTAGTCGCAATATTTTGTTTGATGAAAAAATCGGCGGTACTGTGCATCTTGCCCTTGGTGCCGCTTATCCTGAGACTGGCTGTACCAATCAATCAGCGTTGCACTGGGATATGATTTGCGATCTGCGCTCAGGTGGTGAGGTCTTTGCTGACGGCGCCCTCATCCACAAAGACGGCAAGTTTGTCCTCTGAGATAACCCATTACGTGCGGTGCTGGTTGTGCTTTGCTGTATCACCAGCACCCAAAGGAACTCCGCATGGTAATAGATCCCCAACGCTACCCTCGCACATCGGCTGCATTTGCCGCCATGGATGCTGCCGATCATCTTGAGCGGATTATCCGCCTCGATGAGATTTGGCAGGATATACGCACGACTGTCGCCAATGATGCCCCGTCGCTCAACTATCACAATGCCTGGCAATCAATGCCACGTGCCGAGCTGATGCAACGTAGCACACAGGCGCACTGGCATGGTGACTTGGTCTATGCGGGTGGGGGCTTGGGTCTCATTCATGCCGTGGTCATGGTGCGCCGTGGCTGGCGCGTGCTGGTATTTGATCGTAACGATGTGGGTTGTGTCCACCGTGAATGGAACATCTCGCGCTATGAGTTACAAGCCCTCGTCGATACCGGATTCTGTACCTGGGACGAGCTCGATGACATCATCATGAACGAGTACGACGACGGCATCGTCCGCTTCCACAAACAAGACGAGGCTGAGGTTACCCTGCACCTCCCCGAAGTACTGAATGTGGCCCTCGATGCCGGTGCCCTCCTGCGTTTGGCTCGCCAAAAGTTCCTTGATGCCGGTGGCGAGATCCGTGATCAACGCCGCTTTCAATTCGTTTTGAGTAGTGATAGTAGTCCGCAACAAGTGCTTGTGACAGTCCAGGATGAGACTGGGCAGACCGAATCGTATGCCTCCCGACTGATTATTGACGGTATGGGGACAATCTCGCCCTTGTCGCTTCAGCGCTTTGGTGGACGTCCGTTTGCTGGTGTGTGTCCTACAGTAGGCACCGTCGCCGAGGGCTTTGTTGAGGGTGATGCTGCCAACGAACATAACCCCAAGCTTGGTGACATTTTGTTGACTATTGCCGATGCCCAACGCACCCAGCAATACATGTGGGAGGGATTCCCGGGTCGAGGTAGCGAACTCACTATCTACCTCTTCTACTACGATACCCTCAAACCAGGTGTCCCCGTCAATGCACGACCAACGCCCACGCTGCTTGAGCTGTTCGAGGATTACTTTGAGCATCTCGAAAGCTATAAGCGTAGTGACGGAGCTGTCCATCACCACAAGCCAGTCTATGGCTACATCCCGGCTCGACATTCACTCCGCCGGCTCGAGGCACCATTATTGCGCGGTGTCGTACCAATCGGCGATGCGGCCGCCCAGCAGTCACCGCTAACCTTTTGTGGCTTTGGCTCGCATGTGCGCAATCTCGGTCGTACCACCATGCTTCTTCACGAGTCGCTAACGCTCGGTATCGATGATCCAGCCGGCCTGCGTCATGTTACACCCTATCAAATCAACGTATCGCTCAATTGGGTTTTTAGTCGCTTCATGCAACCATGGGGTGATGCCGATGACGACGTCAATCGGTTGCAACATCACTTCATGGCGATTTTGCAACGCGAGGGCACGGATTTTGCTACGCGTTTTTTCCGTGATGAGATGCGCTGGAGCGACTATCACAAGATGGTACTCGGTATGTTCTTCGCCTATCGACCCATTGTAGGGATTGCATTCCGCGTGCTTAAACGTGCCGGTGTACAGCAATGGATTTCCGATTACCTACGCTTCTGTTGGGCTGCACTAGTCGCCGCCAAAGGACGTTCCATTCATCGTTGGTTTGGTCAGCAGACGTTGTCGCGCATTGCGGCTGATTTGCCCCCACGAGCGCGCCTTGCACTATTGGCCACCCTTGAGGAGTGGCGGGTTATGACCTGGGATCGTGACTAGCTGATTGATAAGAACGGCCCCGAGTGCGTCGCACACTCGGGGCTTTTTTGTCGTTCTCAACGCCGTTTTTCGAGGGTTTCTTTCTTAATGGTTTTCATGGGTAGATTGTGCTATTTACTTTTGTGTATCAGGGTCGGTCGTATCGGTGCCAGTGTATTTTGCATACTGATCGCGAAAGTACGTCATCTCTTTTTCATTACCGGTTGCAAATGCCCGTCGCGATCGATAGAATAAGGCTGATTCGGTCGAGCTTGACCCCTTGCGCACCGAGTTGGAGTACTCCATGCGCATCTTGTAGTCGTCCTCCTGCCACGGGCGATTCAGCTCGGTCATGAGTTCGTCGTAGACGCCAAACCGACTGAAGATGGGATTCGCCTGTGCGTGCTGTTGCACAAGTACCAATGAATCTTTGTAGCGACGTCGATGCACATGCATTACTTTCTGTTGCAATGTTGCCACATCAACATCAGCAGCCTCGCGCTCGATTGCGTCATTGATGCTGCTCTGCGCATTCGCCACAATCTCCCACGTACACGCATGTGATTGTGTCGTGAGCTGATCGTACTGGTCGATTCCCTCGACGATAATCGGCATTACAACCGTGCCATACACTTGTGGTGCTAACCCCTTGATATGCAGGTAGATGTAGCGTTGTTCTTCGCTCATTAGCGTACCAAAGTTGATGCTCATGCGGTTATTGTTCCGTGTGAGTGGCCGATCTCCGACCACGGTGACGGCATACCCTACTGGTGTGTCAATGTGCATCTGCGTTTTGCGTATGGCTGCCGTAAACAGCTGGCTCAACTCTTGGCTAAAACACTCTTCGATATGTCGGGTCTCCGAGATATAGTACGTGTTGCCCTCGCCGTTGCTCGCTAACGTACCCATCAACATCTCGTTGTAGCCGTTACCAATGCCAAATGTAGTGGTGCTAATCCCTTGTTGATGATACTCGGCAGCCGTTTTCCCCAAAACGACTTCGTCTGTGATACCTGCGTTGGCGTGCCCATCACTCAAAAGGAACACGCGCCCGACAAGCTCTTGCTGACGAATGCGCAGTTGACGCTCTACACATGTGCTCCACCCGGCGTGCAGGTCTGTACCTCCACGTGAATGTACTGCGCGAATGCGCTCGATAATCAATTGCTTATTAGCACTCGTCATTGACATGCCGTCGGCAAGTACATCTACGTGCGTGTCGAAAATAACGACAGTGCAGTAATCGGTTACCTGCAATTTTTCAATCACCTGAATGGCAGCGGCTTTGGCGTGCTCCATCGGAACCTGCCCCATTGACCCGCTCCGATCAATCACTAATCCGATGTTTAACGGCAATCGCTGTGCGCTCTGCTCAACTTTGGGTGCGGTGACGCTCACCTTGGCAATGAACTCAATTCCCTGTGCGCCTACTGGCGAACGACTGATTTGACTGTTTAACTTCATAGTGTACTTATAATCCTTTCTTTAACACTAAAACGTTATAGTGATTATTATAGGGTAATTGCAGTTAATTGTCAAATTAACGTTTTACTGTCATTATAAATGAATCTCAGCTGATAACACAAATAGTTATGGACGTTGTCGTAACCAATTCTCAAGCATATCAATCAGTTGCTCGAGCTCTAGTATTTCACTTGTAGGAGCATTTGATGCGACTAATCGGTCATATTGCGCACGCAGTATCGACAAATCTTTGGTTGAGAATCGACTTGAGAGATTTTTGGAGTGAAAGCTGCGTTTCCGGGTCAACTCATCGCGCCATTGCCCCATCTCGTCAGCCAAGTTCACATAAATATCGAATTGGGCATAAATCATGCTTCGTTGATGCATGCGATTGACAAAGTCGCTCGCATGACCATACTCACGCATGGCATTCAATCGCGAGGCCTCGGCGCGTACCCACGCCAAATCAATCAATGCTGCCTCATGCTCGATTTGACGGTCAGACACGATGTCGCGCACCTGTGCTTCAGCCCGAACCTGAAGTTGATATGTTGTTGAAACCGATGTAGCCTGCCCATCTTCGAGATGACCTGTGAGCGTTACACTCCCTGTATAATCACCGACTGGGTGCATGGATGCGGCGCTAAGGCGCACATAAATAGTGCGCTGCTCTTGGTTCACCAAGGCCCCTAGAGGGATTGAGATTCGCTGGCCGACAATCTGATGGGGCGGTTGACCGACGACTTCGGCATGCATTCCATCTGGGATGGTGATCGTAAGCTCAGTGCGTTGCATAACTACACCAAACATCTCCGAGAGCTCATGCTGAAAGTAGCCATCAATATCGCTCGATTGCGTCATAAAATGATGATTACCTAACCCATGTTGCGCTAACAGGTCAAGCAACTCTTCGTTGTAGTGTAACCCCAATCCATACGTGCTCAAGCTAATCCCTTGTTGGGCATATATAGTTGCCAGATTCGCTAATTGATCAGCAGCGCGAATTCCTTGATTGGCCCGACCATCTGTGAGCAACAAAACACGACTGACATACGTCCCACTTGAGTGATTTTTTTGGAGGCACTCAACTGCCATTTGCCAACCATCCGAGATGTTGGTGCTCCCTCCACTTCGCACACGTGAGAGTGCCGCATCAATCAGATGGCGCTGAGCACTCGTCACTGGCAGGCTATCAGCCAAGAGGGCTGCCTGATGATCAAATGTGATAATCGCACAACGGTCTTGTGCTTGCAATCGATTGACAATGCGCTTGGTAGCCTCGATGGCATCGTGTAATTTTTGCCCCGCCATCGATCCGCTCCGATCAATCACAATCCCAATATTCAATGGCATACGCTGCCGCTCTTGCGATTGTGCTATCGGCGCTTGCATTTGAATCCGCAACATGGTGTCGTGACTGCGCCCTAGCGTATCTGGTTGATTGTGGATTATTGCACGGCTGAGCTGACTTTTGATTGTGGGCATAGGCATGTCTCCTTCTCTACTGGTCAAATTGGCTGATGCGAGTTCGTAAAATAATCTTTCTAATTTATTGACAGTAATACTGTAACAGTAATAATGTTATTTGTCAATTTTTAATACCACAAATATGCATTATATTTCTATTAAAATCCACAAATGAGCATGTTGACAGTGTTATGCTTACGTGATATATTGAACATATAACGAAATGCGGAACACATAGTTGTTCCGTTTTTCTATCGTCTCTTGTGCATCTATCAGGAGGGTGTCAAAACAAAGGTTCATGTTCGTTGTTGGCCAGAGTGTATTAAACATCACGTACAAAGGAGCTTTCATAATGCAATTAAACATTACCGAAGTGATGAAGCAAGTCGAGATAGCTCGGCACTCATTGGCAATGGCCCGCAATCAACTGTTGCAGGAAATCCATTTGATGTCCGAGGCTGGCCACAACATGACAGAACTCGTGCGCATGCAAGAGCGGTTGGATGAGGCCGTCGCCTTGAGCCAAACCAGCCAAGAGCATCTGGCTGTATGGCACCAGGTTACTACTCAGCGGCGCATGCAACAAGCACTCGACAGTTACCAAGGACTTGAGTCCGACGAAAAAGCCCAGCGCGAATTCAGCCGTGTCTTTGATCAGTACGTCTCACTTGACGATGATATTGGGTCGTTATGGTCATTTCTCAATGATGATGACGATGATTCGACCACGACTGATTATGATCAGTCGCATCGTGGTTTATCTGACGATGACGACGACGATGACGACTTCTATGCGGATCTTTGTGATATGTTCAGTGACGAGTCTGATATGGAGAATATGCCAAATCCTATCATCCTTGGTGATGAGCGTGCTATTGTGGCATTCGACACCTCTGACATGGAGTGGACCAATCAACCACTCCACGAAGAGGAGCTACGGCTGTTGTTTGGACTGCGCCCAACTCCTGGTGGCGACTGGCACTACGATATCTTCGGCAATTGGTACCCTGGATCTCCACCGTCATCGCCCAACGATAGCACTGACTACAACGCACCGTGGTAGTCATGGAAACACAAACACGCCCCACTGTAATAAACAGTGGGGCGTGTTTGTGCGCGTCAATTATGGCTTGCGACGTAAAATCGCTCCAATACGACGTAACTCCCCAGTGTCAATGCGTCGATCATCACGGAAGTGAATCTCGATGCCGTCATCAATCACATATCGATGCCAGCGGACTTCGGTATCATTTGAATTAGCAGTGGTCGGTGCGTAGGTGGCGCTACCGGTCACAACGCGGTCGACATGGTGAGCAGCTACCATCTCGTTGACTACCTCGTTCGCGACGATTTCTTCAACGGGTTGAGGAGCACTTTGAATGACATCATTGAGCTCCGCATCATCCATACCAGCCAATCGTGCCCGAATGACACGTAACGGCAAAAAGCTCGCTTTGAGACGGGCTGCTGCCAATAACTGCAACAGATGGCGCTCAGTATAGCGTGGAGTACGTACACGGTCGACTGGGGCATCAATCAGGCCTTCGTCGGTATAATAGCGAATGGTTCGCTGCGTCACACCGGCACGCTCCGCTAGCTGCCGAATAGTCATAAGTTCTTGATTCATAGCTATTACCACTTCAATTGGTGAATTATTCAAAAGTCATCAGCATAGTACCACCCAGTGATGACCACGTCAACCATACTATAGTAACGAATTGATAAAAATAAAATGATAATCAATATAATGCAGCATACGTTTAGCACAAAAATAACGTAATACAAATAATGTAATACCCTGCGCTATGTATGACGAGGATGCCATACATCACGAGCGCAGGGTGATTAACTATCCTCGACGTACGACCGGTCTTGCATCGTGGAATTGCAATACAACCACTGGATCATCAACGGCTATTTCGCCGTCAGCGAGGGCTGCCCATTCAACGCCATCTATGCGGATCCTGATGTGCGCGCCGTCACTATGAGCAATGCAGATGCCCGATTTGCCGATGAGTTGCTGTTGCATTTGATTCAGATCAGTGTTTTCTTTGCTCATGCGCGCATATAACCGTGACCCACCAACAGCGGATACAACGGTTGCGAACGCAAAAACCAAGAATAACCAAACTCCCATGCTAGGGAACACAAAGGCAAACCCGGCAGTAACCAGTGCTGCAATTCCAATCCACAACGCATAGACGCCGGGTACAAATGGTTCAACCGTCAGTAGGATGAGACCGATTGTGGCCCACACGAATCCGTTGTTCATGGGTTACTTCTTTCCGTCAGTTTGCTTCATAATCTCAGTCAGTGCACCCAGTGCACCACTCAAATTACTAATCTCGGTAGGTACTACAACCAAGCGTGCAGCTGGTGACTCACCCATCTTTTGTAACGCGTCAACATAGCGTTGTGCGACAAAGTACTGTAATGCTGCATCTGGTTGGCCGACCTGATCAACCAGCAACCGTGTTGATTCAGCTTCAGCACCAGCTAACCGCTCACGTGCCTCGGCCTCAAGTCGAGCTGCAGCTAACTTTCCTTCGGCCTCAAGGATGGCTGATTGCTTCATACCCTCGGCGCGCAAAATCTCTGATTGACGTACACCCTCTGCCTCAAGAATCTTGGCTCGCTTCTCACGGTCTGCCGTCAATTGCAATGCCATGGCGCGCGTAATGTCATCGGGAGGTAATACGTCTTTGATTTCAACACGGGTGACCTTGGTGCCCCAGGTCTGAGTTGCTTGGTCGAGGGCTGACAGCAAGCGACTGTTAATCTCATCGCGCTTGGATAATACTTCGTCAAGTTCCATGCTACCCAGTGCAGTACGAAGATTGGTCAGTGCCAAGTTGATAATTGATGCCTGCAAATTAAAGACTTGATAGGCTGCCAAGCTTGAATCGTAGACTTGGTAGAACAAAACACCATCAACGCGTACTGTGGCGTTGTCACGTGTAATTACGACCTGCGATGGAATATCAAGTACCTGCTCTTGGACATTGATACGTCGGCCAACACGATCGACAAACGGGATAATGAAGTTCAACCCCGGCTTGACAACTATACGGAACCGGCCGAATCGTTCAACTGTCCATTCGTTTCCCTGCGGGACAATCTTGATGCCAGTGAATACCACGGCGCCCGCCAGAAACACCAACAGCATGAGACACAAAAAGACGAATGCGTCCATGTTTTATCCTTTCTGTATGACATGAGGGTAGACGCCACGGTTCACATATTTGTTGCACCGTGACGTACTGTGGGTAACACCTGCTCTAGAGTACCATATGATAGCATCCACATTTGTGCGTGCTAGTTGATGGTCAAATCACAGACAAATTGATGCAGCAACCGCTCCCCATTCCATGATGAATCCGCCACCGCAAATGGTTGCACATAATTGACATAGGTTGGTCGTGTATACCCTTGGCCAGATAAGCTCTGGCGCAAAAACTGGCGCAGTTGGTTCCATGCCTTGAGTTGATTGCCCCCTTGTGCAATCGCCTCGACGCTGGTCACAAATGCGTGTGGCTCGCCTTCGTATACCGTGATTTCGTGCGGGATACCCGCAGCTTTTAACCCCTCTTCGAATCCTTGAACTTCACTGATTGGTATCATCGTATCAGCACCACCAAAAATCCCCAAGACTGGACCGTTGAGATTTTTCAGTAAGGCTGGATCCTGGATAACCGACCCATAGAATACGACTGTGGCTTTGATATCTGCAGTATTGACACCATAGCGAATCGATGTACCCCCACCAAAACAAAATCCCATGATTGCTATGCGTTGTGCATCTGCATTGGGTTGCGTCTGGATCCAGCGCATCACGGCATCAAGATCTCCATCCACTTGGTCTGTTGGCGTACTCACTACTTGCCAAATCGCACTTGGAATCCACGCCGTAGTATTGCCACGAAACACATCCGGTGCCACCACAATGTAGCCATCCTGCGCAAGTGCATCAGCTTTACCGACAATCTCCGATTTGAGTCCCCACCACTCGTGAATCATGATGACAACAGGAAACGGGCCTTCGCCACTCGGACGTGCTACATACGCACGGACTGCTGGTTCGTTGCCGTTGGTAATCACCGTGTTCGTGAGCGCGTCAAGCCGATTCGCACCGAGTCCTCGGTCGATAATAACTGACGCAACCAACACGACAATAGCTCCGATAATGAATCCAAGCAACCATTTGCCAATCGTAAATATGCGTTTTGCCATATGATGTTCCTTTAAAAATGTGGAAAAACTAGGGATAATGTCTCTCTATACTATAGCGAACATTTGCATGTACATGCAATCATCACTTATGGTTCAATGCGAATAATAGTAATATCGATAGTTTGATTTGATTTCTGCACCAAAAACGCACGTATCTGTTGCGAATCCGTGACGATTTCAATAATTACTGACTGTTGATTCTCATCACTGATGATTGGTGCAAATCCGCTGTTTTGCCAGTGTGATATCAACGTATCGCGAATCGATGGGAGCGTTCCTACAACAGTAAATAGTAATGCACCGCCCATTGATGATGATACACCAAATTCAGAGGGGAACGATATACCGTCGAATCCTTGTGATTCACACCGCACTGATGGCACTGCAATTGTGACAGGATATGATTCAGTGAGATATATCCATGTGATATCTGCGGTGATGACATCACCACCAGGTAATAATACTTTGCCCTGCCCTTGTCCTGTCATACTGGTTAGTGCCACTTGTGAGTCGGTTACGGCCTGTGCCGTAAACGCGCTCCAGGCTGGACCACCTTGCGTACTCTGCCACGTGTCATTCTGAGGTGCAAACCCTTGTAATGGTCCGAGGATATCGCGCATTGATACCGGTGGGAATCCACTTGCATCACGAGTGCATTCTCCTGCAATGATACGTCGTTCTTGATTCTCGGTGACAAAGACGGCGTTATCATCAACACTTTTTAACCAGACAGGTGCAACTGTATCAGTTGCTGTCATGTGTAACATGTGTCGCTGACCATCGTTCATCGATGTTACCGACAATGTGCCATCACGTCGCGTGCCATTCTGATCATGCGCATTGGAGAGCGTCATCTGGAACGTGACACGCTGTAACGGCTGAGCATCTGTAAGGATGAACGTTTGTTGCGTGGTAGGTTGGGATGCACATCCTGTGAGCAGCACCAGTACAAGTATGATCAAAAGTGACACATTACGCATCGCCATTCAACCATTTTGACATAAAAATATTGGCATCAACTGCAAATCCGATTTTTTCATAAAACGGCACTACGTGCTGATTGGTCTGCCGTACGAGCAAATTGACCTTTTCACATCCTTGAGACTTGAGTCTGGTAGTGACCGCCGTAATGAGGCGTTGTCCGTAGCCATGACCTTGGGCATCAGGGTGAATAGCGAGGTGGTTAATCCAGCCACGGCGACCATCGTCACTCCCGAGCAATGTGCCGATAATCTGCCCAGCACTATCACACAAAACCCATGCTAAGTTACCTGATAGTGCCAAGTGCCGGCGTAGCCCTTGTTCGCTGTCGGTCGGGCTTATCTGTAGTGCGGCTGCGCGCCATAATACCAACATCTCGGGCAAATCATCGAGCTTGATTGACCGCAGAAATGTTCCATCGGCGAAATACTCAATGACGCGTGCTGGTTCATATACACCCACAATCTGTAACCATGGTGGTGTCTCAGTTGGATTGCTCCGTAACTCCATGCCGATATGGCGCATAACTGCCTGTGATGCATGATTGTCATACTCGGTAGTGGCAATGATGCGCCGGAGCCCAAGTTGATTGCAGGCGTAGTCACGCAGGAGGGTGGCTGCAGCTGTGGCAATACCCTGGTTGCGCCATTCGTCGAGTACATGCCAAAACATACCTACCTCGGCATGACTCATACCATCATCATTACTACCAATGCCCACTTTGCCAAACTGATCAATGCACGGAACAAAGCCAATGGCTCCCACTACAGTGCCTGTTGCGTTGTGGACAATTGCCCGTTCGCCGTATGGTGGTTGATTGAGCGTAGCGAGCTGTCGCTCGTTGGCGATGTTCCATGCCAGCCAAGAATGAGCATCTGATTTGTGCATATTCATGATTTGCATGACTGCAGTATGGTCATTATCGCAGAATGAACGTATAGTAATACTGGTTGTTTGTAAATTTGGCATTTGACGCATATGGAACCTACAATATGCTATTTACTTATATATTCATTATAAAATCAATTAAGTACATATGTCACATGAGATGAATCATAGATGTGCAATTAACACAAGTTCAGTGATATATATAGCAAGGTAAGTTGATGCGCGTGATAAGAATTCCGCATACAAATGGGGACTACATGGCGTGAGTACCGGGGTATTTAGTCTTCGAATGCCTTTGACGAACTATAGTGTATGTCGCAATATCTACACATAGCATCAACGATTCTTTCGCCACTCTGGCACTTGGACCCGCACAGGCTGTAATCTTCAAGCGCATTTTGATTGGTATCTCATGAGTAATCATGATTTCGTATCAATGCGAAGTAATCTATATGCTCACAAAAGATGGTGGTGCAAGTTATCGTTGGACGGATTCTAAAAGCAAGAAAGTTTCGGTTACCAATTTACCATCACCTGGTGATGGTAGCTTTATGCGTGGCATCGTAGCACAAAATCAATATAATCTTTGTGCTATTGGCTCTGATGCCACGTTGTTTTCCTCGCCTAGATGATTTTGTGGCTAACCAACAACTCGAAAAAACTTATTACATCAAACTTGATATCGAAGAGTCTGAATTGGTGGCACTTGAAGGTGCACGCCATCTAATCACAATTTATCGGCCAAAAATCGCCATGTGTCTTTACTCCAAAACAGCGACTGTTGGCAAATACCACAGCATCTACACGAAGTGGTATCTGAATACGAATTCTACGTGGACAGCGTAATCGCTTTTCTATCATGGGAAACGGTACTATTTGCCCGGGTCCGGTCATGAGACCATAATCTGCACGACCTGCCCGAGTGCCTGTAATCCGGGGTGATCTACGGTGCTTGCCTGCTCTGCCAGCTCCTGCACAAAACAAGCACACACATACTGCCGGCCATCTGGGCTGGTCAAAATCGCACAATCGTTGCGCAAATCATCGTCTGACCCGGTTTTTCCGGCATAACTCCAGCCTTCTGGTACGCCACGTGGGAACCCGACGCGATCTTGTTGTTTTGCGAGTGTATCGTGCAAAAAACGGCTCGTCTCGGTGGTACCTATCTGCCCGTTGGCAATCGCTGTCAACACATGCACGACATCGCGCGCCGTCGTGACGCCCAACCCCCACGGCAAACACTCCGCCGTGTTCGGCGCAAACACCTTGCGATTCAGCCGTGTATTGGTCATGCCAAGCGCTTGGATGCGCTGATTGATTTGGTCGATTCCGAGCAAATCAATCAACATATTTGTGGCGGTATTGTCAGATATTATTGTCATTAGGACAGCAACATCACGCAATGTCGGCTCCAAACCGTCATCGAGTACCTTGAGAATTCCCATGCCGGGGCTTCGTGTGCCAGTCAGTGGCAGGCGTTGTTCCCAACTCAGTTGGCCTGATTCGACCAAGAGTGCAGCATGAATCAAGATTGGGAGTTTAATAATACTGGCGGTTTTGACGGGGCGATCGGCGTGATAGGCAACAGCAGGCTCGTCATTGAGGGGCTGCCACAACACCGAGATCTGGGCATGGAACTGGCCCTCGAGACTACGGATGGTGGGCATATTGTTTTTCCTTTTTGGGGGCACAGAGGTGCCCCCGTCTGTAAATGAGTATTAGTATGAACGGGCAAAGAAGACCATTTTAGTCGCCGGCTTGCCTGTGTAGACACACGTGCCGGTGCCACCAGGTTGGTCGAGTGGAATGCAGCGGATGGTGGCGCGTGTCTCTTCTTTGATGCGCTTCTCATCGTCACTGTCGCCGGCCCACCAACAATAGGCAAATCCGGTTTCAATCGCTTCTTTGAGTTCAGCATAAGTTGATACGGTGCGGGTATGTGACTCTTTGAACGCCACAGCGCGCTGGTACAAGGCTACTTGAATCTCCTCAAGCAATGCTGTAATGCGCTCGGTCAAGCCATCTTGTGGTACAAAACTCTTGCCCTCACGACCGGGGATATCACGGCGGGCCATGGCGACTGAACCCTTCTCGACGTCCTTAGGGCCAACCTCGATGCGCACTGGTACACCTTTGACTTCCCACTCGTTGAACTTAAAGCCTGGTGATAGGTGATCGCGGGTATCGATTTTGAAGCGAATCTTACCCTTCCAATCGGCAGTAATCCGAGCCACGGCATCCATGACGGCGGCTTTTTCGGCGTCGTTCTTATAAATTGGCACAACTACTGTTTGGATGGGTGCGAGGCGTGGTGGAATCACCAAGCCATCGTCGTCGCTATGCGCCATAATCAAGGCACCGATTAAGCGCGTGCTGACGCCCCAACTGCTCGTCCATGCTGTCTGGATGGTGTTGTTCTGGTCGGTGAATTGGATCTCAAACGCCTTGGCGAAGTTTTGTCCCAAGTTGTGCGACGTACCAGCTTGCAAGGCGCGACCATCTTGCATCATGGCCTCGATACAGTAGGTACGGAGGGCGCCGGGGAACTTCTCGCTGTCGGTCTTGAGCCCGCGCAAGACAGGTAGTGCCATCTCTTTCTCAACAAAGTCTGCATAGACGTCGTTGAGAATCATCAAGGTCTCTTCCTCGGCCTCTTGTTCGGTGGCATGCACTGTGTGCCCCTCTTGCCAGAGGAACTCAGCTGTGCGCAAAAACGGGCGCGTACGCATCTCCCAACGCATTACGTTTGCCCATTGATTCACCAAAATCGGTAAATCGCGGTATGAGCGTACCCACTTTGCATAAAAGTAGCCGATGATGGTCTCTGAGGTGGGTCGAATCACATATGGTTCGGCTAGCTCTTCGCCACTCGCATGCGTGACCTCTGCTACCTCGGGTGCAAAGCCCTCGACATGTTCGGCTTCTTTCATCAAAAAGCTTTTGGGGATGAGCAGGGGGAAGTATGCATTGACGTGCCCTGTCTCTTTGATTCGGGTATCAAGCCCCGACTGTATGCCCTCCCAAATTGCATATCCAGTGGGCTTGAACACAATACATCCGCGCACAACCTCGGCATAATCTGCCAAATCAGCCTCGCGAACGATGTCAAGGTACCACTGTGAATAATCCTTGGAACGGGCGGTAATGCCATCTTTGGCCATTGAATGACGCTCCCATCTCTCTGCAAAAATATGTTGGTATTGTATCATGTTGAGCCGCCATCCATACATACGTAGAGCCGTAGCACTGTCGCGGCTACGTATGTGAATATTAATTGGTGGCTACCCAAGCTGCATTTGTAACGCCTGATACGATGCGGTCAAATTGCCATCGGCCCGAAAGAATGCACTACCGACGACGACATCGTCAACACCTGCCTGTACGACGGTGGCTAAGGTGTCAAGGGCAATCCCGCCATCGACTTGAATCTGAGCAGATAGGTTGTGTTGATTAATGAATGCTCGCACCTCGGCGATTTTTTTGGTGGATTGAGCGATGTACTTCTGGCCCCCAAATCCGGGATTGACGGTCATCAGCAACACAGTGTCGATTTGGTCAATGATTTCGTAGATGCTACTTAATGGTGTGGCAGGGTTAATTGCTACGCCGACATAGGTGCCAGTGGCTTTGATGAGCTGGATTGTCCGATGTAGGTGGGGCGAAGCCTCGACGTGCACGCTGATTTGATTGGCACCGGCCCGGGCGAAGCTTTCAACATAACGCTCTGGCTCGACAATCATCAAATGGCAATCGAGAAAAGCGTCCGCCCCTAAATGTGATCGGAGTGCACTGACCATCGGTATCCCCATGGTGATATTGGGCACAAATCGTCCATCCATCACATCGATATGGAGCCGATCACCGCCATGTGCTAATGCAGCTGCGGCATCATGCCCCATCGTGGCGAAATTTGCCGCCAACAGTGAAGGACTCAAGCGAACTGGGCGTTGATGCGGAGCTGCATATAACATATGTTTCCTCGTTCGTATCATTTAACATACTATGTTGATGTTATTATCCCATCAAAAGCATGCGGTGTATAGCAACACCCCCGCGCCGATATGACACGGGGGTGCGAGGTGTTGGTGATCGGGTTATTCTGCCTTCTTAACTGCATGACCGCCGAAGCCTTTGCGCAATGCGGCCAATACTTTGGCTGCATACGAGTGTGGTCGGCGTGAGTGAAACCGCTCGAACAACGACAACGTGATGACCGGTGCTGGCACATCAAGATCGATGGCAGCTTGAATCGTCCAACGACCCTCACCGCTGTCTTCGACATAGCCCTTGAGCTGACTGAGCTCAGGATCTTGCTTAAAGGCATCTTCAGCGAGTTCGAGCAACCATGACCGCACCACGCTCCCGTTGTTCCAGACCTTTGAGATAGCGTGCATATCGAGATTGAAGTCTTTGCGGGCTTGCATAATCTCGAAGCCCTCGGCATATGCTTGCATCATACCGTACTCGACGCCGTTATGAACCATTTTGACAAAGTGACCGCTGCCCACTGGACCACAGTGCAAGTACCCATCAACTGGCGCCAAGTCAACAAACGCTTGCTCAAGGCGCTTGACCACATCGGTCTCGCCACCGACCATCAAACAAAAACCCTTCTCAAGGCCCCAAATGCCGCCCGATGTACCTTGGTCGATGTAGTTGATACCGTGCGCCTTGAGGACTGGAGCACGACGAATATCATCGTTGAAGTTTGAATTGCCGCTATCGATGATGGTATCGCCGGGGCTCAAAAGCGGTACGAGGCTGTTGATCATCTGCTCGGTCGTCTCACCAGCCGGTAACATGACCCAGATGGCGCGTGGTGTCGGCAATGCAGCAACCAATGCGGGCAGGTCATACGCACCAATGGCTCCGTCCTTCTCGAGTTCTTGGATAGGACCGTGGCTGCGATTGTTGACAACAACCCGATGTCCATGACGCAACCAGCGCCGTGCCATGCCAGCACCCATGCGTCCAAGACCAATAATACCGATGTCCATGTGCAACTCCTTGTCGGCAAATGCCACACAAATAAAGAACCGGGCATCGATGCATCGATGCCCGGTTGAAGTACGGAATGGAGCGGGAGACGAGATTCGAACTCGCGACCTAAACCTTGGCAAGGTTTCGCTCTACCAACTGAGCCACTCCCGCATGCCGTTGAATCTAATATACCACGCAGAAATCACGATTGCAAATCGAATTTGGCACTTTTTTGAAAATCGCATAAAACCCAGTACCCCTAGGATGAGTATCTCATCCTAGGGGGATTCCTTAGCGTTGACCGAGTGCTTGTTGCAGTCCGGCAATTAAGATTGCTTTGTCTGTTGCTGATAATTTTGCCTGTGGATGTGTCAACAGGTAGTATGCCGGTGGCATCTCTCCTTCTTGAATCGTTTCGATAGCCTCTTGGGCTATTTCGCCTCGCTCTTCGGGCTCTTCGTTGACCATCATTCCAGCAACATCCGAGAAGTTGAGCTTACTGCGTCCTTCATTCACATGATTAATAACCACCCATGAAACGGGAGCAACGTAGCTATACCATGGCCAGGTGTTGTTATTTGAATGACAGTCATAACAGGCAATTTGGGCAATCCGCTCAGCTGCAGGGTCGGCAAATACGACGTTGTCGACGACGGGAGGATTTGTCCGGTTGACTGGAATGAGTTGAATGACGCCAAATATTACTATTGCTCCAGCCAAAAGTCGTCGCCACATGTGGAACCTCCTTGTAATTACTATGAATTATCAGATGAATGCGTATCGTCTGACGCAGTGAGTGTACGCCACATTTGCTGAGATTTGGATGAGAGTGCGAACGAAATAATGATAGAATGAAGTGAGAATAATTTACCTCAGTTGATGAGTGATATGAGCGCATTTTTAGTACCCGACAGTATAATTACCGGTACATATTCTGACTATCGCGTTTTGTCGTTGGTAGGCCGTGGAGGTATGGGGGCGGTGTATCGCGTTATGCGACAAGTCGATCATACGATTTGGGCGCTCAAGGAGATGCGTCCCACCGAGGATATGCGCCCTGTAGATGACGCTGATCAGCGTCGCTTCTTTTTGCAAGAGGCCGAGCTCCTAAGTGCACTTTCACACCCTAATTTGCCAGCGGTGTCCGAGATATTCACCTTTGATGGTCGACCGTGTATCATCATGGAGTTTGTGACTGGCCAAACCCTTGACGAGCGAATTCGAGTTGCCAATGCCCCGCTCGCTGCTCCACATGTAAGTAGTGTATGTATCCAAGTGGCCCGTGTGTTGCACTATCTCCATACGCGTACGCCGCCGATTATTTATCGCGATATTAAGCCATCAAATATCATGTTGCGCTCAGACCGACTCATTAAACTTATTGATTTTGGGGTGGCGCGGACCTACAAACGGAGCCAAGTCAAAGATACGGTCGCGATGGGGTCCGCCGGATACGCACCGCCTGAGCAATACGGCAAAGGTCAAACTGATGCACGCTCTGATGTCTATGGATTAGGCGCCACACTCCTTCATTTATTGACCAATATGACACCCGTGCCGTTGCATCAGCCGGCAGCAGGTTCAGTGCGACGGCTAAACGCAACCGTATCCCCTGAGCTTGAGGCGGTTATTATCAAGGCGATGGAGCACGATCCTGACAAACGATTTAAGACTGCTGAGGCGATGGCGGACGCATTGATTGCCTGCTTAGGTGAGCCGTATGTTGATCCAACAATTGGTGTTACACCGCCGGCAGTAATCCCTTCTGGACATACTGATGGTGTGATTGCGTGTGCTAATTGTCGTCACATGAATCGTGGTGATTCACGCTTTTGTATTAGTTGTGGTATGCCACTCGGCGAGGTCAAGGCGCGCTCTGTTTTGGTCATTGTGGCATCGCCACGCGGGTCGCATCGCGTGCGCCTCAACAAGTTTCCGGCCCGAATTGGGCGGCGCGATCCAGCCCAACGCTTATACCCCGAGATTGATTTGGCTGATTATGATCGTGGGGTTGCCTCGCGCAGTCATGCAATTATTGTTGAGCACGATGGTGAACATCTGCTCGAAGACTTAGGGTCGATGAATGGTACATCACTGAATGGTCAAGCAGTGCCGGCGCATCAACCACAACGCTTGCGCCCAGGTGATCGTATTCGCATCGGTGAAGTCGAGATAGAATTCCGTTGGGAGTAATGACTATGCAACCTCGTGTGCTTATTTTGCGAGCGGCCGGAATTAATCGTGATGAGGATGCAGCGCATGCAGTGACAATGGCCGGAGGTAAACCTGATCTTGTGCACATTGGGCGCATTGTTGAGGGTACGGTGTCACTCCAAGACTACGCCATGCTAATCGTCCCCGGCGGATTTTCGTATGGCGATCACCTGGGAGCAGGAGCCATGCTTGCCACTGATTTGGTGCACCGCCTTGGTGACTCCGTACGTCGGTTTGTTGAGGATGGTCGTTCGGTACTCGGTATTTGTAATGGATTCCAAGTTCTGGTCAAATCAGGTCTGTTACCTGGGGCCTCGCTCGGTCAGCGCAGTGCGTCCCTCACCCATAATGCATCAGGGCGTTTTGAATGTCGTTGGGTCCGACTACAAGCTCAAACACAAAGCCACTGTGTCTTCACCCAAGATATCAGTCACCCCATCGAAGTCCCCGTGGCTCATGGTGAGGGACGGTTTGTGATGCAGACTGCCGACGAACTCATTGCCCTCCAGGCGGCTGGTCAGGTCGCATTCTGCTATGTTGATGAGCATAATCAACCGACTACGAGTTATCCGGCCAACCCGAATGGTTCAGCGTTAGGAATTGCCGGTGTCTGTGATGCGAGTGGGCGTATTTTGGGGATGATGCCGCATCCTGAGAATGCTGTTGTGCCGTGGCAGCACCCGCGCTGGACGCGTGAGGATCGTACCGAGGGTGATGGATTGGCGATTTTTCGCAACGGGATTACATGGGTCAGTCATATTTAACGATGCTGGTGCACGATATCGTTAATAATCTTTAATAATCGCCGATCGTATTCGACGGCGCGTCCCATGCCAAACCGCTCAAGCGGCATTCCGCGAGCGGTTTGCTGTGTAATTGCGTGCACGAGCGGGTCGTTTTGACTCAGCGCCAAGGGTTGGAGAATCACATCGCCGGTATGTGTGGCTGCATGTGCGACAATATCATTAAGATGGTGATACGTCATAGTAATGGCGGTGGTGTTGGCGTCTCCGACAAAAATCGTCTGTGCAGTGTGCCCATGATAGTCGGCTGGACTGCGTAAATAGTGTGATTCATTGGCACGTTGCACAAAAATATCATGAATCAATGTATGCGCACCTAAAGCCTGCGTCATTGTCACCGCTGATGCGATGGACGCATCGAGGTGTGGCCGTGCGGTGAGTGTCCAAGGAATGACGAGTGGGTGCGCGGTGCTGTAGCGTTGTGCATCGCGCACGACATACGCTATAGTTGGCTGTTCATCGCCGAATGCGCCATACCACGCTAGCTCTGGGTGCTGCGCACGGAGTCGTGCCACACAGCGGAACATGGCTGCATATCCACCGCGCGGTTGATGTCGTTCGGCATATAAAATGACGGCAAGACGTGGCACATGAAGCCTGACTGCGAAGGATAAACAAGATTCTTTATAGTCGTATCCTAGCACGCTTGGTGAATGAGAGCAATAGATGCGTATTTTGATTACTGGTTCGAGTGGCCAAATCGGCACTAATTTGGCATTGCAACTCCAAGCCGTCGGTCATGAGGTGTTTGGCGTTGATCGACGGCCAAATACATGGACATCGGCTATTCCTACCCTGTTGCAAGATTTGGCAGTGCCATATAATGACTTTGCCGGTGGAATTGGTGGTGCGCCGTATCCTGCCTGTGACATGGTTGTACATTTAGCTGCTAATGCCAAAGTGCACGAACTTGTTACACATCCACACCGTGCACTCGAGAATATCAATACGCTGTTCAATGTGCTTGAGTATTGTCGTCATCAACGTGTGCCGATTATTTTTGCCTCGTCACGGGAGGTCTATGGTGATATTCAACGCTACTTGACCGATGAACAAACAGCGGATTTTGCTTATACTGAGAGCCCTTACTCGGCGAGCAAAATCGCCGGCGAATCGCTTGTCTACTCGTATGCCCGTTGTTACGATTTGCGCTATGTCGTCTTTCGCTTTTCGAATGTCTATGGTCGTTACGACAACGATATTGAGCGTATGGAACGCGTAATCCCGTTGTTTATCCGCGAACTCGCTGCTGGTCGACCCGTCACAGTGTTTGGTCGTGACAAAACTCTCGATTTTACGCATGTGGATGATTGTGTCGCTGGCATTATGCGCGGGATTGATGCCCTTTATACGCAGACAATTAATAATGCTACTATTAACCTCGCCTATGGCCAAGGCAATACGCTTGTGACAATGGCTGAGCTCGTCGCACAATCATTGGGGATTACCAATCCCGACATCCGCATCGAAGAAAGCAAACGGGTCGGTGAGGTCACCTACTATATCGCCGATCTGCGCCGTGCCCAAGAGTTACTCGACTACACACCACGCATTGACCTTGCCAAAGGGATTGCGATGGCGGTTGAGTGGCAACGAACTTGGCATCGCACGGAGTAACGTTGTGCGATATGCATGCTTTCGATCTGGCTGGTAGTGTGCCGTATGGTGTGATGTATTGCGTTGGCCATATGACACCATGCCGGTATCGATTCATCAAGTGTTACGTATTTTTTCGTAAAAGCATTCGGGCTAAGAGTGTGATGGTAGGTACTGTGGCGTGTACGCTGCGTGGGATGTGTTGTTCTTCTCCAAAAATCGATCTTGCTATAAATATGGTCGTGAGCGTGCATAATATTATCGTAAAAGCTTCGGGCTGGGAATCTCATTGAGTCTGATATCGTGACGCCTGTTGCAATGGTGTCATAACACCACAGCATACCGAAACCGGTGTCATGGCAAAAGTCACTCATAATTATTTCAGATGTATTTTAATATCTCAAATTAATTTGAAGTATCGTCAATGCGTTGATACAGACTACCATTTGCAGTGCGTGTTACAAAGCCCAAATCGACCATATCGCGCCGAGCTGTGGCATAGTCCACAAATGCGACATGAGTCAATATTGCTGCGTTGATTTGGGGTTCTGTGATTGGTGCATCAGGGAGTTGCTGGGCGAGGTAGCGGAGCACGATGATGCGGTCGCTGAGTTTCACGGGGAGTTGGTTGATTTTGCCGAGGTGATTGCTATATCGACGGACGACCTCAGGGAGATGGTGGCGCGGATCGATAAGTGCATCAGCGGATGTGGCTTCGGTGGGATAGCATATTATGGCCCGATGGGCGATTGCATCATACACAAAATGTTTAGCACTGGCATCAGTTGGATAAAACAGCGGCGTCAAGTTTTTGAGTAATGAGGTAGCAGCAGTTGTAGTGATACGGAGCTGTTCGGCAACGAGAGCACGGTTGATAGAGCCGTAGGTTTGGGCTAGGGCAATACAGATATTGAGCTGAGGATGCGTCAGCAATTGAATGCGGCGTGCATACTCATGCGGTGGCAATGACCGTGTGCGGGCGATATGGGCAAACGAAGGGGTACGAGTTGGCAGGGTATACACCATACCATCACTACAGGTGGTTGTGCGTATGGTAGTAGTGGATGGCGACAAAACGACTAGGGCGGCTTGGGTAATTGTGAGGCAGGTGGTCAGGCGTAGGTGGAGCGTATTGTCAGGCACATCGCTGAGGAGTTGGATGATGTCCGATTGGTGTGTGGCAGGCATTCGGCACAATGCGTTGAGTGAATGGTGAGCCACAATTACCGGATCTAGTATGATATCGCCGCGGAGTGCGAGGAATGGTGTGTCGGTTAGTATGCGCATATTCATTGAATCAGCATGGGATCGAGCACAAATAGATGTACTCGTGCTTAATCAAGATTAGGATTAGCAAGTTGGAGTATATCACCGTTTCGCCTAATTAGCCACAGCGATGAGTTTGGTGGAGATGACCGGTATAGCATTGACCCATAAAGGATTGACGGGGTTTTAGTCTGTGTGCATTGCTCGTATCCACAAAAAAGTGCTGGTGTTAGCTTGCGAACACCCGCACCCCAGGGCAATAGGAGTTATTGAACGTCGGCGGTGGCGCCGGCCTCGACCAACTTGGCTTTGATCTGCTCGGCTTCTTCCTTGCTGACGCCTTCTTTAACTGCCTTTGGAGCAGCATCGACCATATCCTTGGCTTCCTTGAGTCCGAGGCTGGTGATTTCGCGGACGACCTTAATGACGTTGATCTTGTTAGCACCGGCATCCTTAAGGATGACGTCGAACTCGCTCTTCTCCTCAGCGGCTGGTGCTGCAGCAGCGCCACCGGCGGCTGGCATCATGGCGCCCATCATTACTGGAGCGGCGGCAGTTACGCCCCACTTGTCTTCCATGGTCTTCTTCAACTCAACCAACTCGAGGACGTTAAGGGCCTCAATGCTCTCGATAATGCTTGCAATCTTGCTCACAGCAAACTCCTTAGTGATGTGTAACTATGACACAAATAAATAATACAAATGAGGACTAGGCGGCTTTGTCGTCGCCACCCAATTTGTCGATACGACCTTGGACGGCATAAACAACACCGGTAGCGGCACTGTTGAGGACGCCGACGATCCCTGAGACAGGTGCGTCGATGGTTCCCACAATTTGTGCGAGAACCTCTTGACGTGTTGGTACGCTAGCGACGATATCGAGGGCTTTATCACCACCGATATACGTATCACCGAGCATTGCGCCGCGGAAGCTGAGCTTCTTGATTTCGGCATTGATTTCCTTGATGGCCTTTGCGACGGCTGCGGCATCATCATATGCGAAACAGAGTGCGGTTGGACCATACAACGCCGGCTCAATTGCGGCATAACCGGTGGCTTTGGCTGCAATCAGAGTCAGGGTGTTTTTGGCGATAATGAACTCGCCACCGAGGGGACGAATCTTGTTACGAACCTTGGTAATCTCCTCCACCGTGATGCCGCGGTAATCGGCTACGATGACGGATTGCATTCGTGACATTTTTTCGGTCAGTTCGGCGACTGAATCAATCTTGCGTTGTGTTGGCATGTTTTCACCCCCTTCCTTGTGTAGATTTGATGTACATCAAAACGGGTTACCGCACATGAGACGCGGCAACCCGTACACAAGGCATGTATAGTGGGCTAACCTCGGTCGGTGGATGCGTGTGCATCGCATTAGGCCGCAAGGGCACCGACTGTCTCTGGCATGTATTCAGTTCCGTTTGAGTGTAGTATACCAAACTGCAGGGCATCATACAAATGACGCCCTGCAGTACGGTGAACTACATGTTCTGGGCAGCGGTTGGGTCAACGGCGATGCCGGGGCCCATGGTGCTGGTGAAGGTAACAGAGCGAACGAACGATCCCTTGATCGAAGTTGGCTTGATTGACTTCACTGACTCCATCAAGGCAGCGATGTTCTCGCTGATTTGTTGTTCGGTGAAGCTCACCTTGCCGACGGCGACGTGCAAGATAGCTGTTTTGTCATTACGAAACTCAACGCGCCCACCGCGCACTTCTTTGATGGTGCGGGCAATATCATCGCCAGCGACGACGGTACCACTCTTGGGGTTTGGCATCAAGCCGCGAGGTCCGAGCTTTCGGGCGACACGACCGACCTTGGCCATCATATCGGTGGTTGCGATTGCAATATCAAAGTCGAAGAAGTTTTCACGGTCGATTTGGGTAATCAACTCATCGGCGCCGACGAAATCTGCACCGGCGTCGCGGGCAGCCTGTGCGGCATCACCTTGTGCGAACACCAACACGCGGACTGTCTTACCAGTACCGTGGGGCAGTGCGACGGTTGAACGGATATTTTGGTCAGCTTGGCGCGGGTCAATGCCGAGGCGCAGGTGAACCTCGACTGAGGCGTCGAACTTGGTGAACGACGTCTCTTTAACCAAGCGGATGGCGTCGGCAGGAGCATAGATTGCGTTCTGGTCGACTTTCTTCAGCGCTTCGAGATACTTCTTACCGTGTTTCTTAGCCATGTAATCCTCCACGTGGTACAAACGGGGCGACCCCTCCCACGACTATAGTAATGAAAACGTTAATCCTTGATTGCGATGCCCATGCTACGAGCAGTACCGGCGATGGTGTTCTCAGCGGCCTCGACTGAGGTGGCGTTGAGGTCTGACATCTTCTGCTCGGCCAATTGGCGGAGCTGGGCACGGGTGATTGAGCCAATCGCTCCCTTGTTTGGCGTGCCTGAGCCTTTTTCGACGCGGGCTGCCTTGCGCAACAAGTCTGATGCGGGTGGGGTTTTGAGGATGAAGGTAAACGAGCGATCGCTGTAGACGGTGATTTCTACAGGGATAGTGCTACCGGCTTGGGCAGCGGTCTTCTCGTTGTATTCCTTCACGAAGGCCATGATGTTGATACCATAGCTACCCAACGCCGGACCGACTGGGGGAGCTGGAGTTGCCTTGCCTGCTGGCAACTGAAGTTTGATGACGCCTGATACTTTCTTAGCCACAGAAGTGCTCCTTATTCGACACCTTTGGTCACCTGCAAGAAGTCGAGATCGACTCGGGTTTCACGACCAAAAAATGAAACCAACACACGAACACGCCCACGCTCTTGATCGATTGAGTCCACCACACCTTCGAAATCAGTGAATGGTCCATCGATGATTTTGACGGTTTGACCAACCTGGTAAGTGACCCGCACCTTGGGTTCGACCGTCTCCATCTGGCGGAGGATAGCCCGTACTTCTTGATCCTCGAGGGGCGTCGGCTTATTGCCGTTACCCACAAACGTCGATACACCGGGCGTATTACGCACCAGGTACCACGTATCTTCGTTCAGAATCATATGAATCAGCACATAGCCTGGATAGACTTTGCGCTGAACCGTGCGACGCTGACCGTTCTTAATCTCAATCTCTTCTTCAGTTGGTACGACGACATCGCTGATGAGGTGTTGCATTTCACGCTGGGCAATCCGGTTCAATAGATTGCGCATGACTTTGTTCTCATAGCCAGCATAGGTCTGGATGACGTACCACCGCATGTTCTCTGATGACGGGGCATTCGCTGCCGAAGAAGTACTGTTCGCTTCTGACACTGGTACCTCGCTCTCTTCGTTCAGCGTCGTTTACTGGGCAAATAATGATTGTAGTTGCAACAGACCCCATGAGAAAAGCGCATCGGCTGCAAACAGCACGACAGAGGCGGCGGCAGAAATTACCAGCACGACCACGGTCAAACGGATTGCCTCTTCGCGGGTTGGCCATGTCACTTTGCGAAGTTCACTTTGTGTTTCTTTCACAAAAGTACCAGCCGCGCTGTTCTTAAGCCACTCAACGAATTTGTTGGGGGTGTTGTTGTTCGCAGTAGTCATAATGTATCGCTCTCTCCAGGGTCATCATCATGCAATCATGGCCAACTGGATATGACAGATGGTGACGCCATGTGTGACCACACGGCGTCACCAGCGATCAACTAATCAGTGATCTTCGAAACGACACCAGCGCCGACAGTGCGACCACCCTCGCGGA